>VGVZ01000016.1 GCA_016873805.1 Ignavibacteria bacterium
CGCGCCAAGAAGCACGAGAGCGTGAGAAGTATCTCAAGAGCGGCGCTGGCCGACGGTTTCTGGACAAGATAGAAGCACCGACTTGGTTGGAGTATCTCAATCAACGCGCCTGTAGCTCAATTGGATACCTGCCCGACGCTGGGAACCGATGGAGGCAGGCGGGGAGCATCAGCCGGAGTCTATCCCGCCGAACCGTCCGCCGCTGTTTTGGCGGAAGGCGGGAGAGCTGAGGGTTAGGGGTTCCCCGCCCGCCCGACCTTGTTCGGATCAGAACGGGCGGTCGGGCGGGGACTCCCTTCGAGCACACAGTTTATATGACTGACTCTAAGCGGGAATGCAGAGTCGATGTGTATGTTTTGCGAAGTCTTCGAGACCACGACCGTTATATCGGATTATCGGCGTCTACAAGGGGACGACTCGCACAACACAATGCTGGCAAGGTGAAAGCAACGAAGGGCCGACGGCCGTTTGTTTTGACCTACAAGGAACAGTACGCGACGCGCCAAGAAGCACGAGAGCGTGAGAAGTATCTCAAGAGCGGCGCTGGCCGACGGTTTCTGGACAAGATAGAAGCACCGACTTGGTTGGAGTATCTCAATCAACGCGCCTGTAGCTCAATTGGATAGAGCATCAGCCTACGGAGCTGAGGGTTAGGGGTTCGACTCCCTTCAGGCGCACGACAAAATTGAGAATTGGCAATTTGAGATTTTGGATTTGGCCGCACCCGTAGCTCAATCCCGATCAACTGCATCGTGGATTTCGCTCCGGGTGCTTGCGCACCCGTAGCTCAACTGGATAGAGCATCAGACTTCGGATCTGAGGGTTGGGGGTTCGACTCCCTCCGGGTGTACTCACTGAGCTCCCGTTCCGATTGTGCATCGGAACGGGATTCTCATTTGCCAAAACGGCCGGCGAATGTTTTGTGTGAGCCGCTGCCGTTTTGCGCATCCCGCTGAGCATCGCGAAGCGGGATCGACATGCAGGCTAGCAGACAACGCTAACTTCAGTCGATCGTAGAGTGTCATCGAGCGGGACGAATTCAATCATGCTAGAATTCCTGATCCCGCCTGTTCGGCGGGATTCTCATTTCGACAGTGAAGTTAGCAGACAACGCTAACTTCAGTCGATCGTAGAGTGTCATCGAGCGGGACGAATTCAATCATGCTAGAATTCCTGGTCCCGCCTGTTCGGCGGGATTCTCATTTCGACAGTGAAGTTAGCAGACAACGCTAACTTCAGTCGAAATGGAAGGAGTCAGGGGACCTGGCGTTGGCGCAGGAATGCACAGAAGAATCCATCGGTACCATGAATATGCGGCAGGAGCTTCACGAAGCGACCTGAAGTACTCCCGTGAAGCTGAACACGTTCGACACGGACCGTGGGATCTTCCAGTTCATAGCCGGGATGAGCATCCAAAAACCCGTTCACCACATCTTCATTCTCTTCTCTGAATAACGTGCACGTCGCATACACAAGCAACCCACCCTGCTTGACATACCGTGCGCTGTTCGCAAGTATGCGCCTCTGCTTCTCCGAAATCTCCCGAACCGTCTCCTCCGTCACCGTCCATTTCATGCCGGGATTGCGTCGTATCGTCCCCACGCCGCTACAAGGCGCATCAACCAGGACGATGTCAAAGACCGGTTCGATATCGGTCTCATCGACTTCGAGCAGGTCGACGACTTTCGTCCGAATATTGTGCGCTCCTGCACGACGAGATCGCTTTCGAAGTTCTTCCAAACGACGATCATGGACATCTGCCGCAACGATCTCCCCCCGATTCTTCATCAACATGGCAAACTCCAGTGATTTGCCTCCCGCTCCGGCACATGCATCCAACACCTTGGCGGTGGGGGTCGGATCAATGAGCAACGGAAGAATTTGACTCCCTTCGTCCTGAACTTCAAAATATCCCTCACGAAACGATTGGAGCTGGAAGAGATTCAGCCTCTTTGGAATCTGCAATCCTAAGGGGGAGTATCGCGTCGGTTCGCAGTTCACATGTTCCTTCGAAAGTCTGGAATGGCATTCATCTCTGCTCGCCTTCAGCAGATTCACACGGATCGTGAGCGGAGCCGGTTCGTTCAGCGCCTGACAAAGTCGCTCGCTCTCAACCGGTCCGTATTCTTCTGTGAATCGATGAACCATCCAGTCGGGAAATGAGAATCGGACTCCTGTCCCGACGGAGCTTTTGTCCGCCGCGGCACGATGTTCGGACAACCCCTTGAGTACCGTATCGATCACGTTTGCAGGGATGGTATCCTGAAGAAATTCTCTGAGATCGGACTCCGAACGGTCGGCTCCGCTCGTGACAACTACTGAGTAGGCAACGAGGGCGAGTCGCAGCTGTTTCTCCTCGCCCAGCCCCGCATAGTCGTTGCCAACGATTTGCGCGATGATTTCCCTGCTCAGTCGGAGATGACGGAGGACTCCATAGACGGTTTCTGCGATGAATCTGCGATCACGAGCGCCGAGATACTTGTGGGAACGGAAAAACCGATCCAAGATGGCGTCGGCTGGTTTGGCAGTGAGAAAGAATTCGTGGAGTGCTTCGTAGGTGTGTCCCAGCAGAGAGGAATATTTCATACTGAGCAAGGTACGAAGAAATGGATATGAAAACAGCGGGCGCACACCGCATCTCAAACCGTGTTGTGAGCGGATTCCGGATCGAGTCCGGAATGACGATAGGGACGGAGCAGATTCCCCGCCTGGCCTCACTGCTTCAGATGGACGGCAGACACGCGGATCCCCGCACACATAACATGCGGTACAGGCAAACCCAGAATGACGAGAGAGTTGCCGCCACGTCATCACCTCCCCCAGTCATGCCGGACTCGCTTGCCCCGTGACGCTTTCACACGGGGATCCGGCATCTGATTCTCACGCGGAGCAGATTCCGGATCAAGTCCGGAATGACGATGAGGACGGAGCGAATTCCCGCACACATAACATGCGGGACGGGCAAACCCGGAATGACGAAAGGATGGCGCGGTTCCATCCCCAGAGGCCTGCGCGGGGCTTGAGTCAGTCACCACAGGAAGATCGACACTAGGTGACCGCTTCAGGCTGGACTCTGGTCACAAAGTCGATGAGACCACGTTGATCGAGGACGATTTCGATGTTGTCACCTTCGTGAATCGATCCTTCCAGAATCCGTTGCGAGAGTTCGTTCGTGACATATTTCTGAATCACACGCTTCAACGGTCGAGCTCCGAACGAGGGATCATATCCAACCTTGGCGAGCCACTCTTTCGCATCATCGGAGGCGCTCATTGAGATACTCTTCGCGCCCAGGAGCTTCTGAACTTCCTTCAGTTGAAGGTCGACGATCCTCCGGATTTCCGAAGGGGTCAGGGGCTTGAAAAGCACAATCTCGTCGATCCGGTTGAGAAACTCCGGTCTGATGGTCTGACGGAGCATCTCAAGCAGGGGCACTCTCATATCTCCGACAACCGAGTCTCGATTCTCCTCTGTGAGCGACTGAATGCGATCCTGGATGAGGTGGCTTCCCAGGTTGGAGGTCATGATGATGATCGTGTTTCTGAAGTTCACCCTTCGCCCCTTACTGTCGGTTAGTCTCCCCTCGTCCAGCACCTGAAGAAGCACATTGAAGACCTCCGGATGGGCCTTTTCGATCTCGTCGAGAAGAACAACGGAATACGGTTTGCGACGTACTGCTTCCGTGAGCTGGCCTCCCTCTTCGTACCCGACATATCCCGGCGGCGCGCCGATCAATCGCGACACCGAAAATTTCTCCATGTACTCGCTCATATCGATGCGCACCATCGCAGTCTCATCATTGAACAGAAACTCTGCAAGTGCTCGGGCGAGTTCGGTCTTCCCCACACCGGTGCTCCCTAGGAAGATGAACGATCCGATAGGACGTTTTTCTTCCTGTAAACCCGCTCTGCTCCGCCTGATCGCGTCTGCGACAGCCTTCACACCATCTTCCTGGTTGACAAGGCGCTGGTGGATCCGTTCCTCGAGATTGATCAACCGCGAGCGTTCGCTTTCCAGCATCCGACTCACCGGGATGCCTGTCCACTTGGCCACGATCTCCGCAATGTCCTCAGCATCAACCTCTTCTTTGAGCATCTTCTGGTTTCGCTGAACCTCCGCGAGGCTTGCCGAGGCGGTTTTCAATTTCTTTTCCAATTCGGACATCGTTCCGTATCGAATCTCTGCAACACGACCGAGATCCCCCTCCCGCTCCATCTGATCGGCTTCGCTCTTCGCGTGCTCAATCTCCTCCTTCATTTTCCGAATCGCTTGGATGAGTCCTTTCTCGTTTTCCCAGTGAGCCTTCAGCTCTGTCCGTCTTTGCATGACCTCGGAAAGGTCTTTTTCAATTTCATCCAATCGCGACCCGGAATCGGCATCCTTTTCGCGACGGACGGCTTCTCGCTCGATTTCAAGCTGCTTGATCTTCCGCTCAACGCTATCCAGCTCTGCCGGCATCGAATCGATTTCGATTCGCAGCTTGGATGCTGCCTCATCAACAAGATCTATTGCTTTATCAGGCAGGAATCTGTCGGAGATGTAACGGTGACTCAACTGCGCTGCCGCGACAATGGCTCCATCGGTGATGCGGACGCCGTGATGTACCTCGTATCGTTCCTTCAAGCCGCGGAGAATGGATATCGTATCTTCGATGTTCGGCTCGTCAATCAGTACTGGCTGGAATCTTCGTTCTAATGCAGGATCTTTCTCGACGTGCTTCCGGTATTCATCGATGGTTGTTGCACCAATTGCGCGCAGATCACCACGCGCCAGAGCCGGCTTCAGCATGTTCGCCGCATCGATCGCCCCCTGCGCGGCACCGGCTCCGACAAGCGTGTGAAGTTCGTCAATGAACAAAATGATCTCACCGTTCGATTCGGTGACTTCTTTCAGCAACGCTTTGAGGCGTTCCTCAAATTGGCCTCTGAAGCTCGTCCCCGCTACCAGCGAGCCCATATCGAGAGCGACGATTCGCTTCGTTTTCAGATTCTCCGGAACATCCCCCTGAATGATCCTGTGGGCCAGTCCCTCCGCGATCGCGGTCTTTCCGACTCCGGGATCGCCGATCAATACCGGATTGTTCTTTGTCCTCCGCGAGAGGACCTGGAGAACGCGCCGAATCTCTTCTTCTCGTCCGATCACCGGATCGAGTCTCCCTTTCCGGGCGAGATCGTTCAAATCGCGACCAAACCTTTGGAGCGATTGATATTTTTCCTCCGGTGTTTGGTCGGTCACACGTTGCGATCCGCGAATCTCTTTCAATGCTTTGTAGATTCCTTCTTTGGCGATGCCCTGGTCTTTCAGCAACGTTGCAACGGCGGAGACTCTTCCCCCTCTCCCCCCTTCATCCAGCAGCGCGAGGAGGAGGTGTTCGGTGCTCACATATTCGTCTCTCAGTGATGTCGCTTCCTTTTGAGCCGCCTCAAACACTTTTCCAAGCTGTTGCGAGATGTGTTGACTCCCTAAACCCGCGCCCTGTACTTTCGGAAGAATTGCGATCGCCTCATTCACTTTAATTTTGATGACGTTCACGTTCGCACCGAGTTTCTGCAGGGCCGGGACCACGACACCTTCGCTATCCTGTACGAGTGCCGCGAACAGGTGTTCGGGCTCGATCATCTGGTTGCCATAGCTTGAAGCAATCTCCAGAGCATTCTGAACCGCCTCCTGTGCCTTGATTGTAAACTTGTTGAAATTCATTCCCTGATTTCCCTATAATCCGTCATATCGACCGGCATTGACAGCAAGGGGCTGTCCCATAAGTCCTCCTCAGAGCGAAATCGTCAGGCTGAGCGCAGTCGAAGCCACGATTTCGCTCCAATGTCAGAGTTCGACTTCGCTCACTGTGACTCTCGGTGATCTTTTGAGACAGCCCCTTCTCGGTTTGCTCGCTTCAATTGAGGAGTCCGCAATCCCTAGGATTGTTTATCTTTCTTCTCCTCTTTCTCATCAACGACTTCGAAGTCGGCGTTCTCGACCTTCTTGCCCGCCTCCTCGGTCTTCTGCTCTCCTCCCGCCGCCTGCTCTTGAGGCCCCTGCTGTTGGGCTGAGGCAGCCTGGTACATATGCGAAGAGGCCTCGTTCCAGACATTGTTCAGAGCTTCGTTCTTTGCCTTGATATCGCTCTGAATGTTGGACTTGATCGCCTCTTCGAGGGCATTCGCTGCGCCTTCAAGTTTCGATTTCAGTTCAGCGCTCAGCTTGTCGCCGAATTCCTTGATTTGCTTGCGGGTCTGGAAGACCAGGTTGTCGGCCTGGTTCTTCAGCTCTACTTCCTCTTTGCGCTTCTTGTCATCCGAGGCATGTGCCTGAGCATCCTTTTTCATCTTTTCGATTTCCTGTTCACTCAGGCCGCTCGAAGATGTGATGCGGATCGATTGCTCTTTGTTCGTCGCTTTGTCCTTGGCCGAGACATGAAGTATTCCGTTCGCATCGATATCAAAGGTGACCTCGATCTGCGGAACGCCGCGAGGTGCCGGAGGAATTCCATCGAGATGGAATCGTCCGAGCGAGCGGTTGTCGATCGCCATCGGACGCTCACCCTGGAGAACATGGATCTCGACCGAGGGTTGACTGTCCGATGCCGTAGAGAAGATCTCACTCTTGCGCGTCGGGATCGTCGTGTTGGCCTGGATCATTTGGGTCATCACCCCACCAAGGGTCTCGATGCCGAGTGTCAGCGGAGTGACATCGAGCAACAGGATATCCGTCACGTCACCGGAAAGGACTCCGCCCTGAATCGCCGCACCGATCGCGACAACCTCGTCAGGATTGACTCCTTTGTGTCCCTCTTTACCGAAGATCTCTTTCACCAGTTGCTGGATGCGTGGAACGCGGGTCATGCCGCCGACAAGAATCACTTCGTCGATTTGATTCGGATTGACGTCGGCATCCCTCAGTGCCTTCTCGACCGGACCGATACAGCGCTTGACGAGATCCTCCACAAGCTGTTCGAATTTCGCCCGTGTGAGCGTCACGTTGAGATGCTTCGGACCTTCGGCGGTGGCAGTAATAAATGGCAGATTGACCTCCGTTTGCAGAAGCTGCGAAAGTTCCATCTTTGCCTTTTCTGCCGCCTCTCGGAGTCTCTGCAGAGCCATCGAATCCTTGCGGAGATCGATACCTTCCTGCTTCCTGAACTCGTCGGCGATATGGTCGATGATCCGCTGGTCGAAGTTGTCTCCGCCCAGATGCGTATCGCCGTTCGTCGACTTCACTTCGAAAACGCCATCCCCCAGCTCGAGAATCGAGATGTCGAATGTTCCGCCACCGAGATCGAACACGGCAACCCTGCTGTCTTTCCCTTTCTTGTCAAGCCCATAGGCCAGCGCGGCTGCGGTCGGCTCGTTGATAATCCGTCTCACATTCAGCCCGGCAATCTCACCGGCTTCTTTCGTCGCCTGGCGCTGCGCGTCGTTAAAGTAGGCGGGAACGGTGACTACGGCATCCGTAATTGTGCCGCCCAGATAGTCTTCGGCGGTCTGCTTCATCTTCTGGAGAATCATCGCGGAGATCTCGGGGGGAGAATAGACCCGGTCGCCGGCATTGACGCGCGCCGTATTGTTTTCACCCCTGATCACTTCGTACGGGACGAGTTTCATCTCCTCGTTCACCTCATTGTAGAAGCGTCCCATGAAGCGCTTGATGGAGTAGACGGTGTTCTTCGGATTTGTCACCGCTTGCCGCTTCGCCGCCGCCCCGACCAGACGTTCGCCCGACTTCGCAAACGCGACAACCGAAGGTGTTGTTCGATTTCCCTCCGCGTTTGCGATAACGATAGGATCGTTCCCCTCCATCACCGCAACGACCGAGTTGGTCGTCCCTAAGTCAATGCCGATAATCTTGTTCGATGTTCCTGCCATGATGTCTTACACTCCTTTGTTATTGGATGATGAGCCGGCGCGCCCGAACAAACTGTTCTGCCGATTGCAGCAAATGGACGGGCCAAGCCCTCGACCGAAGACTTGACCGTCCATTATATTGTTTTTCAAAATAAGCGTTCACTTCACTTTGATCTCGATCGCCCTCGGCTTCGCCTCCTCGGCTTTCGGGAGTGAGATCGTCAGAATTCCGTCTTCGTACACGGCTTCGATCTTCTCTCCCTTGACGGTGGAAGGAAGTGTGAATGACCGACGGAACGCACCGTAGGTTCGCTCGAACCGATAGTGCTCTTTGTCCTGCAGTTCATTCTCCTGTTTCTTCTCGCCGCTGACGGTCAAGATGTTGTTTTCGATTGTGATCTTCACCTCGTTCTTCTTCACGCCGGGAAGCTCGAGCTTGACGAGATACGTATCGTCACGCTCGATGATGTCGGCTGCGGGGGTCCAGACGGCCGGGAAGAGCGGGTCGTCTGTTCCGTAGTCGCCCCGGAGGAAACTGTCAAAGAACCGATCCAGATCCCTTCGGACATTGAAGAAATCGCTTGTGAGATCACGCATGGGGGTCCATTTTGTCAGTTTCATGATCAACACCTCCTTATATCGATGTTACGAGTTACTTGACACGGATTTCTTTTGATTGAAGTTTCTCATTTTTCCGCAGCGTGATCGTCAGAACTCCATCCTCAAGAGTTGCTTCGATGTTCTTCGAGTCGATCCCGTCGGAAAGATTGAAAGCTCTGTAGTAGTTGCGATCGGGGATTTCCTGGAGAATCGGGTTTCCACTGTCCGCCGGCTCCGTCACAACCATTCCTTTGATGCTCAATCGGTGAGACTCCACGGTGAGCGAGAGCGAGTCCTTCGTGACTCCCGGCATCTCGACGATGACATGAAACGCTTCGTTGTCTTCGTAGATATCGACCGGTGGACTGATAAACCGGACGGCCGGCGTCGTGGCCAGCGCGCGATTCCCGATCTTCATCATGTCTTTTGATTCATTCTTCTGCATGTGGTACAACTCCTCCGCCAACGTTCTAACACTATTTCACACTGATTTCCATCGGTTGGGCGACCCTCTTCTTCGGAAGCTCGATTCGAAGGATCCCATCGCTCAACTGTGCGCCGATCTCCGTCGACTCGACCTCGTCCGGAATTCGGAACGACCGCACGTAGGTCCCGGATCCCCGGAGCTCCTTCCGGACAACCCGTGAGTTCTCCGCGACGCTCCACGGCTTTCGCTCTGCGGTGAGGCGCAATTCACCCTTCTCCATCTTCAGCGTGAGATCTTCCTTTTTCACACCCGGAAGCTCCGCCACAATTTCAAATTTGTCCTTGTGCTCGACGATGTTTACATCCGGACCGAACCCTGTCGAGGCCACTCCGGAATCTTCCACCAGCGATCCCATCACTGCGTTGAGTTCATCCGCCACGTTTTTCCAGCTGCTGTTGGCGTGCATTGAAACCGGAAAACCTTGAATCCTGAAATACATTTGCATCTTCTCCTTAAGTATGTTCTTGAATTTGCGCTGAGCTATTTTGCAAGCTTTGTGCCAGCTCGTCCGACGGGAATCTATGCATCCATAACTATTTGAATGTCAACGAATTAACGTGATGTGATCCAATGAGCGCTGTCCATCCCCCCGTTTATGACAGACAATATGGCAGATTGTGATCATCTTATTTGTCAGTTTTTTTGCCGAAAAGTCATGCGTTCTGCAAATATTGCAGACCTTCGCGTCGGCCAGCCGCTTGCATCTAACTCCCTTTTTCGGTATGCTCATCCACCTGACGGCCTAGCTGTCGCAAAGGTTGCTTCAGCCGCATCAGACGTAGTGCTCAGCATGCTATCAAAGACCGAACTCTCCAGGGGACTCAAGACCGACCTGGTTGGAAAGAAGCTCTTCGTCTTCGAGTCCATCGATTCCACCAACACTTGTGCCCGAACGCTGGCCGAGGCCGGCACTGAAGAAGGCTCAGTGGTCGTCGCCGATTACCAATCGGAGGGACGGGGCCGGCTCGGCCGGACCTGGCAAGCCGAACCGGCGAAAAACCTTCTCTTCTCGGTTCTCCTCAGGCCCAAGCTGAGCAAGGAGCAGAGCGGTCTTCTGACCTTCTATGCGGCCATTGCCGTATCGCGCGCCATCGAATCGATGACCGGCCAACGTGTCGAATGCAAATGGCCGAATGATATCTTGCTGAACGGCAAGAAGGTATGCGGAATCCTCATCGAGAACTCATTTGAACAGGAGCATGTGGCGTACTCCGTTCTCGGGATCGGATTGAACGTCAACCAACACACGTTCGCCCAGGAGCTCACGGAACGCGCCACGTCCATCGCCAACGAGTTGCATGCGGAAATCGATCGCGCCGAGCTGTTCCGTCGCATTCTCCAGGAAATCGACGCACTGTACCAAGACGTTCAGAAATCGAGGTACGATCTCATCCTTCAGGAATGGAAAGAGCGATGCAAAATGTTTGGCCAACAGATCGACGTCTCGCAGGGATCCCAGACGATCTCCGGTGTCGCACGTGGGCTAAGCACCACCGGCGGCCTGATCATGGAAACTGCAAAGGGCCTCCAAACCATCCATGCCGGTGATATCACCATCCACAGACGATAGTCGTCCCTCACCATTTGAAAAACCGTTATGCTTCTCGCAATCGACATCGGTAACACCCACACGGTCTACGGCATTTATGACGGGATTACACTGCGCGCAGACTGGCGCGTCACAAGTTTTGTTCACCGCACGGAAGATGAGGTGGGAAGTTGTCTCCGCCAATTCCTTCGTGATGCGGGTCTCGACTTCGCGTCCGTTACCGAGATCGGAATCTCGTCGGTGGTTCCGAACTTGACCGACACCTACGTGTCGATGGCGCGGAAGTACTTCAAGCTGGTGCCGACCGTCATTGATTCGTCGCTGGATCTCGGGATCGCCATCCACTACAAGGATCCAACCGCCGTGGGTGCGGACAGAATCTGCAACGCCGTCGCCGGTTTTGCAAAGTACGGCGGTCCGTTGATCGTGATCGATTTTGGAACCGCCACCACGTATGACCTCGTGGCGCGCAACGGAGACTATCTCGGCGGCGTCATTGCGCCCGGTGTGGAGACTTCAGCGGCAGACCTTCATCGCCGCGCGGCTAAGCTTCCCAAAGTCGAGTTTCACTTCCCCGAGGAGATTATCGCGCGGGATACGGTGAGCAGTATGCAGGCGGGGATTCTTTACGGAGCGATCGATTCGATGGAAGGGATGATTGCGAGGCTGCAGGAAGAGATGACGCGTCGGGAGGGAACAGTAGCACGAGTTATCGCCACCGGTGGATTCTCCAGCTTTCTGGCCGAGCATTCGAAGATCATCGACCGGTGTGAGCCTTCGCTGGTCCTCGAAGGGATTCGACTGATCTGCGAGATGCAAAAGCAGAAGCCCGCCTAGCGACTCATCAACGAGTGGCAGATCTTCACGACCATTCCCTCATTTCCCCTGCTGTCTATGGCGATGGTCGTGCGAGAGGATGTTCAGCACGGGAACCATCTCCTCTTCTCTTTTCTCCCCTTTGTAGTAAACTCCTTCGAGAAAGAGCCCCGAGGGGGGAGCTGTGTTCTTTGCCGGTGTGTCCGACTCGCCGCGCAGAAACGATCGTACCTCTTCATTCGACACGTTCCCGCGTCCTACCTCCACCAGGATCCCCACGATCTGTCTCACCATCTTCCAGAGAAAATGTGAGCCGACGATGCGAATCAGGATGAGGTCGCCGGCTCGCCGCATCTGCATCGACTCGACGAGGACTCTTGTCGACTTCTCCTCCGGATCGTCAGCCGTGAACGACTGAAAATCCTTCATTCCGGTAAATAGCTCAAGCGCGTCTTCCATCCGAGCATAATCGAGTTCGTCCTTGATCCACCAGACATATTTCTTCCCGAACGCAGTCCGCCGTGTGGAGATCTGATAGAGGTAACTCCGGGCGACTGCATCGTGACGAGCATGGAATGAACGATCTGCTTTGTCGATTTTCAGAACATGGATATCTGGGGGGAGCTCGTCGTTGAGCTTGAGGCGGAGGATCTCTTTTTGCAGGGAGGTGTCAACATCAAGATGGGCAACCTGTCCGAGTGCATGAACCCCGGCATCGGTACGCCCCGAGCCGTAGAACTCAAATGAGGCGGTACCCGTCACTTCCCGGATCGCTTCCATGATCCGCCCCTGGATGGTCTTCGCGTTTTTCTGCACCTGCCAACCGCTGAAGCGGGTACCATCATACTCGATATGGAGCCGGAAGCGAGGCATAGATCGATCACAACGGGGAATCGAACGTCAAGAAATCCAACCGTCGTTCAACTATCGTACACCAAACATGACGATTGATGCGTTGGCAAAGTCGACGAGAGGCGCGAAATAGAGTCCGAAAAGAATGGTGGGAATGACCAGCGCGATGAGTACCACGATTTGAGCAGTGGAGAATTCGATCGGGGATTTGTCTTCGGCCGGATCACGAAGGAACATGTTCCGCAACACGCGGACATAGTAATAGAGAGAGACAACGCTGTTGAGCGCGCCCACGACCGCGAGCCAGATCCATTTCGCCTCAAAGAGCGCCGCAAAGAGATACAGCTTGCCGATAAAACCGGCCGTCGGTGGAAGTCCGGTGAGGGAAATGAGAAAGATGACAAACGAAACCGCAACGATGGGCGAGCGATACCCGAGTCCCTTGTATGAATCGATGTCTTCCTTGCCCGTTTTGTTGGCCACGAGCATGACGACATAGAAGGCGCCGAGATTCATAAAGAGGTACACCATGAAATAGATCAGTACGGCCGCGACCCCGGCGTTGCTCAGCACAACCACCCCCATCAGCATATACCCCGCATGCGCGATGCTCGAATAGGCAAGGAGTCGTTTCAAGTTATCCTGCCAGACCGCCACGAGGTTCCCCAGCGTCATGGTGAGAACCGAAATGATCGCAACGATCTTGTTCCACTCAATCCCCTGAAGCAGAACCCACATCTCATCCGGGAAGCCGCCCGGTGTTAGATCGATGAACGATACTCTGAAGAATCGAATCATCATCGCGAAGCCGGCAGCTTTCGATGCCACGGAAAGGAACGCGGTGATCGTCACCGGAGCCCCTTCATACACATCGGGAGTCCAGAAATGAAACGGAACAGCAGAAATCTTGTAGCCGAATCCGACGAGGATCAAGATCACCGCAATCAGAAGCGTCACCTCATTGACACCGTTGTACGCGATGGATGCATTGATCCCGTAGATGTCCGTCGCCCCGGTCAATCCATAGAGAATCGAGATGCCGTAGAGCATCAGTCCCGTCGATAGGGCACCGTAGATCATGTATTTCAACGAGGCCTCGCTCGAGTCGGGAGCTTCACGCGTATAACCGGCGAGGATGTACGAGGTCAGGCTTGTCAGTTCGATCGCCAACACCATCATCAACAGATTGACAGCCCCGGCCATCAAATACATGCCGAGTGTCAGCGCGAGAATGAGACTGAAGTACTCACCAATCCTCTTCTGCGTCGATTGGACTTCAGAGGAATAGAACGAAAAGAGAACGATGAGAATCGCCGTCACGCCGATAAGAAACTTGAAGAAGACCGCAAACGGATCGACAACGATCATTCCGCTGAAGATCTGCTGGGAAACACCGGCCTGCTCCGTCACATAGTAGAGGGAGAGGAAGAGTCCCCCCAACGCGATGAGCGGTGCAATGCCTCGATTCTGACGGAACACGAGATCCGAGAGAATCGCCAGACAGAGGGCTCCGAC
Source organism: Ignavibacteria bacterium (assembly GCA_016873805.1). Taxonomy (GTDB): domain Bacteria; phylum Bacteroidota; class Ignavibacteria; order UBA10030; family UBA10030; genus VGVZ01. The sequence continues at coordinate 13,661 of VGVZ01000016.1, forward strand.
AAGGACAGTCTCGGGAAGGAACCGCGATAAGCTTTCGAGTATTTGTTCAACCATGAGTCGATCAGTGCATCTTCATAGAGAGTGAATCCTGGTTCAGGGCGATGCGCACAGCATCATCACGGAACAATCGCGACCGCACCCCCGTTGCTCACAACGATTCCGACCAAATGGTTCAGTGACGACGTCATGAGATCCAGCATAAACGACGGGTAAATCCCGAGGGTAATCACGATGACGGCAAGGGGGACCAGCGTAAAGAGCTCCCGTCCGTTAATGTCGGGCAAGCCGGCCCACTTTTCGTTCGGCTGACCGAGGAACACCCGTTGGAGCGTCCAGAGCATGTAAGCGGCGGTCAGGACGATCCCGAGGGTTGAGGCGATCGTGATATAACGAAACGTCTGAAACGCTCCCAGGAAACTGAACGCCTCGGAAATGAATCCGCTTAATCCCGGCAATCCCAGGGCGGCAAAGAATCCTACCGACATGATCCCTGTGTATTTGGGCATCGTGATTGCAAGTCCCCCAAACGCATCGAGATCACGCGTGTGCGTTCTGTCGTACAATACGCCGACAATCAAAAAGAGCATTGCGGTGATCGTGCCGTGATTGAACATCTGAAACACTGCGCCCATCATTCCCTGGGTGTTGAGCGCGGCCATCCCGAGCAACACGACTCCCATGTGACTGATACTCGAGTAGGCAATCAGCTTCTTGAAGTCCTTCTGCGCCATCGCGGCAAGCGCGCCGTAGACGATATTGATGAACGCGAGAATCGCCAGGGGCAGTGCATACCATTGCGCGAGCTCCGGAAACATCGGATAACTGATCCGGAGAATTCCATACGTTCCCATCTTCAGAAGAACGCCGGCAAGAATCACACTGATGGCCGTGGGTGCCTCCACGTGCGCATCGGGAAGCCATGTGTGGAACGGGAAGATCGGCACTTTGATCGCAAATCCGATGAAGAGGGCGATGTAGGCAAGATGTCTCCAGTACGTCCCCAGACCGGCAAGAATCGAGCCCGGCTCAAAATTGGCGGGATTCATCATCGCCAGCATGTTGAATGTGTGTATCTTTTCGCCGGTCATCGGATCGGGAATAGTGACGCTGAAGTAGAGCGCGATCATCGCGAGCAGCATCAGGACGCTGCCGAACAATGTATAGAGGAAGAACTTGATCGCCGCATATTCGCGTCGCGGACCCCCCCAGATACCGATGAGGAAGTACATCGGGAGGAGCATTACTTCCCAGAATACGTAAAAGAGGAAGAAATCAAGCGAGACGAACACCCCGATCATTCCTGTATCGAGGAGGAGAAGCATCGCCATATACCCCTTCATCGCCTTCTCGATATTCCATGACGCAAAGACGGCAAGGAAACTGATGAGCGCCGTAAGGAGAACCATCGTGACGCTCAAACCGTCGACGCCGAGAAAGTACTCAATGAGGATTCGACCGAACCACGGAACGCTCTTGATATCGATCCACGTCGCCTTCTCGACAAATTGCATCCCTTCGAGAGAATTGATGCCGGTCATGCCCCGATTGAACGCGAAATAGATCACGACCGCCAGCACCACCTGTCCAAAGGTAAACAGCGCGGCCGTCCATTTCATGGCATTCTCATTGGTCTTTGGAATCATCAGCAAGAGAACCATTCCGACGATCGGAAGGAATGTGATCCAGCTGAGGATTCCGATACCTAAGAACTGTAATTCCATTGTGACGATATCCTCCAAGAAAACTCAAGTGTCGGTCCCGACAACAGTCGAGACCCCCATCCTGTTCGTCATCGGAACCAGAGGAAGAACGCGATGACCCCAACAAGGACAAATGCAATGTACGTCTGAACTTTCCCGGTCTGGATTCGACGTGTGATTAGTCCCAGAAAGCCGGCGGCATATGCCGTGAGATTCACCATGCCGTCCACGATTCGATTATCGAATCCCCCCACACCTGCATAGAACATGAAGAACGAGAGTCCCGCCGTCGCCAGCCCGAGCAGACCGTACCAGATGTACGACCAGAAAGTGGCTGCTTCAGGGATCAGCGATGTACTGACCGTCCAACCAGCAAACATCGAAACAGCTGCGCCCACCGCGATGTAGAAGAGCGCACCCAGCTTCCCCTCTGCCCAATTTCCTTTCGCTCCCAGCGTGATCGCACGCGTCCAACTCGCCGTCCCATTGACGATGCCGTCGACAATCGTATCGTCAAACCAGCGAACGATCCGGGTCACAAGCAGCGTCCCCCAGACGATCGTGGCGTCGTAGAGTTCGTCGAAGTACCATTTGTTCACGAGGAACTGATGGACTGGGCGAATCGACGCGGCAATCGCATCTGCATTGATTTTCTTCCAGTAGTACGTCGCGAACGCAACAAGAATCCCCAATCCCGCCACGGTCAGCGAAAGGGCCATCGCCGTCGAATGCGAATGATGCAGCGCTTCGCCGAACTCCTCGATGCCCGCGGCAGCGACACCGGCCGGAACAACCGACATTGGTCGTTTCAATGCATCGAAGAACCAACCGTCGGCAGCACCAAACGGATTGAAGCTATAGAACGCAAAGAATGACAGAACGGCGAAGATGATGAGCGGCAGGGTCATAACCAACGGCGACTCATGAATCGCGTCCAGCCGGTGACTATCTTTGTGATCCCCGAGGAACACGATGATGACGAGTCGGAACATATAGAACGCCGTCAGACCGGCGACGAAGAATCCGATAATCGGAATGATGTAATGACCGGTCAATTCTCCGTACGCGAGCGTGCCCGCGAGGATTTCATCTTTGCTCAGGAATCCGGAGGTGAGGGGGATACCGGAAATTGCCAGCGTGTACATCAGGAACGTCCAGAACGTGATCGGCATCTTCCTGCCCAGTCCGCCCATGTTCCGAATGTCCTGCGGATCCGTGTGATGATCGCCCGCATGGTGGAGTGCATGGTGCACGGCATGGATGACCGATCCGGAACCGAGGAAGAGCCCTGCCTTGAACATCGCATGCGTCACGAGATGGAAGTATCCGGCAGTGTATGCGCCAACCCCAAGTCCCATCACCATGTAGCCCAGCTGGCTGACTGTCGAGTACGCAAGGACTTTCTTGATATCGTTCTGCGCAATCGCAATCGTCGCGGACACAAATGCGGTAATCGCACCGACGTATGCGATGAACATCAATGCATCCGCGGTCATCATCGGGAACGTGCGCGCAACGAGATACACACCCGCCGCAACCATTGTCGCTGCGTGGATCAATGCGCTGACCGGCGTGGGACCCTCCATCGCATCGGGCAACCAGACATGCAGGGGAAATTGCGCCGACTTTCCGACGGCACCGAGGAAGATCAAAATACCGGCGACGGTGAGCCACGTTTCGCTTCCCATCGGGAGCGTCCCGCTTGCGATGCCGTCAAAAATCTCGGAGAAAGTGAAAGTGTGGAACGTCGCGAAGATGATCATGATACCGGTAAACATCCCGATATCACCGATCCTGTTCACAATGAATGCTTTTTTCGCGGCATCCGAAGCGGACTTCTTCTCGAACCAGTGACCGATCAGTAAATACGAGCTCAACCCGACGAGTTCCCAGAAGACATACATCATCCACAGATTGTCGGTCACAACGATCCCGAGCATCGAGAACGAGAAGATGCCGAGGTACGCGAAGTATCTTCCGTACCGGACATCTCCGTACATGTACCCGACGGAAAACAGATGCACCAATGCGCTGACGATTGTCACCGCCACCAGCATCGTCGCAACCAGATTGTCGACCATGATGCCGAGCGTCAGCTTCATCGGTCCCAGAAGCGGAACGTTTCCGAAGTCAACCCATTCAAACGATGCGCGAATGACCTCGTCGGAATATGCCGTGAGCTTGGCAATCATCACGACGATCGAAAGTCCGAGCGCAACGAAGAGGATACTCGTGCCGAGCCAATCACCCTGCCTGGGGAGCCGCTTGTTGAAGAAGATCAACACGACGAAGCTCACCAGAGGGAGCAGAAGGATTGCGACCGTCAGTTGGAGTATGAGTTCGTGCGTCATTGCGTTTGGAATACTGGATCCGATCAGACAGCTGGAATCAATCCCGCAGCTGGTTGATCTCGTCTACGTTCACCGTGTTGAAATTCTGGTAGATGTTCAGGACGATGGCCAATGCGATGGCTGCCTCGGCGGCGGCGAGAATGATGACGAAAATCGCGATGACCTGCCCGTCAAATGTTCCGGTCGAGAACCGGGAAAAAGCAATGAAATTGATGTTTGCCGAATTGAGAATCAGCTCGATCCCCATGAGCACCATGATGGCGTTCTTGCGAGAAATAACCGCGAAGACACCAAGCGAAAAGAGTATTCCGCTCAGGAGAAGAAAATGATTCAGACCAGGTTGTTGAAGCCACTGCAGAAAGTCTTGCATGCCAGTCACTTTCGATCCTGCTTCCGTTGCCGTCTGATCACCCCTTCCGTTCTCGCCGCGCAATCATCGCCGCGCCGATCAGGGCGACGAGCAACACAACCGAGGCAATCTCAAACGGAAGAAGATATGTCGTCAGCAACATGTTCCCGATCTGAGGGGCTGTCTTCGCCACGTCGATCGGATTCTCCGATATGTACCAGTCGGTCGACCAGAAGACTCCGACAATCGTTCCGGAGAGCAAACCGAGAATCGCGACGGCCGGTACCATCTGGATCGTTTTTGTCTTCATCTGTACATCAAACACTTTTGTTGTCAGCATCACGCCGAAGAGAACCAAAACGAGGATTCCTCCCACATAGACGAGGAGTTGCGTGATTGCCAAGAAATCCGCCATGAGGAGAACATACAGACCGGCCACGCCGAAGAGCGCAAAGAGCAGAGCGAAGGCCGAATAGACGACGTTCTTCGAAAACACGACGATCGTCGCCGAGCCGAGCGTGATCACAGCGAACAGATAGAATATGATCGCGTAAAGGTCCATAGTACTCACGTCGGTTCAGTTGGAGGCACCGGCGGGGGCGATGCCGGAGGGGCAGGCTTTGGAGCGGCGGCCGCGGCCGCTTTTTTCGCTGCTGCCTCCTCCTCGGCTTTCTTTGCCTTCACACGCGCCGTTTCCACTTCCGCGGGCGTCATCACGCTGAAATTGTAAATCAGGTTGTTCCGATCGAATTCCGAGAATTCATAGACATCCGTCATCACGATGCATTCGGTCGGACATGGATAGACGCAAAGGCCGCAGTAGCAGCACTTCGCGATATCGATATCGAATTTCGGCACGTGAAGCCGTTTCTTATGGCCGGTTGACGTCACCCCAAGATCCTGATCGGGCGTCGACTTGATCGTCTCAATCGTGATACAGTCGACCGGACAGGCCATTGAGCACTGATCGCATCCGATACAATCGTCGATGTTCACGTACAGTCGGTTACGCGCCCGCTCGGGGAGCTTCAGCTTGACATCCGGATACTGTACCGTCACCGAGGGAACAAACAGATGCTTCATCGTGATGCGCATACCGATCGCGATCGACGAAAGGGCCAGCCAGATGTTTCGGAAATATGTTCGAACAGGATCCATGAATTCGCTACAGCACCAGAATCAATCCGACGGCAAACACACAGAGAAAGAGAAACGGCGTCAACACTTTCCACGACGTGTACATCAGTTGATCGACCCGCAACCGGGGGAGCGTCCATCGGATCCAGATTTGAACGAACACGAGGAACATTCCTTTCGCGACGAACCAGAAAAGATCCCAGAGGGGTCCGGAAAGCGCCTCGCCGAACGGGCTTGACCAGCCGCCGAGGAAGAGGGAGACTGCGACGGCGGATACGAGAAACATGTTCGCATACTCCGCGAGGTAGAACATCGCGAAACGCATGCCGCTGTATTCCGTGTTGAAGCCCTGCACAAGCTCCGATTCCGCTTCGGGAAGATCGAAGGGGGTGCGATTGACTTCGGCAATTGATGCAATGAAAAGGATGAAGAACGTCAGCAGCGTGAAGGGAAGAATTAGAAGTTTCTGGGTCAGCGGGAGCGAACCTCCAAACACCACCCAGTTCTGAATTCCGCCCGACTGATACTGTGTAACCTCCTGAAGGTTCAGAGAACCCGTGATCATCACGGCAATCAGAATTGCGAGGGCGGTCGGAATTTCATAACTCACCATCTGGGCCGCCGAACGGATCGCCCCGAAAATCGACCACTTGTTGTTCGAAGCCCACCCTCCCATCAAGATCCCGATCACCACCAAAGACGAAGCGGCGATGATAAAGAAGACGCCGAGATTGATGTTGCTTCCGATATACGCGCTGCTGAACGGAATCGCCGCGAAACCTGCATACGTTCCGGCAAACACTACGAAAGGAGCAAGCTTGAAGAGAAATCGGTCGGCAGCGGCCGGGACTGTGTCTTCCTTCTGGAGAAGTTTCAGAATGTCGGCAAACGGTTGAAGCACACCGTGCCAGCCGGTCCGCATATACGCGAGCCGATCCTGAATGTGCGCCGACACTTTCATCTCAAGATAGAGTGTGACCAGCGCGTAGAGGAGGATGAACACGAGGGGCAGTGCGCTGACAAGCACGATCGTCAGTAGGTTTTGCTCGAGTCCGATATGTTGCAAAAGTTCCATAGTTTTTTGTCTGGCGTTTGAGCAGACCTACCGGTCCACCTCGCCAAGAACGATATCGACACTCCCTACGATGAGGGTAAGATCGGCGATCATCGCGCCGCGGGAGATTTCCGGAAGGACGCTCAGATTCACGAATGCCGGTCCGCGTGCTTTCACGCGGTAAAACGATCCCGATCCGTCGCTGATGACATAAAACCCAAGTTCTCCGCGCGGCGTTTCGGTTCGAACGTAGATATCGCCCGGCTCAGGCCGAATCCGCTTCGGAATTGCCGATTGCACGTTGCCTTCCGGAATCGACGCCAGCGCCTGTTCGATAATCTTCACACTCTGTTCCATCTCACGAACACGGACGATGTGACGATCCCAGCAGTCCCCCACCGTACCCACCTCCCCTTTCCCTGTCTGTACTTCCCACTCAAACTTATGATAGACGGAATACGGATCGTCTCGTCGGAGATCCCAATGCACCCCCGAGCCGCGGAGCATTGGACCGCTGCACGCGTAGTTGATTGCGACATCCCGGGGCAACACGCCCACGTGGGCGGTCCGCTTGATGAATATCTCGTTGTACGTCAGGAGATCGTTGAATTCCTTGATCTTCGGCTTGAAGTACGTGCAGAACTCCTTTGCCTGCTCAATGAATCCTTGAGGGAGATCGTGCGAGACCCCTCCCACCCAGATATAATTGTAGAGGAGGCGCGCCCCGCAAGTCATTTCGAAGAGATCAAGAATCTCTTCGCGGTCGCGGAAGCAGTAGAGGAACGGGGTGAAGGCCCCTGCGTCGATGCCGTACGTTCCCAACGCCACCAGATGGCTGGCGATCCTTTGCAGTTCCGCCATGATGACCCGGATGTACTCGACGCGCTCCGGAACTTCGATCTTCATCATGCGCTCGATCGCCAGGGCGAACGCCCAGTCGTTGTTCATCGACGCGACATAGTCCATCCGATCGGCATATGGAATCACCTGCTGGTAATTCGTCATATGCTCGGCATGTTTTTCGAAACAACGATGGAGGTATCCGATGTGCGGAATCGCATCAACAATGATCTCCCCGTCCACAATGATCTCAAGGCGCAGCACGCCGTGCGTGGAGGGATGCTGCGGACCCATGTTGATGATCATCTCCTCCGTACGAACGGTCTTCCCCTTCGACGTGGCGATCTTGTCGGGCTGCGTAACGTAGTTTGTGGGGAGTGCTTTCGGTTGATCCATCGGGTGCAGTGCGCGTACTAGTACGGGACTCTAATCCCGCGGTAGAATTCCTGAACTTTATAATCTTTCCGGAGCGGATGTCCTTCCCAGTCGTCCGGGAGGAGGATCCGACGGAGATCGGGATGTCCATCAAAGATGATTCCGAACATATCGAAGGCCTCCCGCTCGTGCCAATTGGCCGTTCCCCAGACTGCACTGACCGATTGGCAATGGGGATTGTCCTTCGAACAGATCGCCTTTAAGACGATCTTATGCTTATGCTCCATCGATGAGCAATGGTACACGACGCCAAGAGTACCGTCGTTGTAATCGACACCGCTCAGGCACATCAGGTAGTCGAACCTGGTTGACGGTTCGTTGCGAAGGAAGAGGCAAATCTCCCGCGCTCGGTTGCCGTCGATCTTGATCCATGGTTGATTGACATCGAGCTTCGATTCAAGGATCGCGCTGCCGAACCGCGAGGATAACGTGTCGAGTAATTCTTGAGCCGTCATGGGATGATGTTATGCCGATTTCTTTGCGATACTTTCCTGACGCACTTTCTCCTGCAGCTTCATAATCCCTTCAAGAAGCGCTTCCGGACGCGGAGGACATCCGGGGATATAGACATCGACGGGGATCACCCGATCGACACCTTTGAGGACATGGTAGCCATGTTCCCAGTACGGACCGCCGCAGTTCGAGCAGCTTCCCATGGAGAGGACGTAGCGGGGCTCCGCCATCTGATCGTAAAGTCGTTTGATGCGGGACGCCATCTTGATGGTCACCGTGCCGGCAACAATCATCACGTCGGTCTGTCTCGGCGTGGCGCGCGGAATGACGCCGAAGCGCATGATATCAAAATTCGATGCGGACGCTGCCATCATTTCGATCGCACAACACGCGAGACCGAACTGCATCTGCCAGAGTGATGAGAGGCGAGCCCAGTTGAGGAGATTATCGAGTGAGGTGACAACAACGTTGCTTTTTTCGAGGCGAAGATCCAGTATTCCCATTCAGCTAGTTTGCTCCTTGAGTCAGGCCCGTCCCCGCCTGCGTCGCACGGGAAGGTTCCACCGGTGTTGCGCGCGGGACGGTCGGAATCTCCGGACGCGGCTTATCCCAATCAAGGTCTCCCTTCGCCCACACATAGGCAAACCCGACGAGGAGAATGATGAGGAAAATTGCCATCTCGATGAACGCGAAGAGACCTAACTCTCGGTACACCAACGCCCACGGGAAGAGAAAGACGATTTCGACTTCGAAGATCAGAAAGATGAGAGCGATCACGTAGAATCGGACGTTGAATCGAACCCAGGCATTCCCGATCGGTTCCTCACCGCACTCGTATGTCTTGAGTTTTTCCGGATAGGGACGATGGGGTCGGAGAATCCACGCCGTGATCAGGCCTGCGGCCACGAAGACGATTCCGAGAAGGATAAAGATGAAGAGACGTCCGAATTCAGTCAGCATGAAGCACGCCGTTCACGATGATCGCCGTTGTGCAAACAAACGGCAAAAATATAGCCAGAACTCTCGCGAGAGTCAAGAATTAGTTGGATTCGGACGGTTGAGGTTCGCAGAATTGAAAATCGCTCGCGCGTTCGATCATCTCCGACTCCTCGCCCGCGCCCTCCGGTCCGACTCTAAACTCGTACCTTCGAGCACTTCTCAATCAGCCGAGGGCCATCGTGTTTCTGGCATCGAGGTCAGTCGATTGGCGAAACGCGAGAGGACAAACAAGAGGTCGGAGAGACGATTCAAATACACAAGAGGATGCGGACCGAGAGACACATCCTTTGAGAGTCGGACCACGCGACATTCGGCGCGGCGACAGATCGTTCGTGCGATGTGGAGGTGTGATGCGAGGGTTGATCCACCGGGGAGAATGAACCAGGCGAGGGGTTCGAGTTTTTCCTCAATGCTGTCGATCTCTTGTTCGAGTTTTTGGATATGGTGCGGCTCAATCCGCGTTACCCCTGCCTTCTTGATGTCCAGGGGCGTCGCCAGATCTGCCCCCAGGACAAAGAGATCGTTTTGAATCGAAGCCAGCACGCTGTCGATTGTCCGTTCCGGATTGTGCGAACGGACGAGGCCGATCCAACTGTTGAGTTCGTCCACATGACCGTAGGCATCGATCCGCAGATCGTCTTTGGGGACCCGGCGGCCGCCATGGAGCGAAGTCTCGCCTTTGTCGCCGGTTCTCGTGTAGATTTTCATGATCGCCTCTCGGATCGGATGAAATCGACTTTTCGTTTTCCCATCGAACCTGGAGGGACGGGGAATCGTGATGTATGGAGCCGTCGGATTCTTTCAACGGCAACGATCGACGTTACGAACGCTCGGAGAATTGGCTGGAAAGCGACTGGATTTGGTCCTGAAGTCGTTTCAGATCCTCGGAGACCGCCTTGTGGATATCGCGTAGTTCTTGCGATCGAAGTTCGTCAAACTTGATGTGGAGATTCTGGAGCAGCAATTCGGACTTGAGATTGACCTGATAATCGAGTTCCGCTTTGAGACGGTCCTTCTTCTGCGCACGGTTCTGGCTCATCATGATGATGGGTGCCTGGATCGCGGCAAGGCAGGAGAGCATAAGATTCAGAAAAATATAGGGAAAAGGATCAAACGGCTCGAACCAAAATTGCACCGTATTCAGAACGAACCAGATGGCGACCAGGACGGAAAAACTGATGATGAACCCCCAACTTCCGCCGAACGATGCAATCTTGTCCGAAAGTCGCTCTCCAAGGTTGAGTTTCTCCTCGAGCTCTTCATTCACATTCTTTGAAGCAAGCGATTGAACAAGCTCGTTCGTACTCCGGAGACGGCGTCCGATTTCGCTCATCATCAGAATGGCGACCGAGGGTCTGTTCACCAGAAACGAGAGAAAATCTTCCCTTTTCATCTCGTAGATCCGGCACGGCTCGATTGCTGTTGCCGTTGCCGTTCGTGGCAAGCCGTCGATGAGCGCGAGCTCTCCAAGGAAATTGCCCGCATGGAGAAGAGAGATTTCCATCTCCTTGTTCGCACGCAGAATCGGCACGCTGATCCGGATGGTGCCCGATTCGATGAAGACCATCGACGTACCGATTTCCCCCTTGCGATAGAGAATCTCACCCGTTTCCAGTCTTCGAGGAAACCAGAGTTCTGAGAGGACATCAAGATCTTTGGGATCGAGTTTCTGAAAGACTGGGATTTTCGAGAGGAATTCTTTGCTGATCATCGCCGAGCGGCCGCAGAGTGTGATGACAAATAATACAAAACCTCCAATCAAGAACAAAGGGGCTGTCCCACAAGAGCAGAGGTCATTCTGAGCGGAGCGAAGAATGACAAAGGGGACAGCCCCTTGTCTCAGATCACATCACGGAAAACGGCACTATTTCTTTCCCTTCCAGAATCTCGGAAGCTCGTTGAAGAAATGAATCGAGGTGCGAATCCCGCCGAAGAAGTTGTCGATGTTCAAGTGTTCATCGGGAGCATGCGCGTTCTCATCGGGAAGTCCAAAACCGAGAAGTACCGTGTCCAGGCCGAGGATTTTCTTGAACTGGACGACGATGGGGATCGAGCCACCCTCTCGCTGATACAATGGTTTCTTGCCGAAGCCCTTCTCGAGGGCCGCGATCGCCGCCTGAACCCCCGGACTGTCCAACGGCGTCACGACCGGCTCGCCGCCGTGATGCGTGCTGACCTTCACCTCAACTGTTTTGGGAGCAATCTTCTTGATGTGCTTCTCAAAGAGCTTGGCGATCTTCGCTGAGCTCTGGTTGGGGACCAGTCGCATCGAAATCTTGGCGAAGGCTTTCGAAGGGAGTACGGTCTTTGCTCCCTCTCCGGTGTACCCTCCCCAGATCCCGTTGCATTCGAGGGTCGGGCGCGCCCACAGCCGTTCGAGCGTCGAAAAACCTTTCTCCCCGTAGAGTTCCTTCACGCCTAGCTCTTTCGCGTAGCGCTTGTCGTTATGCGGCAATTTCTTGAACGCCGTGCGCTCGGCCTTCGTCAAGGCAAGAACATCATGATAGAAGCCCGGGATTGTGATCTTGCCGTTCTTGTCGTGGAGAGAAGAAATGATCTCGGTCAATGCCTGGATCGGATTATGGACAGATCCTCCGAACGAACCGGAATGAAGATCACGGTTCGGCCCTGTCAATTCAATCTCCATATAGGCGAGTCCGCGCAGTCCGTATTTCATCGAAGGAACTCCTTTTGCAAACATGGATGAATCGGAGATGAGGACGAGATCCGATTTCAAGAGCTCTTTGTGATCGGCCACGAACGTTGCGAGGTTCGGGCTTCCGACTTCTTCTTCGCCTTCAATGATCATCTTCACATTGACGGGCAGGCGTCCGCCGTTGCGCACATACGCCTCGATCGCCTTGAAATGGATAAAGATCTGTCCCTTGTCGTCCGCGGTTCCCCGAGCGTACATGTTCTCCCCACGCAGTGACAACTCAAACGGCGGTGAGGACCAGAGATTAACCGGATCGACCGGCTGCACATCGTAGTGACCGTACAGCAGCACCGTGGGCTTTCCCGGAGCGCCCAGCCATTCGCTGTAGACGATCGGATGTCCCGGTGTCTCGAAGACCTGCGCTTTCTGCATGCCAATGGCGATCATATGATTGGCCACCCACTCGGCACACCGGCGAATATCGGTATCGTGATTCTTCTGCGAGCTGACGCTTGGGATTGCGATAAGATCTCGAAGTTCATTGATGTAGCGTTCTTTGTTCTGATCGACGAGTGAGAGCATCTGTTCCATGCGTGATCTTCCTTTATATCGTGCGCGAACGTGTGAGAGTCAGGCGTAATATACCCATCACCTCGTGCAAACGCAATAAACGTAACTATCCGGCCCTCGCACCGGCCCGATCGAACAGTATCCACAGACTTCTTGATCCGGCACGAACATTTCGCTAAATTTGAAAAAATCTCCTGAAAGAAGTACAGTGAGTCCCATTTCCCCCATCGACATTCTCAACGTGCTCCTGCCAATCCTCTACGCGGGGACGGTTCTCGTGTACGGAAGGGCCTTCTTCAGCGATGTTCCGTGGGCCAAGCGAATCAAGACCCGGTTCTTTCTGGGCACCGTCACGCTCCATTTTGTCTACCTCGTCCTCCGAACGATTGAATTTCGTCATCCTCCGGTTACCTCGATCTTTGAATTGTTGACGGTGGTCGCGTTTTCGATCGCCGTCGCGTACCTCTTCATTGAATTTCGGACGAAGGCGAAGGGGACCGGCTACTTCATCGCGAACATTGCCTTTCTCTTTCAGCTGGTTTCGTCTCTCTTCATTCGCGATCTCATCGAAGTCCCCGAAGTCCTGCGCAGTAATCTTTTCGGCCTCCATATTTCGTCGGCGATGCTGGGATATGCGGCCATTACGATTTCCGCGGTTTTCGGATTTCTGTATCTGATGTTATATCATGAAATCAAGTCCAGTCGGTTTGGCATCGTCTACCAGAAACTCCCGAACCTCGAAACGCTTGAACGGATGGGATTTACGGCATTCAAGATGGGATTTCTTCTCCTTGGAATCGCCATCGTCGTCGGCTTCGTGTGGCTTCCCTCCTCGGGTCTCGATTTCTCCTACCTCGATCCAAAACTTGTCGGCACAGTCCTCATCTGGTTGATGTACGGCATCGGCATTCTGGCGAAGAGGAGAGGCGGTTGGAAGGGGCGCAGAGTCATGATGCTTTCGGTGTGGGGATTCGGCATTACGGTGGTATCGATGATGGTCATCAACTTATTCCTCAGCGGATTTCACAAGTTTGACTGACGTACGTGAGGCACTTTTCGAATTCATGAACCTGGTCTGTATCGGCATATCCCATCACACCGCACCCCTCGAAATGAGGGAGCGGCTCTGGTTTTCGGAGCAGGAGATCAAGGACGCGCTGTCACGCTTCCGCCGAGAAGGGATTGGAGAAGCAGTTCTCTTTTCCACCTGCAATCGCACCGAGCTGTACGTGTACGACAGCCGGCCGGACCTGCGCGTGAAGACGCTTCAGGATCTCTTGCTCTCGCAGAAGGGGACGACAGCGCGCGTTTCACCCGACCTATTATTCACCTACTTCGCCAGTGGCGCCGCCGACCATCTGTTTCGTGTGGCATCCGGGATCGATTCGATGATCGTCGGTGATGTGCAGATCCTCTCCCAGATCAAAGAGGGATTCCAGCTCTCTCAGGAGAACAACGCCTCCGGTTTCTTCATGAACAAGCTCTTCCAGGCGGCGTTTCACGTGGGAAAGCGCGCCCGAACCGAAACTGCGATTTCCGAAGGAGCAGTCTCAGTCAGTTATGCGGCGGTCGAACTGGCGGAACGAATCTTCGAGAACCTCGGCAAGAAGAGCGCCCTGGTAATCGGAGCCGGAGAAACGGCTCAGCTCACAGCCAAACATTTGAAATCTCATGGGATCGGGCGATTGCTCATTACGAATCGAACATCTGAAAGAGCCGAGATACTCGCGCGGGAGGTGGGAGGATCGACGATCCCCTTCGATGATTTCTGCAACCATCTCACGGATGTCGACATTATCATCACGTCGGTGCTGAGCGATACATTTGTCCTCTCCGTCGATGATATCCGCGGCATCGTCAAGAGGCGAAAAGCGTCGACTCTCTTTGTGATCGACATCGGCGTTCCCCGAAATATCGATCCTGCGTCGAAAGAGATCGAGGGAATCTTCCTCTACGACATCGACGCGCTGCAGGGTATGATTGATGAAAATCTCCAGAAACGTCAGAGCGAAATCCCGAAGATCGAGGCGATAGTCGGCCATCAGGTTTCTGAACTCTCCCAATGGTACACCTCTCTTCATGTGACCCCCACCATCGCCGCGTTGAGAGAGCACTTCGAAACCGTCCGCGGTGAAGAAGTCGCCAAGAACATCAACAGATTCACGCCACACGAACGTGAGCTCGTGGAGATTCTCACGAAGAGGATCCTCAACAAGATACTTCACCGGCCGACGATCAATCTCAAGAACGGTCAATCCGGGGCTTCCAGCGAGAGTCTCCTCAAAATCAGCGTGTTGAGAGATCTTTTCGGTCTGGGGTCGGATCGACGCGATGAAGGAATTGATGACTAAGCCCCTTCGCATCGGGACCCGCGGGAGCGACCTTGCTCTCTGGCAGAGCAATCACATCAAAGCTCGGCTCTCGCAGGCATTTCCGGATCTGGCCATCGAGCTCCTGATCATCAAGACAACAGGAGACAGGATCCTCGATTCTCCCCTTTCGAAAATCGGCGACAAGGGTTTGTTCACAAAAGAAATCGAACACGCCCTCCTCTCGCACGAGATCGACCTTGCCGTTCACAGCCTCAAGGATCTGCCCACCAAGCTTCCCGAAGGTCTCGTGATCGGTGCGATCACCGAGCGCGAAGACGTCCGAGACGTATTCATCGCTCACCCATCAAAGCCGGTTCAATCGATCAAGGAACTCCCCCAGGGGGCTAAGGTGGCCACCGGAAGTCTCCGACGTCGTTGTCAACTCCTCCATGTTCGACCGGATCTCGAGATTGTTGATCTTCGCGGCAACCTCAACACACGGCTGCACAAACTCGAACAGTCCGATTGGAACGGCATCGTCCTCGCGGGGGCGGGCGTGCGTCGATTAGGGTGGACCGATCGCATTGCCGAAGAAATCCCTCTCGACGTCATGCTGCCGGCGGTCGGACAGGGTGCGCTCGCTGTGGAGATTCGTGACGCTGATGCACCGTTGCGCGATCTTCTCAAGGTCGTCCACCACGATGCGACGGCTGCAGCAACGCGCGGAGAACGGGCTTTTCTCCGACACCTTGAAGGGGGATGCCAAATCCCCATCGGAACGTACGGGAGAATCGAAGAATCAAGGTTCAAGATGGATGGCCTCATTGGAAGTCTCGATGGGCATCGCGTTGTCCGCGGCTCGGTCTCCGGAGTTCCCGCAGAGGCCGAGGCCCTCGGGACAGGTCTTGCCAAGGAATTGTTGGAACGCGGCGGTCGAGAGATTCTGGAGGAGATACGCAAGGGAGACGAGGAATAGTCGATGAATACTCACAGAGCAATGGGTTGCGATGACATATCATAGTGTCGAGGAAATCCTTTCGGAGAAGAAGAATGTTCTCGCACGATTGGACGATCGACTCCGCACGGTTGACGAATCACTCCTTCGGCTTCGGGTGCAGACTGACGCCTGGTCGATTGCGGATATTCTTGAACACCTTGTCCTCGCAGAGCGCGCGATGCTCCTCCTGATCGAGAGTCTCCTCAGAAAGGCCAGGACGATTTCGGAACAGGAGAATCCGTCACCGACCTTTGAAGTGGCGCTCGATGACGTGATTGAACGGAGTCGGACCGCAAAGTTTTCGACGCCGGAACGATTTCGGCCAACCGACCAGGCGCCGATCGAAGATTCGCTCAAGGAACTTCGCGAGCTCCAGGCACAACTTGTCGGTTTGCGTCCGCGACTGGAAGCCGCAGACCTCACCAGCGCGAGCTTCCGACATTGGACCTTTGGCCCGCTCAATCTCGGACAATGGCTTGCCTTCGTCAGCCACCATGAGCGGCGGCACCTCGCACAGATAGAGGCAATACTGGAATCTTCTGGTGTTCGAGGTGTTCAGTCGTGAAGCGCGAACGAACCATCCTCTTGACCCGCTCGGCCGAGGCCAACGAGAGTGTGCTTCCACTCTTCGCACAGCACGGTTTCACAGTACTCTCCTTCCCGACCATCGAGATTCTTGATCCGGAATCGTGGAATGAGTGCGATACCGCCATCGAGAATCTGCAGTCATACGACGGAGTAGTCTTTACGAGCGCAAACAGTGTGGAACGGTTCTTCCTCAGGATCGACGATGTCGCCCCCGGGAAGATCAGCGTTTTAGAATCGATGCCGATCTACTCTGTCGGCGAAAAGACATCTGCTCGTCTCCGTGATCTTGGAATGCGGGTTGCCCTGACGCCGGATAGCTACAATGCAGACGACCTCGTTGAATCCATTTTGTCCGGTGACATCGCGGGCAAAGTGTTTCTCTTTCCGAAGGGCGATCGTGGAATGGAGACAGTGCCGCAGAAAATCCGTGCGCACGGCGCCCGGGTCGATGAGGTTGTCGTCTACCGGAATGTCATGCCCCCGCCCGTCCAGCTTGAGCTCATCCGTCGATCGCTCCGGAATGGCGGAATCGATGTCGTAACGTTTTTCAGTCCGTCGAGCATCCAAAACTTTCTGCATCTGGTCGAGCTTCCGGAAACCATTCGTTTTCGGATCGCGGTCATCGGTCCGACGACGGCGAAAGCTGCACTGGATGCCGGATTGCGAGTGGACATCATGCCCGAACAATCGACGGCCGAATCCCTCGCGGAAGCAATCGCGCGACATTTTAAACAGCACACTAATCACACTAACCGTCCTCGTACCCATGAATGATCTTTTTCTTCGAGCCTGCAAACGTCTCCCTGTCGAACGCACACCGGTCTGGATGATGCGGCAAGCCGGACGATATTTGCCCGAGTACCGTGCTATCCGTGCCAAAACGGACTTCCTCACTCTGTGTAAGACTCCCGAGCTCGCCGCCGAAGTCTCCATTCAACCGGTCGACCTTGTTGGTGTCGATGCTTGTATCATCTTTTCCGACATCCTTGTCGTCCCGGAGGCCATGGGGATGGAATTGATCGTTGAGGAGGGAAAGGGAGGTCCGAGATTTCCAAACCCCATTCGCAATCGTGCTCAGATTGAAGTATTGCATCGGCCGGATCCGAACAGCGACTTGAAGTACGTAATGGAAGCCGTGTCGCTCACTCGAAGAAATCTCCAAAACCGCGTCCCACTCATCGGTTTTTCGGGATCGCCCTGGACGTTGGCGACGTACATGGTTGAAGGTCGCGGATCCAAGAATTTCCGACACGTCAAGGAGCTGATCTATTCTCATCCTTCCGAAGCCCACCTCCTGTTGAGCAAGCTCGCCGCCGCCGTCGGCGATTACCTCAATGCGAAAATCAGCGCCGGAGTGCAAACGGTACAGATTTTCGATACGTGGGGCGGAATTCTCCCGCCGGACGCGTTCCTCGAATTTTCCCTCCGATATATTCGTGAGGTCGTTGAGCGTGTCAGGCCGAGCGGGGTTCCGATCATCGTCTTCTGCAAGGACTGTGATCACTCACTTGAGGAGATCGCCCAATCCGGAGCCGACACGGTCGGATTGGACTGGACAATCGACATCGGGGTCGCGCGAAGTCTCATCGGCAAAAAGGTTTCGCTGCAAGGCAATCTCGATCCGTCGCTCCTCTACGCGTCGCCCGAGCGCATTCGGGAAGCCGTCGTAAGCATCCTCGAGAAGTATGGCCGTGGACCTGGACACATCTTCAATCTGGGCCACGGAATTCTCCCGGACATTCCGCCCGACCACGCGCGGGCTTTCGTCCAAGCTGTCAAAGAGGAAAGCCCACGGTTCCATCGTTGAGACACCGTTCCCCATCCCCGGGACGGCCCCACCCGGCGATCGGGGGAACCTTTTTCGCTGGCATTCGTTCGTGCTCGGTGGTACATTCGTTGAGTGCTTCAGTACTTCATGCCGCAATTCACATCATTCATCCCTCACAATATCCTGGGTCGATCCGATGAACTCTTCCCGCATTCTCGCTCTCGCCACGCTGACTGCTGTGTTGGTCCTCGCATCAGTGGTTGCCGGCCGCTCCATCGCCCAGCAGTCTCCTCCGTCGCTCCGTCCAATGAAGTTTATGGACATCATCGAGATGGAATCGATCTCCAACCCGGCCGTGAGTCCGAACGGCACGTGGGTTCTGTATACTCGCTCGACCACCGATTGGAAAGCCGCGAAACGATTCAGCAACATATTTCTGGTATCCACCGAACGGGGTATTCTGTCAACCCGGCAGATGACCTTTACCAAAGACAAGAACGAAACATCCCCGGCGTGGTCTCCGGACGGCGGGTTCTTTGTCTTTCTCTCGAACCGGGAAGCTCCCGAAAGCCGATCAACACAAAATCAGTTGTATTTGATGAGGCCGGACGGCGGCGAAGCACGAAAGATTGTGGATGCAAAAGACGGAGTGGGCACGGTTGAATTTTCCAAGGACGGGAAATGGCTTGTCTACTCGGCGGGCAAAGAAGACGAACGTCAACTGTATGCTCTGTCCGTGGCGAAGATCGAATCCGACAAGCCGATTCAGCTCACGAAAAGATCTGCCCCCGTGACCTGGTGGACAATTTCACCCGATTCCCGACAGATCTTTTTTCTCTCCGCCGATTCCGTTGACAAAGTGAATAAGGAACGGAAGGAAAAGAAGTTCGACGCCAGGCTGAGAAACGAGGACTCCCCCGTGGTTCATCTCTGGTCCGTGGAAATTGAATCAAAGAAAGAAGCCAAGCTCGTCGACGCGAAAGGGTACACGATCAACGGTGTCACCGTGTCCAGAGACGGAAAGTGGATCGGCTATCGCGGGATTTCTGACGATCGATATAAGAAAACGGTCACAGAGTCAAATACGTACGGTGATCTCTACCTCTTTGAGCTCGCAAGCAAGCAGATTGAGCGCCTCACCGAGAATGCCGACATCGGCGAAAGCTCGCTTCAATTTTCTCCCGACAGCAAATTGATCGCGTTCACCGCGGACAATGACTTTACCTTTTTCCGCGACGAAAAGATCTATCTGCGGCGAATCGACGATCGGGGCGGCAATTGGAAGAAACTGGGTGACGGCCACGACCAGATCATGTCGATTTCGTTCTGGTCGGAAGACGGCAAAGAAATCTATTTCAACGGCGGATGGAGGGCAACGATTCAGCTCTTCGGAGTCTCCACAGAATCCGGAAAAGTGCGCCAGATGACCAACATCCAGGGCGTCGCATTCACTTCCTATGACGAAGATTCAAAAGTCTATTTGACAAACTATTCCGATCCAACAACTCCGCAGAACATCTATCTCGTTCCCTCACTGAAGCAGATCGCCAACCGCTCCCAGTGGAAGCAGCTTACCGATTCGAATCCGCAGGTCCGCGAGATGGCACTGGGCAAGACCGAGGCCGTGCAATGGAAATCGTCTGATGGAACGATGGTAGAGGGAGTGCTTGTCTATCCCGTCGGATATGAAAAAGAAAAACGCTATCCCCTGGTTATTCAGATTCATGGCGGGCCTGCAGCGGCCTCGCTTCTGAACTTCAGCGCCTTCCACGGAACCTATGTGCATGTGTATGCCGCTGCCGGGTATTTCTGCTTGTTGCCGAACTACCGGGGTTCGACCAACTACGGTGAAAGATTCAAGATGGAGATCGGCGGCGACTACTTCCGTCAGGCGTATGACGACATGATGTTCGGCGCGGATCACCTGATCAACAGCGGCCTTGTCGATGCAAACCGCATGGGAGTGATGGGATGGAGCGCAGGCGGCCATTGGTCGAATTGGATTCTCACACACACCGATCGCTTCAGAGCCGTCTCCTCCGGCGCGGGAGCCGTCAACTGGACCTCGATGTATGCGCAGAGTGACATCCAGCGCGCCCGTGAATTCTACTTCGGTGGCAAGCCATACGACAACTTCGAGCACTACTGGGATGTCTCGCCCCTGAAGTACATCAAGAAGGCCAAAACTCCGACGCTGATCCATGTGGTGGACGGAGATCCCCGCGTGCCACGTCCTCAGAGCGACGAGCTCCACATGGCGCTCGTGAATCTCGGGATTCCTACGGAATACTTTGTCTATCCGGGGAACACGCACGGGATCACCGACATGCGGAACCAGCTCGTCAAGATGATCTCGGAGTTCAACTGGATGGAGAAGTGGATCAACGGAAAAGATCGATGGCTCGATTGGAATGAGCTCCTCGCGACGTTCAAAGACGAGAGCGAGGAAGGAAAGAAATCATCCACCGGGAAGGTGGAGGAAACAAAGTAAGTTTTTCAGTCAGTCAGATTGCACAATAGCAGGGGTAGATATGAGCGACCGACGGCGGCTGGTTGAAGAATTTGTTGTCGATCTTCAGGCGGACTTATGTGGGGAGCTCGAGAAACTCGATGGAAAAGGAACCTTCATCTCCGATCCCTGGAAACATCCCGTCGGCGGAGGCGGCCTCACGAGAGTGCTACAGAACGGGGAGATCTTTGAAAAAGGAGGAGTCAACTCGTCGGCGATCCGGAGTTCTCTCTCGGAGCGTCTGGCACGGCGGCTCAACACTGCGCAACAGGGTGTAGCTGCCGTTGGGCTCTCGCTCGTCCTGCATCCCTGGAGTCCGATGATTCCGACCGTGCACGCTAATCTCCGATACATCGAACTGGAGCATGGAGAATGGTGGTTCGGCGGCGGTGCTGACCTGACGCCATACTACCTGTTTGAAGATGATGCGCGCGAATTTCATTCGGTATGGAAGAAGATATGTGACAAACACAATCGCACCTATTACCGGCAATTCAAGCAACTGTGCGATGAGTACTTTTACTTGAATCATCGACGGGAAGCGAGAGGAGTAGGGGGGATTTGCTTTGACTACATGAGTGGGGAGTTTGAGCGATTGTTTGCCTTCGTCAGGGATTGCGGAGAAGCATTCCTGTCTTCCTATGTTCCGCTCGTTGAACGACGACGCGAGGAGTCCTGGGGAGAACACGAAAAACGCTGGCAATGGATCCGCCGGGGCAGGTACGTTGAGTTCAATCTTCTGTACGACCGGGGGACGCTGTTCGGATTGGAAACGGATGGAAGAACGGAATCGATCTTCATGTCTCTCCCCCCACTTGTACGATGGGAATACAATCCACCGGAAGCTCCCGGCCCGCGCGAAGCGGCGCTGCTGAAGGTTCTTCGGAAACCACGGGAATGGGTTTGAACGATGGGTGAAATGAAATTCCTTGGAGAATTCGTCATCCTGCTTGCCGCCGCAGTGCTGATCGTTTCGGCAAGCAAGCGACTCCGCATTCCAAGCGTCGTCGGCTTCCTCATCACCGGAATGCTCATCGGCCCCTCCGGATTCCACTTCATCGGGGACAAAGACGTGATCGAGATCCTTGCCGATCTTGGGGTGGTGATGCTCCTGTTCTTCATCGGCATCGAATTTTCGCTTGCCCAACTCCGCGCGATCCGCCGGCAGTTCTTTCTCGGCGGCGGCGCCCAGGTGCTTGCAACCATCCTGATCGTCATCGGGATCGCCAGTCTGGGCAGCTTCACTGCGAGCGAAAAGGTCTTTTTTGGATTCCTGGTTGCTCTCAGCAGCACGGCCATCCTGCTCAAAGTCCTTAGCGATCGCGGAGAATTGGATTCTCCGCACGGACGATTGTCGATAGCGGTCACGCTCTTCCAGGATCTTTGCATCGTACCGATGATCGTCCTCACACCGATTCTGGCCGGGGGATCCGAGTTCTCGTTTCTCGATCTTGCGGGAAGATTTTCGCTCGGTGTGTTCGCGGTGGCTGTGATCTTCTTCGCCGCGCGCTACGTGATGCCGAAGATCCTGCACCAGATCGCCCGAGTTCAGGTTCGCGAGGTGTTTCTGATGGGGGCGTTGTTCTTCTGCCTGTTGATGTCGTACGTGACGGCATCATTTGGCTTCTCCTATGCGCTCGGGGCCTTTATTGCCGGACTGATCATATCTGAGTCCGAATACAGCCATGAGGTGGTCGCGGAAATCGTCGGCTTTCGGGATCTCTTTTCGAGCCTCTTCTTCATTTCCGTCGGAATGCTGCTTGACCTTACATTTGTTGCCGACCAACCGTTGACCATCCTCGGAATCAGCGTCGGAATCTTCCTCATCAAAGCGATGATCGTCGTCCTCGTCGGCTTGCTGCTACGCTCCTCTCCCCGTACCGCGATCATCACGGCGTTCAGTCTCGCACAGGTGGGAGAGTTTTCGTTCGTGCTTGCGAAGGTGGGTCAGACCCACGGACTATTGGACGGGGATCTCTATCAGTATTTCCTCAGCGCCTCGGTCTTCACGATGATCGTCACACCGCCCTTGATTGCCTTTGCGCCCCGCATCGCCGAGCGAACACAGCACCTGATTCCCATGAGAAAAATCAAAACTGAGGGTGTTCCGGCGAACCAGCCGGTCCTGACCAATCACGTCATCATCGCCGGGTACGGTGTGAACGGACAGAATCTTGCCCGCGTGCTGCGCGAAACCGGAATCCCCTATGTGATCGTCGAGACGAAGAGCGACGTCGTCGAGCGGCTGATGAGGGAAGGACACCCCGTCGTCTTCGGTGACATCACGCGGAAGGACATTCTGCAGAACATCGGAATCGGCGAGGCCCGGCTCATCGTCTTTGCCATTTCGGATCCGCAGGCAACGCGCACCGGCGTCCATCTCGCACGGGCACAGAACGCGAATCTCTACATTATCGTGCGCACCCGCCTTGTATCGGAAATCGATGAGCTTTCGCGGCTCGGGGCCGACGAAGTAATCCCCGAGGAATTCGAGACGTCGATTGAAATCTTCACACGCGTGCTCACACAATATCATATCCCCCGAAATGTGATCAACGCGCAAATCAAAGTCATTCGAAACGAAAACTACGGCATGCTGCGGGGACTGCCGCAATCGACCAAGGGATTGGATCGTGTTGCGCAGCTGCTTGCCGCAGGGACATCAGATACGTATCTTATCACGGACGAATGTTTTGCCATCGGAAAGACTCTCGGGGAGCTCGATTTTCGGGGAAAAACCGGGACAACGATCATCGCTGTCGTCCGGGGAGAAACACCCCATATTTCCCCCGCCCGTGATTTCACGATCGAGTCCGGCGATACCCTGGTGCTTGTGGGGACTCACGCCAGTATGGACAAAGCGTTCGAGTACCTCGACTGCGGATTCGAGCCCAGCAAGTGATTCCTGCAATTCTGGATTGTATTGAGAGGGATGATGGAGAATCAGAAAGTCGCCGTAGTTCTTTTCCAGCTTGGTGGTCCCGATTCGCGTGACGCCGTTGAACCCTTCCTCTACAATCTCTTTTGCGATGAAGATATCATCGATTTCCCCGGAGCGTTTCTTGCTCGCAAACTCCTCGCCAAGATGATCTCTTCCCGCCGATCGAAACCGATCGCGAGTCACTATGCGGAAATCGGGGGAAGTTCCCCTATCAATCCGCTGACGGCACTGCAGGCGCGTGCGCTGGAATTCAACTTGCGTCAGGAGGGACTGCCGGCAACCGTATTCACGGCCATGCGTTACTGGCATCCCTTCACGCGTGAGGTTGCGGAATCCATTCGCGACGGATCCTTCTCGCAGATCGTCCTTCTCCCGCTCTATCCGCAGTTCTCCCGCGCCACAACATTCTCGAGTGTGAACGAATGGAATCGGCAGGCAAAGCGGTTGGGACTGACCGCGATCGACACACGGCTCATCTGCTGCTATCCGAACCACCCACTGCTGATTGAGGCGTTTGTCGATCGGATCGACACGGCGCTTCGGCGGTTCGAAGGCATCGATCCGTCGGATATTACGTTGATCTTCAGCGCGCATGGAGTGCCGTTGAGTTTCATTCGGAAGGGTGATCCATACAAGCTCCAAGTCGAGGAAACCGTCCGACGCGTGATGGATCGGGGAAGATGGTCGTCGCTGCACACCCTCTGCTATCAAAGCAAAGTCGGTCCGCAGAAATGGCTTGCCCCATCGCTCGTCAGCACTATCCGCGAATTTGCCCATGCCGGCAAGAAGAATGCCGTTGTCGTTCCGATTGCATTCGTCACGGAGCACATTGAGACGCTTCACGAAATCAACATTGAGGTCCGGGAAGAAGCGCACCATCTGGGAATCAAACGGTTCGAGCTGATGCCCGCGCTGAACGACCATCCTGCATTCATTCAATGTCTGGCCGATCTGGTTCTGTCGACGATCCGGGGCAGCGAACGGACGACATCAAAGTGCCGCCAGCTCCATGCTGCGACCGCCGGCGATCCACCTCCGACGCTTTGCCCGTGGTATCATCACCAGAAAACTGGAAGGCCTCGATAAGGAGCGGCGGGACATGGGACCTGAAAAGGTTGATGTCGTGATCGTTGGTGGTGGCATTTCTGGTCTTGCGACTGCGTTCTGGTTGGTCGAACAAGGACTCACTGTTCGACTGCTCGAGAAAGAATTCGCGGTCGGGGGGACAATGAAGACATTGTCCGAGCGCGGCTTTCTGATCGAGACAGGACCGAACTCGGCACTCGAAACCACGCCGCATATCCGGGAGATCGTCCATCTGTGCGGACTGACCGGCGAATTCATCTACGCGAATCCGGTCGGTCGAAACCGCTACATCCTCAGGAACGGAACCCTTCACCCGCTCCCGCTTTCTCCCCTTGCGTTCCTCAAGACCGCGCTTTTTTCCACCTCAGCCAAACTCCGACTCCTTCGTGAACCGTTCATCAATCGATCGCTTCGGGAAGAAAGCGTTGCAGAATTCGTGACACGTCGACTGGGAGAAGAATTCCTCGACTACGCCGTCGATCCGTTTGTCGCCGGGATTTATGCCGCCCGACCGGAAGAGCTGAGTCTTCGCGCGGCCTTCCCAAAACTCCATGCACTGGAGGAGCGATACGGCGGATTGATCAAAGGTATGGTTCAAGGACGACGGGAGCGAGCGGAGAGGAAGGAAACAGGAAAGGATCGTGCCGAGAGTTTCTCATTTGTCGCCGGACTGCAGACGTTCCCCCTCGCAATCGCGAACAAGCTGGGCGAGGTCGTCGTCACCGGTGCAAAGGTGACGCACATCCGGGACATCACTCTCGGCGACCAGGTTCCCCCGGATGAGCCCGATGCGCGTCGGTACTGCATCGAGTATCTGCAGAATGATCAGGGACGGGAGATCGAGTCGGAGTGTGTTGTCCTCTCGGTACCCTCGTACGCAGCCGCTCCGCTCATCCACACGCTCTCCCCGAAGACATCCAAGGCATTGAGTGATATCCGCTATCCCCCCGTCGTCTCGGTCTTCCTCGGATACCACGGGTCCCAGATTCGGCGGCCGCTCGACGGATTCGGATTTCTCGTCCCCTTGAAAGAGCGGCGCAATATCTTGGGCTGTCTATGGTCGTCAAGTCTTTTCCCGGTTCGGGCCCCATCCGGTCATGTGGCATTGACCGCGTTCGTCGGCGGATCTCGGAATCCGGAGCTTTGTGCGCATGATGACGATCACATTCTCGGGCTCGTGATGGAAGACCTCAATTCGATTATGCATATTGACGGAAAACCCATATATTTGAAGGTGACGCGTTGGGCGAAGGCAATTCCCCAATATGTTCTCGGATATCATGCAACGCTGGATATTCTCTCCGCGTTTGAAGATGCGCACCCCGGTCTTTATTTTTGCAGCAACTATCGCGGCGGGATTTCAATCGGCGATTGTGTCCAGAGTGCGCGGGGCATCGCCGATCGAGTACGTGACCATGTTTCCCGGTGAACTTTTGACTCATCCAATCCGTGAGGATCATTTATGAATGCACGACCCATCATTCGTCTGCTTATCTTCATTCTTGCCATCACGATCAGTGCTCCGGTAGTTGCTCAGCAACCGGGTGAGAAGCCAGCGGCCGATCCTGGCACAGAAGAAATCATGCCCGAAAATTTCACGCTGCTCCTGAAACAGGCCTGGTCGTTCCTGAAAAGCGAGTCTGAGAAATACGTGAGTCAATCAGAGAGCAAATCGGAGTTCGAGACAAAAGCCGATTTCGACGAGCGGCTCGCATCATTCCGACGGCAATACCATACCAATGTGGCGAAGTATGTGAAAGACCAGAAATTGGATCAACGGACGTTTGTGCTCCGCTTCAAGGCGCAGTTGGACAAGTATACGGTCGAAACGGAGACATATACCATTCGCGCGAGCGAAACGCTGGAGGCACCGTACAATATCCCGACCGTCCAGTGTTCTGTGTCGCCGAATCCCTTCGTGGCACTCGCCGATTCGGTGAGACAAGGATACAGGATATCGAGTCTGCACTTGAACTTCCGACCTGCACTGACCCTGCGTATGTCAAAAGATGTGGCCGCTTCGGCCAAATCCGATCAGGATGGAGTGTTCTTCCGGATTCACCTCCAAGTAAGTCTTGATTCCTCCAAGGATCCTGCTCAATCGCGTCTGGTGCTAGTGCCCAAACGCATCCTGCTCATCAACACCAAAGCCGCGAAGACATATTGGGAGCAGGCGTTGTAGTAACTTCCTGAGGGACCCGTGCAGGACTGAGAGCGATCGAACGATCGCTCTTTTTTTTGGGGGGCATCGTCGTGGGTTGAAAAAAAGTCCGGCAGGGGGCCGAAACCCTGCCGGACGAGGTAGGGAGTGAAGGAGGCAAAACCACTCCCTTTGTGGGGGGGATCCTTACTTGCAGTCGCCCTGTTCCTACGCGCTTCTCTTGCGCTCGCGGAGCGGTCTATCGTACATGTATCTACACAGAAACGGATTTTTTCGGAGTCACATACTTACGTCGCAGCGAGTCCTCCAGCTCCGACCGAAAACCCGGGTGCGTGATCTCAATGAGCGCCTCCGCTCGCTGCTTGAGATTTCTTCCGTGAAGCGACGCGATGCCATATTCAGTGACCACGTAGTGGACATCTGCCCGTGAGGTAACGACGCCCGCGCCCGGTTTGAGTTGTGGGACGATACGCGAGAGGGTCCCTCGTGCCGCCGTTGACGGAAGCGCGATAATGGGCTTTCCATGCTTGGAGTATGCCGCGCCGCGA
Source organism: Ignavibacteria bacterium (assembly GCA_016873805.1). Taxonomy (GTDB): domain Bacteria; phylum Bacteroidota; class Ignavibacteria; order UBA10030; family UBA10030; genus VGVZ01. The sequence continues at coordinate 41,115 of VGVZ01000016.1, forward strand.
ATGAAATCGATTTGTCCGCCGAAGCCGCTGTAGATCTTCGAGCCGATCGAATCCGAACACACCTGGCCGGTGAGATCGACTTCGATCGCCGAATTGATGGCGACCATCCGCTCGTTTTGCGCAATGACAAAAGGATCATTGGTGTAGTCGCAGGGGTGCAACTCAAAAATCGGGTTGTTGTCGACGTACTCGTAGAGACTTTGAGAGCCAAAGACGAAAGTCGCGATGACCTTTCCCGGGTGTAGAGTTTTCTTTCTATTGGTAATGACTCCCCGGTCGATGGCTTCGACCACGCCGTCGGAGACCATTTCGGTATGGATTCCCAGATGCTGCTGGCTACTCAGCGCGGTGATGACCGCGTCGGGAATTCCCCCGATGCCGAGTTGAAGGGTATCGCCGTCTTCGATCAGCGAAGCGATATATCCCGCGATTTTCTTCTCGACGGTCGTCGATCCCTTGCGCTCCAGTGCGATCAGCGGCTCAGAGCATTCGACAATCTTGTGAACGTGGGAAACGTGAATGAAGACATCTCCCAGGGTCCGGGGCATCGTTTCGTTGACCTGAGCCACCACGACTTTCGCACTTTCGGCGGCCGCCTTGGATGCCACGCATTCGACGCCGAAGCTCATAAACCCATGTTCGTCCGGTGGGGAGACCTGGATCAGCGCTACGTCGAGCGGGATAATGCCGCGGCGAAAGAGATCGGGAATCTCCGAGAGATGCACCGGCACGTAGTCTGAACGCCCTTCAGCAATCGCTTCCCGATCGGCCGGTCCGACAAAGAGAGAGTTATGCCGAAAATGGTTTTCCATCCCCGGTTTCGACAGCGGATCATCGCCGAGGAGGAGAACATGATTGACCTCGACATTTTGAAGCGCGTCTTTTCGCTTCGCCAGGGCATTCGTCAACAACAGGGGAGTTGCCGCATTGCCGCTGATGAAGATCCGATTGCTCGATTCGACAGCGCCAACCGCCTCCTCGAGTGAAACAGACTTCGACCTGTAATGCTCAAGCCACTTCATTTAGTTTCCACAGATTGATTCTTCTGCACTCAATCACCTAACAACACATTCATGTCTTTCGGTTTCAGGCTGAACGCCCTGGCGATTGCGGGATTCGTGCAGTATCCCCCGTACGTGCAGACTCCGCGTGCAAGCCCCGCGTCCATGCGGAGCGCTCCCTCGAGTCCCCGTTCGCCGATGTTCTGTAAGTACGGGAGGAGGGCATTTGTCAGTCCGCTCGTCGCGGTTCTCGGAATTGCCGCCGTCATGTTCGGTACGCAGTAGTGCACCACTCCATGACGAATGAAGATCGGGTCGTTCAGCGTCGTGGGCCGGCTGGTCTCGACGCATCCTCCCTGGTCAATTGACAGATCAACAATAACCGAACCGACCTTCATCTGTTTCACCATTTCTTCCGAAACAAGGTGAGGGGTCTTCTCTCCTTTCAACAGGACTGCGCCGATGACTACATCAGCGTATTTGATGACACGGGAAATATTGTAGCTCGTCGCGATTGCGGTGTGAATCTTGACCGGAAGAGCGGTATGCAATTCCCGCAGCCGTCGCAAGTCCTTGTCAAGAACCGTCACCTCCGCCCCGAGCCCGACGGCCACTCTTGCCGCGGTTCGCCCCGCGGTGCCGGCTCCAAGAATGGCGACGGAGGTAGGCGTCAGCCCCGGGATGTTCCCAAGGAGAATTCCGCGTCCTCCCTCGCGCGCCTGAAGATAGTGAGCCGCAACCTGGATCGAGAGCTGACCAGCGATTTCGCTCATGATGAGAAGCACCGCGAGATCCCCCTGCTCGTTCTCAATAAGTTCGTACGCGATAGCCGTGACTTTTCGTTCAAGGAGCGCTTCAATAGTCTTTCGCTGGGAAACGGCGAGATGGTGAAACGAAAAGAGGGCCTGCCCCTCTTCAAGAACGGCCAATTCATCCGAAGTCGGCGGCGAGACCTTCAGCGTGATCTCACAACGATTGAGAACTTCTTCCGCATTGTAGCTGATGTTCGCTCCCGCGTCTCGGTATTCTTCATCCGTAAAGAGCGTTTGAGACCCGGCATGGCGTTGGACGTACACCGTTGTTCCCGATGCAACGAGAGCCTGAACACCGGCGGGGGAAAGCGCCACGCGCCTGTCCAGCGCAGAATTCTCCTTCAGTACTCCGATATTCATTGCATGCACCTCGGTATGATGGTGGATAGGATCGAAATTCTAGGAACGTGGCGGGACAATCTCCCGACGAATACCTTGTTGATGACAACGTTCATAGGCCTCTTCACACTGATAGAGCTCCTCCCACGATTCGGGCTGCTTCGTCACGTGAAATCGATCCGTCCCGGGAAGGCGGGCAAAGTTGCTGACGGCCAGAAACTCGCAGAGCTGACAGCCGTTGCACGCCCCCGTGATGGCGTAACGATATCCCATGACCTCTGTGCCGCTCGCTGAAATCCGAATCATCACATCCTCTGATAAATCCCAAGGTTGGAACGCAACGTTTGCGACAACAAACATGCCATCCCGGTCACGTTGCGGTTGGCGACTTTCATTCGAATTTTGGGACATTTTTGGAAGGGATTTCTCAAATGCAGGAAGTCATGAATGTGTTTCCCAAGATCAAAAACCCCGGCGGATACGCGCCGAGCACAAAAAAGAAACCCCGCATCATTCGCACGATGCGGGGTTCATGTGTCTGTTCGGACAATCACACTCGAACCACGGTGGGCTCCGACATCCCCTCCTCTGCATCCTCTCCGATCTCCCTGAAGAGGATTCGTCTGCCGCAGGACTAAGTTCTCATCTCACGATTGCGGTGAATCATCGCGATGAATAATCCTCCTGAAGCAAGGAGGGCTGCAATCCAAATGAAGATCATGAACGGTTTCAGACTCGCCTCCACGACGAGCGTTTCCGGTCTCGCTTCCTCTTCGTGGTCATGGTCTCCCGTGTCAAAGCCAGCGATCTTGATCCGAACGGCCGATGGCCTTCCTTCCATCCCGACTGTGATTTCCTGAACCTGAAACTCGTATGGGGATCCTTTGAGTTTTACACCCCGAATTTCACGTTCATCATCTTGCTTGTAGATGGTAACAGGCGTCAGCACCTCCTTCTTCTTTCCCCTCACCACCTCGAGGACAGCACCGACCGGGAATGTACTTCCACCCATCGCACCAGCTTCAGTCCCATGCGGAGTCATGTCGAACCGAACAAACGTGACCTGCATGTCGCCAATTGTCACCGGTTCTCCCTTCGTGAGATCGAACACGTCATGCACATGCGCCCCTCCGGTTCCCTCCTCGACGGAGACCGGTTCAAGGTAGAAATCACGCGTGAGAAACGACGTGTAGTCCGGAATTCTCATCGTGCTGTTGTTAAATGTGCTGTGGTACATCACGGGCGCGAGCGTGAATGTATTCGTTCCCTGTTCGGCTTCGACCACAAACCTCCACTTCTCATCCTTATCCCGTTGAGCACCCTTGTACGTGAGTCGGTAATTCAAGACCTCCTTTGACTCGTTCTGCGGCAGGGATACCGTGAGCTTCTTTCCATAGAACCCGGAGCCGATAATTGCAAGGAAGAGGATGGCCACACCGATATGCGAGAGAGCCCCGCCCACCAACATCGGCTGTTCCTTCGCCAATCGGTATCCGTGACGAACGCAGACATAGAAGGCAAACAGCGAGGTGAAGGCCAGACCGGCCATCGCGGGATCGTGCAAGCCGATGACGATCAGGCCCGCAAGGGAAACCGCCGAGAGTACTGCGGCGAGCAACGCGCGACGCAGGAGTCCCTGCCATGATTCCATCCGGTACTGCACAAGGAGACTTAAGCCGATGAGCAACCCCATCAGGATTGCGATCGGAAGATTCGTTGAATCGTAGAAGGATGGTTCGACGGTCAATTTGGAAACGATGGGCAGGCTAGTTCCAAAGAGGATGATCAGTGCGCTTGCTGCAAGCGCAAGAACTCCAACCGTGATGAGCGACTCGCGGGTGATGGTTCCTACTCCCTCGCCCAGTTTCTTCAAATCACTCCATCGACGGGCGAGCATCACAAATCCTAAACCGATGATCGAGAGGATCCACACGACGAGCAGCGTATACGCAACAGCACCGGGATCGGTGAAGGAATGCACAGACGCTTCCCCGAGGATTCCACTCCGTGTGAGGAATGTGCTGTACACGACAAACACAAACGCGAGAATCGCCAGAGCAAAATTCATGCGCGCCAGCTTGCCGGTCTTCTTCTGAACAATCATCGTGTGGAGAAGCGCAACACCCACGATCCAGGGAATCAACGAAGAATTCTCTACAGGATCCCATCCCCACCATCCTCCCCAGCCAAGAACACCATAGGCCCAATATCCGCCGAACATCAATCCCGCGCCCAATGACAGGGCACCGAACAGAACCCACGGGAGTGCATGAGATATCCACTCACGGTACGCCTTCTTCCAGAGCGCACCGACGGCCAGCGCAAACGGAACACCCATCGCGGCGAAGCCGACGAACAGAACGGGCGGATGAATGATCATCCAGAAATTCTGGAGCAAGGGATTCAATCCCCGTCCATCGGCCGGTACGTTGCCGACTGCCACCTCCTTGGGAAATGCGTTCCAGACATACTCAAACGGAGATTTCACCACCATAAGCAGGAGGAGAAACGCCTGCAGGAACGCATAGACCGCCATCGTTTCCCCTTCGATTCCCCGCTTTCGCGAGAAATGCTGTAAGAACAATCCGATCAGCGCGGTGCAGAGCGCCCAGAAGAGGAAGCTCCCCTCTTGACCCGCCCAGAACGTCGTAATGAGAAGTTCGAGCGGAAGATCGCGCGAACTGTAGCTCCAGATGTATTCGTATTCAAACTGGTGACGGAGGATATACAGCATCAGTAACACAGATGCGGCAACGATCCCCGCGACGGAAATCACATAGGACTTCCGGGCACGATTCAGATCGCTTGTGTTTCCGTTCGTCCCTCGATAGTAGGAGAACACGCCAAATGCCGCTCCCAGAAACGAAACCCACACAATGATGACACCCAACATCTCATTCTCCTTTCATATGCGCTGTCGCGGTATGGCAATGTTCGACGCCGCCTACTGCGAGTCAGAGCCGTGATGTGATTTCTGGAATCAGAAACTGCGTTCCAATCCAAAAATATTGATTTTGCCGTTGATATGCTTCGTTTTGTCGATGATCTTCCCGCTCTGATCCATCACCGCAGGGTGACACGTCCAACAGCTTGTCAATCCTGCCGCGATATGGCCGGTCGGCGGCAGCCCGTGACACGTGCCGCACGCGGCATCAGCGGCGCCACCGGTCCAGACCACCGACTTGTTCGCCCCCATCATCACACTGTCTGTGTAGACCAGCTGATACGGCGAGGATGACCTTCGGAGACGCCAATTCCCATGACAGAACGTGTTGCTGCATGCGAGGGTCTGACTATTGAATGCGGGATTCGGCGTGACTGCGCTCGGCACTCTCGAGAGCGATCCGAACACAACTTCAGCGGGAAGATTTGAATCGATGTGACCTGTCGCGAGGAGTGTTGACGGGACCCTGTGGCATTCGGTGCAGAGGGTGACTCCGCTGAAGGTCCCGCCGGTGAGATGCTTCTGATGCGCCCCCACTCCCCGATAGGAAGTGAGTGTCTCGCCCCGAACGCCTTTCGGAGGAGCAGCAGAAACGAGATCGTTGGCCGGAGCCGAAAAATCACCGTGGCATGTGTTACACGCCTCGGGAGATTTTGCCGCACCGTTGCGATCGACGTGACAACCTGATCCCATGCAGGAAACATCCACCCGACTTCCACCGGCATAGGTGGCACCATGACACGAACGACAATCTCCATACGGATATCCCTTGCTAGCGAGATATCCGGCATGTCCCTTCGCAAACGGAGGAGTCACTTCGGCGAAGATTTCGTGGGGATATGAGAGATGGCAGGAATAGCACGAGACGTTGCTCACTCCCCCTTTGAAAGTCTTGGCATGACAGGGTGTGCAGTCGGCAAGCGTCCAGCTCTTCTTCTTCAAAAAGGTTCCATGGAAATCGGCAGAGCTTGAGGATTTCCAACCCGACGGGTGAATCTGAGTTGTCCCCTCAGTCGCCGTGGGGAGTTCTTGCTTGAGTTCACTGCACCCCGAAAGCAGGCTCAGAATCACGGTTCCTACGAGAACGGTTATTCCAATATTCATTCTATGATTCTTCATGGAAGTCCTCACCTTACTTATGACAATAGCTGCAGAAACCGATTCCCTTGATCCCCTGAGGTCTGGCATTGGCATCGGTGTGGCAGATGTAACATGACGCACCCGGATCCGAATGCCATTCTCCCCGAACGGAGGACATGAATCCGCGCGCGTGAGTCTTCGCGTCGGTTCTCCTGATACCGTCGGCATCGGTGTGACAAGTCACGCAGGTGGGATCCGCTCCTTGTGCATCGTGGCATGCCGCGCATGTCTCGATGTCACGCCGCGCCAACTCCGCGTGCAACCCGCCTCCCGATCCAGCACCGATCGTCTTGAAGCGGGGTTGCTGATGCGAATCCGGCTTGAACTTCAATTGATTGACATGACCCCCTGCTGCATGACACTCCGAGCAGAACTCGCGGGTACTGTGGCACGTTGCGCAGTTTGAGGCCTTTGCCTTCACCGCAATGCCGTGTGTGAAGCGGAAATTCAAATCGTGAACTTTTGTCAGCGCTGAGGTCTGACCCCTGTCGATGCCGAACAGGCGCGGGGAGATAGGTGTCGACAGGTCGCGCCCGGAGGCCACAGTGGCAAGCAATCCGGCTGCTGCGTGGCAATCCTGACAGGCGTCGTGCGTGTGGCACCCTGCACAACTCCGATCATCGAGCCGGACGATCCGCTTGTGTTCCCGAAGAAAGTTGGTACGATTATGGGCCACCGGTCGAAGAGCCGCAAGATCCGTATGGCAGGACTCGCACTGATTCGATGCCTTTGCCGCATCATGACAAGTGTTACACGTTTCCATCGGTGGAAGAGTAGATGGACCAGCATAGTCCATCTTGTCGAGTCCTTTGTGGCAACTTTCGCACGAAACGTCCTGCTCTTTGAGGTGCTGTTCATGCGAAAAGATAATTGTGCGAGGAGCTGTCGTGAGTGCAAGGTAGTCGGAAGGATCTTCGCTCGTGTGACAATACGTGCAGTTCGAATCAAGCTGTTCTTCATGGCACGACTGGCAGTTCGCTTTCTTGCTCAGCAGATTGTCGGACGATAGTCGGCTGGTCGCCGCCGCATCGTGACAATCGGCACATCCCACACCGACCGTGTTGATATGGAACTGATGGGAGAACTTGATGATCTTGTTCCGCTCCCACTCCCCGACCGTCTCACGGGAGGTCAGCAGGACCGAAGAACCCACGATGAGCATTGGCAAGAGGGCGATCAGGAGATATGAGTATCGGGCAGTCAATCGAGTGATAGTGTGCATGACAATCTCAAAAGATGGTGAGATGTTCGCTGATGAAGAAGCTTCCCCTCAGCATAAGCCGCATGTCGTCCTGATAGATCTTGTTGTTGACCCATTGAATCTGACCGTCGAACGAGAGTGATTGCATCGGGCGAAACACAATTCCTCCCCCGATCGCAAGCGTCCCGTCCAGGTCTTTTGCGAACTCGCTGAGTTTGTACTCCGCATAGCTGGCCATGATGGTGGGAGTGAGCATTCCCGAGCAGAATGGGTACGAGGCATGAAGCGACGCCGCGCTCAACTCTCCGCCGTAGGTCGCATTCCGCGTCATGCTCACGCCGACATAGGATCCTTGAATTCCCGCAGTGATTCGCTGAGTCGTTTCGCCGCCGTACGACACCGTGCCGAATCTTGCGAACGTGTGCCAGCCGCGGAAGGGTTCATACTCCAATCCGGCTTCCAGTTCTGTGAGCGTGTTGTAGGCAAAAACCGAAAAGAATGAATTGTAGGATAACCGCGGCTCCCGTCGCAGATATTCTCCCGTCACAGCAAACCGGTCCATGAGTTGGAAACGCGCGAAGACTTCACCCCGCGCCATCCGCTCGAAGTCAAGATCATAGTCGTAGCGTCCATAGATCGTCGTCCTGCCATCGACCACCAGATTGACATCGACACCCAGATACTGTTCGGAGGAGGCGCCTGGTTTGATTTCGACGAGGTAGGGATTGAACAGCGAGTCGCGACGGAACGCTTTGTACGCCGACGGCTTGATGGTCCGATTCAGATAGCTGACCGCGATCTGAGCGTTTTCGGCGGGGAGAAATTGTATCTGTCCGCCGTACATCATGTTGTCCGACGCTTCCTTGATCAGTTCGAGTTTGTATCCCGCTGGAACGAGAGAACCTCCGTAGGCGTTGAGCCGGATTCTCGAATCGAACAGCTTGACTCCGGTCTTCACTCCGTCAATCGCTCCGACTCCCACGCCGGCGTAGACTGCCTGACGACCGACATGCAAATCACCAACCCCTCCGATATTCTTCCACTGCAGGTTGAGATGACAGAACTTCAGTTGCGGGTCGTTCTTGAACGGTCCGTCAAAATCATTGAACGCTTGCATGTACGAGTTGAAGGCAAGCGACGAACCTGCAAGTGAAAGCTGGACGGTTTGGAAACCGTAGAGGTGGCTCGAGGAGGTTCCAATCGTATCCTGCCGCTCCCACGCATAGGCTGAAGTCACAAATCGCGCTTGGAGCCGCTGTGCGATTGCCGCCTCCGAGCAGAGAGCGAGCAACGCAAGGAGAAGGAATGCTTGTCTCATGGTTGTCCATTCATAGTGACAGATTGCCCGCCGATGGGTCAAGTTTCGTACCACAAACCGCTATCGATCGGGCCGCCGAAATTGGTCCATTTCAACATCGGAAGCAATGCCCACGCGGCCGTTTATCACACGTGGGAACCGCATCCGAGGGCGTTTGCACAAGTGAGAATGCAAGGTCATGCCTCTGTCCGTTGCGGCCAAAGAATCAATCCTTCCTTTCGCGGCTCATCGAGGTCGGCATGTCGTGGGAGTACACGAACGCTGAATCCGTGTCTTCCGCTGGTCGTCATTGGGAGCGTGCACGTGAATTCACCCATCTCCCCCTGCGGAGATCCGCTGAAGGTCAACGGCGTAATCTCTTGATTCACGATGTCCCCTTTTGCGTCAAGGATACCGTGCACGAGTTCAACGGCAAGGTCATCGGCGCCGAGTTGACCCATTCGAAGTTTCACCCGCACGACAAGGTCTTCACCGACCCGGAGTCCGTCCTTTGTTTCCGTTTTGACATCAACGATCCTGAGATCTCCCCACTTCTGGTGAATGCGCTTCTTCCATTCCGCCAGTTGTTTGGCTCGCTTCATTTGATCCGAAGACATCAGGCCGAAACGCTCGGCCGACGGCAAGTAGAACGCTTCCGTATATTCTCTCACCATTCTGTTGGTGTTGAAGACCGGGCAGATCGATCTCATCGATGTTTTCATCTTGGAAATCCAACCGCGCGGCAATCCGTCAGCGCCTCGGTCGTAGAACAACGGAACGACATCTTTCTCGAGAAGATCATAGAACGCATTGGCCTCAACCTCATCTTGGTACGCTTCTTCGTCGTATTCTTCTCCCTTTCCGATCGCCCAGCCGGTGTGCACGTTATACGCCTCCACCCACCATCCATCGAGGATACTCAGGTTCAGCGCTCCGTTGAAGGCCGCCTTCATGCCGCTCGTCCCGCTCGCCTCCAGTGGCCTTCGCGGTGTGTTGAGCCAGACATCAACGCCCTGGACCATGTACCTCGCCACAACCATGTCGTAGTCTTCCAGAAAGACCATGCGTCGCCGGATTTCCGGATTCCGTTCGAAGTGAACAATCTGACGGATCAGTTCTTTGCCTGCGTTGTCGCGAGGATGCGCCTTGCCGGCAAAAATGATCTGTACGGGACGATCCTTGTTGGTGAGAATCCTGAGCAGTCGTTCCGGATCCCGGAGCATCAATGTCGCCCGTTTGTACGTCGCAAATCGCCTCCCGAACCCGATCGTGAGTGCTTCGGAATCGAGAATCTCTCTCGCCTGTTTGACCTCTGAGGGGGGTGCACCGCGCGCCACCAATTGCTCATGGAGACGATGTCGGGCGTACGCCACCAGTCGCTCTCTCCGTCGCTCATGCGTCCGCCACAATTCCTCGTCGGGAATATGATGCACTCTTCCCCACGTGGCGTAGTCTCCCGGGTCTTCAATCCATCGCGGCCCAAGGTATCGGTCGAACAAGCCAACCATATCCCGACTGATCCACGACGGTCCGTGCGTTCCATTCGTAATCGAGGTGATGGGGACTTCATTGGTCGGGATCCCGGGCCAGACATCCCTCCACATGCCTCTCGACACTGTCGCGTGGAGTTTACTCACGCCGTTGCTGTGTCCGGACATTTTCAGCGCCAGGATCGTCATGCAGAAGTGCTCGGTTTCGTCCTCCGGATTTCTCCGGCCGAGACCGAGGAAATCTTTCCGGGAAAGTCCGAGCAGTTTGTAAAGCGAACTGAAGTATTTCTCCATCAGCTCGGGGGGAAAATAGTCGTTCCCCGCAGGCACCGGTGTATGCGTGGTGAACACCGTACCCGCCGAAATGATCTCCCGTGCTTCGGCAAACGAAAGCTTGTGCTGGCTCATGAGATCACGGGCACGCTCCAGGACGAGGAACGCCGAGTGACCTTCATTCAGATGATACACGGGGGGCGAAATCCCCAGCGCCTTCAACGCTCTGTATCCGCCGATTCCGAGGAGAGTCTCCTGCATAATCCGCATCTCTCCATCGCCGCCATAGAGCTGATCGGTGATGTTCTGATCATCTTTCGAGTTCTCCGGGATATTCGTATCGAGGAGGAAAAGGCGGATGCGGCCGACGCGAACTCCCCACACTTGGGCCGTCACTTTTCTTCCAGGGAGGTCGACCTGTATCTTGACCGGAGCTCCTTTGTGATCCCGTTCGAGTGTCAGGGGCATCACAAAGAAATCATTCTCGGGATATCGTTCCTGCTGCCAACCGTCGGCATTCAGATACTGCCGGAAGTACCCTTGTTGATACAAGAGTCCGACTCCTACGAGGGGGATCCCCAGGTCGCTCGCCGACTTCAAATGATCGCCGGAGAGCACTCCCAAACCGCCTGAGTAGTTGGGGATGCACTCGGTCAGCCCAAACTCTGCCGAGCAATATGCAACGAGGGGTGATGCTTCGATCGAATGGTTCTTGGCGTACCACGTTTTCGCGTTGTCGACATAGTCCTTGAATCGTTCCCATGCCCGCTCCAGTTGAGCGAGGAAGGCATCGTCACGTGCCAACGTATTCAGGCGTTCCTGCTTGATCATGCCGAGCATCCGAACCGGATTGTGACGGGTTTCCTCCCAGAGGTCCAGATCGAGCCGCATGAAGAGAGCAATCAGTTCAACATCCCATACCCATACGAGGTTGTATGCAATTTCCCGGAGTCGTTCGAGCTCGGGGGGAAGGGCGGGGTCGACTTTGAAGGTGAAAATGGGGCGTGTCATAATGGCTCCCGATCTCCTCTCCGCTGTTCTGCGCGGGTGAGGAGGATGTGTAGATAATCCTGATTAAGATCTCAGACAAAAAGAAAAGTGACAGAGGATTGCTGCATCCTCTGTCACTTCGCTATTGTTCATGTCGCACGATGTGGCTCGTGATCGACATCCGTTCTCTCCGGTCTTCGCTCACCGGTCTATTTCGGCACGTCCCGCTTGCTGTAACCGAGGAAGATCTGGCGAGGACGGGCGATCTTTTGTTCCTGATCCGTAAGCATCTCCTGCCACTGGGCCAGCCACCCCGACATACGGGGGATTGCGAAGAGGACAGGGAACATATCGGTCGGGAAATTCATCGCCTTGTAGATGAGGCCCGAATAGAAGTCGACGTTCGGATAGAGCTTCCGTTTGACGAAATAGTCATCCTCGAGCGCAATCCGTTCGAGTTCCAGTGCGATTTCCAGTTTCGGATCCTTTTTGGTCACGGAAAACACCTCGTCGGCCATCTTCTTAATGATTTTGGCGCGCGGGTCATAGTTCTTGTAGACCCGGTGGCCGAATCCCATCAAGCGACCGTGTCCCTCCTTGCAGGACTTGACAAACTCAGGCACTTTGTCCTTCGTCCCGATTTCATCGAGCATGCGAAGCACCTGTTCGTTTGCGCCCCCATGCAACGGTCCATAGAGAGCGGCCGCCGCACCGGCAGAGGAACAGTACGGATCCGAATGTGAACTGCCGATGGAACGCATGGTGTTCGCGCTGCAGTTTTGCTCATGGTCGGCGTGCAGAGTGAACAGGACGTCCAGCGCCCGGGAGAGAATTGGATTCGGCTTGTACTGTTTCTCCCCCACTTTGAACATCATGCTGAGGAAATTCTCGGTGTAGTTCAGATCATTGTCCGGGTAGATATACGGCATTCCCAAACTGTGTCGGTACGCGAATGCGGCAATGGTCGGTACCTTCCCGATCAGTCGCCAGATCTGTCGCTGCCGCATTTCCGGATCAAGAACTTTCTTGGAATCGGGATAGAACGTGGAGAGCGCGGCGAGCGTGCTCACGAAGATGCCCATGGGGTGAGCATCGTAGCGGAATCCTTCCATGAGCTGCTTGACGTTCTCATGGACAAACGTGTGGTTCTTGATGTTGAGCGTCCAGTCTTCCAGTTCTTTCTTGGTGGGAAGCTCTCCATTGAGAACCAGATACGCCACTTCAAGGTACGTTCTTGTCTCTGCGAGTTGTTCGATGGGATACCCGCGATAGTGCAGGATTCCCCTCTCCCCATCGATGAACGTGATCCTGCTGATGCATGATGCGGTATTCATGAATGCAGGATCGTACGACATCATACCGAAATCGTCTTCCTTCACCTTAATCTGTCTCAGATCGCTTGCGCGGATGGTGTCGTGTTGGATGGGGATCTGGTATTCCTTGTTCGTACGGGTGTCGGTAATCTTCAGCATGCCTTCGACATCCGGAGTCGTCTTCTCCATTGCACACCTCCTTGGATTTCGCTGATTAAGAGTTAGTGTTCACAGCGTGATGTGCACTACGGTTGACTCATCGGCATTCGAGTGGTGGGAGCAGCACGTGGAACGACATCTTCATCACTTTCGCCCCGTGATCGTTCCGAATGATTCGGCCGCGAGGTCAGCAGCGGCGCCGTAGAACTACGACGCCGCGATTGAGTCTACACTCAGCCTTGTCCGATTTATCCTTTGGGTACGGGGTGTCTGATCTTCCCTAGTGCCTCTTCAAAATTGAATCCTTTGTACGTCGGGCTCTTCTCATTGTGGCAGGTTACACAAGATGCCTTGACCGCCGCCGCATCTTTGAACTCCCGCATTCCGGCCGCAACTGCCTTTGCCTTGTCCTTCATGATGAGAATTGTCTTGTAGGCAGATCCCGCATTGTGACAGTCTTCGCACTGCACGCCATCCTTGAGATCGAAGGATTTGTCGAGAAGCTTCGCGTCTACCTTGTAGGCTGGCGCATGACAATCGAGACACTCCGCCGCTTCGACAGCCGGCTTTGTCAACCCCTTCGCCTTCGCGATCTCTGCGGCTTTCGGTGTGTTCAGTGTCTTGTACGCTTTCGCATGATCGCTTTTTTGCCAGATGTCGAGCTGCTTCCCTTGCTTGTCAGTCTTGTGACACATCGAACACATCTTGACGCCAATATATTTGTTTTGCGCCTGAACAGTAAACGCCGCGATGAGCAGAACAACAATAAGAACCAAGAATAGTCTCATGTTTCGCATTCGGATCCTCCTTGATTGGCGAGGTTGAACGGTGGCTGTGGTTTGGTGAGCGGACATTCATGAAGCGACGGTCGGAGAGCGTTTGTCTGTTCATGTTTGACTCGGCAGGCATCGCGCGTTGTCAACCGTGAGAGTGACCGTGCAGTAACCGCTTCTCTCGATGAGCATACTCATAAAATCGGAAATATCCAAGTCCGTTACGCTTGGAGTCCCGAACGGTTAAAGTCTTCTCCAACAGCATTCCAATTCTTGGGAATGACCCTCATGAAAGCAGTCGAGCAATCCCATTCGATGGTCAGCCGGTACTCTGATGCTTTTCGATCCTTCGAATCGCGAAATACAGGGCGATAGCGAGTACGGTAATGATGAGGGTCGAGATCCCCAATCCCCATCGTCTGAAATAGTATTCCTCAATGGCGTTCTGGGCTTCTCTCTGAACTTCCTCCGTTACAGACATTCCACGTTTGACGGTTTCTGCGAACTTGGCTTCATCAAATGAATGCACGAGCGTCTTCGCTTGCAGGCGTGCCTGACGCACATCACGAAATCTGAATTTGGCCTCTGAAATCTCCATCCCTTTTTGCTCTGCCTCCGCAACAAGCTCGGCCGTTTGCCGTTCCCCCAGATCAAGACTGTCGATCAGGGCTCGCATGGTCCGCGCGACTTCATATCCCTTGGGCGACACCTCGGTTGTGTGGCACGTTCGGCACACGGCTCCCTCGGATACACCGAGCAACCGATCGGTAGCCGCAATAATTTCGTGGCTCCCGTGGCACGTCTCACATTCGGGCAGTTTCTTTGCGTCAAACGCTTTCTTGTGCGGACTGGCCGCGAACAAATCGGCATTCATCACATGGCATGTTCCACACACTTTTGAGATCGACGACACCCCGGGGGGCATGGCCCCGTGGTTCCCGTGGCAGCTGTTGCAGGCCGGCGCCGCCAAATCCCCCTTCACCAGGAGAGACTTCCCGTGCACGCTGGAGGCGTACTTGTCGAACTGATCGGTGGGAATCCGATACCCCTTCATGTAGTCCTTGTTGCTGTGACACTTCGCGCACGTTTGAGCAATGTTCGTCGGATAGACGAGTGATTTCACGTCCTTGGCGGCACGAATTTCATGGCTTCCGTGACAACTCACGCATTCGGCAACCTTTGCATCACCCTTCGCGTTCCGCATCCCATGCTCGCTGGTCCGGTACTTTTCCATCTGGTCGACCGGAAGACTCGGGTTGTAGTTGCGCATGTAGGATGCACCGCTGTGGCACTTGGAACAGAGAGCGGTGACTTTGAGAGGATGAACCGGCGAAGCCGGATTCTTTGCGCTCAGGATTCCATGAGCGCCGTGACAAGTCGTACATTGCACGAGACGTTCACGACCCGATAACGCACTCTTTCCATGAATGCTCGAGGCGATCTCTTCCGCCTGCTGAACGGGAATCGATGATCGATACTTCGCCATCTCTTCGGAATTCGAGTGACACTTCGCACACGCGGCGGTCACGGCATCCCCCTTCGGAACGCCGATATACCCGGCGCGAGGATCCATCGCGTGTTCCATCTCCTCTTGTGACGCGTTTCCACCGTGACATCCGGCGCATGTGACTCCTCGCTGGTAGTGCACATCGCTGCGATAGAGCGCCGCGTTCCTGTCGCTGATGGCCTCATGACACGTGAGGCATTGGTCAGTCCTCGGGCCACGTTGGGCGAACAGACCCGTCACGAACATCACCAATCCGAAGATCGCCGCGAGCAATTTGATCATGATAGATATCCGAGGATTGTGAAGAGAATAACATAGGCAACCAGAAAGATTCCCAGGTAGGTGATGAAGCGGCTCCGCTCACCCCGTTTCGTCCGTTGATCCCAGAAGGGTACCAGCATCCAGAGCACACCCCCCACAGAAAACATCAAGACACCAAATGTGTCTCCGTCGATGAACAGGACGTGGGATGGAATGTACTTGAGCGTTTGAAACATGAACATGAAGTACCACTCCGGTTTGATGCCCGCAAACGCCGGCGCGAATGGATCGGCTTTTTCTCCGAGCTCCCACGGGAAGAAGACCGCCAGAATCGCGAGCACGTTGAGGACGATAAGCCAGAGGAGAAGATCACGAAGAAGAAAGTTGGGAAAGAACGGCATCGTTCTCTTCGTCGATGGCGCGGCCGATTCCAGCTCCATGGGCTCACTCATTCCCTGTCGCTGAACGAGAATCAAGTGGATCGCGAGAAACACCGTGAAGATTCCCGGCAAGACGGCAACGTGAAATCCGAAAAACCTCGACAGAGTGGCTCCCGTTACTTCCTCACCCGCCCTCAGAAATGTCAGGAGCGGCTCTCCCACCACCGGCACTGATCTGACGATATCGGTACCGACTTTTGTCGCGAAAAACGCCAGCTGATTCCAGGGCAGAAGGTATCCGCTGAATCCAAATGCGAGAGCGAGCAAGAAGAGAATCATCCCCGTCAGCCACGTGATCTCCCTTGGCTTGCGGTAGGCACGCGTGAAGTACACACTAAACATGTGGATCATCGCGGCAAGGACAAACAGATTCGCGGCCCAGCTGTGAATGGAACGAATGAGCCATCCAAATTCCACTTTTGACATGATGTAATGGATACTCTCAAACGCCAAATCCTCGGTTCCCTTGTAGTACAAGAGGAGCAAGATCCCCGTTACCACCTGGATAATGAAGAGGAAGAGGGATACGCCGCCAAAATAGTACCACACAGAATGGCTGTGAACGGGAACGTATTTCTTCCCGAGAAAGTCTACGACATCTTCAAGATGAACACGTTCGTCAATCCACTGATAGATTCTTTTCCACATAGGCGCTACCCTTTTTTCGAGACGAGAACGTCTTCCCCTTGAACGAGTACGTTGAACTCATCGAGGGGACGTGGAGGAGGTCCTGCGATCACTCTTCCGGTGAGATCGAATTTGCCGTTGTGACACGCGCACCAGATCACTCCCATGTCGGGTCGAAACTGCACGGTGCAGTCGAGATGTGTACATGTTGCGCTGAACGCCTTGAGATCCCCGGCCGCGGTCCTCACGAGCAGCACCGGCTTCGTGCCAAACCGGATGATCACGCCGCTGTCCGTCGCGATTTCACTCAGCTTGCCCACTTTGACGCTCGTGACTTCCACTCCCGCCTGCTTCGGAGGAATAAGGTAAGCCAGGACCGGATAGATAACGGAAACGGCCCACGCCACGAGACCACCCCCAAGGAGATAGGAGAGAAAATCTCTCCGATTCGACCGTCTTTCGCCTCCCTGATTCGCTTCCAATCGCGCACCTCTCTCAAATGTGTTCGTTGTTGTCCAAGAGTTTCCGAAACTCCACACATAGTACTCAGCGCTCGATTCATTTTCAACCTTCATCGACCGCGGAACAATGCGCAGAACGGAGGCGGCGGACGTCAGCCCAGCCCTCCTCCCAGTGCCTCCCATCGACAGCCGTTTCAATTTGTGGTGTGACAATCGCTGCAGTGCATCGACTTCCAGGCATCGCCGATATCGACCGGGTGAACGTACTCGAGCCCCTCGAGCGCGAGACGAATCGGTCGTTTGCCGATTTGCTGAGCGAGAATCGTATGACAGGTATTGCAGTCGCGAGAGAGCACCGTTCCATCGTCGCTCACGTGCTTTCCGTCGTGGCATCGAAAACACCCGGGCGTGTACATATGTCCGATGTGATCCGGGTATTGTCGCCAATCGTGTTTCATCTCGGGAAAGTAGTTGCGTGTGTAGATGGTCCGAATTTCCTGGACCGCGCGATCGATTTGGGCTCTCTGTGTCTGATAGATCGAAGGATACAGCGATTTATAGTATTCCTCGACAACGACGCCGATGCTGTCGAGGGCCTGTTTCTTAGAGGAGTATGGATGTTCGAGTGCGTGGACCGCGACACTCTTGATGAACGGAAGCGAGCGGTCGATCCACTTCAGATCCATAACATGATTGACCGATCGTTGAGGCGGGTGATAGATATGAGTCGGACGATTATGACAATCCACGCAGTCCATTCGCCGCGTCGGTCTGGCAGAAAGCATTTCGTCCGTGACTTCAACTTCTGTGCTCCGATACGTCCGAATCTTCCCGTCCGAAGTCTTGACTCGCACCCATGGAATCACGATCCGCTGCGAATCGAGCGGGACATAGGTGACTTCGTTGGCGATATTCATGTGCCAGTGGATGCCCGACGTGGGTCCGGCCTCCACATTTCCGCCGCCGATCTTCATGAGCAGTGTGAGATTCCATGGAGTATTCTCTTTGTCGGTCAGATAGTAGGTGAACGACCTCTGCTTCTCATGGAAAAAGTGCTTGGGCCAATGACACTGCTCGCACGTCTCCTGAGCCGGACGAAGGTGCTGAATAGGAGTTGGAATCGGACGCGGGTACTTGTCGAAGAGCGTGGCATACACCTGATACGCGCCGGAGAGTTTCGAGCGAACGAACCAGTCTGCGCCGGGTCCGATGTGACACTTCACGCATCCGACTCGTGCATGGGGAGAATACTGGTACGCGGCGTATTCCGGCTCCATCACTTTGTGACACACCTGTCCACAGAATTCATCCGAGTCGGTATACTCGTACGCTTTGAAACTCCCGAACGCCGAGAACACGAGAAGTAGTATCGTGCCGATGGAAAAAATCGTGAACGCCATTCGGTGTTGAGGGATGTTGAGATCCACACGAGGGAGATGAGTGTGAAATTCTGTCCCTTTCCGTTCCCGGAAGTACTCCCGAATCCATCCGGCGGCAATCAGCACGAGACCGATAATCAGGAATCCCGGCAGAACGACGAACGCGAGGATCCCCATGTAGGGCTTCTGTTCCTCAGCCAGCAATTCGAGCACGACGAGAAAAACGATCAACCCAAAACTCACGGCGGCGATGGCGGAACCGAGGAGCGACACCGGGTTGTAGAACTTATCGGGAAGGACTCTGCTCATAAAGTACCCTGGCCAGTTGTGATCAGCGATACGCGAAGATCATCGCATAGATGATCCAGACTACCATGAAGAATCCAAGTGCAAGTGCAGACCACGCAAATAGTCGAATCGTCTTGATGACGATGGGAGGATAAGGATCGACAAGGTGTTTTTCAAGCTCACCATTCTTCACGACTGCCTCGTATTCCGCCGGTTTGTCGTGTTTGAACTCCTCCAGCGGCATATACCCTGTGAATACCACCAGGTCCATCGGAAATTTTTCGGGACGCAAGTGGGTATTGAAGAAATGGACGGTGAAAATGAATCCTGTTGCCAAAAGTGCTTCGTCACTGTGAATAATGGTCGCAACATTGATGAACCATCCGGGCACGATCAGCGTGAAGAACTCTGGGAACCACAACATGAATCCCGTCGAGCCGATCACTGCGATGCCCCAGAACACGGCAAAGTAGTCGAACTTTTCCCAATACGTCCACCTGCCGTACTGAGGCCTCTCGCTCAACCCAAGGAACCACTTGAGGGAATCCACGAAATCTTTCAGATCATTGCGCGTCGGGAGCATCGTGTTGGGACCCGTGATCATCGCCTTCCACGTCCCAAATTCTTTTCGCTTCAATCGGACCAGGTCGATGATGTGCGTGATGAATACCCCAATCATGATGACCGCGGCAACGCGATGGATAAAACCGGCAGACTCAAAACCGCCAAGGAGCCGGGAGAGTGTGGCTGCCCATCCGGTATACGAGAACTTCAAGGTCATGCCGGTGAGCGCCAAGCTCATGAAGCTCACGATCATCAGTACATGGAGAACCCTGTTCAATCGGGAAAATCGGACAAACTGTTTCCCCTCGGCATATTCTTCGTGTCTGACAACCGCTTCGCTAGCGATCTCTGTGTTGCTCATTCGTCCGTTCCCTGCTCTTGCTTCGTTTTTGGCTGTTTCCCTTGCTTGAGTTGACGCTTCCACTGAAGCGACCTCGGCAGCCAGAGAAGCGTGTGCAAACCTCCGACGACAAACGTTCCGATCAGTAATCCCGTCATCCCCCAAAACACCCAGAAGAGAATCGGATATTTCTCCGGATCATGGTGAGTCGCGTGCGTCAGGTATCCGGCAAACCTTCTCGTCGCACCGGGATGACACTTCTGACACGTGGCAACAACGTTGTCCCTGCTCAAATGCGACTCAGGATTCGAAACCGGAAGGATGTCGTGGGCTCCATGACAGTCGTAGCACTTTGCTGTCTTTGTATATCCCAGCTGGGATACCTTGCCGTGATACGTGTCGAAGTACGTCGTGGCAATCTTCCGGTGACAGCGACCGCATTGTTGCATGATTTCGAGCTGGAATCCAGAGACATCGGTCCGGCGGATGGTATGCGCGCTGTGGCATTCGCTGCACGCGGGAAGCTCTTTGTCGGTCTTCGTCACGAGGGGCGAGTGGACGCTCTTCTCGAACTTCTCTTCGATACCATGATGGCACTTCCCGCACGTGTGCGCAACGTTGTCCCGGTGGACGGATGAATTAGGATTCTTGCTCGGCAATTCACTGTGGGCCCCGTGGCAGTCTGTACACATCGCCGTCACGACGAGTCCGCTCTTGAGCAATCCTTTGCCGTGGATACTCTCGGTATAGTGGTTGACGATGTCGTGTTCCTTTCCCGTATACCGAACAGCGGCCTTCTCCCCTTCCCGGTGACACTTGCCGCACAGCTCCGGAACCCGCGTCGGAAATGTGTTCGATTTCGGATCTCTCTTCCCGCGTGCTTGGTGCGTTCCATGACACTCGAGACACGTTGGGGCGTTTGGATCGTTTTCCGCAAAAAGCTTCCCGTGGGTGCTGTTCTGGTATTCCGCGGCGACCTCGGCGTGACATGAACCGCAGTCCACGTTCTGCACCACCGTCTCACACGGACGGATTCTCGAGGGACTGACTCCTGTATGACATTGACTGCAGGCGGTTTTTGCATGCATCGATTGGCCAAGATGCTCCGTGCTCACGAAGAGCGATCGTCCCGCGCTCGATTTGATTCCCTCCTTCTCATGACACCGCAGACAATCCCTGTCCGCCATGCCCTGGTCGTAGAAGACCTTCCGGGCTTTGTGGGGCTGGTGACAATCAACGCAGGCAGGAAGAATGTGCAGTTCTTTCTCCCACAACTCTCCCTTGATGACCTTGCGGTGCACTTCTTCGATTTGAGAGTGACAGGTCGCACAGGTCTTGGCAATGTTCCGGCGGGCAATGGTCGACCGTGTGTCTGTATGAGGAAGGATTTGATGCGCGGTATGGCAGGAGGTGCAGGTCGCGCTGACGATCAGTCCCTTGCGGAGGAGGCCCTCGCCGTGGATACTTTCCGAGTAGTTCTCAAGGATGTTCGCCTGATGAATTGTCCGCTGAAGCTGAACCGGCGCACCTTCGCGATGACACTTCCCGCAGAGATATGGCACCCTCAACGGATTGATGGCCGAGCGAACATCGCGAGCCGGAAGAATGTCGTGGGTTCCGTGACAGCTTTGACAATTCGGCGCCAGAGCATCACCCCGCTTCGACGATTTTCCATGCAGGCATTCCTCATACATTGCCTGCTGAACTCCGTGACACGGTCCGCATTCGACTTTCTGGAGTTGCGGCTCGTGCGGCAATTCCTTCCCGTCCAAATCCACATGGCACATCGTGCACGAGAGCGAGCCGTGACTGGAGGACGCGAACGTCTTCTCAGCGACGTAAAGGGAAACGGTCGTGCGGCCGATCTTCTTCGTCAAGGATTTGTCGGAATGGCACATGAAACAATCGCTGTTCTCCTGTGCCATCACTCCGAACGTACAAACGATCAGGAAGATCGTCGTGACTCCAACAAGAATTCCGGGCCTTTTCATCGCTTTCTCATTACGCGCGTTCATTCGCCGTTCTCATCAGTGCTTCGATCCGACGTCTTCAATCTCGATCGTCGCCTCTGCCCTCCCCTCACTCCTGTCGATTTCCGCCAGCTCCCGGGGATGTTCTTCCATCATCTCTTCCCTCGTCAAGGTGCCTTTCAGCCAGGCGAGGTTCATTGGATAGGAATCGGGATTGAAGATAACAAAATAGAAATGCCAAACGATGATCGCAAGCATCGCCAGCCATGCTTCGTAGAAATGGATGGTCCGGGCTACGTCCCACCCGAGCTTCGTAAGCAATCCCATGAAGGTATTGTCAAACCATAAAATGATGCCCGTCACGCACATGACGATCGTTCCCCACACCAGGGCCCAGTATTCTGCCTTCTCGATGTAGCTGAACCGACCGAGCAACGGTTTCTCCTCCGAAAGACCGAAATTGAACTTGATCATGCCGATCGTTTCGCCGATATCTTCTCGGCGTGGGAGCATATCAAATACAAGCCGACGACCACGCGGCGTGAACATCACATAGTAGACATGGTACAGACTGACAAGTACCATCGCGACGCCCGCGATCCGGTGCAGTAAGCTCCTGATTTCAAAAACGTACGAGCTCACATCCCGGATGCTCACCACCCACCACGCCTCCGGATATCTCAGCATGAATCCGGTAATCGTGAGAATGATGAAGCTCAGCGCCATTACTCCGTGTTGCAGTCGTTCGTTGAACGTCATCCTCAGGTAGAGACCGTGTCCGACATGATGATGTTCAATCGAGCCGCGTCGAATTCGAAGCTTCCGCTTTGCTTTTTTTACGAAATCGGCCGCGTTGTGGACGAACATTCCTCCTATCGTCAGGACGATGATGATCACGTAGGCCGTCGATATCCAATAGAGCAGAGGTTCCTCCTCTTTTGTTGCCCGTACATGAACCGATCCGATCGCAAAACGCTCGTTCGCACCGGGATGACACGATCCACACGTCTTCGCGAGATTGGATTTGTGAATCGTCGATGTCGGGTCACTCGATCGCTTAATGTTGTGCGAACCGTGACAGCTGGCACAATTGGCGACCTCGACCGACCCCGCCTTGATTGCCAGACCGTGATAGCTATCCTCAAACGTCCGATACTTATCCGTGCGAATGCCGTACTTTTCCGAAAGTCGAAGCGAGGTGTGACACGGTGAGCAGGTTTGACCCGATACGTTGAGCGGAGCGACCGGCGATCGCGGATCTTGAGGAGACAAGATATTGTGTTCACCGTGACAATCGGTGCAGCCGGGCGAACCCTTGATCCCCCGCGCAAGACTTTCACCATGAACACTGTGAGCGAATTCATTTGCGATCTTGTCATGGCACTTCCCGCACGTCTCCACGATATGCCCTTTATGGACCGGCGCATCGGGATGAAAGCTCTTTTTCATTTCATGACTGCCGTGACAATCGACGCAATTGGCCGCTTTGTCATTTCCGTTCAAGAGTGCCGCGCCGTGCACGCTCTTTTCATATGCCGCGATGAAACCGGCCGTTGGCGTCGTCCGAGCGCGGACGTTCGGGTCGTCAAGGTGGCACGAGAGACAGACTTTTTCCTGTGAAACCTTCAGTTGCGCAAGCGACCGTTTCCCATTGACCTCCGTGATATCGTTCTTGTGACAGAAAATGCAGTCGGGTGATCCCTTGATATTCGCCGCCAGCGCTTTCCCGTGCTCCGACCCGTCAAACGTTTTGCTCACCTCCCGATGACACGTTCCGCATGTGTGGGAGAGATTTGAACGATGAAACTTTGATTCGGGATTGCGGGGCGAAACAACGTTATGTGTTCCGTGGCACTGTTTGCACGATACGTCCGGCGTTCCGTTCGTTCCCGTTCCCACGCCAATCTGGGGATGGAATCGATGCTTGAGATTCGCATCGCGATGACAGGTTCGACAATCGATCGGTCGGATCTTTTCCTTGTGAGGAATGTTTTCCGGGTTGAATCCCGTGTGACAGGCGATGCAGAGGAGTTTCTGATGAGGAGATTTCCGGAGAACGGCTGCGTCCACATGGAGCGATACTTCCTTCCCGTTCCGCTCCATCGTCAGGGACTCGTCCGCGTGACACATCAGACAATCGTCCCTTGATTGAGATTTTAGAGTCAGGGGTGCGAGAAGAAGATAGACCAGGAAGATGAACGATATTCGACAAGCGGTGGCGCTGGACGACTGGAGAATATGCCTTGGCTTCATTGAATGTTTTTTCGGTTCGATTTCGATTCTGTGGAGCCCAGAAAACCTGAGAATTCGTTCCGTTCTGCGCAATATTTATGCCATCTGAAACTTTGTCAATGCTCAGCAAATTATGGAACAAACGCAACCTACCGGCTGGAAGAACGCCCAGGTATTCCCACGTACAGGAAGGGGGTTGATGAATTTGGCGAAAATGGGAACTCTCCCGCCAATCCTCTCAAAAAAAAAGGCGAGCTATCATCGATAGCCCGCCTGAACAATGGATCAAAGAGAGCGACTACTTGGTTAAGACCATCTTCTTCGTTTGCATCCAGCTGTCGGTTACGAGCTTGTAGAGATAGATGCCGCTCGCGACCGCTTGACCGTTTGCATCGCGACCATCCCACGTCACATTGTATGTACCCGCTGTCAGTCTTCCTTGGGTGAGAATTCTGATCTCCTGGCCCAACATGTTGTAGACTGCAAGGTGGACATCGGAATTCTGAGGGAGTCCGAACACGATCGATGTTGTTGGGTTGAATGGATTGGGATAGTTCTGCGCGAGAGAGAATGCGCTCGGCACCTGCGCGTCGACACCTTCCACACGGACGACGATCGACTTGGAGTGGATGCCTTTGGCGTACCCCGAAGCCCACGACAGGTTCTTTGTCGTATGACATCCGAGACACGCGAAGTCGAGCGTGTGCGCCACAACGGAGTCGGTCGGAATCGTTACGTTGGTCCCTCCCGTCGGCCACATCGCAGGGATCTTGCCCACGGGATCTGTATTGATCTTCCACATGTGGCTTGCTTGGTCCGAGCGATTGTCGTTCTGTTCGATCGCGGTATTGCCGATGAACGGCATATGGCAATCCTGACAGCTATGGGGCACAGGAGTGGAAACACCACTCACGACTTTCGTGATCGACACTGCCTTGTTCGAGTGACACGGCGTGCACTGTTTGCCCGCTGTCTTGACGCCGCCACGGTCGTAGATCGTGCTCTTGTGCGGATCGTGGCACGTCGTGCATGTCATTTTCGCCGTCCGTCGATGTTTCGTGAACTGCATCTGATCGAACTGCTCACGGTGATCGAGAAACTTCGCACCCGACTTGACCGGTATGCGCGTACCACCGCCGCGTGCATGGCATGCAATACATCCATACGTACCGTCATAGGGTTGCTTCACGATGTTCCCCGGCGGATTGTCGGCATGCGCCTTTCCCGGTCCGTGGCATGCTTCGCATTGCACGCCGAACTCGAGGAAGGTGCCGTCGAATCCAGGAAGGTTGTTGTATCGGACCGGCTGGGTCGACGCGTTGTATGCCTTCCACCCTGTCGTGTGACATGCGCCGCAGTTGTACATCCCGCCGGTCTTTGCCACCGTATCTCGCAACGAAAACACGCGGTTCGAAACATTGGTAGCATTGTATGAACCATGACCTTTCATCGTCGGATGATGGGTCCCAAGGTTGTATTGTGCCTTCGTTCCCTCGTAGATGTATCCTTGCTTGTTCATCCATCGCGCCTTCCATCCGAAGCCGCCAATCAAGTAGGCAACGTTGGTGTCGGCCGAGGTGTACGAATAGCCCATGGCGAGAGCTTCGGGAGCCAGCGGTACGCCATCGATGTTCGTTCCCGTCGGGAAGGGCTTGTAGACTCCTCCGACCACCTTGGATCGGTCGATACGCTGAACCTTCCAAGGATGTCCGCTTCTATCGAACTCTCCAACCATCGAGGCGTGACACCCCTTGCACGTCGCGCTGCCCGTATAGTCCGGCCAGAGATTCTGAGCCGTCGCCAGCGCATTCGCAAGCATCAGGGCCATGGCGATCGTGAGAATGATGTGTAAGGATTTCTTCATAAGCATTCCTTTCAGTTATTGCGTCGTTGATTGTGTGACGGACGACGGGGAAGTGCTTGGACTCTTCAGTCGCACATTGCCCTTTCACCATCCGATGTGTTGATTGGTTGTTGTTGAGCGAACATTCACGTGGGCTGTCCCACAGAGGAGCTACTCAGTCTCCAGAAGCGTCTTGATTGCCTCGCCTATGGTATCGACCTCCAATGGCTTGTAGAGTACGAGATCGGAAATCCCCCGGATTTCCTCTTCCAGTTCCGGCACTTTTCGCTGAAAGACATGGAGGACAACGACAGGAAGAGAATCCCGGGACAAATTCAAGATTTCGAGGACGAGGCGGATGTCGCCGGGAAATGTGGAAAGGTCTATGAGGAGGAGAGAGAGGGAATTCTGGCGGATCCGCTGACCCAGATTCTCCACCCTGGTCTCGCAGACAATCGAGTATTGACCCTCCAGCAACATCGACAGACTTGTCGCCAGGTCCTTATCGGGACTGAAGACGAGCACTCGCCTGCGAGGTGTTGTCGATCGCGCTACGGCTATTGATTCGCGTCTGGCCATCCGATCTTTTCTAATGATTGCTCTTGGCACGCATTCCCGGACAACTGGCATGCCGTCGCGCGACTGCAACGCGCTCCAAGCCAATGCACGAAATCGTGCGGAAAAGAAGGAGATGAACGACCTGCCTTCTTAATACTGGGAGAAAAGACTCGGATTTGTTCGCAATCCTCGGAAAGAGAGTGTCGAAGATTCCCACATCCTATTATTGGAGTCCGCCGAAGCTCTACACCGGTCTGCCCCACGATCTTCGTCTCCCCCAACAAAAACTCCCTTCCCCGAACTGACTCGAGGAAGGGAGTTCTCGATGAATCCCTGTTGCGAACTGCTGCTTCTTACTTCAACAAAACCATCTTCTTGGCAGAAACGAACTCGCCAGCCGTGATTCGATACAGATAGACTCCACTGCTGACCTTCTCGCCATTGTCTGCCGTCGCATTCCACGTCACTCGGTGACTGCCGGCTGAGAGATTCTCATTCACCAGCTTCTTCACCATCCGGCCTGTGATGTCGTACACTTCCAGTCTGACATCGGCTGCCTTCGGCAACGAGAATCGGATTTCGGTGGATGGATTGAACGGATTCGGATAGTTCTGAGCCAGCTCGAATGTGGCCGGAATGTTTGCATCGACCAGCTCAACATCGGTCGGCAAACCGAGTGCCTGGAGTGATTTCTGCAGCAAGTACGTCGCGTAGCGAGGATTGTGAATGCCATAGCTGCCGTCGTACTTCAGTTGCAGGTAATTCCAGAAGACTTTCTTGAGGTTTGCTGAATCGGGCCGCGAGACGAGTGCCGTACGGTCGATATCCACACTGCCCAGAGGCGGAAGAGCCATCTCAATTTTCTTCTTCATCCCTTCGAATTTCGCCTTGTAGTTCTTCCACAAGTTGTCGGCATTGGCCTCAGTTCCGTGACACGGGACGCATGCCTTCAGGTTCTTGTATTCCGTTCCGTTGGGGGCGACATACTTCATCTTCCACGAGTGCATGCCGATCTTGTCGCGTGCAACCGTTCCGGTGTCGGCAGTTGCTGCCATATGACACCCGACGCAGGTGTTCTCGACCTGAAAGTGACCGCTCTTGGTCAAGTCGGGCAACAAGACATCACCGAATGTGTGACCATTCTGTCCAAGGAACACGTCGGCGGAGCCGGCATAGTGTGGACCCCAAAAGCTACCCATGTTCGTCTGCAGGATGTAGCGCTGTTCGCCGCGACGATACTTATGGCAATCGACGCAGACGGCACCCTTACCAAAGTCTGCCGCATTGTACTTGAACCCGCTGCCCAATGTATCCGAGGCGGCAGGCATACTGCGCAACTCAAGTGTGTGCGGTTCATGACAGGTCTGGCATGTGATCGGTGTGCGAGCCAGTCGACCGTATCCGGATGCAGTTCGAGGATCGAATGTCCGACCATACGTGTAGTTCACGTATGCTTGACCGTCGTGGCAGCGCGTGCAGGCATTGAGGTCGGGGTTCGTGACAACAGAAGTCCCGGTATATCCGCGAGAGGACCCGGCCGAACCGGTCAGCCCGCTGTGACCTGTGCCTTTCCATTGGACGTACCGATTATGTCTCCACGGTTCGTCATGACACTGGGCACAGACGTCTGATTTCATCATGACGGGCTGGATCCCGCGGCTGAAGTGAGACTTGAATGGACCGTGACAGCTTTCGCAGCCGATACCGGCCATCAAACTGAGATCCCGCTTGTCCGTCGTCAGGAGGGAGTCGTAACGTCCGGCCCTCCACGGCATCCACTGTGACGTTACAAATCCGAGGGTGGTCTGCAATTCGTCAAATCCACCATTCACTGCCGTCTTGTGATATCCTACCGTGTGACACTTGTAGCAGCTTTCACCCCAGTATGATCCGAGCTGGGCGTTCATTCCCTTCTCGAACATTTTGGCATGACGGGATTTTGCCCAGTCAGTAAAAGGCTTGGCTGCGACAACCGCATGGCACGTCGCACAGTTGGTACGAGTCGTGGCAACGTTCGAACGGTTTGCACCGATGTATGTCGATGCCGTAATCGTCACCGTCGCCTCCTTGCCGCTCATCACCATCTTCACAACATAATCACCAGCTTTGTCGGGTCTGAACGTCGTCCACTGCTTGTTCGTGCTATCAAACGCCGCCGTCGATCCCGTGGGCCGAGAGGTGAACGTCCATGCATACCCCGTCCCGATCTTGTACGTCGAATCTCCACTTGTGTCCCAGCCGGAGAGCCATACCGTCGTCCCGATGCCGACTGTTGTCAGTCCGGTCGAAACGTTATCCCAATCGTTCGGATTCGGCAGATGCATCTCGTGCAAACGATGAATTGACATCGCCTCGACTTTGATTGTCGCAATCTGCGCCGAAAGATCTCCAACAGGGACGAGCATGAGAACTGCTGCAAGAGCCATCAGGCTCACCATACCAAATCGTCTCATACCCTTCTCCTTTCAGTTGTAGGTTATCGTGATTTGTGGATTGCAGGCCTGCAGAAGATCCCCGATGGAGGGTCACACGACAACCCCATCCGCGCATCCTCTACGTTGTACGGCTGAAACACGGGCAAGAACCGTGCCTTGGAGTGAGTATCCGGGACCACTGAAGTGTCATCTTTATTCTCGCGTATTGCTCGATTTCATTGCCAATCGGCAAGTGAACCACTCCTGTTTTCCCGATTCTGAGAATTCAGAGAAAAACATCTTCTTAATGAAACGAAAGAACCCATGCACCCCAGCGCGAGAAAGCACTGCGGAGAGCATGGGTTCATACACGTGCCCTTGTGATGTCGATGCCGCCGTCTGAATCCACGGTTGACCGGAAGGGAACTAACACCGCCCCGTTTCCTCACTCGATGGGGAATCGGGCGGCATCCTTCGCCCGTGTCTGGGGCGTGCAAACTACGAGAAGAAATTCGCTTCGTCGAATTCGTCTTCCGGGATGTCGGGCGGGAACGCCCCAAAATTCTTGACGCTATCGTCAGCGTCGGAGAAGCTATAGTATGCCGGTCGGCTTCCCTTGAGCTGTCGCAGGATCAAAACACCCCCCGCCAAAACGAGAGCTGTAAGTCCGAAAATCCACCACTTCTTTTTCACAATTCCTCCTGGGTATACTCGTTGCGCTCACACGAACACGGTTGAGGCAACGTCGATTCCTATCGCATGCATCGATAGGA
Organism: Ignavibacteria bacterium; assembly: GCA_016873805.1. GTDB lineage: Bacteria > Bacteroidota > Ignavibacteria > UBA10030 > UBA10030 > VGVZ01. Next base: position 70,504 of record VGVZ01000016.1, read on the forward strand.
TTCTACTCGATCAATAGATCGGTGAGCCGTCCTGACCGTTGTCCATCGGCTCCGAAATCTTGCGATAAAGAGATGACAAGCTGATACCCAATAGTTTGGCCACTCTTCGCTTGTCATCGCCGTTGGCCTTCAACGCCGCCGTAATCACGTGTCGTTCATACTCGCGAACAGAATCCTTCAAAGGGCGCAACACGTAGCTACTCTGCATCGCTCCATGCACTTCATTCATAACTGGCTCCCGAGATTTTCGATCAATCAGTGTTTCACATGAAATCCCGCGCGTCGGCAGGAAGGGATTTCAGTCCCGATTGTGCAATCTGTGTGCCAGCACCATGGTCCGTAGAAGGGAGATTGATTCAAGCAAATCGGTGAGGAATCGATATCAGAGAGCGGAGTCTCATCTGCCCGAATCTCCGAATTGGGAAGAGGGATAGAGATTTTCCCAAAAATCAGAACGAGCGAATCTGCTCGATGCCGGCCAGGTCTTCAGCACCTTCCATTGGGGTTTCCCCTTCGAATTGCAGGCGATTGGCGTGTAGAAGAGCGATGAACCTAGCGCGTGGGAATGCCGAGTTCATCCATCTTGCGATAGAGAGAGGAGAGACTGATGGCGAGTTCTTCTGCGGCGGCTTCCTTGTTGCCATCCTTTGAAGAGAGTACATCCATGATGTATCGCTTTTCGAACTCCTTGACCGCGTCACGCAGACTTTTTCGCCCCCGAGGGAGCGTCAGCGTGCCGGCGCCACCGTGGGGTCTGACATAATCCGGCAGATGCTCGAGCTGGATGATCTCATCGTCGCAGAAAATGACCGCCCGTTCGATGATATTTTCCAGTTCCCTCACCTCCCCCTTCCAGGTGTGATGCAGAAGCGCCTGCATCGCCTCGTTGCTGAAGCCCTTGATCCCCCGTCCCATCTGTTTGCGGTAGTTGTTCAGAAAATGTTGGGCAAGAGGCGGGATATCTTCGTGCCTCTCCGCCAGCGAGGGAAGATGGACCTCCACAACGTTGAGTCGATAGAATAGGTCTTCGCGAAACTTGCCGATTTCGACCTCGTGCCGGAGGTCCCGATTCGTTGCGGCGATGAACCGGACATCGATCTTCATGACGTCTGTCATTCCTACCGGAGTAATTTCCCGTTGCTCGATCGCTCTCAGAAGTTTCACCTGGAGATGATGGGGAATCTCGCTCACCTCGTCGAGAAAAACCGTTCCTCCGTCGGCAATCTTCAGGAGCCCATCCTTGTCGGCCGTCGCTCCCGTGAAGGAACCTTTCTTGTGTCCAAATAGTTCGCTTTCGAACAGAGTGTCCACAATGGCGCCGCAATTGATCGTCACAAATCGGCGGTTCCGTCGTAGGCCGTTGGCAAAGATCGCGCGCGCCACCAATTCCTTCCCCGTACCGCTCTTGCCCGTAATCAGTACCGTCCCCTCGCTCGCCGCCACCCGCTGGATCACCTGATACACTTTTTTCATGCTCGGGCTTTGACCGATAATCTGATCGAAATCATAGGATCGGTTCAGTTCTTTGCGCAGAAGAGTGATTTCATGGGCCAGCGCGCGATGGTCGAGCAGCTTCCGAATGCGGTGGAGCATGTCGTCGAAGTCGATCGGCTTCAGGACATAGTCATAGGCCCCTCTCCGAAGCGCCGTCACAGCGCTCTCCAACGATCCGAACGCCGTAATGATGATGACAAACGTTTCGGGCGTGTGTTTCGCAACATGCTCAAGGAGGTCGATGCCGCGCATCTCCGGCATCTCGATATCGGTAATCACCAGATCATAGGGACGCGCATCCTGCATGGTGAGCGCTTCACCGCCGTTGGCGGCTTCGTCCACTTCAAATCCCTCCTTCTTGAGAACGAAGCTCAGGGATTCACGGATAATCTGCTCGTCATCCACTACGAGAATGCGCTGCGCCATTCACTCACCATTGATCGGCAACGTAATATGAAAGGTACTTCCTCTTCCCTTTAAACTCTCGACTTCGATATCGCCGTCGAAGCTCTTCACAATGCCATAACTCACCCACAGGCCAAGCCCGCTCCCCCTGCCGACTTCTTTCGTCGTGTAGAAAGGTTCAAAGATCTTTTCACAATCCTCGGGAGCGATTCCCTTTCCGCTGTCGCGGATTGAAACCTGGACCCGACCGTTTGATGCACCCGACCTGATCGAAATCTCGCCGGGTTTCCCGTCAATGGCATCGACGGCGTTGATCAGAATATTGATGAAGACCTGAGACAGCTGATCCGGGACGATTTGGAGTTTCGGGAGGCTTTCGGACAACTCCACGTGAAACACGATATCCTTCACCTTCTTCCCGTACTGAACAATACTCAATGCCTCTTTCAAGACGTGGTTCAAATCGGTGAGCTTTACCACGTGAGTGGAAGGTCTGGAGAAATCAACAAGATCCCGGATGATCTTTGCAATCCGTGTGATCTGGTTCTTGATCAGTTCCAGCTTTTCTCGCGTGAAATCATCCGTCGTGGTCCGCTGGATGACCTGGACGAGCGAAGAAATGGAAGTCAACGGATTCCCCACCTCGTGAGCAATGCCTGCCGCGAGGGTTCCGATACTCTCCATCTTCTGCGAGCGAATCAGCTGCTGTTGAAGAATCTTTTGTTCGGTGATATCGCGATGAGCGCCAAGGAATCCCACAACGTTGCCGTTTCCATCCTCGATTGGTGAGATCACGAGCTCCGCGTGGAATGCCGTTCCGTCTTTCCGCCGGTTCTCGATCTCGCCGACCCAGATCTTTCCCGAGAGAATCTGCTCCCAGACGTTCTTCCAGAAATCCCTCGAATGTTTGCCGCTGCTGAGGAGTCTCGGATTTCTGCCGATCAACTCTTCCTTTCGATATCCGCTCGCCTTTTCGAACGCAGGATTCACATAAACCATGATCCCCTTGGCGTCGGTGATCTGGATAGGGTTGATCGTATAGTGGATGACATTCGAAAACTGAAGGTATTCGAGCTCTCTCTTCTTGATCTCCGTGATGTCCCGCGCAATCACGACTTGAAATCTCTTGTCACCGGAGGCGAGCTCCTTAATCTCGACCGATACGTCGATGAGCGACCCGTCACTTCTCTTCAAATGCGCCTCGAACGCCTCGTGATCCTTCTGCTGAAGGAGCTTCGGCGAAAAGGTCTTCCAATCTTCCGCAGGTATGAGTTGCTCCAGATGCTCGGGGTGCGGACCCTCGGGGTCGTATCCCAAAGAGAGGATGGCGCTTCGGTTGAGATCTATCAAGTTCTGCTTGGAATCGAGAACGAGGATGATCTCCGGAAGGAGGTCAAAGACTCTGCCATATTTGGAAAAGAGTTTCGAAGCCATGTTCGTTGAGGAGGATTGCGGGCGACAGTCGAATTGTCAAAAGGTAGGCAATATTTGCGCGAATTTCAAAAGAATGCACAGTCGTTGGTTGAGGGCAAAAAAAAAGCCGGTCCATCGGACCGGCCTGGCAGTGAATTGCCGAACTCCCATGTACACTCAATTCGCAGTGGCGTATCGCTTCAGGTTTGTGAAGATATCCTCAAATTCCTTCTTCCGAATATCCGGGTAGACTGTCTCGACCGCCCACTGGTTCCATTTCTTCTTCCAAGCCGGGGGTGCTGGAACGGCGCTATGCTTCTTCACAATTGCAATAATTTTCGCCTCATGTGTCTTGAATTTCCCTGTTGCTCGGATGCGAGCCTCAGTCGTAGAGATGCCTTCGATCCTAATGTCCAACTCTCCCCCAAAGTACGGTTTCCCCGAGACATTCAGACTGTACCCGGAGGGATTTGACGGCATGATGTTCACGCCCCAGTCAATACCACTCAGCGCAATCTGATTCGCCTGGAGCTGAAACAAGTGAGCATACGCAACACTCTGGTGATTCACATCAGCCGATCGAAACCCGTAGACGTAGAATCCCAAAATGATGGAGATAGCACCAACAAATACGACCCGCGAACTCGACACGACATCTCCTCCATGTTATAGATTTGGTGGATAGAACCGCAATTCCCACGAACTGGTCGGATATCTCTTGACATATCCTCGTTCGACAGGTGCCCCAGCCTGCGCGATCAGTCCGATCTGAACAGATCTTGCATTCGCCAGTGTCGCTGTCACGCGACCTTGGACATCGTACATGATGATCGAGAGAGTCGTAATCCCTCGTCCAACTTCACGTGCTGTTTGCTGATTGACCCGTCGGTAGATGATTCTATCGTTTGGATTCTCTGTTGTGGCGAGTTCCGCCACGGGACCAAGATAGTAGTACACAGTATCCATGATTCCGTTGTCGTCGATGTCCGCACGAAAACGCAAATCTGTCGAAGATGCGGCGAGCATCGCGGTACCAGCCGTGGATACTCCATGGCCAATCATCGAGAAGTCAGTCTTAAGAATATCTGTCGTCATTGCGAGGTTCTGTTTCAGGCGGGCCTGCATCGTACGCTCATTCAGCGTAGCGTGAAGCGAGAGTGTAAGACTGATGATAATGACAACCATCGTCCCCCGGATAACCAACGCTCCAATGATGTCGAAAAAAATGCCCATCGCCGCAATCCTCGCAATTCGTTGATACAAGAATACGACGGGGCAACCAGAAAATCAATGATAGGAATCACACTTGATGAGGGTCACATTCCGTTACTTGAAAAAGACTGCCCGCCGAGCACGTCAAACCTCATCCGCAAAATAGAACGAATGTTTCTTGAAGAGCACAAGCCTGCAGTATTCTCCCCCCTCGCCATCGCATCTTCTCGTCGCTAGTGCACAATCAATCGGAGAAATCGAAGCGTGTCGGGCTTTGGGGTAAATTTCGGATCGGAGTAACTAGGATGCGTGGCCCGAACCTCCACCCGCTTCACGTACGATTGCTGACTCGTTTGAGGTGGAGCCATGGAGCTGTCCCGATGCGGGATGTAGAAAACGGACACACTACACCTCAATGATTTGACCTGATCCGTATTCACAATCCTGTGGTAGCGATGGTAGTCGTCAACGTCGTTGTACACAGAATCAGACTTGAAAGGACTAGTATCCGGGAGGGAAACGCTCTCCCCCGCCTCCGGTCCCAGAGAGGAGGGGGCGGTGAACGACCAATATCCTTGAAACGTACCCGTGATGTTTGCGTTCTGATCGAATCGCTTGCGTGCGATCTCATTCAAGAGGGACTGAGCCGCATTGACAGCCATATCCCGCGCCTCTGCCCTGAGGGTCTCGTCGCTCGAATACACAACGAGCCGGTGTGCATTCACCACAAGCACAGTCAACAACACAAGCGCCGCGGCGCTCAACAATGTTTGGGCAAGACTCATTTGCTATCTCCTAGTGCCGTTTCAAAAAAATAATCTTGTACTTTTTACAAAGAGTACCTATTATCGGGAAGTCACAGACGAAAGGACTTCTCGATGGCCGTGTATGTTCGTTCTTTGAAAATCGCCGAAGGCAAGAG
>VGVZ01000017.1 GCA_016873805.1 Ignavibacteria bacterium
TGATTACCTTCAGCGATTGTCAGAGAACGAACAAACGAGCTCATCGAGGAGTCCTTTCAGTGGTGACTCCTCGAATATCCTAAACCTTTGCAAAAAGTACAAGATTATTTATTTGGTACGGCACTAGTACGAGCCCCCCATTTCATTCAGGAACGGCGGCTCGATCGTTCTCTATCGCTCAATCCATGAATATCGGCGGGCAGCAAAATTCGGCCGTATCACCTCCGGTACCCCTGTCGCCTCCACCGCCTGTATCTTTTCCCCCGCCCGCACGGGCGTTGAAACCCACCACGTTGAGTCACTCACGAATGTTTGGGCTTTTCCATCACGGGTAACAAGCTCGGCATACACGTTCACCGCCGCGGATCTTCCTTGATTGTAATTTGTAACGTCGATCGCGATTGCGTTCTCACCCGCCTGGAGATGGTTCGTAATATCGAACACCTTGATCCGTTCATGCTCAACCGTGAGCGAAAGCGATCGGCGTGCGCACACCTCGCCCATTTCCACTCCGTTGATGCGCAGCCGGGCGTGAGTCTCCCCCATCAGCTGGACCGTCGCACTTCGGGCTCCTTCCGGCACGTTCCAGACCGCTTGAAACAACCCTGCGCCGATGGTGTCTCCCGGTGCGCCATTGGGTTGCGGACGAGCTGCCGGATGAGTGATCCACTTGCTCTCGATCAGGGGATTCTCCCATGGCGATCCGTCCACGATTCCCTGCCGGATTTCCTGCCAGTACGCACTCTGACGATCGTATCGTTTCATCAGAAGATCGAGGTTCGGCTCACGGTTCGCGAGCATCCACAGCCACCGGAATTCCGCTTTCAACGCCTGGAGCTCCAACAGCACCTTGTCGATTGAGCCTACCATCGATGCGGCAAGGGTGCGCCGCCGGCCCTCCCGGTCGGCTATGGCCGCAATACGGCGCAATGAATCGGCCACTTGCTGTTTCATGGCGTACCACCGGTTGAGCCGGCTGATGAACCTGAGGTACTGAAGATGATCCGCGTTTCGGGTGGCCGACTGCTGCAGATTCTCGAGAAGCCTTTCCGCAAGCGGCATATTGAGGTCGATGCTTTCTCTCCGCCAGAGGATATTCAGAGGTGATGATTTGGGAGGAAGGAGCGGGTGTCTCCAGAGATCGTGCCAAGTGTACTGGTGCGTCGGCGAAGAGAGGAGCATGTAGACGATCTCTGCTGTTCGTCCCGCTTTTGCGTTCCCGAAGAACTGCTCAAAGAAGGTTCCATTGAATCCGGACGACTCGGATTCACCGCCGTTCCATATGCACTGCGCAGACCATGCGTATCCGAGATAATTCAGTTCCCGAAGTGCCTCGCCGCCGTAGTCGTTCCATGTCGCCGTGAGGGTGCCCAGCGCGTTGACACGACCGGCATCGCGTGAGAACGTACGGATGTTGACAAACGAATTGAGGTAATTCGGGAATGGTCCCGTGAAGTTCCAGATTGCGGGAGAGGTGATCAGTGGAAATCCGGCTTTCGTGATGACGGCAGGTCCTGGATATTCCGGGGCGACATGATATTGCCAATCCATGACCACCACATCCTTTGGAATCTTGTCGAGGATTTCCGGATGATCGAGCAATATGTCGCCATAGATGATCGGCTTCTTCTTGTACTTCTTCGCGATCGCAAACACACGCCGATAATGCTCGGCGTGAACCGTGGCAAGGTTGCTCGCGGCAACCCGTGCCTTGCTCGCACCGAGGCCGACGTCCCACGATTCGTCCGCTCCAATGTGAAGGTACGGAGAAGAAAAGGCTTGACTCACCTCCGCCACCATTTGATCGAGGAGTTTGTAGATCGACTCATCGGTCACATTCAAGACGTGAGCTCCGGGAAATTCTGCGTACCGGCGATACTCCGGAAGGATCAGAATGTTTTCCCAGTGACCCAGTGTTTGGAAGATCGGCACAAGTTCGACATGCCGCTGCTTCGCATACGAGTCCAATTCCCGCACATCAGCGGCCGAAAGGGCACCCCTCCCCACCCCAATGACCGGATGGCTCTTCAGCAGGAACATATCCTCCATGTAGAGCGCATAGGTGTTGAGCTTGTGCCGTGAGAGAAAGCGAATGATCTTCTTGAAGTTTTCCAGGGTGGACACCTGACCACGACTGATATCGTCGCTGATTCCCCTCATCCTGAGGGCGGGCCAGTCGTGAATTGTCCCGCATGGGACCACCAGACTGTTTCGCTGGCGGGAGATGATCTGAAGGAGGGTCATCACCCCGTAGTAGCGTCCGCGCGGAGATTCTGCAATAATCGCGATTCCCTCATCGCTTGCCCCCAGAAAATAGCCTTCGTCCTTCATCAGGGTTGTCAATTTCCCCCCGTGGTCATTCAGGAGTTGTTTACCCAACGGACTCGTCGGTCGTCCGATGAAAACATGGTTCGGTGAGAGCTTCCTCAGCGCATTTTCATGCGAGACTTTCAGGCTGATTCCCTTGAGCTCCTCCAGAAATGAATTCAACTCTTCGGCAGCAAAGAGGTCATCTTTCGATGTCTCGCTTCCGAGGATGAGTTTGGTTTGAGAGCCGATCTTGAAGTGGCCCGACGCAGCCTGAACTGTTCGGGGAGTTGGAATGATGTTGAACGCTGGGGAGGGAGTTTCGGACTGGCTTGATGCGATGGAGACAAGCCCTCCGAGAAGCGCGAGAAGTGTCACGATGGATTTCATCGATCTCCTCACTCATTGGTGGTGTGCTTGGGAAAATGCATCGTTACAACTCGTTAAACGACAATGCATGACCTTCCCTGCGAGCGGGGAGAAAATTCCTCGGAGGGCGCTGATTGAAGACTCTGTTATCTGCGGCCGTGGTTCATTCCTTACATTGCCGGCGGCGGTGTCTCGTCCTTCGGAGCGCTCATTCCCTTCTTGATTTCCTGAACCTCATTGCGGATTTCCTGGGCTTTCCGTTTCAACTCGGCCATGTGCTTGCGCACGCGCGTGCCAGCCGACTTGTTCTGTTTTTCGTAGAACTTTTCGAAATCCTTGTGGAAGGTCTGAATGAGATCCAACAGCTCCTGGTAACGGTTCATGAGTTGCTCCTTAGTGTATGTGAGGGGGTACGTCGGTCCTCCGTGAGGATCGTTTCCTTGCCCGAGCCGCCGCGCGTGCAAGATGGCGCAAGAGCTCTTCTCTCTTGAAGTACAACCTCTTGTGTCTCCGGGGCTTTCGTTTCCAAAGTGCATAGGATGCAAAGATGGGCATCGCGATTGTCGAATCGACATAGCTCACAACAGTGTCAGAGAGTTTCGATGGATCGATCTTTCCCCAACTGACCGCCTCGGAGGGCGTTGCACCAGAAAGCCCCCCCGTATCCGGCCTTGCATCCGTAAACTGTATGAAGTAATCGTGCCCCTTTTCGTCGATTTTGAGCACCTCCTGAATCTGGGGCTCTGTCTGAAGAAGAAAGTTCTTCGGCGATCCGCCACCCAATATCAGCACTCCACTTTTTCCGCCTTTTCTCTTCGCTTCAAGCACAATCGCAGAGGTTTCATTGACGTCCGCGATCACATCAAATCCGCATTTGCCACCATAGAGCGCAGCTTCGGCTGCATTCATGCCGATGGCACTGTCTCCCGGAGAGGAGGTATAGATCGGGATCTTGTATTTGAAGCCGGTCGCGAGGATGCTGCTGTGTGACAGATTCAACACGCTCTCACGTTCAAGGAGGTACTTCCCGATCTTGTAATGAAACTCAGACGTGCTCATCACCTTCTGAAACTCGGGCCCCGCAAACAATCTACGATAGAACTCATCGGTTGAAACAAGAACGTTGTAGTCAAAGACGACGTCGTAGATCCTGATCACCGACTCTCGCTTCAGGAGCTTGTCGTCGACAAACGGGGAACCTTGGTGAAGCGACAGACCAATTGCAAAATGCGAATCGTGATAGAGGTTTGCCCCCGTACTCACGATCCAATCGATGAAACCAGCTTCCATCATGGGGACCACGCACGAACCCCCCAATCCGGCAGGAGTGAGGGCTCCTGCAATACTCATCCCCACCGTAACATCGTTCTTGAGCATCGATGTGACGAAGAGCCGACAGGCCTCAGAAAGCCGACCGGCGTTGTAGGCCTGGAAATAGGTTTCGACCAGATCGCCAACGCCAACGTTCTTTCCGATAGGATTTGGGATAATCCTTCTGCCTCGTAGGAACGTGCTTTTTTGGGGCATTCTACGATGTAGATTAGCAAACTGTCAAATTTTGCAGAAAATAAACGCTTTTTTGGGGATGAAGTCAAGCAAAAAGCGAAGGAATTCGAACCATTTGGAGTGACCGCGTCTATTCACCTACGCCATTACAGAGCCCCCATTGACACTCACGATGGCACCGACCATATGGATTGCAAGTTCCGAGCAAAGAAATAGCACTGGCCCGGCGATTTCTTCCGGTTTTGCGATTCTTCCACGTGGGATTGATTTGATGATTTCGCGCCTGGCGGCTTGCCTTTTGAGCGCGCCTGCGACCATGTCGGTGGTCACCCATCCTGGAGCCACGCAGTTGACGTTGATTCCATAGGGGGCCAGTTCGGCTGCAATCGATTTGGTAAACGCGATGACTCCCCCTTTCGAGGCAGCATAATGCGAGTACCCGGCTTCACCACGCTGGCCCGCCGTGGAGGCGATGTTCACGATTTTCCCCCCTCGCAGCTTCATGAATGGGACCACGGCATTGCAGAAATTGAATGTCCCGACAAGATTCACTTCGATCGTTTCCCGCCATCTTTTCGTGGATGTAGCGCCAATAGGTGCTGGGACCCAAATACCTGCGCTGTTGACCAGAATGTCGATTCCGCCGTGTCTTTTTTCGACGTCCCCGACGAACTGAGAGACTCTTTGCTCATTCGTGACATCCACTTTGACGGCCTCGCACGCAAGACGCCAACGCTTCATTTCCTGGATGAAGAGATCAGCTTCTTTCTTTCTTGATCGGTATGTGACCACGACGTGAGCTCCGGCCCTAGCCAGAAGCTCTGCCGTTGCAGCTCCTATCCCACGTGATCCCCCCGTAACAATTGCCACCTTGTCCTGCAAACTGATCATGGTTCTTCCTTTCAATATCTGGTATGGATTTTGCCAACGATAGACGAGAATTGTTGGACCAATCGATGCAAGTGAGTCGATAGAATATAGGATTGATTCCTAAAAAGTGCTTTTTCTTGCAGATTTTTGAACGTATATCTTGACAATCAGCAATAATACGACTAAACTTGTCCGATATTAAATCGGACATAATCAGTCGCATTATCCGGAAATGGCTTCCCAAGCATGGTAAAACATGAGACGATTCCTCTCCACAAGGTTGCCCGTGGGAGTTTGGTTCGCATTGTTGAGGTTCCAGATGGGACCAGCAAGGCGCAGCTCATACGGCTCGGCATCCACGTGGGTGTTCTCGTGAAATGCCTGGAGAGGCTTCCGGGCGGCACTCTGGTCATCAAGAAGAACAGGCAAGAAATTGCCCTCGGGATCAACTTGGCCAGCACGATTCTTGTATCGCACGTCCGCCACGACTAGGCAGCTCTTCAGCGTATGCATAATCATTCCAGCGAATTCTCCCCCGACCAGCATCGACTCCACCATGTTGAGCAGCACAAGCACGTCGGTATTAGCGCGCTTGCGCATGACATCCGCCGGTCAAAAGTGGTCCTCGTCGGCAATCCGAATGTAGGAAAATCCCTCTTCTTTAACCATTTGTCGGGTCTCTATGTTGATGTCTCGAACTATCCCGGTACAACGATCGAAATTTCCGAAGGACGCTTCGGCACGTATGACATCTACGACACTCCGGGCGTCTACGGGATCTCGTCGTTTTCGGATGAAGAGAATGTCACTCGCGAAATCGTTCTTCAATCCGATATCGTACTGAATGTCGTCGATGCGGTCCATCTCGAGCGCGATCTTTTTCTGACTCTTCAACTGATCGACATGGGGAAGAATGTGGCTCTCCTCCTCAATTTCATGGATGAGGTGGAAAAGCAGGGAATCGAAATCGATGTGAAGCTCCTCTCGACATACCTCGGGGTGCCTGTCTTCCCGACCGCGGCAGTCCTGAAAACCGGGTTTGATTCGCTCCCGCTCGCGATCGAACAGGCCCGGAGAGGCGAACAGGACAAGATGCTCCATCCAAAACTTCACACGATGCTCAGCGTGTCTGGTTCGGAGGCCGAGGCGCTCCTCATTCTTGAGGGAGACACGGTGATCGCCGAACGCCACGGCGTTCCTCCAGGAACCGAACGGGAGGATATCTACATTGAACGCCGCAATCGGGTCAATCTTATCATCAACGCAATTCTCTCGGAGCGAGACGTACGGACGCGGCTGTCGACGATGATTGGCAGATGGTCCGTCAATGCATGGACCGGCGTACCCATTCTCTTCGGCATGTTGTACGTCATCTATCTGTTTATCGGAACGTTTGTCGCGCAAGACCTCGTCGAGTTCCTCGAAACTCGACTCGGGAACGAAATGTGGGAGCCATGGATCCGGGGAGTCATCGGGGAGTATGTTGCACCTCAATCGTGGCTTGGGACAATCCTTGTCGGTGAATTTGGTCTCGCAACGATGACGATTACATATCTCCTGTTTCTCTTGTTTCCTCTCGTCGTCGCGTTCTATCTCACACTCGCCGTTATGGAAGACAGTGGCTATCTGCCGCGTCTGGCCACGCTCGTCGACCGGAGTCTCAATGCAATCGGCTTAAATGGAAGCGCGGTGATTCCACTGATCCTCGGTTTCGGATGCGTGACGATGGCGACGATCACCACGCGTATTCTTGGAACCGAGCGAGAGAAGCGCATCGCTGCCACCATTCTGCAGTTTGCCGTCCCATGTTCGGCGCAGCTCGCCGTGATTGCAGCCATGCTCGCCGGAGCCGGATTTCAGGCCATGTTGATCTTTGGAGGGACCATCTTCGTCGTATTCGTCGCGATCGGAACGATCCTGCACCGCCTGCTTCCGGGCAAAACGAGTCCCCTCCTGATCGATCTTCCTCCCATGCGGATCCCGAGACTCGACAACGTGATGAAAAAAACCCTGTATCGGGCCTATTTCTTCATGAAAGAGGCAACCCCCTGGTTTTTTGCCGGAGCTCTTGGCGTCGGACTCATGCAGGTGACAGGACTCCTTACCGTCTGGCAGAACCTGCTGACCCCATTTACGACCAACTGGCTCCAGCTCCCGCGGGAAGCATCGGTCTCCTTCGTCATGGGGATGGTGCGTCGAGATTTCGGAGCCGCCGGGCTGTACGATCTTCCCCTTACGACAGAACAGATTGTTGTGGCATTAGTGACTATTACGTTGTTTGTCCCCTGTATCGCATCTCTCATGGTGCTGGTGAAGGAACGCGGAACCAAGGAGGCATCACTGATCTGGATTGGGACCTGGGTAACTGCGTTTCTTGTGGGCGGACTTCTCTCGCAGGCGCTGATGTAGAAGACACTGTGCTTGCATGGCACAATTCAGGATAGTGCGGATTCGGCAGACTGTGGAACCTCAAACGCTTGAACAGAAGCTTCAGACAGAGCTTCGGATTTGTTCACTCTGTAAATTCGAAATCACAAATCCGTTTCTCCAGCGCTGCCCCCGTTGTTTGACGCAAGTCCCCGTTTCCGATCCGGGATGCGGAACCTGCATCCATCAACGATCGTGTCCTGTTGCACACATCGTCCCTGACACGCAACAACACTAGATCCTTCCCGCAGAGCAGATAAGCCAAGCTGTTCGGTTGCCGCGGATTCATGAAGGAGAGGAGAAATGAACCGCGTACGCTCGCGCTCATCTCAATCCAGCTATCTATTCATCCCATAGGCAGCGATCATGAACACAGCATTCCGAATCCTCATTATCATCATCCTTGTTGGATCAATCACCACTCTCTCGTTCGCACAGGTTGCCGATTCGCTCAGGGAGCTCCAGCGTCAGATTCATATCCTGGCGGGGGAGATTGAGCGTCTAAAGTTAGGGGAGGTTGCCGACGATCGATACGAACCGCAACGTGGCCTGGGGCCCGCGGCGGCCAGGGTGTACCAGCTGAAGAAGAGCGGCGTTTCGCTTGCCGGATACGGTGAGGTTGTCTACGAAAACTACTCCGCAACGCGACAGGACGGAAGGGAATCGAAGAAACTCGATCAGATCGATTTTCTGAGAAACATCATCTATGTCGGATTTCGATACAATGACTGGATCTTGTTCAACTCCGAAATCGAATTCGAGCACGCATCGACGGGGAAAACGGATGCAAAGGGAAAATCTATCGGCGAGGTGTCCGTCGAGTTCGCATACGTCGAGTTGATGTTTACTCGACAACTCAATCTTCGCGCAGGAATGATTCTTCCTCCCGTCGGCATCATCAACGAGAAGCATGAGCCTTCGACCTTTTTCGGCGCGCTCCGTCCGCAGGTGGAGCGCTCGGTGATCCCGACGACATGGCGCGCAAACGGCATCGGCGTATACGGCGAGCTCAGCCCCTCGCTTGATTATCGTCTCTACCTCGTGGAGGGATTGAATGCATCACAGTTTGCCGACAGCGACGGCATCCGCGGGGGACGACAGAGCGGGGCGAAGGCGCTCGCTGAAGATCTCGGTCTCACCGGCAAACTGGAATACACAGGAGTATCCGGTCTTCTCCTGGGAGGGAGTTTCTTCCTCGGTGACGCCGGACAGGGAATGACAGATTCGCTTGGCAGCATCGATGCTCAGACACGCGTCCTCAGTTTTCACACTGAGTTTGTTTGGGGGGGACTTGAACTGCGCGGCCTCTACGCTCGGACCGATATTGGAGATGCAGGGAGAATCAGCAGGTTGAACGGAAAGAGTGTTGGATCGCGACTCACAGGATGGTACGTCGTGGGCGGCTACGACATCATGCCATGGATCATGCCGGGTTCGTTGCAGACGCTCGCGCCGTACGTTCAGTATGAGCGCCTGAATACTCATGACGCCGTTCCCTCCGGTTTCGTGGCAAACAACGCACACGACATCACGATTCTGACCACGGGAGTTGGCTACAAACCTCACCCGAACGTCGCGTTCAAAATCGATTACCGAGACGTGCAAAACGCGGCACAGACCGGCGTCTCCCAGTGGAATGTTGCGCTGAACTACTTGTTCTAGAAAGATGAGACGAAAGGAATCGTTTCGACCGATGCTCTCTTCTATCACTTTCCGTGTTCTTTTTTTTCTGACGATCGTTGCCGGGCTCTCATCGCCGGCGGCCGGTCAGTTTCCCAAGGCCATCGAGGATAACTCGTTCTTTCTTGAAGAGGCCTATGATCAGGAGCGTGGAATCGTTCAGCATATTTCAACCGGAGTGTTGTTCCGGAAGCCGCAGCGTGATTTCAAATTCTCCCTGACACAGGAGTGGCCGCTCTTCGGACCAACGCACCAGATCAGTTACACGCTCCCGTATTCGTTTCTCAATTCCAATATGCACAGGGGGATCGGTGATATCGGCGTTCATTATCGGTATCAGCTTCTTTCCGGCGAAGAGTGGGCCGCCATCGCTCCGCGACTTTCTTTCTCTATTCCGGTTGGAGACGAAGAGCACGGGCTCGGCAGCGGCGTTGCCGGATGGGAATTCAATCTCCCTGTGAGCCGGCGTCTTTCCGAGCAGTTCGTGGGACATGCAAATGCAGGCGCAACTCTCCTTCCCGGAATCATGAAAAAGATCGGTCAGGGGAACGAGGTCACTCGGACCCTCCTATTATACTTTGCAGGTGCCAGCATCATCTGGTTGGCAAAACCGGAGCTCAACGTCATGCTCGAGTACCTCGTCAGCAACACTGCAGATATGGACGCCGCGGGAGACATTGTGCGTTCAACGGAACATTTTATCATTCCGGGATTCCGCTATGCACTCGACGTCGGTGATTTGCAGATTGTTCCGGGACTTGCTTTTCCGGTTGCGGTGAGCAAAGAGCTGACACGAAGCGGGGTTTTCTTCTATCTCTCGTTTGAACATCCGTTCTGAGCATCAATGACGGAACGCGTCGTCATATCCTGGATAACCGCAGTAGTCTTGGGAGTCGCGGGCCTTTCACCCCGAGCATCCGCACAGATCTATCTTACGAGGGATGAAGCCCTCCGGCAGTACTTCCCTCCACCGATCGAGGTCGAACGGAAGAATCTCTTTCTTACCGATCATCAGGTCGATGCTGTTCAGACGAAATCGCGTTCGAAAATCCCCTCCAAGATCATCACGTATTACGTCGGACACCGGTCCGGAACCGTCACGGGCTATGCGTTCTTCGAGACCCAGACGGTCCGAACGATGCCGGCGGTTTTCATACTGGTGATTGATCCCGACTCCTCGATTCGCGCGCTCGAGATTCTTGCATTCTACGAGCCGGAAGATTATCTGCCTCCGAAACGATGGCTCGATCTCTTTCACCGCAAACAGCCCAGCAGCGATCTCTGGCTGAAGCGGGGGATTCAGAATATCGTCGGAGCAACTTTGTCAGCGCAGGCGCTCACCGATGCGGTTCGGCGATACCTCGCCTTGTTCGAAATCGCAATCCCGAAGGAGGCGCAATGAAATACATGCACGATGGAGGATTTCAACAGCACCCGCTCATGCGATTGACTTTGGGGTTGACCGTGGTGCTCCTCGTTGGATTCCTTGTCACAAACTTCGCCCTGTACTTCGCCAAGATGGATCTCTCACCGGCGTCTGTAGTCTCCTATTACAACGGTTCGGAAGACGATTTTCGGCCGGCTCGATCGTACCAATCGATGCTGGAAGTGACTCATGGTCATCTTGCGATCATGGCGATTGTGATGCTGATGTTGACTCATCTCGTCATCTTTGCCCCATTCTCTCGTCGCTGGAAGATTTCTCTCATTGCGGCAGCTTTTCTTTCGGCCTTGTCGAGTGAAGGCTCCGGTTGGCTTGTGCGATTCGTTTCTCCCAGCTTCGCAATTCTGAAGGTCCTTTCGTTCGTCACTCTTCAATCCACCCTGACGGTGCTTCTCACGATCCTGGGGATCTATCTCGTTCAAGCACGGCGACGGCAAAAGGAACTGCGCCGGATTCTCCTTGTCGGGGAGTCGGAAGAAGCCTTGGAGGAAGAAGAGGCCCGGTTACCCTGAAGATGTCCCCGCGTCCCCAACATATCATGAAGAAGACGGGGCCCGGGATTACCCGGCGTCACTTCCTGAAAACCTTGACTCGTGCATCAACGGGGCTCTTGGTTGTCTCAACGCTTCCTGGCTCAGCACGCTCGACCGCTTTTCCGAAGGCGGTCTCTGTTGAGCGTTCGTTCTATACGATGGGAAGCATCATGACCATCAGTGCGTTTGGTGAAGAACGTTCCCACGTCAACTACGCGTTGACGAACGTGTACGGAGAATTCCAGCGCCTCGACCGCATGATGAGTCTCTTCCGTCCTGACAGTGAACTCTCTGCGGTCAATCGATCTGCTGGTGAATCGGCCGTTACGGTCAGTCGTGAGCTCATGGAGGTCGTTCTCCAGGCGCGGTACTATCACAGACTCTCCGACGGGGACTTCGATATTACGATAGAGCCCCTCATGCAATTATGGGGATTCCGAAGTGATGCTCTTGCGGAGATTCCGACCCCGACCAATCATGAGATCCGCCGCATTTCGGACGCCGTGGGATTCCATCATGTCGAGCTTGACGAGCGGCAAGGGAGCATTGGGTTGCGGAATCCAGATTCCCGGCTTGATCTGGGAGGGATTGGCGTGGGATATGCAATTGATCGCGCTGTCTCGATTCTTCGACGCGAGGGAATCCGGTCGGCGTTCATCAATCACAGCGGCGATGCCTATGCTCTCGGCGCTCCACCCGGCGAATCGGGATGGGAGGTTGCGATCCCTGATCCGGGCAATCCATCCGCCTTCCTTAGGGAGTTGAACATCTCCGATCGGGCGATCTCTACATCCGGCAGTTACGAGAAGAATGTGATCGTAGGGGGGCGGAAGTGTGGACACATCATGGAACCATTGCGAGGTACGCCCGCTGATCGTCTTCTCAGCAGCACCGTCCTGGCCCCGACTGCGTTGGCCGCGGACGTTCTTGCCACTTCAGCGTTTTGCCTGGGAACGACAGCGACATCTCAACTGTTGGCACGGCAGGCAGAGACGGAGTTCCTGCTCGTTGAGCAAGCGGGGAATTCCGTGCAGGAAATTCATTTCAAGGGAGCACGCAATGAGCGCGGTTACTGAAGAACATGTCTATGAGGCGTTGAAGGAGTGTTACGACCCGGAGATTCCGGTGGACATTGTGAATCTCGGTTTGGTGTATGGAGTAACCATTGTCGACGACTGGGTGGGAGTGAAGATGACTCTCACCGCTCCCGGATGCCCGATGAGCAACATGATTTCTCAAATGGTCAAAGAGAGAGTCAAGCGAGTTCCTAGTGTAGGGGATGCCGACGTCCGGATCGTGTGGGAACCCGCGTGGAATCCCTCGATGATGACAGAAGATGCAAAGAAGAAACTTGGGTGGAACAAGTAGTCGATTCCTCGCGGTCATCGACGGAACAGTTGAACCCACCGCTCAATCCGCTCCGCCGTACCAGCGCCCTCAGTTCCCCCTCGTTTGTGACCTGGGCATCGTATTCGATACCAGTAGGATTTGTTCCAAACAAGAATCCATTCTCGCGATCATCGTAAGTGTCACAAATCATACGAAAGCTATCGGAGTCGTCGAGCGAAGCATCGCGGCGGCTCTCAGCGACGATGATCTGTGGTACCTTCACGGCGGCCTATCTGACTGAGCAAGCGGAGTTGTGTTGTCCGGCGCTCAACATACGGGACGGTCGCCTCAATTCAAAGCAACCCGCTCAGTTTCAACGCTCAGGAATCGGAGGTGGGGCCCCAAGGGGGCTTGATGCTCACCAACGGGTATAGGGGAATATGAATACCGGACGGTGCAGTCCCGCACCGGACGGCGCACGTCCCTCAAATATCCTTGCAGCAAACCCCCAGAAATACTATTTTGGATACGTCCCTCACGAGTGAGAATTACCCATCGGGAGATTGTCAGATGCCAACAAGTTACAAGCTTCGTCTCCTCCCTGAAAAATTCTCCATCAACAAGCTGCCTCAGTTCGAGGAGCTTCCGCACATCTTTGCCAAGGGGGACAACTGCTTCATCGTCCGGACAGACAAGGAGCTTTCAATCATCTGCCCGGAGTACATGGCACCGAACAGTGTCCAGCAGGTTGGGGGGTGGCGCTGTATCCGCATCTCTGGGGACCACGATCTTTCCGAGGTCGGTGTCCTTGCCTCGATACTCAATCCTCTGGCGGAGGCCGGCATTTCGATTCTCGCCTTCAGCTCTTTCGAGACCGATCACATTTTCATCATGGAAGAGAACCTTGTTGAAGCTGTTCAGGCGCTCCAGAAGGCCGGACACCAATTCCTCCACAGTGAGATTCCGGCGTCCTGAGATTCCTTCCCGACTCATTCCGCGTTACCGTCGTTTCGTTTGTCACCGGCCGTTCGTTTGAACGGCAATCTTCAGACGTCTGTTGTCGGCAATCATACTTTACTTAAATAAAGTATCCTGTCAAAAAAAATACGCTATGGAATATCGTGGAGGCGGCGGAGCATCATGAGATATCCACCCGTTCCCTTTTTCAGCCATTTGTGAACACGGGCAATGGTCCGCGAACTCAATCCTGTCTCCTTCTCAATCTGAGAGTACGGGATGCCCTGCGCAAGCATGCGGGCCGTACGCCATCGCTCTGCGAGCTCGTTGATCTCCGTTTCCGTGAGCAGATCACGGAAGAATTTTCGGGACTCTTCGACCGATTGCAGATGCACAATCGCACCGTAGAGATCGTCGATATCTTTCTTTCGGACGGGCTTCATGCTTTACCCGGATACAGCATACACAACTCTTCGCTCCCTGTCAAGTCCATTCTGAAGAACGACCTCTGCAGGCCGAGTTCCGCCGGTTTCACCGCTCAGGAAGCGGAAACAGGCCTTCTGCTCCCCCCCATGTTGTATGAAGGAGAATATGTCGCTACTTTCATATGTGTTCTGAACTCCGCCCCATTGTTCTTCACATCATTCTCTGCCCCCTATGATCACGTTCACCGATATCGAACGGGCGTACCAACGTCTCCGCCCCATCGTCCACAAAACACCTCTTCTCACCTCCGCAACGCTCGATAAGAAAGCCGGAAACGCGGTGTTTCTGAAATGCGAAAACTTCCAGCGGATCGGCGCATTCAAAATCCGCGGGGCATACAACAAAATCGCCAGCCTTCCGGAAGATCAGCGCACGCGCGGCGTCGTGGCTCACTCCTCCGGAAACCACGCCCAGGGAGTCGCCCTCGCCGCTTCCCTGCTTGGCGTACACGCAACAGTCGTCATGCCGAAGGGATCGCTCCCAAACAAAGTGGCCGCGGCAAAAGGATATGGAGCAACCGTCGTCTTCAGCGAGGATACCTCCGATGATCGCGAACGTGTGGCAGCACATCTTGCGAATCAGCACGGATACATTCCCGTTCCTCCCTTTGACGACGATCAAATCATTGCCGGCCAGGGGACCGTGACGCTCGAGGTTGCAGAAGAGCTCGACTCTCTGGATTATCTCTTCGTCCCTATCGGAGGGGGTGGATTGATCGCCGGCAACGCTGTGGCGGCGAAGCACCTGTTTCCGGCCATTCGTGTGATCGGCGTGGAGACGGAACCGGCAAACGACTGCTGCCAATCATTCCGGAAAAAGGAAATCGTTCGCATCGCGCCGCCCCGCACGATCGCCGATGGGATGCGGACGCAGGCCGTCGGAAAACGAAATTTCGAAATCATGATGACGTTCGTCGACGACGTGATCACCGTATCGGACGCCGATGTGATGGAGACGATGCGATTCCTCCTCGAACGCATGAAGATTGTTGCAGAACCAACCGGCGCTGTTGCCCCCGCCGCAGTATTCAAAAATGTTCTTGCGATTTCCGGCAAACGATGCTGCGCGATCATAAGCGGAGGAAACATCGATCCGGCGTTCTTCAGGAAGCTCTACGCGTCACACAATTCTCAGGATGACAACGATTCTCAGATCCGAGATGAGCGGATCTGAGATCCACCTTTGCTTGATGCTCACTGAAAAGTTTTATACCTTGATTTCACACGCTTGAGAGATTTTTCACCACATGTTCAGGACTTGCCATGAAACTTGTTGTGTGTATCAATCATGTCCCGGATACAGAGACGAAAGTCAAGATCGGCCCGGATGGCAAATCGATCGATCGGACCGGCGTAAATTTCATTCTCAATCCATACGACGAATTCGCTATCGAGGAGTGCCTTCGTCTTCGAGAGAAGAACGGCGGTGAAGTCGTCGCCGTTTCCCTCGGCGGCGATAGTCACAAGGAGACGTTACGGAAAGCCCTCGCGATGGGGGTTGACAAGGCGGTGTTGCTGAAAGACGAGGCACCCCGGGATTCCTTTTCCGTTGCGCAGGCCCTTGCGGACTTCATCAGAGGGGTGTCTCCCGATCTGATATTCCTGGGCAAGCAGTCGGTCGACAGCGACGACGCGGCTGTCGGGATGATGGTCGCCGAAATGCTGGGACTTCCTTCTGTCTCCGTTGCCGTCAAGATGGAAGTCGACGGCAAGACGATTACGGCAGAGCGGGAAATTGAAGGGGGTCATGAAAAAGTGGAGTGCTCGATTCCTGCCGTCATTACGGCGCAAAAGGGGCTGAACGAACCCCGCTATCCCTCGCTCAAAGGAATCATGGCAGCCAAGAGCAAACCGATCGAAGAGGTCCAGCCGACACCCGCGCAACCGAAGGTCGACGTCGTGGCAATGAAGAAACCGCCGGCGAAGAGCGCGGGGAAGATTGTTGGAGCCGACGTCAGCGCGGTCCCGGAACTCGTTCGGCTCTTGCGCGAAGAGGCAAAGGTCATCTAATGAACGAATTCGGCAAACGATTGTTCTTTCTCCTATCGACCACGATGGAACCACAGCTATGAAGATCCTTGCATTTGCAGAACAGCGAGAGAATGAATTCAAAAAATCGGCCTTTGAAGTTGTCCGGGCCGCAAAGACCATTGCCGAACAGGGCGGGGGAGAGGTCCTCGCTCTCGTGATCGGGAACTGTGTCGCGGCCATTGCCCCCATCCTTGGCGGTTTCGGCGCCGCAAGAGTCATTGTTGCCGAAGACCCAAAGCTGGCAACGTATTCGACAACGGCCTACGCGAAGATCGTGTCGGAGGTGGCGAAGAAGGAGGGAGTCACCCATGTGTTTCTCCCCGCGTCATCTCTCGGCAAGGATCTCGCTCCGCGCGTGGCGGTCCGACTCGAAGCCGGACTTGCGTCGGATTGCACGGCACTCACAGTCGATGGCGGAGAGGTCATTGCATCCCGACCCGTCTATGCAGGGAAGGCGATCACTGACGTCAAAGTAACGTCTGCGGTGAAGGTATTCTCGTTGCGGCCGAATGTTTTTTCAGCAGGTTCAAGCAACGGCACAAAAGCTCCGGTTGAAACGTCTACAGTTCCATTATCCGACGCGGACTTCGCGTCGCGGGTTGTCAACGTAAGCAAATCGGAAGGAAGGCTCGATGTCACCGAGGCCGACATTGTCGTCTCGGGAGGACGCGGGTTGAAAGGCCCAGAGAACTTCAAGATGATTGAGGAGTTGGCGTCGGCGCTTGGTGCTGCCGTGGGCGCCTCTCGTGCCGTCGTTGATGCAGGTTGGCGGCCGCACGACGAACAGGTTGGCCAAACCGGCAAGACTGTTTCGCCCACGCTGTATATTGCCGTCGCAATTTCCGGCGCCATTCAGCACCTTGCGGGAATATCTTCATCGAAGTATATTGTCGCGGTGAACAAGGATAAGGACGCGCCGATATTTCAGGTGGCAGATTACGGAATTGTGGGCGATGCGTTCGAGATCGTTCCGGCTCTGACCCAGGAAGTGAAGAGGGTGACGGGGTAGCAGGAGGTTTGTTGAAGTACATCTGAGGAGGGCACCGTGGAGAGGAGACAAGTTGATATTCTCGGTCTGTCGACAACACCGTCGGCGGGGGGAGCCTATGCGCTGATCCTGAAAGAGACGGATGGCCAGCGGCGACTTCCGATCATCATCGGACAGTTCGAGGCGCACTCGATCGCACTGGAGATGGAGGGCATCAAGCCCCCGCGGCCGCTTACCCACGATCTTCTCAAGAGCATCATCGATTCCCTCGGCGGCGATGTTCGTGATGTGTGCATCAACGATCTGCGCGAAGGAACGTTCTATGCGCGGATCAACATCGACAGTCAGGAAATCGATTCCCGGCCCAGTGATGCCATTGCCCTCGCCGTTCGCTTCGGCGTCCCGATCTTCGTTGCCGAGGAAGTTCTCGAGGAAGCCGGTTTCCTCCCGGAGGGGAATGAAACCGAGGCCGATGCAACGACGCCGAAGACTCCCTCGGATACGAAAACGACGCTGAAGACTCCTCTTTCGAAACTTGACGAACTTCAGAAACAGCTGAAGGAGGCCGTTGAGAAAGAAGAATACGAAAAGGCCGCCGGCCTCCGGGACGCCATCAAGAAGTACCTTTCCCACGACTCGTGACCTTCGTCCTCACAACACCATACGCCATCGTCCCATCGGGTGACAGCAGTCCCTCGTTCCGCGTAGCGAGGATATTCTTCCCCCACTCACTATTCGAAGGAACCATCGCGTGAACACACGCCTCCAACCGTTCCTCCCCCTCTTCGCTTTTCTTGTCCTTTGGATCAACACCGGCTTGGCCCAGAATGCTTCGGGTCCTCAGAACGATACGGAACGAATCAAGGCAATGATCGCCGAAGGGGATGAATTTTCGACACGAAAGTTCGACAACCAGGCCGCCCTCAGCCGATACGAACAGGCGTTCGCTCTCGACAAGAAGAACACCGAGGTTCTCTGGAAGCTCAGCCGTACGTACGTCGACATCGGCGAGCATTTGCCCACAAACACCGACGAACAGAAGAAGAAGCAACTTGAGACTTACGAGAAGGCCCTCAAGTACGCGAACGACGCTATTGCATCAGACCCTCGGCATTCGATGGGATACACCCAGCGCGCCATTGCCAACGGGAGAATTGCCCTGTTCAAGGGAGTGTGGGAATCCATCGACCTCGTCAAACAAATCAAAGTCGATCTCGAGAAGGCGATCGAGTTGAATCCAAACAACGACGGGGCTTACTATGTGCTGGGCCGGACACATCATAAAGTCTGCGAAAAACCCAGAATCTTCCGCTGGCCCCTCGGACTCGGCTGGGCCAACATGGAAGAAGCCATCAAGAACTACGAGAAAGCGATTTCGCTCCACCCCGGGTTTATCATGTACCGCCTCGACTGTGCCCGTTCCTATGTTGATGAAGATGACTACGCCAACGCGAAAAAACACCTCGCTGTGATCCCTACCCTCGAGACGCTTGATGAGGATGATGATCAGTTTCGCAAGGAGGCAAAGGAACTGTCTGATTCGATACGAGACAAGAAGTGAACCCAACCACTCTTGCGAAGCGGCTTGATTCGCATGCGCTGCGTGCGGTCAGGCCGCTTTTGATTTGCGGCCTGCGGATTGGACGGCGGGAGCTATCGGAACATCTCGACAAGCCAGAGGCTGATCGACGGAATGTACGATATCAGCAGAAGAGCAAAGATGAGGATCAGCGTAAAGGGGAGGGTGGAAACGACAACCGTGCCAATCTTTTTTCCGAAAATGCTCGATGCAACATAGAGATTCAGACCCAGCGGCGGCGTGAGGTATCCGATTTCCATATTCACAATGAAGATGATGGCGAAATGAATCGGATCGATGCCAAACTCGATGGCCATCGGACCAAGAAGCGGACCTACGATGAGGATTGCTGACATGATGTCCATGAAACAGCCAAGAATCAACAGGAAGATATTCACCACAATCAGAAACATGACAGGGGAAGAAACGAGCGTATTCATCCACTCTGCCGCTCGGTAAGGAATTCTCTCGAGGGCAAGGAACTGATTGAAGCTGATCGCAATGACGATGATCAGGAAAAGCGATCCCATCACCGTACTGCTCTCGATAATGATCTTCGGCACCTCCTTGATCTTCAAATCCCGATGAACCAACCACTCCACGACAAACGCGTAGACCACCGCGGCGGCGGCAGCTTCGGTCGGTGTGAAGAATCCGCTGTAAATCCCGCCGAGAATGAGGATCGGAAGAAACAGGGCGAGAATGCCTTCCTGGAAGGCCTTCTTGAACTTCTTGAATGAGAAACTGATTCGCGTTTCGTGGGGATTGGCCCGTTGCACCACCACCGAGTAGACCATCAGCAAAAACGCGATCAGCAATCCCGGCATGATCCCTGCGATGAAGAGATCCGCGACCGATATCGTGTGGTTGGGCGTCGATACGACGATTGCATAGATGATCATCGGGATGCTGGGAGGAATCAGAATACCGAGCGAGCCCGCCGAGGTAATCAGCCCGAGGGAAAATCTTTCTTTGTACTTGTCCTTAATCAATGCCGGAAACATCATTGTTCCGATCGCGATCACGGTGACCGGCGACGATCCGGATATGGCCGCAAAGAAGACGCACGCAAAAATCGCCGACACCGCAAGTCCTCCCGGCATCCATCCCACGGTTGCTTTCGCGAAGTCGATGAGACGCCTCGCAATACTCCCATGCGTCATCAATTGACCGGCGATGAGAAAGAACGGGATTGCCAGCAACACATCCTTGTTCACCGCATTGAACATGTCGGCAATCATCTCGGTGAGCATGCCGTCGCCGAGAAAGTACAGCGATCCCAGGGTGACGAGCGCAAGGACGATGAAGAGCGGCGTCCCGATGACGATGCACAGGAGGGCGACGGCGACGATCACGAATTCCATCAGTGATCCTCCTCCGTCTGCGGTGCTCTCACCTTCGTGCCGGCTCCAATCGAAGTCACTTTCCCCTGCAAAATCTGTACGGTCACACCGACAAACCGGAACGCAATGACGATGAGGGACGCAGGAATGATAACCTGGACGATCCAGAGAGGGATCTTGAGGACAAGCGACGTGTCCGCAAACGCTTTTGTTTCCGAAACGTATTCGTACCCGAGGTAGGCAATGAGAAGCGTAACGCCGAACACCACGATATTGACAAACAACGAAACATAGGGAAGGATTTTTTTCGGGAAGAGCTTTTCCGGAATTCCGACGACCAGATGTTTATTCTCTTTGGTTGCAAGCGACGCGCCGATGAATCCCACCCAGATCATGAGAAACGCCGCCAGCTCTTTCGCCCAGATGAATCCGCTCGCAACGGTCTCTCGGAGTATGAAATCAAAGAAAACGACAAGCGTCATCACCATCACGGCGACAACCAGAAAGAACTTTTCCAGTGTCGCCAGAAGGTTGTCGACTCGCTCAAAGAGATTACTCATTTGCCTTCGTTCTTTTTCCTGAACTCCGCAAGCGCCTGCTGAACTCTGTCATAGAGTCCCGCTCCAACGATGCTGCGAAACTTCGGATGAACAGGGTGGGCAAGCTTCGCGAACTCCTCCCTCTGCGCTTTCGACATCTTATGGACCTTCACCCCCTCCTTCTCCAGAATCTTCACGATCTCGGGTTCGATTTCGCGGACTCCTGTCCGACCAAGCTTAGACTCATACCGGGGATCGCCCAGAAGAATCTTCTGAATGTCTGCCGGCAGGGAATCCCAGAACTTCTTATTGTAGACAATGATCCCGGGCTGATACATGTGCCCCGAAAGCACGAAGTGATCGACTCCCTGATACCAACCCGTTGCAGAGGCAAAGAGGGTGGAGTTGTCAAAGCCTTCGACGAGCCCGGTTTGAAGAGCACTCATGACTTCCGGGATCGAAATCGGGACCGGCGAAGCTCCGAACGCCTTCCACATCTCGATGTGAATCTCACTCTCCTGCGACCGGACCTTGAGTCCCTTCAAATCGGCGGGTTGCAGAACCGGCTTCTTCTTCGACGCAAAATGCCTCCATCCGTTCTCATTCCAACTGTGCAGGATGAATCCTTTGCTGGCGAGAATGTCCGAGTACGGTTTGTAGACAACCTCATCGAGAACATAGTCGGCTTCCGCGTCGTTCAGAAACAAATAGGGGAGCTCGAGAAGTTGAAGTTCGGGAACAATGGCGGTGACGGCTCCAACGCTGCCGCCCCATGCCTGAATCCTTCCCCGTTGAAGCGAACGGAGCGTTTCGATTTCACCCCCGAGCTGACCTCCGGTATAGGTCACGAATTTGATTCGTCCGTTGCTCTCCTTCTCCACCCGCTTCTTCATCTCAAGAAGCTGCTCGGACCATGGAGTTCCATCCGGTGCAATCGTAGCAAGGCGAACTTCATACACCTGTTGCGACACCGGAATGCTTCCGGAGAACACAGCCGCAAGAAGCACCAGTGCACAAACGAGCACAGTATTTCTACTTAAAGAATTCATCAACTCTCTCCATTAGTTTCTTGGCGTGCTCCTGTTCGTACTTGTTTTCCGGAGCTATGTCGGGAACAATGTCGTACGGCGTGTCAATCACGTATTGGAGCTGTTTGACGAATGTATCCCGGTCCTGCGCTTTTGTCGCGTAGTATTCCGCCATCAATGTTCTGGTTCCGAAATAGTTCGGCGCAATCTCAATCGACTTTTCAAAATGGTGCTTCGAAAGGTTCAGATCACCTCCAGGGATCCGCGTCGGAAGCGCACCAAAAAATCTGTCGGCTGCACCATAGAAATAGAGCCGGTCAAGATCCATCACACGCTGATTGTAGGCCTCAACTTTGGACTTGTTCCCGAGCCTGACGAGCAAGCTCTTTTCCGCGGCCCACTTTCCCAGATTTGCACCGGTCCAGTAAATCGCGTCGATCCCTTCGAGTCCTACCGCCTGAATCGCTTTCTTCTCATCTTTCGTTTCCTGGTAGATTCTTCGGAACTCCGGATAGAGCCCTAACGCCCGCTCACCGGTTTCGAGCCCTTTCGTAAACAACTCATCTTTCTTGGCCGGATCTGTTTCTACATAGTTGGCAACGAGATAGTATGCGCGGGAGAGGCGGCCGAGAAGACCGACATTGGTGGGATCGGCTTCAGACGCAATGATATATGCGGCCAGCATCTCGCGTGCTTTTGCCGGTGTGCCGCGCTGTTCCCAGAGGGCATCCGCCGCCGCTCGCAATGCCACTTTCTTCTCGACGGCCACATCGAGCGATTTGGTGCTCTCTCGCTGCTCCAGAAAGACACCTGTTCTCCCGGCGCAAGAGATCAAGGTAAGCGAGAACACAATGAGCAGCAGGAGCAATGCGATTTGGTGACTCGTTCTCTTCATGACATCCCTCCTATGGATACCGACGATGAGTGGGAAGATGGTGTGTTCGTGTGAGTCAGCGCTCAATATCAATATTGATAATGTCAATATCAAGAAAAACCCAGCGGAAACACGGAGAGGAATGATCCTTACGTTCGCAGGGATTTTTGTGTCGGTTCGCTCCTAATTGAGAGCCTGAATGACGATGGGCTTTGACACCACGAGCGAGCGAGTGACTATCGCACCGTCCCAGCCGAAGAGCGATGGGTCTTATTGATGATGGCAAGAGCCACAAAACATACGCCGACAAAGAAAGGAGTGTGAGGATCAATCTCGAAGAGCGCCCCACCTATGAGTGGCCCCGCAATCATCGCGGCCGACATCAATGCAGAGAGAATGCCGAGCGTCTCTCCTTTGATCGAAGGATCCGCCGCCCCCGCAACCTGACTCGTGATGACAACCCGGAGCACGGCTTGACCCAGTGCATAGAAGGGAAGACTGAGATAGAAGAACCACACGACGCCGCTTCCCATGAGGAGAAGCCCGACCCCGAAGACGATCAGCATGCCCCATTCGAGAGACGATTCGGAATACCGCTTGAGCCAAAAATGCTTCAGCAGGATTCCCTGATTGAGCGCAACGACGAGACCGATCACCGTGAAAAGTATTCCGGTCTTGAATGAATCAAATCCGAAGGCCGCATCACTGTAGAGTGCGAAGACCGATTGTGCCGTCACAAATGCCAGCGCGAAGAGAAGCCACGCAAGGAAGAGGGGACGAAGCGTGACATCCTGCGTCGCCCGATAGAGAGGTCTGAGAGGATTGAATGTGAGACGTTGATGTTGTCCCCGATCGTGATGCGTTTCGGGGAGAAAGAAATACGCGGTAATAGCATTCGCCAGCGCGAGCACACCGGCAACCCAGAAGGGAAATTCGTGCGAGATGTTGCTGAGAATTCCCCCCAGCAGCGGACCGACAATCAATCCAATCCCAAACGCCGCCCCGATGATCCCGAGATTGGTCGCACGTTCTTTGTCATCCCGCGCAATATCGACGAGATAGCTCTGCGCAATCGTGAAGTTCCCTGCCGCCGCCCCATCGATGATGCGCCCGACAAAAAGCATCGGCACCGAGGTCGCACTCGCAAAGACAAACCAACCCACCGACGTGCTGAAGATGCTGACAAGCAGTACCGGCCGGCGCCCGATGCGATCCGATAACGATCCGAGAAACGGTGCGCTCAGGAACGCGAAAAAAGAAAACGAGGCGAACAGGAGAGTAACAACAAAGGGAGTGACTCCGAAGGAGGTCACATAGAAGGGGAGAATCGGAATCACGATTCCGAATCCAATCACCTCCACAAGAACCGTGAAGACAATAATCAGTTTTTCTTTTTGCATTCCACGAGTGTCGCGATTGACAGACTCCCTGAACGAAATCGCATCGAACTGGTGAAAGACTCACAGAGGCCCGATCAGGAACAGGGTGTATAGATCCCAAGTCTCTGCGTGTTCTCTGCGTCCTCGGCGTCTCCGCGATTTGCTGTCCCAAAGGTACTCTCTCCAATAGGACACCTGGGGTTCACGCCTTCGTCCTCAGCGCAAGAGGAGGACTTTCTTATGTTCTGTTCCTTTTGGACTTACATACTCAACAAGGTACACTCCGCTCCCGACCGACGCGCCCCCTTCCGTTGTCCCGTTCCACACCGCGCTGTATTCTCCGCGTTCTAATTCCTGATCAACAAGAACTCTGACGCGCTGACCAAGGATGTTATACACACGCACACTCACGTGCGCCCTCTCTCCTACCCCAATCCAGAGTGTTGTCGATGCGTTGAATGGATTTGGATAGTTCTGAGTAAGATAGAATGTGCTCGGAATAGGACCGACCCGATACTCAACAGGTGGATGGAAGTAGGTCAACCCATTATCCCGCAGTTCTTCGAGCCGGTAGTAGTACGATTCGCCTCGCCCAACAGATCCATCTCTGAACTTTGCTGTCGTGAGGGGAGATTGACCGGCTCTCTGAAATGGCGCTACGGAACCAACGTTCTTTCGTAGCACATAATAGTGTGTCGCCCGCGCTTGCGGGTTCCACCGGAGCGTCAGGTCGTTTTCCCTGTAGTTGAATACGATGGGATTGAGCTTTGATTTGTCCCAGATCCGTCCCATCTGCACATCCCCCAATCGGATCGTCCCCTTTGACTGAAGGTAGCTCGCGAGCGCCTCCACCGGCCCGATCGTCAGCTCTTTTCGGTCGAGAATCTGCAGAAACGGATAGCGCTTGGCGAGATCGGCGACAAATTCATTGACGACGAGCGTGTAGACCCGATTCTCATCAAGTGGCTCATTGTTGATCCAGACATTCTCGAAATCCGCAAGCACTCCCGAGCTCACGAATGTGTAATGAAGTCCCGACGGACTGATCGCCAATGTACTTGGTACAGCACCGGCAAATGCATCGAACGACAAGGCACCAGCTGCTGCAAGGACCAATCTCAATGTCGAGCCGGTCAGCGTGAGAACCGAGAGGCGCTTGCCAAGTCCCTGGCGTGCATCATATGCCCACGAAAGGATGTCGCGCAAATCGGATGTTGAGACAGGTCCTTTGTACATATTCTGCCGCATGAGCGAAGCCACTTCCAGAGCCACATCCGCCTTCGCAGCGTGGCGATAGGCGTCTGTCACGAGGTTCACAAGCGGCACTTCGATATCCCCGGCAAGAGGATTGACAGGCGGAAAATCCGATTGCAGCTCACCAAGTTTATCGGCGAAAACATCTCCATACATGGCGATGATAGAATCCCGATACGCCTGAACCATCGATTGAGCCGAAGGATCCTCCGCCATCGGCGCGGCAATCCGGTCGATTTGGTACGAGTATGCTACGCGGTTGTCTGCAATACTGAGGGTGAGCATCCCGAGATGCTCCCATTTCGATCCGGCCTGCACGATGATTGTGGAGTCACTGGATGGATTTCGTTCGAGGAGCGGCGTTTCAAGAATGGTGTGTGAATGCCCCCCAACGATGACATGGATTCCGCTCACACTTCGGGCGATGGTCCGGTCTTCACCGAGGCCAAGATGAGTGAGTGCAACGATGAGATCGACATTTCTCGCTTTAAGGGAGTCAACCATCCGCCGCGCCGTCGCGATCGTCGAATCGAATGTGATTGGCGTGCTTTCGCCATAGAAGACGGTCGATGTTGTGGTCAATCCGAAGATGCCCACTCTGACATTTCCGACACTCTTCACAACGAACGGCTTGACAAGTTGTGATAGTCCGGTTGTGTCGTTGTTGTATCGGATGTTGGCGGAGAGAAAATCGAACTTGGCCCTCGACTGGACGATGGCGTTCTTCAATCGGAATGAACGGATGTCGAAATCGTGATTCCCAAGCGCCATGGCATCGAGATTCATCGCGTCGAAGAGCTCGAACTCAGCCCGACCGAGGAATCGATTGAACACCATTCCACCCGTGAAGCTGTCTCCGCCGTGAAGAAGCATCGGATTGACGGCCGTTGTGCGCAAGTCTTTGTATCGCTTGATCAGCCGAGCTGCGGCGCCGTTCTGACGCTCACCATTGAGCTTCGGCCCCCATGGGAAGACATAGCTGTGGGTGTCGTTGATGTGGAAGATCGTGAGGGTCTTCTGAGCATACAAGAATTCCGTCGATCCGAGGATCAAGACAAGCGCCAGCATGCACACTATTCGAATGATCAATCGCATACTACTCGTCGCTCCTGGATAAGACCCAAAACACAACAATATCGCAGCGGCACACGGAGCACTAGGAAAGCTCAACGCGGAGTCGCAGAGAGCGCAGAGGTGCGCAAAGTGAAATAATCCAGCAACTCTGTTCTCCGCGATTCCTCTGCGTCCTCTGCGGCTCTGCGATTTGCTTCTTTAACGTTCATTCAAAACCTGTAACTATAGACAGATCTTTCCGAGCACTACAGCTCTTGACGCCCCCGTCACGCGAGTCACATTTGCCGGGTGCTCGGCAATCGTCTCGTTAGCCAGAACCGCAAAGCAGATCGCCTCTTTCGCGTCGGGATCGATTCCAAGCTCAGAAAGAGGGCGTACCTTCGCCGGCGCAAAGTAGTACTCAAGCCGGTGCATGATTGCCAAATTATGCATCCCGCCGCCGCTCACGAGTATTTCGTCGACTCTCATTCGCTTTGCGATGAAGCGATGATATTGATCATGGATACTGGCCGCCGTATACGCGGCCGCGGTCGCAACCAGATCTTCTCGTCGCTCCTTCTTCCACTTGCCGAGAATCCTTCTCAGGAATGACTCGCCGAACAATTCCCGTCCGGTCGATTTGGGCGGCTTCTCTCTGAGGTATGGATGCTTCATCATCCAACGAAGGAGAGCGGGAACCACCTCTCCCCCCATTCCGATTCTTCCCGCTTCGTCATGCCTCTTGCCGTACAACTTCGCCATCATTGCATCGATGACCATGTTGGCGGGGCCAGTATCGAATGCAACAACATCGCCGATGCCGGAGTTTCGGGGGAGGGCAGTGAAGTTTGCAATCCCCCCGAGATTGAGCAAGATCCGGTTCTTTGTCTTCGATCGGAAGAGGAGATAGTCGACATACGGGACAAGCGGCGCCCCCTGACCACCGACGGCCATATCGGCCGTTCTGAAATCGCCTACCGTCGGGATCCCTGTGAGCTTCGCAAGGGTCGACGGATCTCCGATTTGGAGCGTTGCCCGGATCTTCTTGCCGAACATCCGGTGCGGAGCTGGGAGGTGATGGACAGTCTGGCCGTGCGATCCGATCAGATCGATCGATGAAAGGGCAACGTCTGCCTTTCGCGCAATCTTTCGGACCGCATCGGCATAAAAGTGAGCATAGAGGATGTTGAGACGGCAAATGAGATCCACGCTCCCCGTGCCGGCAAGCGAGTTGGCAAGCACAAGCTCCCGGAATCCTCGGGGAAATGGGTATGTGGCAAATGCTCGGACGCGGACCTTCGATCCGGTTCCATTTCCTCGAACATCGATCAACGCCGCATCAATCCCATCAACCGACGTCCCTGACATCAGTCCGATAATTCGTTTCGTTCTTTTCTTCTGAAGGCGCTGAAGCGCGGTCATAGGATATTGATCTTCTGTCTACACGGATACGACAATGGCTGAACATACGAAGAGCTTCATTGGAAATCTACTCTATACCAACGGAGAAGGAATTCTCATATCGACCGTTGCATATTCAGCTAGGGGTATCGATATTTCCGTCGGCGACATCGTTCCCTGTCCTGCGCACAGACGTTGAATATCATGTCAGAAATCATCACACGGGCGGAGTTATGCGACTATTCCGAAACACAACCATCTTCATCGTTGTCTTCTTCCTCCAATCGCTTTCCGGATGCGGCGTGAACGAGAAGAGCGAAGCCGACGGGACTGTCTACTTCATGGTTTCCCGACCCGGCGCGTCAGGGGGTGATTCCTACATCCTCCCTCTCACAAGACCGCAGGATATCGCAGGGGCACGTGCGATCGTAAAGAATCCTCTGACAGCACTTGCCACCATTGTACTGGCAAGAATCGACCGGGGCAGCGGCGACGGGAACTATTTGAACAAGGACTTGATCGGCAAGAGGACCTGGTCGTGGCGCGTCGTGGAGTTCCAGGGGTTTACTGAGATTACTGCGGAGATCTTGGATGGAAGTCCAACTGATGTCGAACAGCGGTTGAACGAATGGCTAACGGTAAACAACGGAATGATTGGATTCTGGTCGTACGCTGTGACCCGAGAGGTACCGTTGGCGGAACTGCGATAGGAAAAGTTACTCCTTCATCACATTTATTGCTAAGCTTGGTCTCTTGATGGCTCTGGCGAATTCGATCGAATCCATTCCCTCGGTGCAACAACGTTTCTCAGTCACTACTAAGCGCAATAGGCCACTTGCTCCCTCATTTGAGCAATAGTCCCATCTGGCCACGCACGAATGTTCCCATCGCAACGACTGCAATCCATGTAGAAACAACGATGCATGAAGAGGCGCTTTTGCTCAGTCGAGTCAGGGTTCAAGTTCCGTAGGATAGAAATATCACTTGCCACTTGGCAAACGGATCGATCTTCTGTGCAACCAGAGTGAGAGAATAATGCAGATCCACCCATTGGGCTAGTGCCGTTCCAAAAAAATAATCTTGTACTTTTTACAAACGTTTAGGATATTCGAGGAGTCACCAATGAAAGGACTCCTCGATGAGCTCGTTTGTTCGTTTTTTGATCCCGCCGTGGCGGGACTGAAGGTAATCACGTTCAGCGGATTCTGCGTCACGGGAAGAGCCGCACGCCATGGCGTCGGGCTCAGGTCATCATGCACTCGGCTCACGGCTATACGGTACAAAAGATCGCGAAGGTGACCTGCCTGCACGAGGAATACGTCCGTGAGTTGATTCGACGCTTTAATCGTGAAGGTGTTGCGTTGTTTAGGGAGCGAGCTCGCAGCGGTCGGCCCGTGGAGTTTATCCCAGAAGTCAGGGCCGATATTGTCAAGATCGCCTTGTCTCCACCGAAACTGTTGGGCTGCCCGTTCACACGCTGGTCGGTGCCCAAGTTGTTGGAACACATCCTCAAGGTCGGCGTGGTGCGACGTATGAGCGACGAGACGCTCCGGCAGATCCTGAAAGAAGAAGGGGTGCATCTGCAACGCACCAAGACGTGGAAAGACTCAAAGGATCCACGCTTCCGTACTAAAAAAAACGGATAGATCGGCTGCAGAAGCGTCCTCCTGCCAGGTCTCACCTTGTCGCCTTCGATCAGTTAGGGCCCATTGAGCTTCGTCCAATTCATGGCAGAACATGGGCACCGAAAACCAAGCCCGATCGTTTACCTGCGACCTATCGACGCCCTCACGGCACGCGCCAGTGGTTGGCCTTTCTCGACATCAACAAGGACAAACTCTGGGGATACTTCAGCCCCCGCAAGCGATGGCAAGAGGTGCTCCGAGCCTTCAAATGGATGCGCTCGCGCTATCCCGTCAAAGAACGCATCTATCTCATCTTGGACAACTTCTCGCCCCACCTCCGACCGGAAATCCGTCGGTGGGCACGTAAGAACAAGGTCTCTCTGGTCTGGACGCCGACCAATGCATCGTGGATGAATCCTATCGAGTGCGAGTTCACCGAACCAAAACAATATGTCCTGGCTAACTCCTTCTACAACACGCATCAAGAAATGCAAAAAGCTTGGAACGACTTCCTGAAATACCGTAACAACAGAAACTCACAACACAAGAAAACTTAATTGGAACGGCACTAGCATACCGAGGTTGATGAGTCGTGTTTGTTCAAATGAAGGGGTTGCGCCAGATGTCCACCGGATCAGTGCGACAACAATCATCAAGATCTGACCGACGAGTAGAATTATATTCGAATAGACAATCAGTGACAGCAGTCTCTTGTATGATACGTTACGGCCATCCTGGATGACTAAGAAAACGATGAGATATAGAAGCAACCCATAGAATCCCCAAGCCACCATATTCCGTATCAGGATTGGAATCAACTCGGCTCCCATGAATGCCAATCGTGAAGCACTAATGCTTTGAAACGGTTCGGCAGCGAAGAGACCAGGAAGATGGCTCAACAAGAGATGCAAAAGGGATATACCAGGAAGGGGTTTTGCCCAACAGGGATGGCGCTCTATTGACTCGAGTGCTTTTGATGGATCAAGAATAACGTCCGTTGATATCATGTGTATTGATAAGATCCTCTTTGGCATCCTATCATTCGAGAATTACCTTGCACAGCCCCCACAACGCGAAACAAGAAAGTTTCTCCCGGAAACCAGGGGCGATTGCCAGACACATCGTCAAGCCGTCATCACAATCGAGTTCTCCGCCTACAGCACAAGACATCTCCGTCTGCGTCATGAACGCCGAAGAACTAGGAAGATCCGTGGTCGCCGGAACAAGCTGAACGATCATGATTGCCAGCAAGAACACAGCAGTAATCTTGCGCATGATATGATTCTCCCCATGGAAGTGTTCAATTCAAGAATCAAAATGAAGAACCAAGAAATGTCTCCTTCCTACGTTCCTCTTCTGTTTGCTGTCTACTGTTTTCCCCGCCAAAGATCGGCGGGACGCACAAAACGCGCTGACTTCTGTTTTTCAAATACCAGCGTCTCTCCGTTCCAGATTGTTGGCAGGCGCTTCGCGTCAACCTTCACTCTGCCAACCGCCGGGTCACGCATGAAGATTTCCCCGCCTTCTGTTATACTATCTACCACCACAAAATGATCACTGTGCACAAACACAATGGCCGGCAACTGAGTTTTCAAAAAATCTTCAAGCGTATACCGCCATCCCTCCGCCTTTAGCCCGTGCAACTCTGCCATCTCTTTGAGCGCAAGCATACTGGAGCCTTTTGCCGTGAGCTCAACGTTCTTTTCAATCTCCGCGAGCGTCATGCTTATTCCATAATGATCAAACACCATCTTCAGCGCCGCCGGGCCGCAGTTGTTTCGCTTGTCCTGCAACACAACACCTTCGCTCCCCAGGTATTCTCCTCCCACTCGCCAGGCGGAGAACTTCTTGTAGACATCCGGACGAGAGAAGATCGATCCCGCAACAAGAACAACACCAAGCGAAAGCAAGACGCCCGCCAATCGAACGACCGCCACTAACTTTCTTTGACCGATACCCATTGGCTTCATCTTGTCGGCTCACCGAGAAATGATCGAATCAGCTCCTCATCCTCCTGCAATGATGCTTTGCCAAACCGTCGTCGATGCAGGAACCCGTTCTCATCGATGATGAAGAGCGCAGGAACGCTCATAATGCCAAACGCTTCTCTTGCCTTCCTGTCTTTATCCATGGCGACAGGAAAGGCAAAACCTCTCTGCTGCACAAGGTCGCTTGTTTTCGCTGCATCGCTCAACGAAACCGCACTGAACGTTGCTTGCCTGCCAGTAATCATCACTTCGAGATCAGATGCCACTAATGCGTCATTTGTCCGGATAAGGAGGATGGAGCCTATGGTCGAGCGCCACGTGACCAGGGTTTGGTCCGGGATATCCGTCAGAGGGCAAAACGGATTATCGAAATCTTGAGAAATTCCTGTACTGCAATCTGAGCCGTTAAGAGGAACAACCAAACGATGAATGCTGAAAGAAAAGCCTTACGTCGGTTGAACGAGAAAAGCGTCGCAATCCCAATAGTTAAGGCGAACAAATTCCAAATGGAAAAAACGTTGACGCGTGTAAGCATAAGGAAAGGTACGCTCCCGATGGGTATGAATGGCAATATTGTGCTTGCACTGGGAAACGAAGCGAATCCAAAAGTGGTCGAAATACCTAAGAGCCAGAAGGCTATTCCAAGGAAAGCAGAAACGACTACACCGAGAGATTGAACAATTGAAGAATGGATAACAACGGACAGCCCTTTCTTGTACATCGATAAGCCCTCATTACTCTGTTTCACTAAGATAACAAAGAGGCTAAGAATCGCAGCAGCGGAAATCCACTTGAAAACCATCCAAAGGTTGACCATAAGCACAGCCATGGACATAACTGTTAAAGGTGGCGTAATATCTTCACGCGAAAGGGCGGGTAGTATTACCAGAAGAGAATGGAGAGATAGAATAAACGCTGCGGCCTTCACCCAGGTGGGATTAAGTCTTAAGTATCTGAACGCGATGGTGGGCCTGATAATTGTCTTCAACAAGACCATGATACCGATGCTTGTGATACGAAGGGGCATTAGGAATTGTCGGAATCAGAGTAAACTCCGAAGAGTGAATCCGACTGTGGAAATAGAAAGTTTTTCGTCCGAACGCCTTGCCGGCATGATTTTCTGAGCACCAAAAAGTATTGTGAGATATTGATGCGCTTCAATTCCCACGTTTGCGAACAAGGTTATGCAAGAATGTTTTGAAACACTACCGTTTCCTGATTTCAATCTTGCCCACGGCACAAGTCCTCCTCCTGCATCCAGGGTTAAGAATTTCGCGACGTTCCACTGACGGCGTTCGATCACGATTTCGATGCCGTCAAATCTTGCATTCTGACCTGCCTTATCCTTTGTATTCACAGTAACATAATTCACAAAAAGACTTGAGACAAAATGGTAATAGGGATGTGCATCTCCCTCGGCCCAGGGCGTGGTAAATCGGAAGCCACCCCCAGCTCGTATGAACAGAGGTCCATCGGTTGGCATGGGAATGATTTCTGCTTGGATGACTCCGAGTTTAAGAAATCCCAACTCGCCACGCAGTCGGTATCTCCAGGAGTCCGAGTTCCCTTGCGCTGTTGTCATCGTAGGCTGTAGGGGCCAATCCCAACTAAACAGCACGACAGAATTTTCAATTACCAACTGCGCGTCTTTACCAAGGTGATGAATATATGAGTGCGACCGTGAGGCAGTTTCGTTCTCCTGTGCGAACAATTGCAATGAGGTAAGAAATGTCAGCAATGCAAGGGTAGTTCTTTTTCTCATTGTTTATCCTCCTTTCAATTATTTTGGACTTGCATATGTTACTGTCAGCATGGATGTGCCTGCTGTTAAATGCAGCAGTTGCACCTCTGCAGATGGAAAGAGCCATTCCCTCTTTTTTCCTACCAGGGGGATACTGCTGTTTCTTGTTGGTTGCCCCCAGCGGGTTGATAACGAATCCCAGAGCATCTTGATTGCCTGTTCGGCATCGATGACCTGCTTCCTCGTTTGAGGGTCGATCCCAAGGAACATGACCATAATTGATTGCAGTGTGCTGTCCATCTTTGTAAATGCCAGCGATACTCCAATGCGTTTGCCAAATATTGTGTCAGAATACGAAACCAAGAACGTTGCAGCATCTTTCTTGAGAAAAGGATTAGCTGACTGTTCCTGAAGCGCTCGATTCGCTTTAAGAAGTTGTTGTCTCACCGCCGCAAAACTGCTTCCCAACATCAACCGCTCGTGTACAAAAGGAGAGTTCGGAATCATCTGGCTCAGAGAATGCTCACAAAGAAGAACGAAAACAAAAACAAACCTGCTCATTAGAGTCCTCCTAATAACTTCGACATCATGCATGATACGGGGGGATCAATTAATCAACTGGTCCCCCCGCCATATCATCCACATTCTCTCATGCGTTAGTCGAGATAATTCGCTGCGAGGCAGGGAGTCGCTGAGCCTGCGGCATCGGCTGCTGCGGCTTTTCGCATATCGGGTTCCCACACCAACGTTGTTTTGGCCAAACCTGGTTTCTTCATGATTACTGCAATCTCAATCCAGTTCTTTTGTTCGCTTGCCCAGTACTTGTACGAACTCAAGAAGATCGAACATCCCAATACAACTCTTTCCGACTCCCTCCGAAGTGAGTGGGTAGAAGATCAAACATTATTGTCATCAAAGACCCCGTAGCATGCTTGTGATTTCGATCATTAATATCAGGATTCTCTTTTTCCCAGCTTATCCAACTTTGACAAAGAGTTCTGCATCCTGTGGAGCTTGCGTTGCTTGGCGTCCAATAGTCTTCCCACTTTATCCGCCGGTCCCATTCCCGATTTCTCTATGCATGGCTTGCAGGGATTCTGTCTGAGATAGTCGCGCGTGTGCGTGGCTGTTTGTGTTGCAGCGCGAGCTAATTGGCTGGGCGACCATGTACCTTCCAAAGCCTCCAGAGCATTCGATATTACTTCCGCATCAGGATATTCATTTCGTAACAATAGCTCTGTATAGTAAGCAATGGCCTTTTTTTTCTCTGAGACCTCTTCTCCACGCAAAAGATGCTCACTCAGCATTCTATGTGCCGAGGTTTGTTCCAGTACAAACGCATATGGATCTTGGGCGATTGAAGCAAGTTCTTCTCTCACTTTCCGATCCGTTTCTTGCCAGCTCTTAGATTTCAAGATTGCTCGCATAATGCGAACCTTTGTTGGATTGAGTCTGCGATCTGCCTCTTGGAATTGCTCCAGAAAGCCTCTTATCTCCTTTTGTTCTTGATCAGTCAGATCTTCTAGGCGTTTGGATCTAAACCGTTCGATAAGAGGATGTTTGCCCGAGGGAACGGTTAACGGCTGAAATTCAACGTCGCTTGATTGTTTGGAAAGGCTCAGCGCTAACTCAGCAGCGGGTTCATTGACCAAGTTACGGTTTCGCTCTTCGCCCCCGCATCCAACGACGAGCGTCACCAAAATGGTGATAATCCCTTGACTTAATCGCAACTTGAATGGTTGTTGCATGGTAACCTCCAAAGAATTTGTTGAACAGAAATTCATCGAGTGTTGTAGTGCGTCCTTAATGAGGGGTGATCCAGAGTCCTTTACAGTCTCCACCCCAAGCTCCTGAACCATACCAGGCTCCGGAATAGAGGGGAGCGACACAGAAAATATACATGGACCACGACAAATCCAGATCTTGAGATGAAAATTGCCAAACGCTGACCAAGCAGCCACCATGGATCCAGTTACACATGGAAATATCCCCCCATTGTGCCAACACTGGCGTCGTATGTGCCATCATAAGGAGGACGACGATCAGACTAATGATTGTGATTCTGAATAGGTTACGCATTATCCACCTCCCAAATTGTTGTGGAATTTTGATTCAGACAAGTCCTTGTTTGACAGGAATCATGACTGACAAAGATTTACACATGAAATTCGTGCGCACTCCGTACCAAAAGAAGACAACTGGTGTTTGTTCTCCAGCGGTCCGGACAATTAGGACATTCAACGGTAAAGAAAATCAGTGCAGTCTTTCGTCCGCTCATCGAGTCGGATCGAACCAGATCTCCTTCTTGCGTGAAAAACTCCATTGGTGGGAAAACCTCACCGATTGGCAGTTGGGCTACAATGAAATGGCCGCGCAGGTAAACGAGAAGGAACAGAGGAATGAGTAGCATGGCGAGCAGTCCGACTGCCGCTTTTGTCCGGCGAAATTTCTGGCGACCCCCCATTTGCGATTCCTCGATTGGCATAAGCTCGGCAGGACTCCCTCTGGACAAGGAACGACAACAACGCAATTATTTGCTGTTATTGTCTGTTTAAACTTATCGCACATTTTCTATTAAGTCAAGTCAAGAACTGCATACTCATCCGATTTTGGTCCTCTGGGGCAAGTGGGGCATTGCGGGGCGTTCTTGGCCCCCGGGAGCCCGCAAGAACCTGTTTCTTGGGCAAAATCTGCTTAGTATTGAGCGAACTTTGCAAACCTGACAAGACCTGGAGACTTCGCTTGCCACGCCGCTCCACGGATCGCCCCCTCCTCGGCGCCCACATGTCGATCGCCGGCGGCGTTCAGACCGCCATCGAGCGCGGGATGAAAATCGGCTGCACCACCATCCAGATGTTCGTCAAGAATAACACGCAGTGGCGAGGAAAGCCGATCTCCGAGAGCGAAGCATCTGAATTCAAACGACTCCGCTCCGAATCCGGGATCTCTCCGATCGTCGTCCACGATACTTACCTCATCAATCTCTGCGCGAAGGACAAATCGATCCTCAGGAAATCGCGGGAAGCCCTGAAGGATGAACTCGACCGGTGTGAATTGCTTGGAGTCGAATATCTCAACTTCCACCCCGGTTCGCACATGGGACAGGGAGAATCGGAAGGAATCAAACTGATCGCGGAATCGTTGAACCTCATACACGCCCAGACCCCTGGTTACAAGGTCAAGAGCGTCCTCGAGGCTACTGCCGGTCAGGGAACAGCGCTCGGCTACCGCTTTGAACAACTGCGAGCCATTATCGATCTGATTGAAGAGAAAGACCGGATGGCGGTGTGCATCGACACTTGCCACATTCTTGCGGCCGGGTACGATATCTCAACGGAGGCAGGCTATCAGGCAACGTTTGAGGAGTTTGATGCGGTGCTCGGGCTTAACCGACTCGTGGCTTTTCACATGAACGACTCGAAGCGGGAACTCGGCTCACGCGTCGACCGGCATGAGCATATCGGGAAGGGAAAGATTGGGAAGAAGGGATTCGGGTTTATCATGAACGATGAGAGATTCCGAAACATCCCGAAGATCCTCGAAACGCCGAAGGGAGAGGATATGAAAGAAGATATTGTCAACATGAGGGTACTCAAGAGACTGATGGCAAAACAGTAGATGAATCGTCTCGCTCCTTGCGTGCAGTTCTTCAACGCCGTATATTCTTGTCAGAGGTGTATCATATGTCCGATGTTTTGACCCTGAAAGATCTCCTCACACAGAACACCCGGGAAGGGGAGCTCTACTCGACGATGCCCGACAACTGGGTCCGTTGCGTTGCGTGTGGACACCGGTGCAAGATTCCCCCCGGTCGAGACGGTATCTGTCGAGTACGTTTCAACCATGATGGGAAGCTTATGGTCCCTTCCGGGTATGCCGCGGGCATCGCTCTCGATCCGGTCGAAAAGAAGCCCTTCTTCCATGCCTATCCCGGGGCAAAGGCCCTTAGCTTTGGGATGCTTGGATGCGATTATCACTGCAGCTACTGCCAGAACTGGGTCAGCTCACAGGCCCTCCGTGATCCGATTGCCGGCTCGGCACCCGAATATGTCACCCCCGAGCAGTTTGTCTCCCTCGCAACGAAGCACAACGCCCGCATCGTCACAAGCACCTACAACGAACCCCTGATCACCAGCGAATGGGCCGTCGAAATCTTCAAGCTCGCGAAGCAGGCGGATCTGATCACGTCATACGTCTCGAATGGGAATGGAACACCCGAGGTTCTCGAATATCTCAAGCCGCATCTCGACCTGTTCAAAATCGATCTCAAGGGATTTCGTCAAAAACAGTACGCCCAGCTCGGCGGTGTTCTCCAAAACGTTCTCGATACAATCATGCAGGCATATCAGATGGGATTTTGGGTGGAGATTGTGACGCTCGTCGTCCCCGGATTCAACGATTCCGAGGAAGAGATGCGTGATATTGCGAGGTTCATTCGCTCCGTCTCTCCAGACATCCCGTGGCACGTCACCGGCTTTCATCGCGACTATCACATGATGGAGCCCGAGAACACTCCATCCGAGACACTGATCCGTGCCGTAGAGATCGGATACGATGTCGGTCTACATTATGTCTACGGCGGAAACAGGCCAGGCGAAATCGGTTCGTACGAGAATACTTACTGCCCCTCTTGTGAAACGACCTTAGTGGAGCGGTGGGGATTTCGCGTTCTGAGCAACCAAATCAGGGACGGTGCGTGCTCCCACTGCGGCACAACCATCGCTGGACGCTGGCAATAGGTCAATGGTGATATCGCGACTTTTCCACCCGCCATGCTGTTTGGCGGGCGTCCCGACACCCCAGAGCTCAAGTTTTCAGGAAACCAATCTCCCATCTTCGGAAAACCATGAAACGAACGACCCTTCTCTGGATCCTTGCCGTCATCATTACGATTCCCGTCTCATACTTCCAACGAGTCACCGGCCCAACATATCGACTCGCCGGAAGCGTCACGTTTGATGAGGTTGAAATTCCATACCGTCTGGAGCGAAGCCATGGGGGCGAGCAAGACGCCCCCGTGCGAATTCGCACGAGCGATCCGGATATCACGGGAACACTCGAATGGAAGCGACACAAGACGCAGGATCCGTGGCGCAAGATCGAGATGCAATTCTCCGAGGGAGAGCTCGTTGCGTATCTCCCTCACCAGCCTCCGGCGGGCAAACTTGAATACCGGATTCGGCTCTCACGAGGAGAGAACACTGCGCTCATTCCTCACGATGCGCCGGTGGTGATCCGCTTCAAAGGCGAGATTCCGCCGCAGTATCTCTATCCGCATATCCTCGTGATGATCATTGCATTTCTGTTTTCGACGCGCGCCGGTCTCGAATACTTCAGCGGCGAATCGTTGAGGAAAGAATATGTTCTCTGGACCGTCGGAATGCTTTTCGTCGGCGGACTTGTCCTCGGTCCGGTGGTGCAGTTTTATGCCTTTGACTCTCTCTGGACCGGATGGCCACTCGGCACCGATCTTACCGACAACAAAACCGCCGTCGCATTCATCGGATGGCTTGTCGCTGCGCTGGCGATTCGCAAATCCCGAAATCCCAGGAGATGGGTTTTGGGGGCCGCCCTTCTTGCCATCGCTGTCTACTTGATTCCACACAGTCTCTTCGGCTCGGAACTCGACTACTCGACACTCGATTCACCCTAGCCGCCCATCAACCATCTCCTCTGGAGCGACGAATGTACCGCCACCGTTACCTTCTTCCTGCACTGATCTGGCTCTTTGGCACCTTGTTCCTCGTCGGATTCATCTTTCAGGACGCAAAAAAGGAAAATCAGATTCGCTCTGAGCACGTGCGCAGCGCTGAACGACTTATCGGCCTCGAGTTTTCGGACGCGAAGATTGATTCTGCCCTCGACGGACTCAACGATCAGCTGAAGAGCTTCGAGAGCGTGCGCACGGTTGCTCTCCCCAATAGCGTTCCTCCGGCCTTCATGTTCAACCCCGTTCCTATCGGCATGACGTTCGAAAAGACAAAAAAGCCTTTCAAGCGCTCCTCCGTCGGCAATGTCGCCGTGCCACAGAATATCGAGGACGTCGCGTTCCATTCCGTTGCCCAGCTTGCGGAACTTATTCGAACCAAAAAGATCTCCTCAGAACAGCTCACCCGCATGTACCTCGGCCGGCTGAAGAAATACGGCCCGAAGCTTGAGTGCGTGGTGACACTCACTGAAAATCTCGCTCTCGAGCAGGCGCGTCGGGCCGACAAAGAAATTGCAGCCGGGAAATACCGCGGTCCGCTTCACGGCATTCCGTATGGCGCGAAAGATCTGCTGGCCGTAAAGGGCTACAAGACCACATGGGGAGCAACGCCGTACAAGGATCAAATGATCGATCAGGATGCGA
Source organism: Ignavibacteria bacterium (assembly GCA_016873805.1). Classification (GTDB taxonomy): domain Bacteria; phylum Bacteroidota; class Ignavibacteria; order UBA10030; family UBA10030; genus VGVZ01. The sequence continues at coordinate 39,083 of VGVZ01000017.1, forward strand.
CGGTCATCCGAAAATTGGAGGAGGCGGGAGCGGTACTCGTCGCGAAGCTCACACTCGGCGCTCTGGCTTGGGGAGATGTGTGGTTCGGAGGCATGACGCGCAATCCATGGAACTACGAACAGGGATCAAGCGGCTCTTCCGCGGGGTCGGCCTCGGCAACGGCGGCAGGACTGGTGGCATTCGCGATTGGGAGCGAAACTCATGGATCAATCGTCTCTCCCTCCGCACGATGCGGCACCACAGGTCTTCGCCCAACGTACGGACGCGTGAGTCGAACCGGTGCCATGGCATTGAGCTGGACAATGGACAAGATCGGACCGATTTGCCGGACAGTCGAAGATTGCGCGATCGTCTTCAACGCGATCTACGGTCCGGACGGAATCGACCAGACGCTCTACGATGTTCCATTCAATTATGATCCGACGGTGAAGCTGAAAGATCTCCGCATTGGATATTTGAAAACCGAGTTCGACAGTGCGCGTGCCAACAAGCCCTTTAACGACTCGGTTCTCACCGTTCTCCGACAATTGGGAGCGAATCTGATTCCGATTCAGCTTCCAAAATATCCGACACAAAATCTCTCATTTATACTGAGCGCGGAAGCGGCCGCGGCGTTCGACGACCTGACGCGAAGCAACAAAGATGATCTGCTCGTGAGACAAATCAAGAATGCCTGGCCCAATCGATTCCGTATCTCCCGGTTCATTCCGGCCGTGGAGTACATCCAGGCCAACCGGATTCGCTATCTGATCATTCAGGAGATGCAGAAGTTGATGGAGAAGATTGATCTCTACGTCACACCTTCATTTGGCGGAGACAATCTCCTCCTGACAAACCTCACAGGACATCCGTGTGTCGTTCTCCCGCACGGTTTCACCAAAGAGGGGACACCGGTGAGTATCTCTTTCGTGGGGCAGCTATTCGGTGAAGCAACGCTCCTCGCGGTTGCGAGAACTTTCCAGGTAGCGACCGACTTCCACTTGAAGCATCCGACGTTGCGTGAATGATCAATCAACAGCGATACATGAAGCTGATAGCTTGGCTTGCTTGAACGACTGGCCGTGATAGTGAAGAATTCGCACGTATCCTGGTTGTGTGTGTCTCACCGTGGTACAGTGTGTCCCAAATCGATGCGCCAAATTGATCCATATTGGCTATTTGGTCCGAAAAACAGCGGTTTCTCCTGGCATTCCGGTTGCAGGACTATCATTGGATTTGATTTCAAAGGGTAATTTATGAAACGGTTAATGACGATAGGTTTGATTGTGGCGGCGGCGGGACTGCTCATCGTGGAAGAGCTGTCGGCGCAGGCAAGCACCAATCAAACCGTCACCGTTTCTGTCGGTGAGGTGTACAAGATCGCAGTCTCCGGAAACCCGGGCGCTCTTTCGATTACCGAAGGGGTCGCCGGCTTGAACCAACTGACCTCCGTTTCTGATAACTCGACGACATACGGTATTACACAGAATGTTGCCAATACGGTGAAAATTTCGGCCCAATTGAGTGCAGCGTTGCCGGCCGGCTTCACGCTCCGGCTTCAGCTTGCAAGCACCAAGGGAACCAGTGCAGGTCTGGTCGACATCTCAAGCGGGAGCTCAGTCGACGTGGTGACCGCCATTGCCCGCGGGGCAGATGCCAATCAGACAGTCTCTTATACCTTTAGTGCCACAGCGGACGCTGGCACCCTGGCCCCGACGGTCCGGACAGTCACTCTGACACTCACGAATTAATTCCTCCTCGATCGAGGAAATCCGTCCGCAGCGAGTATTCGGGAGGGTATTCGCTGCGGATTTTCCTTCTGGGGCGGAACTTTGAGGTCTCTTTACGATTCAGGGCTTCCCCCTGGAGGCAAAATCTCCCGGAGGTGTCTGCTTGAATGTGGCACGAAGCAGACGTATATTTAGCTGATAGCGAGGATCAACATTTCCCATGATGAAATATCTGTTGCTGGCTCCAAAGATTCTCGGTGCTCAACTCCTGATCTCTGTTTCCGCACCTCAATTCCTCCTCGCACAGACTTACGGCACCGACAGCCATTCGGCTTCCGTTACGGTGTCTGAGATCGCCCTTCTTTCAGTTAACACAGGGGTGACACTGAATGTTACGGGTACAGGAACTCCCGCCGGCCAAGATCTGATGACGGCAACAGATCAATCAAGTACTCTCTGGTGGGGATTGAACGGGACAAGCAAGAAGATCACCGTCAGGACAAACCTCACAACTCCTCTCTATAGCTTGAAGGTGGAAGCCGTGTCGCCGACACAGGGTATTCCCGCAAGCACCGTAACAATTAGCACAGCTGCGAAAGACCTCATTACCGGATTGGGTCTCAATACGGGAAGTTGTACGTTACTCTATACGGCAGAGGTTTTGGCGTCGGCAGGAACAGGAACAAACACACATACGATTACTTTCACAGTGCAGAACCAATGAACTCTCTTCGGTTGATACGCATCACTGAGATGATTTGCACGCGGATCCCCGTTGGTGCACTCGTTGTCATATTCTTCACGGTGAGCAGCGGGACATCCTATGCACAATTAAACCTCACTGGAAATGGGAACACGACAATCAATTCGGCACTCCCGGGTGGCCAACCCAATGACGCACAAAACGAGACCTCACGGTTAAGAATACGACGACAAGCCGGTGTCATCACCAAGGTCACAGTCGCGACATATTGCCCGGGACAGAAGTTCTCGCTGAGAGCGCTTGCTACTGGCAACGAGGATGGCGTACCTGCTCCAGAGGTCATCCTGGTGCACAACGCGCCTGCTGTTAATTTCTTGGTGAATATCCCGGCGGGCTCGGCGCAGTTTCGCACTAGAATTCGGTACACTGCTTCGGCTACCTATAATCAGGGGACAGGCATTGATCCTCACACAGTGACGTACACCTTGGTCGCACAATAAGGACTCCGACATGATGAAACCTCCCGTGATTGTCCCCCTCCTTTTCGTGTTTCCACTATCCCTTGCAGTTGCCCAGATCGCCGTCATCGGTGAGTTGAGTCAGGAACGGGATGTCTCTCCCGGGATGACATACGACGGAACGATCGTGGTCAGAAACGACCTCGACGAGCCGCAGGAGGCGAAGATTTATCAAACCGATTATCTCTTCCGGTTTGACGGCACCAATGAATACGGCGAACCGGGAACTGCACCCCGTTCAAACGCCCCCTGGATTACCTTTAACCCGTCGTATCTCGTCGTCCCTCCCCGCTCAACAGCAACAGTGAACTACAATGTGGTCGTCCCTCAAACATGGAAGGGATCAGCGCTCCGAGGGACATACTGGAGTATGCTGATGGTCGAAGGAATCCCGAAGGGATCTCCTGAATCGGCAGTTCGTCGTCCGGGGACGCGTGCACAGATGGGCATTCAGCAGACGATCCGCTACGGAATCCAGATTGTGTCCCACATCGAAAACACGGGCAGCGCGGATATCGCGTTCATTGGCTCCCAGCTCATTGCGCGGGATGATGGAAGCCGGGTCCTTCAGGTCGATATCGAAAACAAGGGAGACCGAGCCATTCGGCCCGATGTGTTTGTCGAGCTTTTCGACGAGGGGGGAGCGGCTCACGGCAAGTTCTCCGGCGTTCGCTCGCGGATCTACCCAGGCACTTCGATTCGCCAATCCATTCTCTTGACAAACGTCCCGAAAGGCACGTACAGAGCACTCGTCGTCGTCGATTCCGGCGGTGATGACGTCGTGGCGGCTCAATACACACTCAAGTTCTAACTCGCACAAATTCGATCACCCCGCCAGTTGAACCCTGTGCACCGACGCCCGATCATACTAGGCTGGCTGCTACTGGCGATCACACCGTGGTCGACGTTTGCCTATCAGACTCCGCAATTCGATATTTCTGTCGTTACGCCCGTTCCTGTATTCATTCTCCCCGGACAGATTGTCACGCTTTCCTTCAGCACAAGCAATCGGACCGGCCAGGACCGGGATGTGGTACCGATGATTCTCCTTCCGGAAGGATGGCGCTCGTTCACTCGTCATCAGCCGATCAGCGCGAAACCCTTCGAATCGAACTCCTGGATTTCCACGCTTCGCGTTCCAGCCAATGCACAGGCCGGCATCTATCGGATCACTATCCGGCTCACCGATCCAGCACAGACAACGACTCTCGCCGAAACGATTGTCCCGGTGACCATAGAACGCGTTCTGAGCATGGGTCTTCAGCATCTCACCTCACCCCGATTTGTAAGTGCGGGGAGCCGGTACATCTCTGAGTTTCTCCTCTCCAACAACGGGAACACGGAAATCGACGTCCGTATGCGTCCCAGCGGAATGAGCGGATTCCCCACGACCGTGACCCCGGCTGTGCTCCGACTGAAGCCGCAGGAATCCCAGACCGTGCGGCTGGAGGTTACCACCCCGGATACCCTGCGCTCCTCGATACGCTATATCGTCGAGCTCCTGGCCATAAACAGTGCCGATACCACGAACAAGGCGAGCAACGCAAGCATGGTTGATGTCATCCCCGCGGTCGGCGCCAATGTGATTCTGTATCACCGGCTCCCGATGAATCTCACCGTCAGGGGTGTTGCCCAGAAGGATCGTTATGGCGGTCAGCTTGAATTCCTCGGTGAAGGCTCCCTCTCCGATCGGCTGACCGATCAGCTTGCGTTCCGTTTCCGAGGCCCAAATACCCAGCGGACGTCAGTCCTCGGTCAGTATGACGAGTATCGTCTCGCCTATTCAAGGTCGGGCCTTAACGTCCGCCTCGGTGATCATCCGTTTCTTCTGACACCCCTGACCGAATATGGAAGGTATGCCTTCGGGGCCGGCGCAGATGTCGACTTTTCGAGATTCACCTTCGGAGGATTCTCCAACAGGACCCGCTGGACAGATCCCGCGCAAGACGAACGTGCGGGATTCCTTCGATACAACTTCTCCACGGAATCCTCGATTGGTCTGCACTATCTCGGCAAGCGCGAAGACAAGAACGCCGAACTCGGCTCGGTCCGAGGGCTGTTTCAGCCGCTGCCGAGGACCATTCTGGATGTCGAATACGGACAAAGCGAGCGTGAGTCCCACAGAGATGAGGGGTACTCGGTTCGGCTCAGAACTCAGCAACCCTGGATGAACTTTGATCTGTGGTACTTCCGGGTAGGTCCACACTATGGAGGATACTATCGCGATATTGATCACAAATCAGCATCCGTGAATATCTATCCCCTCTCCTTAATCCGACTCGAAGCATCGTACCGGGAAGAGTATCGAAATCTTCTCAAGGACACCGTGCAGTTCAGCGCGCCGCGTGATCGATTCATGCAGTTCGGCATCGCATATGGAAGCTACGGGGCGCTCTTCTACCGGCAATCTGCACAGAAAGACCTTCTCCCCCTGACCAGGGCAGACAGTCGAGAGGATCTCATTCAACTCCGCCTTGGGCACTATTTCGACGGTGTCAGCGCGACGGCTTTTGCCGAAACGGGTCAGTTGCATGACCAGCTCCTTCGCCGTCGTTATCCGTTCCATCGGCTGTTTAGTTCCCTCAACCTCCGACCATTCAACGGCCATAGCTACACACTCGCCGGCGACTATTTCAAAGGACGTAATCTCTATACTGACGAACTCCAGGAACGCCTTTCATTCAATTTCTCCGCCTGGATTCTTCTCGGCCGCTCGACATTCATCGGTTCGACTGTGAACGTCAACAGAATCACCGGGGAATTTCGGCACAGAAGCATTCATGCCGACCTGTCGCTCGAGCAATACATTTTCTCCGGTCACCGTCTCGCCGCGAGGGGAAGGATAAGCAGGTTTTCTCCGCGTGTCATCGAAGGGGAATCGGCGGTGATGCTTGAATATAGCATTCCAATCGGATTTCCCATCGCACGCGTTGGAACAACGGGACAGATTCGCGGCCGTATCACGCGCGCCGAATCCAATACCGGTCTCCGCAACGCTCTCGTCTTTGTTGGACCGGCAAGCAGTCTGACGGATGCAGACGGTCAGTACAATTTTCCATCTCTTCTTCCCGGAGAATACTACCTCACACTCGACCGATCCAGCATCGGCCTCGATCATGTGACTACTGTTCCTGTCCCGGTAAAGATTGATGTCGCGGGTGGATCTGAAAAGCGGCTCGATCTCAGCGTTGTCAAGTCCGCCACGATCGAGGGAACAATCCTTCGGTACGCCGGCCCCGAAACGTATGATACAACACGGACGGAACAGCGGTTGGTGGGTGGTCATGTCGGCGCAGTGCTCGAACTCCGAAGCGACGCCGAGGAATTTCGTCGCGTCAGTGACAACCGCGGAAGATTTCTCTTCACCGATTTGCGCCCGGGAAGCTACGAGCTGATCGTGGCGGAGGGCAATCTTCCGGAGTTCACCGTGTTCGAAAAGGACAGATTCGATCTTACCCTTTCCCCGAATGAAAATCTCAAGCTCCAGCTCAAAGTCATTCCGAGACGCAGAACCCTCCGTATTGTAGAATCCGGTGAACTCGTTCAGCGACCGGGAAGAGTAGTTGCGAGAGCGACTCAGCCCGAGAGACGACCCACACAACCGGTTATTGTCGAAACCTCTCCAACTATCCAGCCGGCACCGGTCCAGGCACCACCGCCGGATCGACCAGCCGGGCCTCCATCGCCGGCTGTTGCCGATCCCACCGTCTGCCGGATATTCCCGAATTCCGATCATACGGGATTCACGTTGCAGCTCTCTTCATGGCGATCTCAGACACAGGCACAAAAACTCGCGCGTGAGGCAGAACGAATCTCGGGATACCGTTCCTACGTGGAACGGGCAGTGATCCCCGGACGCGGAACATGGTATCGGGTTCAGCTCATTAATTTTACCTCCGAAGAAACCGCGGCTGAGGTATGTATCAGGCTCACCGGTGCATCAGCTCCGGAACCCACGGCGACACCCGTACCGACACCGGTTACCGCGCCGGTATCGGCGGCCGTCGATTCTTCACAGTGCCAGATATCCCCGAGCGCTGATGGGGTCGGTTATACCGTGCGGTTGTCGATGTGGAGATCGCGAGAAAGAGCCGAGGAGGCAGCAGCCGAAGCACAGCGGCTTTCTTTGTATCCTGCGCGTGTTGAGGAATCGACTGATCCAGTGCGAGGAAGACGGTATATGGTGCAGCTCATCCACGTCCGCACCCGCTCCATCGCTGAACAAATCTGTGCAAAGCTTCGCGGCACACCCCCGTCTCGAGCTCCACTACCGTCGGCAACACCGAGCAAAGAAATCCAGGTCTCTTCGTGGAAGACGCGAGAAAAAGCGGATCAGGTCGCTTCGCGGATCCACGAGGCTTTCGGGTACACCGTCAAGATTGAAGAGGTCTATATTCCCGGCTTGGGGAAGAGGTACCGGGTGTTTTTGGCTGGTTTCGCATCAGAATCAGAAGCCCAATCAGCTTCCCGGCGCGTTCAGGAGCTTTTCCGCTAGATTCCCCCAATTTCATCGATTTTCGCGAAACCCTTCATGCACTCGCCGCCGATTGTAGAATGTGCTCTGTTTCGTTATGCGAGCGGCCTGTGATGACCCGAGCATCTCAGCTAAGTTGTTTGGTAACAAGTAATTATTAGGAATGAGGATTTTATAGATCGATAACGGTCGTGGTACCTTGTTTGAGGGAAGGGACTTCGAGGGAGAAAAAAATGAGATCGGGAAACCTTGACACTATCGGTGCAATTGCCGAACTTTGTGAGAATCCCTACAAGTCAGGAGGGATACGGTGAAGTTGGTTCCGCGTTGCATCGTGGTGACGTTAGTGATGGTTACGTGGGTGGTGTTGCATGTCCATGCACAGCACTCGGCCTACCAGACTATCACGTTCGAAGTAAAGCCCATCACAAAGATCCACGTCTCCGCGAATCCCCAACCGCTCGTGATCGATCGAAATGTGTCTGGCGATGGCGACGTCACGATTCTTGACAACGCGACCCGCTACAGCATCCTCACAAACCAGAATGACATGAAGATTGTTGCTTCGATCGATCATCCGATGCCCGATGGAACGCGTCTCCTTCTTGCTGCCGCGTCCTCGGCTGGAATCAGTCGAGGCACCGTTGACCTTTCCGGAGCGACAGCGCCGGTTGAAATGGTTTCTTCAATCCAACGCGGCATCGACCGGGACCAATCCCTCTCCTACATGCTCGTAGCCGACGCGAGCATCCAGAAGCTTGATCGCCAATCCCGACTCGTCACTCTGACGATCACGAACTGATTTCCTTTCCCACTTATCGTGTAAACTCCATCGCAGCGGGATCAACATATCGTTTTGTGATCCGGACGTTGATGTAGAACTGTTCCTCCGCAACGCGGAATTCGTCTGGATGCATATCCTCCAGAACAACGTTCTTCCATTCCGTTGTCGGGACAAGCGTTTCCAGTTTTCCTCGCGCCATCGTCACCCGAACCGGCATTCGAAAATCGGCCCTACCGGCCTGCCACCGGTACCTCATCGTCACGCGTTCACCTCGTTTCACCAGAGAAATCTCGAGAAGTGGAATGGCGCTCGTCTTGAAGTACTGATCGAAGAAATATTTCAGGTCCATACTGGATTTGCGACTAATGTACCCAAAGACGTCCTCCGCCGTCACCGTGTGATACTTGAACTCTTCTGCCAATCCCCGAACGATCCGGAACCAGAGCGCATCGTTGCCGATCACGTGCCGGAGAGTGTTCAGGACAAGCTGACCCTTGTCGTACATGTCCCTCGATCCCTCCTTGTTCACGCCGTACACACCGATAATCGGCTGCTGGTTCCCAATATTCCCTTTCTTTCCGTTCACGTACTTGATCGCCTCCTCATATCCGTACAGACACTCGACGTAGAGCGCTTCTGCGTATGCACCGAAGCTCTCATGAATCCACATATCGCCAATATCCTTCGACGTCACACTATTTCCCCACCACTCGTGGGCCGCTTCGTGGATGAGGATGAAGTCGAACTTCACTCCGACTTCCGACGATGACGTTCCGCGATATCCCTGAAGATAGTTGTTGCCATAGGCGAGTGCGCTCTGGTGTTCCATGCCGAGATGTGGAGATTCGATTTGTTTAAACCCGTCTCTGATAAATGGATACGGGCCGAAGTAACGCTCGAAGCAGGCAAGCATCGGCTTGATCTGCTGAAACTGTCTCTTTGCCTTTTCGAGATTCTCGGGAAGAACATAATAGTCGAGCGTCAGCATATCGGAACCGCTCATGTAGAGATCGGAAAAGTGGGCATACCTGCCGATGTTGACCGTGACGTTGTAGTTGTTGATCGGATAGCTGATGAACCAATCGCTTCGAGTCCATCCATCGGCCAGTGTCTGGGTCTTCCGCAAGCGCCCGTTTGAGATATTCATCAGACCGGGGGGAACCGTGACGCTGAGGAGCATGCTGTCCGGTTCGTCCGACTGATGCTCTTTGGTGGGCCACCAGAGACTCGCACCGGTTCCCTGGCACGTCACCGCAACCCATGGATTTCCCTCTTTGTCTTTCGACCAGACAAATCCTCCTTCCCAAGGAGGCCGCCGCGCAACAATCGGACTGCCTGAATAGTACACAGTGATTTCCCGCACTTGATGTTTCGTCAATTTCCGCGGGAAGTCAACGAACACGGCATCAAACTCTCGTTTGAACGCAAGCGCCGTCTTATCATCGAGCGCGATGCGCTCAATCTTCATGTTCTCAAACAGGTCGATCTGAATGCGCAAGAGGTCTTCAACCACGCGGAATCTGATCTTGTTCGATCCACTGAGATATCGTTCAGCCGGATCGATACGCACATCGAGGTGATAGTACACGATGTCGTATGCCGTGCGGAGCGGCGTAAGACCGCCCCGGAGACTGTCTTTGCGCGTGAACTGCAGATCCTTGGCATCGTGGAGCAGCTGAGCTCCAGCGTACACTGGCACAAGCAGACCGACGATGAGCCAGATGATGTTCCTCATTGTGAGTATTCCTTTCCTGAATGTCATCCCACAGTTCATGTTCCCTTATTGAAGGAGAAATCCATTGCGCAACGGATCGTTCGGATCGACAAGAAACTCATGACGACCCGTGATAAACGCATTTCCCTCGATACGCGGTACAACCGCATCAAACGATCCTACGTTTCCAATCTCCTCTACCCACCCTGTGAAGCGACTGCCGGTGATACTCTCCACCACGATCGGTTCGTGTTGTTTCAACTCTCCCTTTTTGAAATGGATGGCCAACCGTCCGCTCACGCCTGTCCCGGTGGGCGAGCGATCCACTTGTCCGTCGGCGAAGATGCACACGTTTCTACTGTGAACCGCCGGATCATGTGACGCGGCAACGAAGATCGTCCCGTAGAGGAATCCGAGGTCGGCGTCGATCGGATGGGTGATGGTTCGTTGATCCATTATTGCGCGCTTGATCGCCATTCCATGCCTGATAAGGAGATCCGTTTCTTGCGAATCACAACGTAATCCAACATCCGAAGCGGCGACGTATGCGTAGTATGCTCCCCCAAAAGCAAGATCAAATCTCACATCTCCCAAACCCGGGACTGCAACGATTTCATCAAGCGTTACCACAAACGATGGAACGTTCGCAAACGAAACGCTTCCGATCATTCCATCCCTCACGTGCACAGAAGATCTCACCAATCCCGCCGGCGTATCGATCCGTATCATCGTTTCGGGTTCCGTCGGCGAGACCAATCCGGTTTTCACCGCGACCATGGAAACCGCGATGATCCCATGCCCGCACATTGTGCTGTACCCTTCTGCATGGGTGAAGAGTACTCCGAAGTCGGATCCCGGCGCAACTGGAGGAACGATGATGCAGCCGTACATGTCACGATGTCCCCGCGGCTCAAGCATGATTGCTTTTCGGAGATGATCGTATCTCAGCTGGGCATCGCGGCGCTTCTCGAGAATTGTGCTCCCGTTCAGTTCCGGAAACCCATCAATCACAATTCTTAGCGGCTCCCCGCCGGTATGTGCGTCAAGGGTGGCGATTCTGAGCCAGTGTGATGGAGGATTCCACGACCTCATTCTCGTAATGTCGCGATCGTTCATCTGGAAACCTGTCGTGGCGGGTACTGCACCGTGTTGATAAGCAAGGAATCGGTGGGGCGCTGGACCGATGCCGCATCACGCTCAGCGTTGCGATCCGGCATTGACACTCTGTTCAAGCGTAATCCTCTCTCTGCTGGGAACAACTGTCATCACAAAGACCTCTTCGAGTCTGGTGAAATCGACGCTGGGCTCGATGATGATCTGCTTGAAAAGAGAGCCGGCTTCGCTCGATACTTCTTTCACAAGGCCCACCCTGATGCCGGGAGGATAGGTGCTGCTGTATGTAGAGGTAATGACGAGATCGCCCGTTTGGACATCATGCGTTTTCGGAACGTTCGTCAGGAGAAGGTTTGTTCCGTCCCACGCGAGAATTCCATCGACCCGTGAGCGCTGGATCTTCACGCTGGCGCGGAATTCCACGTTCAGGAGAATGTTCACAACGGAAAAGTATGGCGTGGCGCCGACAACGATGCCGACGAGGCCCGCGTCGCTCACCACAGGCATGGAGGGAGCGATGCCGTCTTTGGTTCCGACATTCAGTGTGAGGGTATTGCGCATCAGGAGAAGGTGTTTGCCGATAATTTCCGCCGCGCGATAGCCGTACTCGGGCGGCCTCTTCATCTCGAGCAGGTTCCGAAGTCTTGCCGCTTCCAGCTTTGCTTCCCGGAGCCGACTCGCCTCATCCGCCAGCTCGATATTCATGCGGCGGAGCAGTTCGTTCTCTTCGCGCAGGCGCAGATAGCGCGGGACAAATGCGATCTGGTTCTGGATCACTCCGAGCGCGACGCTCGATACGGACCGGAGAAACCGAACCTGTCGATTATCGTTTTGTGAAAGGAGAACGAGGGAAACCACAAGAAGAAGAGCGAGGATGACGTACTCTTTGAATTGCAGAAGAAGAGTGTAGAGGCGATCAAGCATGGGAAATGAATGCTCTCAGACTTCCATCGTGGGAGCGTCCGTACCGGATTGCGGACGCGCCGCGTCTCAATACCGCTTGCTCTTGATCAACACTTTTGAGAACTTCGAAAGGTTTTCCAGCACATTGCCAGTTCCTCGAACGACCGTCGTGAGCGGGTCTTCCGCAATGTGAACGGGGAGATTCGTTTCGAGTCTCAGCCGTTCATCGAGCCCTTTTAACAGGGCCCCGCCGCCGCTGAGCATGATCCCTCGATCAAGAATGTCGGCGGAGAGCTCAGGGGGGGTGCGCTCAAGGGTAATCTTCACAGCTTCCACAATCTGCGCGATCGGCTCGTTCAGTCCTTCGCGGATTTCCGCCGAACTCACTTCCGTTGTTTTCGGCACACCGTTCACGAGATCGCGCCCTTTCACCTGGATACCGATCTCTTCCTTGAGTGGCATCGCGGAACCGACCTCGCATTTGATCGCGTCTGCCGTTCGTTCACCGATGAGGATATTGTGATTCCGCTTGAAGAATTGGATGATCGCGTTGTTCATCTCATCCCCTGCCACGCGAATCGATTCTTCGTTCACAATCCCCGAGAGGGCGATAACCGCTATTTCCGTCGTGCCTCCGCCGATATCGACGACCATGTTCCCCACCGGCGCATCGACATCGAGTCCCATGCCGATTGCCGCGGCCATCGGTTCTGCAATCAGATGGACTTCCTTTGCACCGGCATGTTCCGCGGAGTCGCGTACGGCTCGTTTTTCGACTTCCGTAATCCCGGATGGAACCGACACGACCATCCGGCGACTGGGAACCCAGGCGACGTTGATCTTTTTGATGAATTCCCTCAACATCCCCTCCGCGATCTCGAAGTCGGCAATCACTCCGTCTCTCATTGGACGGATGGTGCGGATGTCGCGATGCGTGCGACCCAGCATCTCCCGGGCCTCGTTCCCCACGGCGATGATGCGCTTGGTATTCCGGTCGAAGGCAACGACGGAGGGCTCATTGAGCACAACTCCTTTTCCCTTCATCCACATGACGGTATTGGCAGTGCCGAGATCGATGGCGAGGTCGGCCGAAAAGAGCGAGAAGAGACCCATGGCGTAATGTCTGTTAAGTTGAAAGGTATTCGGTTTCGATTCCGTTGATTCGCTACACGTTAATGCCGGAAGTGTCGCACTCCTGTGAAGATCATTGCAATGTTGTTATGGTTGGCGGCCTGGATGACTTCCTCGTCCCGGATTGATCCTCCGGGTTGTATCACTGCAGTGGCTCCCGCCTGAACGGCTTCGAGGAGACCGTCGGCAAACGGAAAGAATGCGTCCGATGCAACGGCGCATCCCTTCAGATCGAGCCGCGCATCCGCCGCCTTCAGGGCTGCCACTCGTGAGGAATCGACACGCGACATCTGGCCCGCCCCGATGCCCAGGGTCCGATCTCCACGCGCGTACACGATCGCGTTCGACCTCACGTGCTTTGCAACTCGCCAGGCAAACAACATCGCCTCCAGCTCGGCCGATTCCGGCTTCCGCTCGGTCACAACTCTCATGAGATCCGGACTGATATCGGCGCTGTCCCGTTCCTGGACAAGGTATCCACCAATGACGCTCCGGATATCCAATCCTTTCTGAGCGCGGACGTCGTTCGCGACTTCAACGATTCTCCGGTCCTTTTTCCGCGTCACGATTTCCACTGCGTCAGGAGCATACCCGGGAGCGACAACGACCTCAAGAAAGAGTGGATCCATGGCGGTCGCTGTTTCCGCATCGACCTCCCGATTCAATGCCACGATACCGCCGAACGCGGATTTAGAATCGGTCGCGAGTGCTTTGCGGTATGCCTCGGCAAGGTGTTCATCGGTCCCAACGCCGCACGGGTTGTTGTGCTTGACAATCACTGCCGCCGGCTTTTCAAACTCCAGGCTCAGAAGAAACGCCGACTGGAGATCGAGGATATTGTTGAACGAAAGCTCTTTGCCGTGAAGCTGACGGAAGATTGATGTGAAGTCGCCGTAGAACGCGGCAGATTGGTGAGGATTCTCACCGTATCGAAGTTCGTGCGATTTCGCCGCATTGATGGAAATGCACGTTGGGAGCTTCTCGTTTGCACCAAGGGAATTCACGTATGCGGAAATCGCTTCATCGTAGCGTGCGATGTTGTGAAACGCCTTTTTCGCCAGGGCAAAACGCGTTTCCGCCGACAATTGACCGTCGTTGGACTCGATTTCGCCGGCGATCCGATCGTACTCAGCCGGTTCCATGACAACGGCTACCGAACCGAAATTTTTCGCGGCGGCGCGAACCATTGCGGGGCCGCCGATATCGATCTCTTCGATGGCTTCTGAGAGTGATACATTGTTTCCCGCGATGGTTTTCTCAAACGGATAGAGGTTGACAACAAGAAGTTCTATCGGATGGATGGATTGGTCGCGCAGTTCTTTGGCGTGCTCCGGATCGTCGGTGCGAGCGAGCAATCCCGCGTGGATTGCCGGATGAAGCGTCTTGACGCGGCCGTTCAGGATTTCAGGAGACTTTGTAACGTCGGATACCGGAGTAACATTCAGCCCCGCGTCCCGGAGCGTTTTGTACGTTCCCCCGGTGGAGATGATTTCGACACCGAGGCGAGAAAGCCGGCGGGCGAGCTCGACGATTCCGGTTTTGTCACTTACACTGAACAGAGCCCGGCGCACTTTCACCGGCCGGTGATTCAACGTTCCAAAAATCTGCTGAATGTTCATCTGCGTCGCCATCACGCGTCCACGGTCACTTTTCTTCCTTCAACCTTCACCCGTCCCTCCACAAACGCCTTGATCGCCTGCGGATAGATTTCGTGTTCAACCGTCAACACCCGTTCTGCCAGCGATTCCGGTGTGTCATCCGGATAAACATGGACCTGTTTCTGTATGACGATCGGACCCCGGTCGTATTCTTCATCCACGATATGAACGCTCGCGCCCGACACCGTCGCGCCTGAGGCAATCACTGTTTGGTGAACCCGGATACCGTACATCCCTTTTCCGCCAAACGCCGGGAGCAGTGCCGGATGAATATTCAGGATACGGTTGCGATACCGCTCAATGATGAGGGATGGAACCTTCTTCATGTAACCGGCGAGAGCAATCAGCGCGACGCCGTGTTCTTCGAACAACCGCAACAGTGCATCGGCAAATGCTTCTTCGGACGGATAGTGGAGCTGACTGCAGTGGTATGCGGGAATGTTGTGCGAGCGTGCAATCTCAAGTGCGCCAGCCGTTGAGTTGTTGCTGACGACGAGAGTGATCTTCCCGGGAATCGTTCCCCGGTGAATTGCGTTGAGAATTGCTCGTAAGTTTGATCCGCCTCCCGACGCAAGAACGGCAATGTTCATCTGGGGAATCCGACCGACGACATTTTTGGCCCCGTCAATGTAACGATAAGTCGCAGGATTGTCAACGAATTGGGGGAATGGAGGGGGAAGCTTTGACCAATCACGCGCGGATTTGTTGTTCTCGGATCGACGTGTTTCTTCACCTTCCGAGGAGAGGACGCCTGAGGAGATGAACTGAGACTGTCGTGAGCGCGGTCACAAGAAGGGCAAAACTCAAGAGCAGTGTCGGGAGTGAGGCGGGTAAGGCGCTCAGAACGACTGCCGCAATTCCCCCTGCAAGGTACATCCCGTGGGCCCAGCTAATCAGTTTGCGGCCCGGTGCAGGAGAAGCCACCCGGTCGCGTCCTCCAATCTCCCGGAGACGGTTCAAAAGCACCGGGGACGGTGAGACCCGCGGGATCTCGATGAGCAATTCTTCAACTGTCCGAAGAGATTCACAGTAGGACCTGCACTGGTCGCACGATCGCAGATGGAGACCCACGTCTGGAGGGAGACTGGTTCTCCTTTTGGGTACATATGCCTCGTCTATCCTTTTGCGGATTTCATCACACTTCATGGCTTTCCTCGTCGGGTTGTCCGATAAGAAGTTTGCGCAGGCGTTCCCGTCCCCGATGAAGCACGGTAGCAACAGAACCGGGTGGAATATTCAGGATCTCAGAAATTTCTGCGTAGGTCATTTCCTGCAAATAGAACATCGTGATCACTGTGGCTTCCCGCTGGGGAAGACGGCTGATCGTGCGTCCCACGGCTTCTGCCTGTTCGCGCCGGACGACCTGCTCATGCGCATTCTCACTTTTATCTCCCGGGAGATGCATTTCCAATATATCCCCCGGATCTCTCCTCCTACGCATCGTTTCGAGCCGCTCCCTTCGGGTCAAACAGACATTGAGGGTAATTTTCCAGATCCATGTTGAGAGGACAGCATCTCCGCGAAAGGAGTGAAGCGAGCGATGTATTCGAAGGAAGACATCCTGTGTCGCCTCCTCGGCTTCCTCCACGTTGCCCAGAACGCGGTACGCATGCTCGTACACCTGTTTGCTGAAGTCACGAACGATATCCGGAAAATCAGGTTTCGATCGCACGTTTTGCCGGAAGTACTTGGATTCGATGATGCGATTTCTGTAGTACCAGATTAGACTCACCGAGCCACGGATTTCTTTCACTTCTTCCTCCTGTTGCGGAGTTTTGCTTCCGGTGAAAGAAAATCCGCACAACCATAGTCTAATCAAACAGAAACCGGTACGGAGAATCGATCATGCACTATACTGATTGTATTGTTCCTGCGGTCATTGTCGTTTGGGCTGCGTTTGAATACCATCGCCGGGAGCAGGAGTTCAAAGAAAAGATGGCGTATTTTGCGAGAGGGCTTCCCCCGCCGCAACCTGCCCCCTTCCACCCATCATGGAGACTCTGGACCACAGGTTTGACTGCGCTCTCTCTCTTTGCATTCGTGGCGGGAATGGTATTTCTCGGCATCACAACACTTCCACGATATCGCACTTCATTCTTTCTGATCGCACTCCCATTTGCTTTTCTTTTGCCCGTACTGTTGTTGATTCTGAGGCGAGATTATCGAATTGCGCGAAGAGTTTCCGACCGAAAGGGGGACTCATGATTTCTCTCATTCTCGTGTATGTCACAGCAGTCCTCGTATCGATCGTTCTCGAGCGGCAGGAGCGTCGTCACTGTTTCAACATCGAGTTGGAATATCGCCTTCTGCAGAAGCCCGTTCCCCCCAAGCGGCCGAAACTCCCGCGACTCGAATCGTGGCTGAACATCGCCGTCGGAGTCCTCTTGTTGATGCTGGGCGCACTGTTCCTTTGGACCCTCTTCTCTGTCATTTCAAATCATCAACTCACGCCGTTGAAACCGATGGAACGTGATGCTCTGATGGGAGGAGCTGTTTTTGTCGCGGCCGGCCTCGCGCTGATTATTCTCGGTGCGAAATCCCTGAAACTGAACTCAGACTATGAGCGAGCCAATCGGTAAGAGCGGTTCATCTGTCCAACCCATCGATAGCTCAGACCACAGCTCCTTCAAGAACTTCGACCGCTTCTCTGGCTGAGGAAATCTTCGCTGTGAGACCAATCGGAATCGTAAGCTTTGGTGAAGTGTGGCCAAACTGGAGGCCGGTGAGAACAGGAATCTTCAATGATTCAACAAACTCATCCAGAACCTGTTGCGTTGTGAGGTGCGGCGTGGAGGGATCTTGAGGAACGCAGTCAACAAACGTCCCAAGGATAACGCCGTTGACGAGATCCAACATTCCGGCGTTACGAAACTGCACAAGCATCCGGTCAATCCGATGGGGCGCTTCATCGATATCTTCCAGGAAGAGAAGGGCATCTTTGTATGATGGAGAATAGGGCGTTGAGAGGTTGGAGGTCACAAGGGCAAGGTTTCCACCGATCAGTCGTCCCGTTGCATTTCCCTTCCCATGAGCATGCACCGTCATGCCGGGGGGATTGGAAAGAACTCCGATCTTCTTCGGAGAGGTCAGCTGGCGCCAGAATTGTTCTTCGGTAAACGCATCCATGGTGTTCCACATCTCCACCGCCACCATCGGTCCGGAAATACTTGCCAATCCGGTTCGCGCATACAGGGCAAGCTGGAGAGCGGTGATATCGCTGTAGCCCACGATGATCTTCGGATCTTTCCGGACTGCCGCGTAGTCGATAGAGGGCAACAGCCGCGGCGTACCATATCCGCCTCGGAGAGCAAAAATTGCTCGCGCTTCGCGATCACGGATCGCGTCGTTCAAATCTTCCAGTCGTTCTTCATCCGTTCCTGCCAGATACCCGTGCTGTTTTGTGACGTGCTTTCCAACCTTCACGCGGTATCCGAGTCGCTCGAGGTACTGCACCCCCTGCTCAATCCGATTGCTTGACGCTGGTGTACTCGCCGGTGCAATCAGTCTGATAAGATCTCCTTGCCTGAGACGTTTCGGTTTCAAAACGGTTGTGCGCATGGTATCTTTCAACAATTTGTTATAACATTGGCATTAAGTTATCAACAATTGGCTCATTGTCAACGTGAGACACCCCAGGTGCGAGTGGAGAGAGGAAGGAGCGCAACATGCACAACCTGAAGCCGGAAGAAATTCTGCAATCTGTTCACCGAATCATGAAGGCGGCAGAATACGGGTTCTTCATCACGATCGGTGAAGATGGATACCCCTCTGCCCGATTGATGCAGCCGTTCGAGCCGGAAGCAGATTTGACGATCTGGTTCGGGGCGAATCCGGGTTCCCGAAAGATACGCGAGCTTCAGAGGAACAAGAAGGTGACGATCGGCTTCCACGATTCGGCCACGACGGCGTACGCCGCGCTCAGAGGATCTGCGGAAGTTGTGAATGATCCGGCACAGAAGGGACGGTACTGGAGAGCGTTCTGGTCGGATATTTATCCCGGCGGGCCAGAGGGTGACGAATATGTTTTGGTCAAGTTTGTTCCCGATCGAATCGAAGTGATGGATTTTCAGGGGCATGTGCTTCCGCAGCCGTACGGCCTGAAACCGAATGTTCTGGAACGATCAGGTGCATCGTGGGCGTTGAGTAATCGCGAGGATCTGTAGTCGACAGAACGTGAACTTCTAGCCGACATCTCCGTATCACGTTTCATATCTGTGCCCATCCGCGCCGTTTCAGTAATATCGGCGCTAGTACTTTTGCAGAGAGCTGATTTATGAAAGGAACTCGCATGAAAGTCTTTCGCTTGATTCTTCCCCTCCTCCTGTCAACAATGCTCTATGGACAGGAGATCAGGCTTTCCATCCCTTACGAGCGCTTCACACTTCCCAACGGCCTCACCGTCATTCTCCACGAAGATCACACGACTCCGACGGTGAGCGTCAACGTCTGGTACCATGTCGGGTCGGGCAACGAGAAACCGGGACGCACGGGATTCGCGCATCTCTTCGAGCACATTATGTTCGAAGGATCGGGCAATGTTCCGGAAGGAAAGTTCGACGAATGGCTCGAGGCGGCCGGAGGAAACAACAACGGATCGACGAATTCCGACCGCACGAACTATTGGGAGAACATCCCCAGTAATGCACTCGAGCTTGCCCTCTTTCTCGAATCCGACCGACTCGGCTATCTTCTCGACGCTATGACGCCCGGAAAGGTTGATGGCCAGCGCGACGTTGTGAAGAACGAACGGCGGCAGTCGTACGAGAACCGACCGTACGGCATGGCCTCAATCGTCATCTCCGAAAACCTCTATCCGAAGGATCATCCGTATCACTGGCCGACGATCGGTTCGATGGAGGATCTTTCCGCGGCAAGCTATGAAGACGTGGTGGAATTTTTCAAAACGTACTATGTGCCGCGTAATATGAGCATGGTCGTTGCCGGCGCGATCAACAAGGAAGAGACGAAGCAGCTTGTGGCAAAGTGGTTCAGCGAGATTCCTTCCGGCAATCGCGCACAGCCGGTGTTGCCTCCTCATGCCGCGCTTTCACAGGAAAAGAAGGTGGTCCTTGAAGATCGAGTGCAACTGCCGCGTGTGTACATGGCGTGGCATTCTCCGGCACACTTCGCCCCCGGAGACGCGGAGCTTGATATTGTCGCCAGTATTCTCGCCGGCGGCAAGAATTCACGTCTTTACAAAAGACTCGTGTACGAGCTCCAGATTGCCCAGGATGTTTCGGCGTTTCAATTTTCCTCAAAGCTCTCGTCCACCTTTTGGATTGTTGCCACCGCGAGAGCAGGCAAATCGCTCCCCGAGCTTCAACGCGTGATCGATGAGGAGATCGGCAAGTTCCAAAAGGAAGGTCCCACAGCGCGGGAATTACAGCGAGCGGTCAATCAGTATGAATCGAGTTTCCTCGGTCAGCTTGAGCGCGTTGGTGGATTCGGAGGTAAAGCTGATCTGCTCAACAGCTACTACTTCGCGACCGGCAATCCCGACTACTTCAATGAGGATCTCATGCGGTACAAATCGGTCGATCCTCAGGACGTGCAGTCAGCCGGGCAAACATTCTTGACGAACGCACGCGTGGTGTTGAGTATTGTTCCACAAGGGAAGAAAGAGCTCGCAATTCCATAGAAGGCATGGGCAAGGCAGACATTCTGCTCTGCGGTCGAATGTTCTCAGCTCCCTCATTGACACACCGAAAGGTTTTCACATGAACAAAGTATCTGGATTCGCTCGACGAAGCGTTTTCATCGGCCTCTCGTTACTGCTCGTTGTCTTTTCCCTCAGTGCACAGAAACCCGACCGAACCAAACCCCCGGAGCTCGGACCTCCCCCCTCCATGAAGCTTCCTCCCATACCCCGGTTCACGCTCTCCAACGGTATGAACGTCGTGCTGATGGAGAAGCACGATGTTCCTCTGGTGCAAATCAACGTTCTCGTCAGGTCGGGAAGCGCGATGGATCCGGTCGGCAAGAAGGGCCTCGCTTCACTCACATCGGACATGATGGACGAGGGTGCGGGAACGCGAGATGCGTTACAGCTTGCGGACGCCATCGATTTTCTCGGGGCGCGGATCAGTTCCTCGGCCGGGATGCACACGAGTGTCGTTGGACTGTTCACGCCGACATCCAAGCTCGGAGAGGCGCTTCCTTTGCTTGCGGACGTCGTGATGCGACCTACGTTTCCGCCATCCGAGCTTGACCGCCTCCGCAAGGAACGATTGACCACATTGCTCCAATGGCATGATGAACCGAGAGCGATTGCGTCGGTAAAATTCAACAGTGCGATTTTCGGAAGCAAGCATCCGTATGGTCTTCCGAGCATGGGAGACGAGAAGAGCATACGCGGTTTCACGGTAGAAGATTTGAGAAGATTTCACGGTGATCGGTTTCACGCCGGCAATGCTTCGATGATCGTCGTTGGTGCGGTGCAAAGGGGGGAGATTCAAACGAAACTTGAAGCACTCTTCGGCACGTGGGAACGCCGCACCGCGCCGTCGGTGAGTTGGCCGTCGGTTTCGCAAGTAGCGGCACGAACGGTAACGATTGTCGACAAACCCGGAGCGGCACAATCGGAGATTCGGATCGGGCGAATCGGCGTTGAGCGACTCACGGATGACTACTTCAGCATTGTGGTGATGAACACCGTACTTGGAGGATCGTTCACGTCGCGGCTGAACCAGAATCTTCGTGAGACGCACGGCTATACGTACGGAGCGGGATCATCATTTGACATGCGTCCGCTTCCCGGTCCGTTTCTCGCATCATCGGCAGTTCAAACCGACGTCACCGACAAAGCGCTCACCGAATTTATGAAGGAGCTCAACGGTATTCTGGAGCCGATCACGGATGAAGAACTCGTTCGTGTGAGGAACTACGTCGCGCTGAGTTATCCATCCGGTTTTCAGTCTGTCGGGCAGATTGCGAGTCAGCTCAACGAGTTGGTAACATACGGGCTGCCGGAGAACTATTTCAACACATATATAGAAAAGGTACTCGCGGTGACGAAGGAAGATGTTCAACGCGTCGCGCGAAAGTACCTTGATCCTTCGAAAGTTGCGGTTGTGATCGTAGGAGACTTGAAGAAGATTGAGAAGGGTGTGCGCGACTTAAAGTTGGGGAGTATGAAGACCGAGTCAATTCAGGATGTCTTGGGCAAGCCGCCCAGGTTGTAAATATCGTTTTGGGGTGAGTCGGTTCTCTTCGCGCCTGTCGTCACGATACTGCCCGTGCCGTCTGGATTCCATAATTCTCGTATAATCGAGGAGGATCCTGTCGGCCGGGCATGCTTATTTCTGTCATATTCGAGCTTTCCTTGTTGCGATCTCATTTTTCTTGACAACGTGCTTCCTGGTCGCTAACTTTTGCTGATTCTTAAGGCGGTTTGCGGTTGAGGGGAGGGGGATTTGGGTCCACCAAACGAGATCGCTGCCGTGCATTTCATACCTCTTAATTCCATTTCTCCAGCCCTTTCACGGACGTGCGGGGTTTTTCTCTTCTTTGAAGGGAACCCGGATGCGCGTCTTTTGAGTCTCCAGTTAAGCACGAAGCTCGAATATCGAAATTCGAAACAATGTCAAATTTCAGAATCCTAAATAGATATTAGGGGGATTGTGAAACAGTTTTTCGTTTGCAGTTTTTGGGGAGATCTCAATGGCCAAAGAGCATTTGGGAGAAGCACCACGATCCAATATCAAAATATCGGACAATTCCAAAATCCCAGGCACCAAACGATTCGATCTCGAAGACCGTACGCTGCAGTTCGCACGAGACGTTAGGGACTTTGAGAAATCGCTCCCCAATAGTCTCTCAAACACCGAACACGGTAAACAATTGATACGATCTTCAGCCTCCGTAGGCGCAAACGATATTGAAGCAAATGAGGCATTGAGCAAGAAAGATTTCGTAATGCGGATCAAGATTTGTCGAAAGGAGGCGAAAGAGAGTCGTTGCTGGCTGAATCTCGTCAGGTGTTCTGACCAACTGGATCCCAAGAGATAGTCGCTGATTCAGGAGTCCACCGAGCTCATGAAGATATTCGGTGCGATCTTAGCCAAATCCCGGTAATTCTGAGGATCCGGAGTTCATCAACGGGTTTTAGATTTTGGCATTCTGTTTTTTGTATTTGTTATGTATTTCGAATTTCGTGCTTCGAATTAAAAAAGGGGGCAACAACGTGATCCAACGTGCACCAAGGTCCGCCGCACAGAATGCCAATCAGCGGAAGTCGAGACGGTTATTAGATGTTATAAGGCACCGCCTCTCTGACATATCTTTGGAGACCAACCATGACACTCCTAAACAAATACGCAGTCGCACTCGGAGGATTCCTTGTGGGATTCCTACTTGGTATCTGGACAGAGAGACAGACCGCTTCGATCCTCGAAACACTTGGGTTCTTCCTGATCATTCTTACACTCATGTTTCTGTGGGAGTGGTTTGAGTCTTTTGCTCACGCCCGCTATCTCTCACGATGGACAATAATTCGCTCAAGGGGCAAATGGTACTTCATTAGAGCACATTATCTGATCGCTCGAGTTCCCATCGTCCTCGTTCTCACTCTTGCAGCGTTGTTCTTTCTGCCAGAACTGAGCGCTGCATATCTCTTACCGTTAATGGGGTACTTTGGGCTTGCTGTGTTGATCTTGACGATTCGAGGTACGCAGGAGTGGTCACAATGTGAGAAGCAGTTTAACGTCGAAGGAACTACTTAGCCAACGCGTTGGTGCCCGTCGGCTTGAGCAGGCGGCGGCGGTAAATCATGTTTACAGCGCGTTACGATTTCTTTTTGTGGAGTTGTACAAGCGGCGGTATGTCGTTGATGGTCTTCCACGTCCACGAAGGGAACACAAGCTGCCGGATGTTTTGAATTCACGAGCGTGAACGGTGACTGTTCTTTCTGCACGAAGTGGGGCTGGTTAGTTCATTCATCATTCTAGGGGGGTCGTATGCAACAGAAACGGGGGTTTTACGAAGTTGTTGGGGAGGAGTTCAGACTTCGGTACAGGCCCAAGACGGTAAAAACCTACATGAGCCATATTCACTCATTTGTGAACCATCATTTTCCGCGCCATCCGAGGAAGCTTCAAGAAGAGGACATTCGGCGGTATCTCGTTTGGTTGCTTGACGGAAAGAAGCAATCGTCGGGGACAGTCAATCAGGTCTACAGTGCCCTGAAAGCGCTCTACAGTGAGGTTTATAAGAGGCCATTTGTAATTGAGGATCTTGCGCGGCCAAAGAAAGCGCGGTTATTGCCGGACGTTGTCAACGACAACGAATCGATGGAGATTTTTCGGGCAATCTCAAACCTAAAGCACCGGGTGATGGTGATGATGGTCTATGCGACCGGCGTTCGGGTTGCGGAGCTTGTACGAATTCGAGTGGAGGATCTCGACATACACAGGGGACTTCTTCACGTCCGCAGAGGAAAGAGGTCGAAGGACCGGTACACGTTACTTCCCAAGTCCCTGTTGCCTATTCTCGATGTGTATTGCAGAAAATACGACATCGGGACTTCGGGGTGGTTATTTCCTGGAGAGATGCCCCTAACACATTTATCGGAAAGAAGTATTCAGGCAGTAATCAGGCGGGTTGTAAGATCTCTTGAAATCCCAAAGAAGATCAGCATGCACACCTTTCGGCATACCTTTGCCACAAGGCTTCTTGAGCAAGGGGTTGATATAAGGTACATTCAGGAGCTGCTTGGTCACGAAAGTGTACGAACGACCGAGATTTACACACATGTCAGTTCGCGGGAGCTACGCAAGATCAAGAGTCCGTTTGAAACCTTGCGAGAACGCATGGAAATTGGCCGAGAGGATGAGCCCAAGCAGCTTGAAGGAGGGGGCTCCCTATATACTATAGATAACGAATAACAACGCGATGTGGTGCGTTGTTCCAGACGTTAGCCGCAATGCCACTCACACGAGAACGAAATCGGCCAAA
>VGVZ01000018.1 GCA_016873805.1 Ignavibacteria bacterium
CCCGATTGTGTTCGTCCTCGCCGGCGGACTCTTCGCGGTGGTTGCCGTCAAGGTCGTCCCGTTTCTTGTCGACAGAGTCCGCGGACTCTACGATCGCTTCAGTCAGTTTCCGTTCGAATCACGCCTCAATCAGCTTGCTTCTGATTTCGCAGAAGATATTCCTTTTGTCGATCCGAAGGCGCTGGCGGAGAAGATACAGTCGCTTCTCACGACTGCGACGCAAAGTGTGGGCGGATTACTGGAAGACCTCGTTCCCCTCCTGATCACACTCGCGATCGTCCCCTTCCTCACCTTTTTCATCCTCTACGAAGGCGATCGGGGGCTGAAGAAGCTTATCGAGCGAGTCCCGAATAAGTACTTCGAGATGACGATGAACGTCATCTACAAGATTCAGAAGGATCTGGTCGGCTACCTTCGCGGCTGGCTGCTCGATTCCTTCATCATCGGACTCTTGAGCATCGCCGGACTGTTTCTGATCGGTATCGACTACCCGATCGTCATCGGCTCGATCGCAGGGATTGCAAACCTTGTCCCGTATCTAGGGCCGGTCGTCGGCGCCTTCCCTGCTCTGCTTGTTTCGGTCACTCAATACGGCGATTTCAGAATGTTCGCGCCGATCGTCATGGTCACGCTCACCGTCCAACTCATCGACAATCTCGTCGTCCAGCCGATCTGCTTTTCGAAGGCGGTGGATATGCACCCCGTCACGGTCATTATTGTTCTCCTCATCGGCAATCAACTCATGGGCATCGTCGGAATGCTCATCGCCATCCCCGTCGCCACCATCCTCAAAGTCGCGGCCGCCGAAACGTACTGGGGATTGAAGAACTACCGGATCACCGCCTGACCAACCATGTCACGGATCGTCTTCGATATTGAAACGCTCGGGTACCCGTTTGATTCATTCGACGAGGATCAGCAGCAGTATTTGATGAAGTTCGCGAAGAGCGAGGATGAGCGAGATGAAGTTTTGCAGAAACTGAATCTCTATCCCACAACTGCACAAATCATCGCCATCGGTATGCTCAATCCCGACAGCGGAAAGGGGATGGTCTTGTTCCAGGCAGATGAGGAACTCGACTATCTCTCGGATGACGGAAATATACAGTTCATCTCAGGGAGTGAAGCCGAAATCATCACCCGATTCTGGAATCTCATCGCTCCGTACAGTCAATGTGTGACGTTCAATGGACGCGGATTTGACGGACCATTTCTCCTGATGCGATCTGCTCTGCTTCAGATCAAGCCGTCCAAGAATCTGTTGCCGTACCGCTACTCGCCGCAGGTGCATTGCGACTTGCTTGATCAGTTCACATTTTACGGCGCGATGCGGAAGTTCAATCTCGACTTCTACTGCAAGGCGTTCGGGATCGAGAGTCCCAAATCTCACGGCATCACAGGATTGGATCTCGGGACGTTGTTCGAACAGAAGAAATTCGGAGAGATTGCAGAATATTGCCTGGGAGATGTTCGAGCAACGGCGACGCTCTTCCAGCGGTGGGAACAGTACTTGAGGTTTGAGAATTGATCACCGTACTTGATCAATGGACAACGAAAACGGCCACTCACAAAGTGGCCGTTTGACTTTCGAACCACGACCGGGGCTACTTCGATAGCGGAGTCTGACCAAACTGACGACAAATCGCCACAGCCGCGGCAATCTTCAGAGCATCCCACCACGTGAAGATGAAGAACCCCGAGACGAGCGATTGCATCACATTATGGAGATAGAAGAGAGAAAGGAAGATCGAGCCACAGGCAAAGATGACCAGCATTCCGGATACCATTGCGACGACAGTCCAGGCGATGTGCGAAGACTTCGAAACGAGCGCACCGGTAAGATATGCCGCGAGAGGAAATGCCAGCAGATACCCTCCGGTGGGACCGATCAGCTTCGCAAGTCCCAGACCCCCGGACGCAAAAACCGGCACTCCAAGCGCTCCCACGCCAAGATACAGAAGCATGCTCGCCGCACCGCGTCGACTGCCGAGCAATGCCCCTGCAAGGATGACGAAAAGCGTTTGCAGCGTATAGGGGACCGGTCTCGTCGCAATTTCCAGCTGAGCGCCGATGGCTGTGAGCGCCGTAAATGTGACAATCCAGAATGACTGCGCAATCACGTGCTCGCTTTTCAGACTGATGTACTTGTCGAAGGAAAGCAATTTCGATGCGACCATAGCAGGAGAATCCTTCCGAGTGAGATGTCTTGATACCGGATCGGCCGTCAAAATACGATGACTTGCGTAGAAAATCAAGCTAATCAACCCCTCGGCCCATCTGTTCATGTTCGTGTTCGTCTCACCCGGAAGAGACAATCGTGGCCGCCTGCCGTCTTGCTTCTCAAAAGAAATTCGAAGACTTTTGTCCCCCAGAGCAACCAAGGAATGATCAATGAAATCCCTCTTTCTCCTCTTCGTCGCGGTTTCCAGCCTTCAGAGCCAGATTCGCTTCTATCCTCTTGGCGAAGTCGACCAGGCAGTTCCCGCTCCCTCAACCGTCCTCAGCTATGAACTGGGCACACGGTTCACGGAATATCGACTCATTGAAAAATACCTCGATCACCTTGTGCAATCGTCCGATCGCGTGAGGAATGTCACCTACGGTCAATCGATCGAACATCGGGATCTGCGAGTACTTCTGATCAGTTCACCCGCAAACCTGAATCGACTCGAGGAGATTCGGACCATCAACAGGCAGCTCACCGATCCCCGGATATATCCCTCGAAGCAATTTCCCGAAGGCGTGATCAAGTCCTTGCCGGTGATTGTCTGGCTTTCGTACAGTGTTCATGGAAATGAGTCTTCTTCGAGCGAAGCGGCACTTGCAACCGCGTACCAGCTCATCGCAGGAAGAGACCAGCGCACGCGAAGTATTCTGGAGAACTCGATTGTCATCCTCGACCCATTGGTCAATCCCGACGGCCGCGAGCGATTCGTGCAATGGTTCAATTCCACAGTGGGCCGACGTGCCAACGCCAATCCGGATGCCATCGAACACAACGAGCCGTGGCCGGGGGGACGAACGAATCATTATTACTTTGATCTCAATCGGGATTGGGCGTGGTCGATCCAGCCGGAGTCACAAGCGCGCCTTGCGCTCTACCGTCAATGGATGCCGCACGTCCATGTCGACTATCACGAAATGGGCTACACCAGTACATACTTCTTCTTCCCCGCGGCAACGCCTGTTCATGCTGAATTCCCACCCGAAGTCCGGAAATGGGGAGAAATCTTCGGCAAAGGCAACGCGGAGGCCTTTGATCGGATTGGGGTGCCGTACTATACCGGCGAATCATTCGACCTCTTCTATCCCGGATATGGCGATTCATGGCCCACGTTCAACGGAGCCATCGGAATGACCTACGAACAGTCGGGTCACTCGCGCGCCGGACTCGATGTTGAAAAACCGGGAGGACAAAGACTCACACTCGGTGAACGCGTGCGAAATCATTTCCTCACAGGGATCGCGACGCTCGAAACTGCCGTCAAGCATCGCGAGGAGCGAATCCGTGATTTCTCCAAGTTCTGGATCGAGGCGCTCGCGCCCAAGGGAGCAACCAAAGGATTTATCATCCCTGAAGGACGCGATCCCAATCGGGTCGCTCAAGTGATGAATACCCTCATCCGCCAGGGAGTAGAAGTACATCGACTGGCGTCGCACACCGAACTCAAGTCGACACCGTATTTCACCGGTACCCCTCGGAAGCAGAGTTTCCGAAGCGGCACATTCTTCATCTCACTGACCCAACCTCAGAGTCGGCTCGCCAAGGCTCTCCTCGAGCCACAGACGTTAGTCCCCGATACCTTCTTCTATGATGTCTCTGCGTGGTCTCTCCCGATTGCAGCCGGCATCGACGCGTACACGACGGAAGAGCCCCTTCCATCATCAGCGCGGAAGATCGACTCTCTTCCCCCATTGCGCGGGACGATCGTCGGAGGGGAGGCATCCTTTGCCTATCTGATCCCGTGGGAGCGGAATCGAAGCAGCGCACTTGTCTGGGCGCTTCTCCGCAAGAATACGAAACTTCACGTCGCCGGCCGCTCATTCGAAATCGACGGCCGGTATTACGCGGCCGGGACCGTCATCGCTTTCACATCGGCAAACACCGATTCCCTCCCTCTTCTCGTCAAAGAGTACGCACACGCTCATGGCGTCGATGTCCATGCGACGTCCACGGGACTGACAAGCAAGGGGATCAATCTCGGATCAAATCATGTTCGTCCGTTCACGAAGCCGGAGATTGCCGTCGTCACGGACGCGCCGGTGAGTTCGTACGACTACGGCGAGTTGTGGTACATGTTCGAGTGGGAGTACGATATTCCCTTCACACCGATTCGGGCACGCGACATCCCTTCAATCTCCCTCGCCAAGTATCACGTCCTGATTCTTCCTGATGCTCGTGACTATCGATCCGTCTTTGACAGTTCGACGGTTGCCAGGATCAGGAAATGGGTCGAGGATGGAGGTGTTGTCATCGGAATTGAAGCAGGAGCACGGTTCCTGACGAAGAAACAGTCGGGACTGACCGCAGCTCAGCTTGAATCGGATCGAAAGGATGATGAGAAATCAAAAGAAGAGAAAGAAGAAGAGCGGGCGCTTAAGGAACTTGCCAAGCGGCGAAGTCTTTTTGAGAAGGAAGAGAATGATCGGCTGTATCGCGTTCCAGGGACAATCTTCAAGACGAAGCTTGATACGACCCATCCGCTCGGATACGGCATGCCCGGAGAAGTTTACGTTCTCAGGGGAGACTCGCCGTCACTCGTGCTGACCGATGCCGGACACAACGCGGCGCGATACGTTGAAGAACCGGGGGGAGCAAGCGGCTACGTTCGAGCTGACCGCGCAAGAAAGATCGCAGATTCGGCCTATTTGATGGAATTCAGAGTCGGCAGAGGGAGGGCTGTTCTCTTCACGGAAAATCTCACCTTCAGGAGATTCTGGACGGGCCTGGAGAAAATGCTGATCAATGCACTTCTCTTCGTGCCGCCTCCCCGTTGAGGCAATCAGTAGGCCGTAAGTGCATAAAAGTTCATTGACTTGGAGGGGTTTTTTGAGTATATTTTTTGCCCAACTCGAAATGAGTTGGGTTTTCTTTTTGGGGAAGAGGGATCGGGAGCGTCTCCGGTGTGCAGCCCCGACAACGTCGGGATAATGTTCCGCTTCTCAGAATCCCGCAAGCTTGGGGTGTAGCCAAGTGGTAAGGCATCGGCCTTTGGAGCCGACATTCCCAGGTTCGAATCCTGGCACCCCAGCAGTATTGTTGTGAGATCTGATCCGATAGGTATGAAGTCGTTTGCGCAAGTTCCGCAGTCGCGCGGAGCAGAAGAATCTCTTCGGAGTGCAAGGACATGAGCACAATCAAACTCTTTTCGGGTCGTGGGAATCGTCCACTGGCAGAGCGGATTGCGGCCGAGGCCGCGATTCCGCTTGGTGGATTGGACATCAAGAATTTCAGCGACGGGGAAATCTGGGTAAAGTACTCCGAGAACATCCGCGGAGACGATGTGTTCGTGATCCAGTCGACCCAGCCCCCGGCTGACAATCTGATTGAGCTGTTGATTCTCATCGACGCGGCCAAGCGGGCATCAGCGCGTCGGGTGACTGCGGTCATTCCGTACTTCGGCTATGGTCGTCAGGATCGCAAGGATCAGCCACGAGTATCGGTAACGGCCAGACTCGTCGCGAACCTGATCACCGAGGCGGGGGCCGATCGCGTCATCACGATGGATCTTCATGCTCCTCAGATTCAGGGCTTCTTTGACATTCCTCTTGACCATCTGTATTCCTCGTCGATCTTTCTGGAGTATTTCCGGAAGCTCAACATTGCGAACCTCGCGGTCGCGTCTCCGGATGTGGGTGGAATCAAGATGGCAAGATCGTTTGCGAAACGGCTCAATGCCGACCTCCTCCTCATCGACAAACGCCGTCCAAATCCGAACGAGGCCGAGGTCATGAATGTGATCGGTCATGTCGAGGGAAAGAACGTCCTCATTGTCGACGATCTGATCGACACCGCCGGTACGTTTGTCAATGCGGCAAGGGCATTTCGCCACCGGGGCGCGCTGAAGATCTACGGCGCCTGCACGCATCCGATTCTCTCGGGTGACGCGTTGGACCGCATCGCGAATTCCGAAGTTGAGTTCGTTGCCGTGACCGATTCCATACCGGTCCGGGACGGTCAAAAACGAATTGAAGTTCGATCGGCCGCAAAGCTTCTCGCTGAAGCGATCGTCCGAACGCATGAGAATAAGTCCATCAGTTCTCTCTTTGATATTGATAAAGACAAGTAAGAAGGAGATGTACCATGTCTGAAATAACGATCAACGCGGAAATTCGTTTGCACATCGGGAAGCAAGCGAAATCACTTCGGAAGCAGGGTAATATCCCCGGCATCTACTACGGCCACGGGCAGAAAAACATCGCCGTCTCGCTGCCCGAGGCAACGTTGCGGCCGCTGTACAAGACTTCCGCGACTCACGTCATCAACCTCAAGTTGAATGACGGCTCGACGCATTCCTGCATTCTCCGTGATGTTCAGTTCGACCCCCTCACGGACAAGCCGATTCATTTCGATCTGTTTGGATTGCATGCGGATGAAGTGCTCACGATCGATGTACCGGTTGTCATCACGGGAACTCCCAAGGGTGTGAAAGTCGGTGGTATGCTTCAGCACGTCATGCATAAGATCAAGGTATCGTGTCTGCCGAAGCACATCCCGGATCATATCGAGATTGCGGTGGACGAACTCGACATCAACACCTCGATTCACGTGAAAGATATCACGGTCCCCAACGTGACAGTCCTCGAAAACGAAAACAGTACGATTGTCGCCGTGGTGCCTCCGACGGTCATCAAGGAGCCGACGCCAGCCGAAGCCGTTGTGGGTGAGGAAGCACCGGCCGAGCCGGAAGTGATCGCGAAGGGCAGGAAGGCTGAAGAGGAAGGGGAAGCCGAGGAACAATAGGCGCGGTTCAGACCAGCGGCCCTCACATGTGGATCATTGTTGGACTTGGCAATCCAGGAAGTCAGTACACGGGGACACGCCACAATCTCGGATTCGATGTTGTTGATGATCTCGCCCGTCGCGTGAATATGGTTTTCAGAGCTGGACCGGGCGAGTTCCACTTCGCCGAAGGTCAGATCAACGCTCGCAACGTTGTGCTGATCAAGCCCGTCACCTACATGAACAACAGCGGTGAGGCGGTAGGCGACGCGGCTGAGCGTTTCGGCGTCCCGCCGAAAGACATTCTTGTGGTGTGCGACGATATTCAACTGCCTCTCGGCACCTTGCGATTGCGGGCGCGGGGGAGCGACGGCGGGCACAACGGTCTGTATTCGATCATCTATCATTTGCAGAGCGAAGAGTTTCCCCGTCTTCGATGCGGCATCGCGGGAGATTCGCTTCCGCGTGAGAAGTCGTTACTTCCGACGTACGTCCTGGAATCGTTCACAGAAGCCGAACGGCCTATCGTCCGCGATTTAACGATCCGAGCTTCGGACGCTGTTTGGTATGCAGTTACACGAGGTATCGACGAAGCGATGAATCGCTTCAATGCAAACACACTTTCGTAGAGCGGAGATGTTCCCCGTATGGAAAACCTGGTGACTTGGATCCCGTGGCTTGGAGGATTTGGCCTTCTCGTGGCGTTGTTGATCTATCGAGGTCTGGTCAGACTTTCCGACGGCAATGGCACGATGCGGGATATCGCCGAACAGATCCATGTGGGTGCCATGGCCTTTCTCCGCCGTGAGTACACCGTTCTAGTCTTCTTCGTCGTTGTCGTGGGAGCCCTCCTCGCGAATTTCCTGGGGTGGACAACCTCGATCGCTTTTCTCAGCGGCGCATCGTGCTCTGCGCTGGCCGGCTATCTCGGAATGAAGGCGGCAACCAAAGCAAATGTACGGACAGCGGAGGCTGCGCGTGCATCGGGGCAGAGCAGAGCTCTCCTCACTGCATTCGACGGCGGCGCTGTCATGGGTGTCAGCGTTGCGAGTCTCGGGCTCATCGGCGTCGGAATCTTTTTCGTTCTCTATGGTCATCCTGAGCATGCCAGTACGATCAACGGGTTCGCGATGGGCGCAAGCTCGATCGCATTGTTCGCGAGAGTCGGCGGAGGGATCTACACCAAGGCAGCGGATGTCGGCGCCGACCTTGTGGGAAAAGTTGAGGCGGGAATTCCCGAGGATGACCCGCGCAACCCCGGCGTCATCGCGGACAATGTGGGTGACAACGTCGGTGACGTGGCCGGCATGGGAGCCGACATTTTCGAGTCGTACGTCGGTTCAATGATCGCGACAGTCGCGATCGGTGCCACACTCCTTCCCGAGGGCTTGTCACTTCTCAAAGCTGTTCCCGAGGTGAGTGATGAATCGATCAAAAGTATCCTGATGTCGCTCCCGCTTATCCTCGCCTCGATCGGTCTGATATCATCCTTCATCGGCATTCTCTCGATGCGCCTGTTGAAGCGGTATTCGCCTGCCGCCGCGCTCAGGTACTCGACATTTCTCGCTGCGGGACTTTTTCTCCTCGGCAGTCTTTGGATCGTCCGTGCCTATGACGTGAGCAACAACGTCTTCTGGGCGATCTTCTTTGGAACGATCGGCGGGACTGCCATCGGCTTGATTACGGAATACTATACTGCCGGTTCACCCATCAGACGAATCGGAATCGCGAGCAAAACCGGCGCTGCGACAAATATCATTCAGGGAATCGCCGTCGGACTGGAATCGACAGCACTTCCGGTCGTCGCGATCTGTCTCGCCATCTATGTCTCCAACGAAGTCGCGGGCCTCTATGGAATCGGGATTGCTGCGGTCGGCATGCTTGCGACCGTGGGCATCACGATGTCGGTTGATGCCTATGGACCGATCGCCGACAACGCCGGAGGCATCTCGGAGATGTCGGGACTGGGTCCTGATGTCCGTCACATCACGGACGGGTTGGATGCGCTCGGAAACACGACTGCCGCAATCGGAAAGGGATTCGCCGTCGGGTCGGCCGCATTAACGGCCCTTGCCCTCTTCGCCGCTTACTCCCAAGCAGTCGACAAGAGTTGGATCGCCCGGGGCCTCGCTCCTCTGCAGATTGTGATTACGGATCCCAATGTTGTCATCGGCATGTTCGTCGGGGGCGTGCTCCCCTTTTTCATTGCTGCCCTGACGATGACCTCCGTGGGCCGCGCAGCGAGCAAGATGGTCTCGGAAATACGCCGACAATTCAGAGAAATCCCGGGCCTCCTTGAGGGAAGAGAGGGAGTGAAACCCGACGCCGCGCGATGTGTCGATATTTCGACCCGGGCGGCGCTGAGCGAGATGATTATTCCCGGCGTGACCGCCGTGCTCGCGCCCGTCGTCGTCGGTTTCCTCCTGGGCGCTGGCGCCCTCGGGGGCATGCTCGCCGGTGCGACGATTACCGGCGTACTGCTGGCACTCATGATGGCGAACGCCGGCGGCGCATGGGACAACACGAAGAAGGCAATCGAAAAAGGAGAAGTCAAGGGCGAGAAACGCGGGACCGAAGCCCACAAGGCAACGATCGTCGGCGATACGGTCGGCGATCCGTTCAAGGACACGTCAGGACCGTCGATGAACATCCTCATCAAGCTGATGTCCGTCGTTTCCCTTGTGATCGCACCCCTTTTGTAGAATGATGATTGAATTCTTTATCGACGTTGTTGTTTTTCACACTACACGATACCCCTGCTCCGTGGTTCACTGCCAGGCAGCGACTACGACGGAGCCATGGTGATGTTCCACAATGTCCGGAGGGCACATATCAATGAAAGGATTGACCAAGCGGTATGAGACGGTGTACATCGTCAATGCCTCGCTCGATGACGCTCAAATCGACGCGATCATCGAGAAGACGAAGGAGTTCATCGTCAAACAAGGAGGCGAAATCCAAGAGGTTGAGAAGTGGGGCCGCAAACGACTGAGCTTTCCAATCCAGAAGAAGAACAACGGCTTCTACGTTGTGACATATTTCTCGGCTCCAGGAGACTTCGTCACAAAGCTGACCCGTTACTACCATCTGGAGGAGCAAATCATTCGCCATCTCACGATTCTGCTCGACAAGAAGGCGCTGTTGGCCCTGGAGCAGAAGGCAAAAGAGAAGGAGGCCTCTGGAGAGGCGCAGGGTGAAAGCTCGGCTGAATCTACATCCGGCGCGTGAGCGGCAACACGTGTTCGCTCCGTCGCCTCACATCATCAATCACTTGAAGAAGACTTTGGAGTCATGCCATGATACGAAATACGAGAAAACCGGGGAGATATCAGCGGGGGGGTACTCAGGTTCGTAAGAAGAGAGTATGCCGCTTCTGTGAGAACGACACAACCTATATCGACTACAAGAATGAGAAGAGGCTTCAACGCTTCGTGTCAGAACAGGGTCGCGTCATTCCGAAACGCATCACCGGCACGTGTTCAAAACACCAGCGGATGCTCATTCAGGCGATCAAGAGAGCTCGTCACCTCGCTCTTCTGCCATTCGTCTCGGAAGCAGTGCGCTAACACCGCGCCCGCGAACTCTCACGAAAAAAGATATTGAGGAGTAAGAACATGAAAGTTATTCTGCGCCAGGACCACAGCCAGCTCGGGAAGATCGGCGACGTTGTGGAGGTCAAGGACGGCTATGCCCGAAACTACCTGATTCCACGAAACATTGCGTATGAGGCAACTCCCAGCAATCTGCGCATGCTGGAAGAAGAGAAGAAACAGCATTCGCGACGATTGGACAAGGAACGGATTTCGTCGGAGGCGCTTTCCCAGAGGCTCGCCGGAACCTCCCTCACGATCAAGATGAAGGTCGGAGAGGAAGACAAGCTGTTCGGATCGGTCACCTCACAGATGATCGCTGAAGCCCTTGACGAAAAGGGAATTTCGCTCGACAAGCGTTGGATTGACCTCGAGGAGCCGATCAAGGCACTCGGGATCTATGATGTCAATGTGAAGCTCCCTGGAAGCGTCAACGGGGTAGTCAAAGTTTGGGTCGTGCGCGAATAGTTGGCGCCATCCCTGCCTGCTCGTTGAGGAACGCCAGTCTCTTGCAGACTGGCGTTCTCGTTTTTGCCCATCGAAACTTTCCTCAAGTCGGTTCTGTTTTTCTGAGGGACATGTGGGGCGATGGTGTTTCGTTGACTTTTCATGCAAAAATTGAGTAGATTAGGTGGCATTTCGACACTCCTCGCAACCACCCCGCATGATTTGGAAGGGATGTTACCATAATGCCAGAAAAATCTGTTCAATCAGTTGAAGAAGTAACCATACGATTTGCCGGTGATTCCGGCGACGGAATGCAGCTCACGGGGTCGCAGTTTGCCAATGCAACGGCAATCCTGGGGAATGATCTGAGCACCCTCCCCGACTATCCCGCAGAGATCCGCGCTCCGGCCGGGACACTCTCCGGCGTCAGCGGTTTTCAGGTTCACTTTGGAAGCAGAGAAATCAACACTCCGGGAGATCTCTGTGATGTTCTCGTCGCGATGAACGCAGCCGCACTCAAAGTCAATCTCCCGAACCTTGTGGATGGCGGAACGATCGTCGCGAATACCGATGGATTCAGCGAAAAGAACCTCAAGCTCGCCGGCTACGACACGAACCCTCTGGAGGACGGCTCTCTCTCAAAGTTTCGCATCCACGCCGTCGACATCACCAAGCTAACGGCGTTCGCGCTCGAAGACCTCAATCTTTCCCCCAAGATCATCGATCGATCAAAGAACTTCTTTGCACTCGGTCTCATGTTCTGGATGTACAATCGCCCGATGGAACCATCTGTTGACTGGATCGAGAAGAAGTTTTCAGGCAAAGATGAGATTCGGGAAGCGAACCTGCGGGTGCTCCGGGCTGGCTGGAACTACGGTGAGACAACCGAACTCTTCACTGTCCGGTACGAGGTGGCCCCTGCAAAACTCAAACCGGGAAAATACCGAAACATCACTGGGAACGAAGCCACGGCTCTCGGCTTGCTCACGGCGGCCAGACGAGCTCGACTCGATCTGTTTCTCGGCAGCTACCCCATAACGCCCGCCAGCGAAATCCTGCACGAGCTTTCATCGTACAAGGCCCATGGCGTAAAGACCTTTCAGGCAGAAGACGAGATTGCGGGAATCGCTTCCGCAGTGGGCGCGTCGTTTGCCGGCGCCCTCGCCACAACCACGACCAGCGGACCGGGGTTATCGCTCAAGACTGAGGCGATGGGACTCGCCGTGATGCTTGAACTCCCTCTCGTTATCGTCGATGTCCAGCGCGCGGGTCCAAGTACCGGACTTCCGACGAAGACCGAGCAGGCCGATCTGCTTCAGTCGTTCTTTGGACGAAACGGAGAGGCACCACTCCCGATTCTCGCGGCCGCCACTCCTTCGGACTGCTTCGATATCGCCTTCGAGGCGAGCCGGATCGCACTCAAGTACATGACACCCGTTGTCATGCTATCGGACGGTTATCTCGGGCAAGGCTCAGAGCCCTGGCTCATTCCGGATTTCAAAGCTCTTCCGGACATTGCGCCAAGATTCCGAACCGAGAGCGAAGGGTTCTTTCCATACCTGCGCGATGAAAAGACACTCGCGCGTCCGTGGGCAATCCCCGGCACACCCGGACTCGAACATCGCATTGGCGGTCTCGAGAAACAGCACATTAAGGGCATGGTGAGCCATGATCCGAACAATCACGACATGATGGTTCGCCTCCGAGCGGAGAAGATCGATCGCATCGTCAACGATATCCCGTTGGCAGAGATCGAGGGGACTCCAGATGCGGATCTTGTCGTCCTGGGATGGGGAAGCACGTATGGAGCAATCCGCAGCGCGGTGACGCGGCATCTCGAGCGCGGCAGCAAGGTTGCTCACCTTCACCTCCGCTACCTCAATCCGATGCCTGCGAACGTCGGCGATCTTCTGAAGAAATACAAATCGATTCTCGTTCCGGAAATCAATCTCGGTCAGCTCTCCAAGATCATCCGGATGAAGTTCCTCCTCCCGACGATCGAATTCAACCGGGTTCGGGGACTTCCGATTCGAGCCATCGAGATCGAAAACAAGATTACGGAAATTCTGAAAGGATGACGATGTCAACTCTCGTTGAGGAATTGATCAATACCTATTCGAAGCTTGAAACTCCTGCATACACGGCGAAGGATTTCTCGAGCGGCTCGGAAGTTCGATGGTGTCCGGGATGCGGCGACTACTCCATCCTTGCCCAGACACAAAGGATTATGCCCGATCTCGGTATTCCGCGGCATAACATCGTGTTTGTCTCGGGCATCGGCTGTTCCAGCCGGTTCCCGTACTACGTTCAGACGTACGGCATTCACGGCATTCACGGTCGTGCCACCGCGATTGCAAGCGGAGTGAAGATTGCCCGACCGGATCTCTCGGTCTGGGTCGCAACAGGGGACGGCGATGGACTCAGTATCGGCGGGAACCACCTGATTCATCTTCTTCGACGCAATCTCGATATCAACGTGTTGGTATTCAACAACCAGATTTATGGACTGACGAAGGGCCAGTATTCCCCCACGTCGTTGAAGGGACAGATTACAAAATCGACACCATATGGGTCGATCGACTATCCGTTCCATCCGGTGGTCCTTGCGCTCGGATCCAGCGCGACGTTCGTCGCTCGTTCCATGGATCGGGACCCGAAGCATATCCAGGTTGTTCTCAAGAGGGCGCACGAGCACAAAGGAACCTCGTTTGTCGAAATCTACCAGAACTGCAACGTCTTTAACGACGGTGCCTTTTTCCTGTTCACCGAGAAAGAGACCAAGGATGACAACGTCGTCTTTATCGAACACGGAAAGCCCCTGGTGTTTGGAAAGGATCGGGACAAGGGGATCCGGCTGAACGGATTCCAGCCCGAAGTGGTCTCGCTGAAGGACGGCAAGTACTCCGTGAACGATCTTCTCGTCCACAACGAACAAGACACGACTCTTTCCTTCATTCTCGCGGACATGACGTACAAGCCCAATCTTCCACGTCCGTTCGGGATCTTCCTCGCAATTGACCGGCCAACGTACGAAGATGAAATGGTTCGGCAAATCGAGGCCGCAGTCACGTCCGAAGGACTGGGGGACTTGGGGGAACTTCTCAACTCCGGAGACACATGGACCATCAAGTGAGGCGTTGACGAATCAGAAACAGGTGTGGTTTCTTTCGACGGAGCCACACCTTTTTTGTTGCACGACACGATGGACGAATTCCAGAAACAACTCGCCGCGGCTCAGGCTCTTCTCTCGGAGAAGCACTCGTTCCTCTTGACCACGCATCTGAATCCCGATGGAGACGCCCTCGGATCGGAATTGGCGCTTGCCCGCTTCCTCAGCTCGATCGGAAGAGATGTCATCATCATCAATCATGACGCCACGCCGTCGATGTACACCTTCCTCGATCCTGCCGGCCACATCAGGCAGTACGAGAGCACAAGAGACAACGCATTGATCGCTCGAGTCGATGTCATTTGTATCATCGATGGGAATCAACTGGGAAGAGTCGGATCACTGGAACCACACGTGCGGGCGAGTCGTGCCAAGAAGATCTGCATCGATCACCATCTCGATCCG
The DNA here is from genome assembly GCA_016873805.1 of Ignavibacteria bacterium. GTDB lineage: Bacteria > Bacteroidota > Ignavibacteria > UBA10030 > UBA10030 > VGVZ01. The sequence continues at coordinate 14,555 of VGVZ01000018.1, forward strand.
GAACCGTTCGCGGACATCTATCTCTTCGACGACCGAGCGGCTTCCGCCGGACAGATCGTGTACCAGTTGATCCGATCCGTCCATCGCGGCTCTCTTCCGAAGGCTATCGCCGAACCTCTCTACGTTGCAATCATGACGGATACCGGCTCGTTCCGGTTTCCCAAAACCGACGGCGACCTGCATCGGATCGTCGCCGATCTCATCGATGGCGGTGCCGATCCTGTCACGCTCTACCAAAGTGTGTACGAGCGACAGACGCCAAACCGGCTGCTCCTTCTCGGACGCATTCTTTCCCAACTCCAAACCGCACACAACGGCACGGTCGCACTGCTGACCGTGACAAGAAAAATGTTCGAAGAGACGAACACGATCGAAGCCGACACGGACAATTTCATCAACCATACGCTCACCATTGCCGGTGTGCAGATTGGGCTCATGGTCACCGAGCTCGAGGGATTTGTGAAGATCAGCTTTCGGTCGAAGGGAGACATCAGCATCAACGAACTGGCCAAAGAATTTGGCGGGAACGGTCACAAAAATGCCGCGGGGGCGCGTGTGGCGAATGCGACTATCGACGAGATCGTTCCGGAAATCCTTGCACGGGCAGAACACTACATCATCCAGCAGGCGAGTAAACAATGAAGCTCTCCTATTCGACTCAGTCGTTTTCGGAAGTCCCTGCGGATCTCGCAGTGGCATTCATCTTCAAAGACGCATCGTTGCTTCGATCAGCACGCACCGAGCTGACCAGGATGTTCGGCTCTTCAGTGATCATCCCGATGAACGCGGGCGATTTCATGGGTGCCGAGAAAGAGAGCGCCCTCGCCTACCCCGTTCGGAAATCGGCCGCCAAACGACTTCTGATGGTCGGCCTTGGCGAGAGACGGAAATGCTCATTGGAATCATACCGGCGGGCAGCCGCGAACGCGGCGAAACAGGCCAAACAGCTCAAGTCTGAGAAGGTCTCCATGCTCGTTCCGGTCGGCGCGCAGAAGCCGGCGGAAGTCCTCCAGGCTCTCTGCGAGGGGGCTGCGCTCGCACTTTACAGTTTCGACAAGTACAAGAAACAGCCGGCCGACGAAAAGGAATCAAAGGTGGAGTCGATCACATTCTGTCTTCCCCGCGCAAAACGATTGACTGAGGCCGCGAAGCTGGTTGCCGATGCCCAGATTGTCACCGCTGCGACATGTATCGCACGCGATCTCGCCAACGCACCGGGGAACGAGATCTACCCGGAGTCATTGGCACAAGCCGTTCAGGATCTTGGTCAGCGACACGGTTTCAGCGTGACAGTCCTGGAAGAACCGGAAATCAAAAACCTCGGTATGGGGGGCGTCCTCGGCGTATCGCAAGGAAGCACCCGCTCGCCGCGATTTCTCATCCTTGAGCATGGCAAGAAGAATTCGGGAAAGACAATCGTGCTTGTCGGCAAAGGGGTGACATTCGACAGCGGTGGAATTTCGATCAAGCCGTCGGCTGGCATGGCCGAGATGAAGATGGATATGTCCGGGGCAGCCGCCGTCATCGGGACCTTTGTCGCCATCGCGGAGTTGAAGTTCCCTGTCCATGTCATCGGTCTCATCCCTGCCGTCGAAAACATGCCGAGCGGGAACTCTCTCAGGCCGGGGGATGTGCTCCGTCATCATAACGGTCTCACATCCGAAGTCGACAACACTGATGCGGAAGGCCGCCTGATTCTTGCGGATGCACTCTCGTACGCGGAGAAGTTTAAGCCTTTGGCAATTATCGACCTCGCAACATTGACGGGCGCGTGCATCGTCGCGCTCGGCCACCATGCGGCGGGAATGATGGGGAACGATTCCGCATTGATGGAGAAGCTGGAGTCAGCGGGAGAAAGAGTGTTTGAGCGGGTCTGGCAATTGCCGCTCTTTGAAGAGTACGAACAGCAGATCAAGAGTGACATTGCCGACGTGAAGAACGTTGGTGGGAGATGGGCCGGCGCAATTACCGGAGCCCTCTTTCTGAAGAGATTCGTCGGCAAGCAGAAATGGGTTCACCTTGACATCGCAGGAACAGCGATCTCCGAGGAAACAGGTTTCTATGTGCCGAAAGGAGGAACCGGATTCGGTGTCCGCCTGCTTACCGAGTTTTTGAAGAGTGCTCGGTGAACACTCCCAAACGAGGATGCGGTGAGCGCCCGCTCGGTTTCAGGTGGTCGCGTGCTGTTGTGATTCCCGAACAAACTTGATATCATAGCGCCGGATAATGTCCGATGCCCTCTTTTCGTTCCATAGAAAAAGAACTCCGCAGTCGTCTCGAGGGAGAGGTCTTCTTGGACGACAAGACTCGCCGCGAATACAGCACTGCGGCGTGCTGGTACAGAATCGCGCCCATCGCGGTCGTCTTTCCGAAGCACGCCCAGGACGTGGCCCACGTCGTTCGACTCTGTCACGACAATGATATTGCGGTGATTCCCCGCGGCGCGGCAACGGGGCTGGCGGGTCAAGCGCTCGGATTCGGCGTCGTTCTCGACTTCACCAAGCACATGAACCGTATGATCGCGGCGACCCCTGATACCGCACGGGTTGAGCCGGGAATTGTGTACGCCGACCTCATCAATCAGCTTAAGCCCTTCAACCGGTTCTTCCCGATCGACCCCGCGAGCGGCAGTCTCTGTACATTGGGAGGGATGATTGGTACCAATGCGGCAGGGTATCATGGATTGAAGTACGGTGCCACGAAAGACTTCGTTTCAGAACTCGAGCTGGTTTTGTCCAACGGTGAGATCGTCTCCATCGGAATACGCGAAACGGATCAATCGGGGGGCGGCTTGCTGTGGGAAGAGATTCGGTCGAGAATTCCTCCCTTGATTGTTCAGAACCGGGATCTCATCCGTAGTGGATTCCCGGCGGTTCCCAAGAATTCGTCGGGGTATAACCTGATCGACGCGGCAGCCACCGATCCACCGGATCTCACCAAACTCGTGATCGGTTCGGAAGGCACCCTGGCGATGGTCACGGGAGCGACGTTGAAACTCCTCACTCCCCCGCCTGTCCGGGTCGGGGCGATTGTGTACTTCTCCAGCTATGAGTCCGCCGTGGAAGGAATCGTCGCGGGAAAGAATCTCAGTCCAACCGCAATCGAGATTCTCGATCAGACCTACGTTCGGCTCGCCGCCGGTTTTTCGAAGGAGACCGATGCGCTCATTCGGTCCGATTCCCCGGTGATGCTCTATTTTGAGTTCGAAGGAGAGGACCGGGCGGCGCAGGAGAAACTTCTTGGCGATCTCAATCGGATCCTTCGATCGTCATCCCTTCTTTCGTTTCTCCCACTCCCCCTTGAAGATCAGCAACAGGCATTGTGGAGATTGCGCGAGCGCGCAAGTCAGGCAATCAACCTCGAAAAATCAACGGGCAAGACCTCATTCATTGAAGACGTGACCGTACCTCTCGCTCATCTGTCGGCTTACCTCCACTCGCTGAGGAGCCTCCTCACCCGGCATCACATCGAGTATTCAATCTACGGACATGGCGGCGTCGGGAACATTCATTGTGCCGCCTTCGTCGATCTGAAAAAGATCGAGCACTATCGCGTCATCGACTCAATCGCCTCGGAAGTCGCCGATCTGGCGCTTTCCTTCGGCGGGACACTCTCCGGCGAGCACGGAGATGGTTTCGTGCGGACGCCCTTCCTCGAACGAATGTATGGAAAAGAAATCTACGCTCTCTTTGCCTCCATCAAAGAGATTTTCGATCCTAAGAACATCTTTAATCCTGGAAAGATTATCGGAACACAGAATGCGAGTATCCTGCATGATCTTCACATCAGTTAGCCGATTGATCGCCTTGTCGATCATTCTCACCTCGGTCGCTGTTGCACAGTTCCCCTTTGCAACGCCGGAACTCGCTCGCAACGAATTCCAGATCTCCTTCGAAGCGATCCCTGTGTTCGAGAGTGACACGAGCATCGCCTGCGTTTATCTTCATTACCGAATTCCACAGAATTTTTTCATCTATGTGCGAAATCCCGACCTCACCGATCCCCGTCTGTATGTCGGGCGGGGCGAGCTGCTCGTCGAGTTGATTGACGAGAGGAATGTGACCGCTGCGCGACTGATCAGGCCCCTGGTCGTCACACGCAATGCCGTCCCCGAAGCCACACTGCTCGAAGACGATCTTCAGGGATTTATCCGATTGACCGTTCCGGCCGGAACATATCAAATCTATTTCTCTGTCGAGGACGGTGAGTCGGATCGGAAATTCACGAGCAGAGAGCACAAAGTCACCACACGAGCAGGGACAAGCGATGCGCTCGATCTTTCGTACCCGATGTTCGTTCGGAAAGAGATTCCCAAACCGGGAGAAGGTCCGACCTACGTTCCTCTGAACTATGGAACGGATGCCTTGTTCGGAACGGCGGCAGGATTTGGGTACCTCGTCCAGGTGCGAGTGGAGCCCCGTGCTCATGATCTCCTCGCGCAATGGAAACTCACGAACGAACGCTCACTCAGCGGACTGGACCCCCTCGAATTCTCGGGGAACACGTATGAAATTCAGAACGGATTCCTCAAGTACGTGGAAGGAACGGATCGGATCGTGTATCACGTCGACCCGACACCGGCCCCCTGGTCACTCCTGTTTATCCCCCTGCCTCTCGAAAAGCTCGAACAGGGCCGATGCACATTCGATTTGACGCTCACGCGCGGGGCAAGCACTCGAAAGTTCTCGGCCTCGTTCGCCGTACACTGGCCCAAAAAACCGCTTTCGCTTCGCACCATTGCACTGGCGATCGACGCACTCCATGTGATTGCCACCAAGGAAGAGGTCGATCGACTCCGTTCTTTCTCCATCGCCCGTCAGGCGAAGGCCTTTTATGATTTCTGGCGAGGACGCGATCCGGATACGACGACCGCGTACAACGAACTGATGGCCGAATACTACCGCCGCGTCGACCATGCCCTTCGAAGTTTTTCTATCAGTCGTGAAACGGATGGATACAAAACCGATCGGGGAAAGGTTTTTATCCTCTACGGCGCCCCCACGCGCAGCGACCGACTGCTCGGACCGAATCTTGTCCCCACCGAGGTATGGATCTACGAACATCTTCGGAAGCGATTCATCTTCACAGATCCAAGGAAGACAGGGGCATTTGTTCTGATGTCAACGGAAGTGCTATGAAGCCAATCATCGCAATCACGATCGGGGATTTCAACGGCATCGGTCCCGAGATCGCCCTGAAGAGTGCATTCCATCCTACCGTGAAGCGCATCTGCACACCTCTGTTGGTCGGTCCCCTGAATGTCTTCGATCACGTGCGGAAGCAATTCCGACTGAAGGTCAAGCTGGAGAAAGCGCTCTTTCCGGCAATTCCGAAGAGTGCCCTTCCGATCGTCGACATCGGCGATGGAATCTGGGCAGATGTCCAATACGGACAGGTGACCCGTGCCGGAGGTCGTTCCGCCGGGGCGGCGATCGAGCACGCCGTCGCGCTCTGCCAGGCCGGAGAGGCAGCCGGAATGGTAACCGCACCGGTGTCCAAAGAGGCGTTGACTCTCGCCGGGTACAGCTTTCCGGGGCAAACAGAAATGATCGCGCTCCTGAGCCGTTCACTCCGGTTCGCGATGATGCTCGTTTCCGACAAGATGAGAATCGGGCTCATCACAACACACTTGCCCCTCGGCGCGGTCCCGACGAATCTCTCCATGGAGCGGGTGCACGAGAAAATCTCGGTGGTTCACGAAGCGCTGCAGAGAGACTATCGAATCCGGAAACCGCGCATCGCCGTGCTCGCGCTCAATCCTCATGCCGGAGAAGGTGGGATGCTTGGGAACGAAGAGATGGAGATCATCATCCCGTCGCTGGATCAATTGAAATCGGATGGGATTGCCGCGGAGGGACCATTTGCGGCAGACGCGTTTTTCGGTACACACCAGTATGAACGGTTTGACGCCGTCATGGCGATGTATCATGACCAGGGTCTGATCCCCATGAAGATGACCGGATTCGAGAAGGGAGTGAATTTCTCCGCAGGACTTCAGATCGTGAGGACATCCCCCGATCATGGAACGGCCTTCGACATTGCAGGAAAAGGGAAGGCAAACATCGCAAGCATGGTGGAAGCAATCAAGCTCGCTGTTCTGTTCTCAAGAAACCGAACGAGAGGAACTTGAAACGATGATTGCATTGCACGACATCTCGGTGAGTTTCGACGGACAACACGTGCTGAACAGGATCAACTTCAGCATGAAGACGGGGGAGTTCCTCTACCTCGTCGGACCTACGGGATCGGGGAAAAGCACTCTTCTCCGCCTTCTCTACATGGATCTCAAACCTGAACATGGATATGTCCGATTCGAAGAATTCGATTCCAACACGATCAAGGATCGTGACATTCCCTATCTTCGTCGACGACTCGGCATCGTCTTCCAGGATTTCAAGCTGCTGGAAGATCGGAACATCTATGATAACGTTGCGTTTGCCTTGCACGTCACGAACACACCCGGAACGGAAATTCGCAAGCGAGTCCTCCATCTGCTCGCCGATGTCGGCCTCAGCCACAAACGAAGCCACAGGCCACATGAACTGTCGGGAGGCGAACAGCAGCGCGTGGTGATTGCGCGTGCGCTCGTCAATTCACCTGTACTGCTCCTCGCCGATGAACCAACGGGCAACCTTGACCCGACGGCATCGGCGGAAATCGTGGAGTTGTTGAGGAAGATCAACATGCGCGGGACGGCCGTGCTCATGGCCACTCACAACTACGAAATCGTCCGGAAGTACCCCGCGCGTATTGTTCAAATCAAGGAAGGCGCACTGCAGGAAGTCGAAATCCGTAAGTAAAAGCCCCCACTTTCGGGATTCATCGCACCTGTTCGACTCTTCTCACGTCTGCGTGGTCGGCGAGAATTGCCCGTTCGATCCCCGCCCGCAACGTCATCGTCGACATCGGACAACACTCACATGATCCGACCAAACGGACCTCGACGATACGGTCTTCAGTAATCCGCACGAATGCGACATCCCCACCGTCGACATGGAGAAACGGGCGGATGCGTTGGAGACTCTCTTCAATTCCCTCGGGCGTTACCATGTTCGTTAGTTTCGAGAACCGATGAGAATTTCGACCTTCGGAAGCGGGGGTGAGGCGACGTTCTGGATAGAGATCTGAGCCGCCATGTTCCGCGCAACGCTTCGAATGGCTTCGCTGTAAGACGAAGTGGGCTCACCCGCAACAATCGGCACGCCTTTGTCTCCCCCCACGCGAATTGCGCTGTTGAGCGGAATCTCGCCAAGATACGGTACGCCGAGCTGCTCGGCTGTCCGTTTCCCCCCGCCGTTGTCGAAGATATGCTCCCGGTGTCCACAATTCGTGCAGAGATAGTAGCTCATATTCTCGACAACTCCCAGAATGGGCACGTTGACTTTTGTGAACATGACGAGGCCTTTTCTTGCATCGGCCAACGCGACGTCTTGCGGCGTTGTCACGATCACGGCTCCGGTGAGGGGGATCGTCTGAACCAACGTGAGCTGGATATCTCCGGTCCCCGGCGGCAGATCAAAGATCAGATAGTCGAGTTGCCCCCAATCGACATCCGACATGAATTGCTTCACGGCGCCGCTCGCCATCGGGCCGCGCCAGATCACAGCCTGCATCGGATCAACGAGGAATCCAATCGACATGATCTTCACACCGTATTTCTCAAGAGGTAAGAGTTTCTGGTGAGACATCTTTGGCCGTTCGTTGATACCGAACATGAGGGGAGCGCTCGGGCCGTAGACATCGGTATCAACCAGCCCCACCCGAGCGCCGTCAGCGGCGAGCGAAACGGCGAGATTCACAGCGACAGTCGATTTGCCGACCCCTCCTTTTCCGCTCGTAACAGCCAACGTGTTCCGTACGCCGGGGAGAATCGCTTCCTTCCTGCCATCGGTGTGAGAAACAACGTTCGAGGTGATCTCGACATCCACCTTCTTCACACCCTCGATTTCCTTTTTTATCACCCGCTCGCATTCGCTCTTGAATTGATCTCGGACCGGGCACGCCGGTGTTGTGAGCTGCAGCTTGAACCTCACAGTCTCCTCATCGATCTGCAGATCCTTCACAAATCCGAGGGTCACAATATCGCGATGGAGATCCGGATCTCGGACCTGCCGCAGAACATTCAGGATGTTTTCCTCCGTGCGCTTCAGCATCAGTACTCCTCATGTGAATTGTTCGACTGGATCACTCTATCTCCTTTCAACAGCACGGGGACGCCGGCCGTTCCGGGGCTGCACGATGCGGGTCATCCCTTGATGACTCCAATCGGAACGAGCTTTGCGACTTTCCTCGATATTCCGGCGTTGTGAACAACGTCGACGACGAGACTCACATCCTTGTAGGCGTTGGGATTTTCCTCCGTGAGTCCGCTTTTTGACGCTCCACGCACATGAATCCCTTTCGCTTTCAAATCACTGATCAACCTGTCGGCGGTGATTTCCTTCTTGGCGGCATGACGGCTCTTCGCACGTCCTGCTCCGTGACAGGTCGAGCCAAAAGTCTCCTCCATCGCCTGCTCGGTCCCCACGAGGACGTACGAACATGTTCCCATACTCCCCGGAATGAGAACGGGTTGACCGACTTCAAAGTAGTCCTTCGGAATGTCGGGGCGGTGCCGGGGAAACGCTCTCGTCGCGCCTTTGCGGTGGACGAGAACGTTTCTTCGCCCGCCGTCGATTTTGTGCTCTTCGATCTTGGCGATGTTATGCGCGACATCGTACACAACGTTGAGTCTTCCCTCCCCCATGACGCGATGGAAGGCCTCTCTCACCCAATGGGATATCATCTGACGATTGGCAAAGGCAAAATTGGCCGCGGCGCCCATCGCCGCGAGATAATCCTGTCCCTCCTGCGAGGAAACCGGAACACAGGCCAGCTGGCGATCAACAATCTGAATTCCGTACTTCTTCATCCCCAGTTGCATGATATCAAGGTAATCGGTACACACCTGATGACCCAATCCTCGCGATCCCGTGTGGATGAGCACCACAATCTGGTCCATCCAAAGTCCGAATGCCTTCGCCGTCTCGGCATCGAATACTTCGGCAACGTACTGTATTTCAGCGAAGTGGTTGCCGGACCCAAGTGTACCGAGTTGATCACGTCCCCGCTGCTTTGCGCGTTGGCTGACCTTTGCCGGATTGGCCCCCGCGATCCTCCCCGTTTCCTCAATGTGATCAAGATCAGCGGCAAATCCGTATCCGGATTTCACCGCCCAGTGAGCCCCTTCCTCAAGAACCTTCTCGAGTTCGTCGTAACTCAGGTTGCCGATGATACCGCTCTTCCCGGTGCCGCAGGGAATATCCCGAAACATCTGATTCAGCAGCGGATCGAGTTGCTTCTGCACCTGCTCGAGTCGGAAGGGGGAAGCCAGCAAGCGCACGCCGCAATTGATATCAAATCCCACACCCCCTGCGGAGACTACACCCGTTTTGAGATCTGAAGCAGCAACGCCGCCGATGGCAAAGCCGTATCCCTGATGGGCATCGGGCATCGCCAGCGAGCGGCCGACAAGTCCCGGGAGCGTCGCGACGTTCGCGACCTGCATCATCGTCTGGTCCTTTTCGATTGCCTTGACGAGCTCATCATCGGCGTAGATGAGTCCCTCGATGTTCATTCCCGCACGGAATGACTTCGGCACGACGTAGCGGTATTCTCCAATCTTGCGGAGCATCGAATGCCTTTAGATATCCACGACAAATGTTATTTCGACGATTCCATCGGGATGCTCAACGAACTTCAGCTCGTGATAGGTGATCGCCTTCACGTCGAGCTTCGCTGAGTGCTTCGCGACATCCCATCGTTCCCCGGTAACCGTTGCAGCAAGCGTGCTCGACGTCGCCGTCTGAACCTCGACGTCGGAGACGACGAATTTCTCTCCATCATAGAAATACAGCAGCTCGGACAGCCAACGAACAAAAAGCTGTTCTCGATCACTTCCCTCGAGACGGACCTCTTTGCGCTCGTTCGATTCGACAGTGGTGCAGTCGACGATCAGCGAGAAGAGACCGCGTGCGGCCTTTGCAAACGCCTCTTCCCACGACCGCCCGCGAACCGAAATCCCGATGTCAGCCGGATGTTCAAAGATCCGATAGTCGTTCGATGGCATAACGGTCGGTCATCATGTGTCAGAACAGCTCCGTTCCGGTGATCCGTTTGAGCGCTTGAAGGTAGAGCGCCGAGGTCTTGTGAATAATCTCTTCCGGCAACTGCGGGCCGGGGGGTTTGCGATTGAAATTGATCGAAATCAAATAGTCCCGTACGAATTGCTTGTCGAAACTCGGCTGGGATGTGCCGGGGCGGTACGTGCCCATCGGCCAGAATCGTGACGAATCGGGTGTGAGCAACTCGTCGATCAGCATCAGATGATCGTTCTCATCCAGCCCGAATTCCATCTTCGTGTCGGCAATGATGATTTCCTTCTCGACTGCAATGCGCGCGCCACGTTCGAAAATGAGAAGCGCAATCTCGCGCATCTGTTCTGCAAGTTCGCGTCCGACGATCTCAACCATCTTCTCGAACGAGATGTTGATATCGTGCAATCCTACCTCTTCCTTCGTCGCCGGCGTGAAGATCGGTTCATCGAGTTTCGACGATTCGACAAGCCCCTGCGTGAGCGGGATGCCGCATACCGAAGTGGATTCCTGATACTCCGCCCAACCGGAGCCGGAGAGATAGCCGCGGACAACACATTCGACGGGAAGCGGTTTTGCTTTCCGGACAAGCATGCTGCGATCCTCCAACGCGTCCCAATATGGCTTGCATTCTGCAGGAAAGTCAAACACGATCGTTGAGACCAGATGATTCTTCACGATGTCTTGCATCTGCTCGAACCACCATTCCGAAATCTTGGTGAGGACCTTTCCCTTGTACGGAATTCCCTGCGGCAGGATTACGTCGAAGGCAGAGAGACGATCCGTTGCCACGATCAGCAGGTGCTCCCCAAGATCATACACGTCGCGAACCTTTCCTCGCTTGAGGAGCTTCAGTTTTGGAAAGTCTGTGGATGTCAAGACCGATTCTTGCGTTGCCATGAGTGAAACCGAGCTCCCGGCGGGGATGAATGTAAGATATCAAATATTCAGACGAAGAGTACGTCGAGGACGAGTGCTTTCTGAAGTTGGAGCAGATAGTCCATACGGGAGATTTCAATGGCGCCGTATCTTGAAAGATGCTCGGTGACGAATTGGGTGTCCAGGAGGACGAAGCCACGTTCCCGCAGACGTCCAACGAGAACGGCGAGCGCAACTTTAGAGGCATCCGGCTCCTTGGAGAACATCGATTCCCCGAAGAATGCCCCGCCGAGCGCAACACCGTACAGACCACCGGCCAGGAGACCATCTTTCCACGCCTCCACGCTGTGCGCGTATCCCTGGCGATGAAGCTCCAGATAGCATTCGACGATTTCTTCAGAGATCCAGGTTTCTTCCCGATCGGCGCAGGCCCGAATCGTTTGCTCGAACGCCGCGTTGATTCTTACCTGAAAGCTCTCCTGACGGAGGACGCGTCTCAGACTTCGCGGCACGGAAAACGATTCGAGATCGATAATCCCTCGCCGTTCGGGCGAATACCAGGCGATCTCCCCTTCCTTCGAATCCGCCATCGGAAAATATCCATTGCGATATGCCACCAGAAGAAAATGGGGATCGATGGCCTTCTTTTCCTGTCTTCTCGACCGCACCATTGATCTGACCTCTCCTGTCGCGACTGCATCACGGTACATTCACGACGATCTTCCCGTAGCTCTTCCTGCTCTGGAGATGGGTATGAGCTTCAACAATCTGATCGAACGAGAACGTTCCTCCGATAATCGGGACAATCTTTTTCGACCGATACCACTTCCAGATCTGGTCGACAGCGTCCCTCAGATATTCTTCCTTCTCGGAAAGAAAGTACAGATTGAAGCCGAGAATGCCGATATTCTTCGTGACCATTGCGGGGGGATAGAGGAGCGGAGCCGCGATGATTTCTCGCAGAGCTTTCAGCTTGTTGATGGTTCGCTCTCCCGCAACCGATGCGAATCCAAACAAAATGTATCGACCCATCGGGGCAAGAAGTCTCATGCCTTTCCGAATAATCGAACCTCCGACGGAATCAAACACAACGTCGACGCCATATCCCCCTGTACACGCTCGGGTTTCCCTCTCGAAATCGTCCCTCACGTAGTTGATGACGTGATCGGCTCCCAGTTGTTTCATCAGCTGCAGTTTCTGTTCGGAACTCGCTGTTGCGATCACTTCCAGACCAAGAAGCTTGGCCATTTGGATGGCGATCGTGCCTACTCCTCCACCGCCGGCGTGGATGAGGACTTTTTCTCCCCTTCGGACATTTGCGAGCGTGCAGAGTCCGTGATATGCCGTCAAACTCGTCACCATGAGAGACGCGGCGTCACCAAACGACATGGCCCGCGGGATCTTCCTCACATTCCGAGCCGGCGTTTTGGCCAATTCCGCGTATCCGCCGAGCTGCGTAAATGCGACAACCCGATCACCGGGCCGGAAGTTCCTCACTCTTGCTCCCTTCTTCTCGACGATTCCCGCCACCTCGATACCGGGAATCAACGGCGGTTTCGGAATCGACGGGTACACGCCGAGTCTGGCCATGATATCGGCGAAATTCAGACCGATCGCCTTGACCCTGATCAGAACCTCTTCAGCAGAGATCACCGGATCCGGGACCTCTTTGAACTTCAACACGTCCGGTGCGCCGAATTTCGTCACGACCACCGCTTTCACTGCATGCCTCCACGTTCAGATGATTGTGCGCTTGTTCGCTTCCTCCAAATCATCAGGACTTCCTTCCCTTTTCGCGGCTTTACAGAGGTCTCGGGAATCTCCTGCAGAATGAGATCGAATCGCGTCTGAAGTTCATTCTTTACTTCATCTACATCGACGGAAAACGGCGGTCCAGCCGGTCGGCCATCAACGGGAAAGAACAACCCGATGAATATTCCTTCCGGCCGAAGAATGCGCTCGACAACTTTGAGGAATTCCATCCTCCGTTCGGGATCGATTGCACAATACGTCACATACTCCAATACATAATCGAATTGAGCCGTGAGTGAATCGGGAAGTGAAAAAAGATCGTGCTCAAGAAGACGAACAGCGACACCCTCGCCGCGAATGCGGTCGGCCGCATCCGCGAGCGCCAGGGGTGAAAAATCGATGGCCGTCACGTTAAAGCCTCCCTTCGCAAAGAGGATTGAATCGTACCCCCGGCCGCATCCAAGCACGGCAATCGATCCAACACGTGGGAGAATGCTTCGCGCGAGGAGATCGACAAAGACCGGAGTGGGAGATCCAAGGTCCCAATGCGAATCCCCCGCTCGGTACCGTTGATCCCAGAAGCGGGAAGTGCTGAGCACTGAATTGTCACGATTCATGGCATCAAGATACAGAAATATCGATCGGCATACCCGAAAAAACAAACGCCTCGCCGGATCGGAGAGGCGCATCGGCACCATCGCCACAACCGGGACTATATGATCGGCTTGGTCAGCAGTTGGCGAAATCGTTCGCCGAACCACGCGCCGCCAAAGACCAGAAGGAATCCGATCGCCAGATGGAATACGAGGACACTGATTCTCGTCGTCGCTTCCAACCAAAGGAGCACGCCACAGAGGAAAACAAGCACAGCTCCCACGAGCGCAGGTTCTCTCATGCTCATTCGCTGAGATCGGTAGCCGAGCACGAGTCCGCTTGCGAGAAATCCCGCGAGCATGCCGATGTGCACAACGTTTTCGTTGATCACGAAAAGCGGCTTGAGCACGAACAGGAACATAAGATTGAATCCCAGTCCGACGGAAAGGCTTGTCCCGACAAGCCTCCACGGAAACCGGAGATACGCATAGGTGTTTTCCTGCGCCTCGAGGAGATCCGCGAGTCTCCGCCGACCGATCCACCCGCCGAGCAATGCGCTGCACAGATTCAGCACGGCCCAATAGAGCATCGCCTCCCTGCCCATCAATCCCAGCCGTTCATCGATCGCGAGAAGTCCCGCCACGATTCCGAGCAACGCGAGTGCGGACACAAGCACCTCCCGGGTGAAGATGCCTGTGGAGAAGTATCCAATCACCAATCCCCCGAGGACGAAACCGATCACCATTCCGAGCATTTGGAGCGGCTCGATCGGAAGGAGAGCGCTCAGGACGAAAAGCGATGAACCCGTCACGATCAATCCGACGATAACTCCCAGAACGATCCACTTCCATTGGAACGCCCCTGAGTCCAAGGCGTCATGATCGATCATGATACGAACATCATCGTTCTGTGACGGATTCGTGGTCATTCTGTATCACTCGTTGTTTGTGAACGCGTCAAGCTGGCGGGAGCTCTCGGCCTCCGGTAGACTCTGGATACTCGTCAACCGATGGATGAAATTCCCCAGCTGCTTATCTGCCTTGTCATAGTTGTTCTTCGCGTTGGTCAGCTGGCCACCAAGAGTCTCGAAGACATCAGCGAATTTTTGGAGATCAGACTCCAGGCGCTTCAATTGTTCGTACACTTCACGTGCGCGCCGTTCAATCTGCATCCCCTTAAGGCCCTTGACGATAACCATGAGATGCGCGTAGAGGCTATTCGGAGAGACGGGCACAACATGCTTTTCCGTCGCATAAGCGAAGATCCCTTTTTCCTCGCCGAACATTTCATCCTTGATGATTGTCTCGTAGTAGATGTTCTCTGCCGGGATGTACATCAGCGCAAAGTCGAATGTTCCCTCATCGGGAACAATGTACTTCTCCGCGATCGCATCGATATGTTTTTTGACATCCGACACGAAGGTCCGCGCCGCCGTTTTTTTCTCCTGTTCACTTCGCGCCTCGATCATCCGTCGGAAGTTTTCCAGCGGAAATTTAGAATCGACCGGAACTTTTCCGCCGGCGGTGAGGATGATCGCATCGACTGTCTGCCCGTTGCGGAATGTATACTGTGTTTCGTAGAAACCGGTTGCGAGTACCTGCTTGAGGAGGTCCTCGAGGAGCAGTTCTCCCAATCCTCCCCGGAACTTCGGCGCTTTGAGCATCTCTTCAAGCTTCGAGACGCTCTGGCCGAGTTCCTTGATTTCCTGAGTTGCCTGGCTCAGCTCTCCTAGCTTGTTCTGGACCGATTGAATCACGCTCGCCGCTCTGTCCAGCCGTGTCCCGACATCTCCCGTATTGGTCTGCAACTGATGTGTGACGCTGCTCAGCTGCGACGTGACAAGGGCGAGCTGTTGACCGACCGTATCGGTCGTTGTTTTCAGACTCTGGAAAACGACATCAGTTGTTCTCTGGAGCGATCCTCCCAGAAGATCCGCGGTGTTCTTCAGACTCTGGCTCACCTCGGAGCGAAGCGCATCCATCTGCTGTTGAACGAGAAGCGAGGCATCGCCGCCTTCAGCCGATTTCTGGCGCAGCAGCTTCCCCAGGATGATCAACAGCGCGCCAATCATCACGCAGAGAATAATGAGCACAATCACAACAAGCGAATCCATCATTCAATCTCTCGGATGGTGAAACCTTCAGATAACGTTCATCTTCTTGCCGACCTTCTTGAATGCTTCCAACGCACGGTCAAGATCTTTTTCCGTCAGCGCGGCAGAGATCTGTGCGCGGAGTCGAGCTTCCCCTTTCGGAACCACAGGGAACCAAAGGCCTTTGATGTAGACTCCCTCTTTCAGGAGTGCCGCGCTCATATCCTGCGCGATCGATGCCTCACCGAGCATGACGGGAACAATCGGATGTGTTCCATCAAGGATTGTGAATCCCAAATTCTTGATCTCGCGTCGGAAGTATGCGGTGTTCGTCTGCAGTCGCTTGACGATCGATTTGTCCTTTGAGAGGAGATCAAACGACGCAATACAGGCCAGGACGATCGGCGGGGGAAGCGAATTGGAGAACGTGTACGGGCGCGACTTCTGTCGAAGATACGAAATGAGCTCCTTCGATCCGCTGATGTACCCCCCCGAGGCACCGCCAATCGCCTTGCCGAGCGTTCCCGTGAGGACGTCGACACGTCCGAGAACACCGAATTCCTCAGGTGTCCCACGCCCCGATGTTCCGCACACCCCAATGGCATGCGAATCATCGACAAAGAGCATCGCATCATGTTTCCGGCAAATCTCGACCAAACGATGCAAAGGCGCGAGATCACCTTCCATGCTGAACACGCCATCGGTTGCCACGATTCTGAGGCGATAATTCTTGTCGCGATCTTCCTCGAGAAGCCGCTCGAGGTGAGCCATATCGGCATGATTGTAGATCTTCTTGTCGGTCGTTTCCGGCCGGCACAGCCGCTGGCCATCGATAATACTCGCGTGATTGAGCCGATCGGAGTAGATCACATCTTTGTAATGGTCGAGGCCAAGCTTCTCATTTGTGATCGAAGCGAAGAATCCCTCGTTCGCGGCGAAGCAGGACGAAAAGAGAATCGTGTCCTCTGCACCGACGAATTTCGAAATCCTTTTTTCGAGCTCAAGATGAATGGTTTGCGTCCCGCAAATGAACCGAACAGAAGCAACACCATATCCGTATTGCTTGATGCCGTCGATGGCCGCCTTCTTGACCAGCGGATGATTCGCCATGCCGAGATAGTTGTTGGAAGCAAGCATGACGACATCCTTCTTCTTCACCTTTACCACACCCGCCTGCGCGCTTTCGAGCGCGGTTTCATACTTGAATGTCTTCGACTCTTCGAGTCGGGCAAGCTCAGCTACAATGAGGTCATTAATCTTCATGAGAATCCCAATTCCCTGGTGTGCGGTTTCGTGAATCCCCTCAGACGATCATCATCTTACGGCTTCAGGAGTACTTTGAATGCGTCCCCCGCCTTGATGGCCGCGAATCCTTCATCAAATTTCTCAAGCGGAATCTGATGCGACACGATTCCGGAAGCCATCAGTTTCTTTGCCATCCCCTCGCGCAGGAGCACTTCCATCTGGTCCCACGTTTGAAAGACTTTCCGACCGATGATCCCATGCACCGTGATGCCCCGGAAGATGATGTTCTTGGCGAAATCGACTTCGATCGTCCCCGAGGGGAGTCCGAGTAATGAGAAGACCCCTCCCATCCGGAGCACCTTCGCGGCGTCGATGTAGGCATTATAATTTCCAGACATCTCAAAGACCGCATCGACGCCCGTCTGGTCTGTCTCGCCCAGGATTGTATCGACAAACCGATGTCGCTCGTCTGCCATCGCAACATCAAAACAGTGATCGGCCCCGAAAGACTTCGCGAGCGCAAAACGATGGTTGACGAGTTTCTCGTGCGGATAGTGATCCCGGGATGCATCGGTCACATAGATGCGCTTTGCTCCTGCCGACTTCGCTACTGCCACGGCGAGGAGACCCTGCACGCCAAGGCCGAGGATGGCGACCGAACGATCGCGTACCGGCGCGGAGAACACCGTATGTGTTCCATTCCCCAACGCGTCCATGAAGCTGATGATCTCCGGAGGAATTTCCCTGCCATAGAACAGGCGGACATTGCGCGCGGGCACCTTGACATACTCTGCCCACGCACCGTCATTGTGCAATCCCTGAATGATCGTGTTTCGACATACGTGGTATTCCCCCAGCGAACACTGATAGCAGGTACCGCACGTGACGTGCATTTCCGCGGTACCGAAGAACTTCTTCTCCAGCATCCTCAGAAAACCAGGCTCCGATGCGAGCGCAGAAGGCGTTTTCCGACGGACCATGGCCCTCACATCTCGATTCGTTTTGGCCTTCCGGATCATCAATCGCGCGAGATGGACTCGCGCTTGTTTTCCCGCATCGACTATCGTGCCGCTGAATTCGTGGCCAATCGTGACGGGATCATCCACAGCATGCAACATCTCTTTTTGCAGCGATGATTTGCTGTTGTAGATCCCAACGTCGGTACCGCAGATTCCACCCGCGAAGACCTTGATGATCACGTCGTTGGGATCTTCGATTGTGGGTTCCGGTTTTTCTGTCAACAACATGCCTTTCGGCCATTCCTGACCGGGCTTCGGTTTCGGTTTAACGATGGCTTTCATAAGAGTGGCGTGTGTTCCGTTTCGGTATGAGGAAATCCTCCCGCACGAACGCGCAGGCGACTATCGCTGCTTCCACCGTCGATAGTTCGCTCGAATATCCTCCAGCACTTCTTTGTCGATCCGATTGTCGTCTCGAATCCTGACATCGTAGTTTTCCCAACCCATAAAATCCTGCAACGCTTTCTTCGTTGCATCATCAAATCGGCCGTTGACCGGTCCCTTGTAAAACCGCATTCCTTTGTACGCCTCATCCGACAGCATCGATTGCAGTTCCGTACATAGCTCCGGCGTAATTGGATGAAGGTTCGTCGAATCCGATCGGAAGAAAAAGAGCTTGTGGAGCGTGTACAAGCGCTCTAACTCCTCGAGAGGCCGGGAATGATCGTACACGGAGATGTCGATGAGGTCGTCCGTCGTACCATCATAGCCTCCCCCTTTTCGCTTGACCAAGAGTGCAGCAGATTGTTCGCCTCGCCGATCTCCACCCGCCTTCCCGCCTGCAACCAACGCAGCAACAAGTCGATCCGCCAGGGAACCGGACGTCCGTTCGAAGGTCGTTGCCATTGTCTCGATCGTCTCCCGTCCTACAAGGATGTTGCCTTGTACTGCGAAGCCCTTGCCGGTGATGAGCGCCCCTTTTGCCCCAAAAACGTTACCGGTTCGGCCGCCGGCCCAATCGAAGCATTCATTTCCTGTCCAACTCGCTGCATTTCCTCGAGCATCGACGATTCCCGCCTGGCGGGCTTCTCTCCCGTCATCCGTCTCGACGAGAATGTGCAGCGCCTGCTCCGCCGACGCCCCGTTCCTCATCAGCGTAAGCCCTCTCGGGCCGTAAGAGACGTTGGCGAAGGATTGTGTGGCAACAGCGCCGACTCCCGCTTCCGCCCAGGGGACCACTGGTCGGACATTTGGAAACTTCGACTGAACGGCTACGCCCACATCTCCGGTCGTGAGATCCACAGCGACGATCGAGAATGTTCCGACATGGAGCGGCCGAGGAGAGATCTTGAAGAAGGCAAGGACAAACGTCGCAGCGAACACCAGGAGCAGGATACCCCACCGAAGTGTTTTCATGCTGAACCTCCATCGTGCACGCAGAAGGATCTGAATACGGTACGAAGAATGCAGGAGAATATCGTCACCGGGCTGCTCTATTGAACGACAGATGTGGAGGATGGTTGGCGCCTCGTCTCCGGAGCGCGGAAAAACGGTGTTGCGGCAATATACACAGTTTTGGATTGGAACTCAAAAACAGCAATCAAGGGGAAGAATTTTTCCTCATCCGCACGGCAAACGAGCCGTCCATCCCGTGTACATGCGGATAGGTGGCGACAATTCCATCGCCCTGCACGAGATCGGTATGGACAAGTGCGGCGGCATTCTCAATCGTGAAACCCGTATGCTGGGCAAGAAAGTCTCGAATGATATCGCTGTTCTCCTCGGGCTCGACGGTACAGGTGCTATACACGAGCACACCGCCATCCCTGACCAGGGTGGCCGCATGGTTGAGGATCTGCCGTTGCGTATCGGCCAGCCTCAACAAATCTTCCTGTTCCCGTTTCCACTTGGCGTCGGGCTTCTTGGAGAGCACGCCGAGTCCGGAACACGGCACATCGACAAGAACCTTGTCGCCCAGCGCGACATTAACTTCCTGTGCGTCGGCGGTCAGAAATTGAACGTTCACGATTCCCAGTCGCTGACAGGCTGACCGCACCATGTTCAGGCGGGTCTCGTACTTATCGATCGCGACGATCTCACCGATGTTATGAAGGAGTTCACCGATGTAGGTTGTCTTCCCCCCCGGCGCGGCGCACAGGTCTATTACTCGTTCCCCTTGCTGGGGATTGAGGAGGCGCACGGGCAAGCCGGCGCTTTCGTCCTGAACGACAAAGAATCCTTCACGAAACATTTCGGAGGCACCGATGCCCGCCATGTGCTTGACGCGCACGAACCAATCGAGATACGGCGATCGGATGTGTTCGATCTGGTGCTCGCCGAGCTTCTTCAGGAAGAGGTTGAAATCGATCTTCAGGCGATTCACTCTGAGCGTGAGATCGGGGATCCGGTTGTTCGCGTCGAGGAGACGCTTGGTCTCGTCATACCCGAAGCGGTCGACCCAGCGGCGAACCATCCAGAGCGGATGCGACTCCACGACCGCAAGGTGCTGGATCTTGTCTTCATTGATGTCGGGATAGCGGATGTTATCGATACTCCGGATGATATTCCGAAGGATCGCGTTGACCTGGTTGGCAACCTTCTGGCCTCGAAGTCGTTTCGTAAACTCCACGGCCTCATTGACCGCGGCAGAGTGAGGCACTCGATCGAGGAAGAGAATTTGATAGAGCGCAACGCGAAGCGCATTCCGGATATTGGTTTCCGCCTTCGTAAAACTTCCGTGGAAGAATCCGGTCAGGATCCAGTCGACCTTCATTCTCCATCGAATCACGCCCGTGACGATTTCATTCATCAATCCCTTGTCTAGCTCGTTCATGTCGGTCGATCGCATTTCGTGATCGATCAACCGATCGAGATAGGCGTCCGAGCGTTCGATCCGATTGAGAACCTTCACGGCGGTTCCTCGCGGACCTTTGTAGAGGTTCTCGGTGGTCGAGATTCCGGGCGCAGCAGTTGGCTCTACCGACACGTTTTCTCCTCTTCTTTCTTCACCGATCATCCGTCAATGTCGGGATATGACCGTTCTTCACGGGTCGCATCGAACACTCTCTTGAACAGCTCTTCTTCGGCAGTCGAGAACACGACATGTCGCCGTTCCATGACACGCCGCGCGACTTCGCGTGCACGCTGAAGATCGTACGTCTCCAGAAGTCCTTCCCCGGTTACCCATGAAAAGGAGGGGATCCATTTCGGAGGGAATCCGGCCATCGCCACGTTGCAGCTCACGCCGACCACGGCGCCGGTATTGAACATCGAGTTGATCGCGGATTTCGTATGATCTCCCATGATAAGCCCGAAGAATTGCAGTCCCGTATTGATCTGCCTTCCGGCGATCGTGACGCGAACGTGTCCATAGTTATTTTTCAGGTCGCTCGTGTTGGTGTCGGCACCGAGATTCACCCACTTCCCCACATATGAGTGGCCGAGGAACCCGCTGTGCTGTTTGTTTGAGTACCCGTGGACGATGGAGGAATCGATTTCTCCTCCCACTTTGCATCTGGGCCCAATGGTACAACCCTCGTAGATGCTGGCACCGACCTTGACGAGCGAATTGGAACCGATGAACGAGGGGCCGATAATCGTTGCCTGCGAGAAGACCTTTACTTGATCACCGATGATGATAGGCCCATCTGTCGCATCCAGCACGGCTCCCGGCATCACGTTTGATCCTTTCCCAATCATGATCTTCTTTGGTGCGACGACATACGCCCCTTTCCAGATCTTCCCTTTGCTCCCTCGTTTGTGCGCAAGGAGATCCTCACCATCGTGGATCAACATGTCACCGTTTCGATGAACGAGGTCCCACGGATAGCTGACAAGCTTGACGTCAACGTCGGTTCCCGCGATGGGACCGAAGTGCTTCGTACTGAGCGGATGCTTCAACTCCGTTTCCACGCCTCGCAAATTTGATCCGCTCAACCGGGCCGCGACCACCTGCCCATCTTTGAGATAGAGCTGGTCACGTTTTGAGTCGAGGGGGAACAGGCGTGCGAGGTTTCTCTCTTCCAGGATTCTTCCATTGAGAAAGAGGCAGTGGTCGTCGGGAAGCTTGTTGATCGGGCAATCCGGATTTCGCAGCGAGAGGTATTCCGCCAGGTACTCCCTGCAGTGCAGCACGACTCTGGCTTTCGGGAAGGAGCGCTGAATGCGTTCCCTGAGCGACGTCGTTCCACACTTGAGGTCATAGACGGGACGAGTGTACACCAAGGGGAGAAAATTTCCAAACGTTTCGTCTTCGAAGATGCAGATAGTGGAAGGCATGGCAGCTCCTGTTGCGACGGTTGGAAGGTCTTCGTTCGGGAAAAAACCGTTCCGAAATGAAAAAGCGGAATGCATTTCACAATACATTCCGCCATATCCTGGATGCGACGGCGATCAGGTCTTCTCTGCCTCGGCGCTTGTCTGGATCTTTTTCGCGTACTTTCGGTTGAATCGCTCAACCCGTCCCGCAGTATCGACAAGTTTCTGCTTTCCCGTGAAGAACGGATGGCAGCTCGAGCAAATCTCCACATGCAGATCACCTGCCGTTGATCGCGTCTCAAACGTATTCCCACACACGCACGTCACGACTGCTTTCTTGTATGTGGGGTGAATGCCCTTCTTCATGAACTTCATCCTCCAATCGCTAACAAAATTGCCATCAAATATACCCAAAAAGGGATTGAGTTGCAAAGTCTTTTTTTCACCCATCCCGTCGTCACAGCCGCCCGGCGATGAGACCGGCGATTCTTGTAATTCAAACCATTCTTGATTAGATTTATCCGTTATGAAATCTATCATCTTGTGTTCAGTTTTGATTCTGACTTCGGCCGGTATTGCACTCGGCGGCGACCCCGGCACCTTCGACTTTTTGAGACTTCCCGTCGGTGCCCGTGCCGCTGCACTCAACGGTAGCTTCGTCTCGATGAAGAACGATCCCAACGGGATTTTCGCCAATCCGGCTTCGCTCACAACAATCCAGCGGCGCACCCTCTCCATCGGCTACACCAAACATCTCCTTGACATCAATGGAGGAAACGCGAGCTACACCCAGTATCTTAACGGCATTGGTCACATTGGCGCGGGAATGATTGTGATGGACTATGGCTCGTTCGACATGACGGACGAATCAATGAATCGTACCGGTACATTTGGCGCTCGAGACCTCGCACTCCTCGTCGGAGGTGCGCTGCCGGTCGCGGAATTCACCTCCGCGGGAGTCAATCTGAAATTCATCCATTCCACGATTGCGAGTTACAACTCCTCCGCCCTCGCGGTCGATATCGGGGTTTTTTACGAGATCCCCTCCGAACAAATCACCATTGGGGCGAGCGTTCTCAATCTCGGGAGGCAGCTTTCTCCATTTGTCAATCAACGAGAGTCGCTCCCCCTCGACGTCAAGGTGGGAATCACAAAAAAGCCCCTTCATCTGCCCGTCCATCTGAACCTGAACTTCCACAAGCTCAATGAGTCGCACGATTCGATCCTCGAGACGTTTTCCAATTTCACGTTTGGCGTGGAGCTTCTGATGAGCGAGTCGTTGCAGTTGAGACTCGGATATAGCAACGAGCAGCGAAAGGAGCTGAAACTCGGGAGCAGTTCGGGCCTGGCTGGATTCGCAGCGGGCGGGGGACTACACCTGCAGGACTACACGGTTGACTACGCGTTCAATTCCTACGGAAAGATCGGCGGGATCCACCGGATTTCCGTCGGCATCTCTCTCTAACTCCTCAAAGCATTCCTTCGAGCAGCATTTCCGAAAGGTAAAACAGCACCATCCCGAGGAACACAATCAGGGGTGGGATGCGGTCCTTTGATTTGTTGATCTCCGGGATGAGATCGCTCGCACCGACGTACGCCGCCGCTCCGGCAGAGAAGGCGAACGCGCCGCCGAGAATGCTCTTGTCCACCGTCCCCATGGTCAGCGCGACAATCGTTCCGAGCATGGTCGCCCCGCCGATCCCCAAGGTTCCGAGAACGATAGTTTTTCGATGATGGCCGGCCGCCATCATGATCGATCCGATCGTCAGTCCTTCTGGAAACTTGTGGAGGAGGACCGCAAGGAAGATCAGCACACCGATCATTGCGTCGAATTGCAGGCCGATCGAGATCGAAAAACCGTCGAAGAATGCGTGGATGAGGAGTCCTACGAAGGCCGAGATGCTTGCGGTGCGCGAAACCATCACGTCGGCATGCGTCTCTTCCCCGAAATGGAGATGCTCAACGAGTGTGTGTTCGAAGAAATGGATTGCCGCAAATCCTATCAGAACGAAGATCGCGGACGATTCGCCGATCGCTTCGATGCTCGCAGGAATGAGTTTGATGAAGACGAGCGCGAGAATGAAGCCCGCGCCAAGAGCGAGGAGGATTTCCTGCGCACGGCGGGGCCAGCTCCTCCGGTACACGATGAGCAGACCGCCGAGGATTTCAGCGAACGCAACAACAAGGCCAAAGATAAGAATCTTGACAACCATCAGTTCCTCGCGTAGGGCGTGACAAGATACCGGCGCGCATCGACGTGGCTGTTCTGGTACTTCTTCAAGTTCAATACCTTCCTGTAGTACTTCACCGCTTCAGCCCGTTCCTGCTGGAGATCGTGAATCATCCCAAGAGCGAGCGTCGCGAGCGAGGCGAAGCCGGAACCTTCCCGACTGTCGATACGAGCTGAGAGATCGACGGAGGAGAGGTAGTGATTCCGAGCAGTCGGCAGATCCCCTCGGAGAAAGGCGGCTCTCCCGAGGTAGTAGTGCGCTTCTCGTCCGTCGTGCTCCCCATATCCGGTCTGGTGACGCTGAACGCAGGCGGCCACCTCACCAAACACTCGTTCCGCCTCCGGCCACATGCCCAGACTCACGCTTGTTCGCCCGAGGTAGCGGTGAAAAATCGGATTCTTGGCATATCGCTCGTGGAGCATGCGCGCGAGCTCGTACGCTCGAATGTAGTTCTTCTCGTACAGATAGTGGTTCTGCATGAGAAAGTAGCTCGCCTCAGCACGAGCGTATCTGGCGTTGCGCGAAGCGAGTTCCAGTTGCTCAATCCCCTTCGACCGATCGCCAGTCGGAAAAAAGATCATCACCGGCTTGACGAATGGATAGGCGTCGGGAATCACGGCTGCGTAGTAGTTGTAGATGCCGATTCCGAGGAGGACGTCATGGTTGCCGGGCTCAATCTCGTACGCTTTGCGCACCAGAGGTAACGCACTGATTCCGTCTTTTGCCGCCAGGAGCCAGCTCCCGCGATTTGCCCTCAGCCTCCCGCGAAATCCGATCGACCCTCCCTTGAAGAAGAGAGCAACGATGTCCCTCGGATTTTTCTCCAGCCGCCGGTCGCACATCTCGATAACCCGATCGAGCATCTGGATGAACCGGTCGTCGTGCGATTCGACATTGAAATCGCTCAAGATCCTCACCCATTGGATCATCGCCTGGAAGAAATGCCCGGTCGGATGTTCGGGTCGGGAACGCACGACATCGGCGAACACCTTCTCCGCGTCCGAAAACTCGAGGTTATAGATATGATCGATCCCCTTCTGTATCGTTGCCGACAGTGCAGGATCGTCAATCCACTGAGCATTGAGGGGAACTGCGGCAGGACCGGCGCTCACAAGCGCGCAAACCATCACAAGCCCGAAGAGTCGCATCATCATCTCACCGGGTTTCTTCCAGGAATCACCGCGGAACCATGCGATCGTTGAGTTCGGGAGAATAGAGGCCTACGCGAGTTTGTCGGAAATGTAACGCTTCAGGCCGCCGACGCCGACGCGCTCCTGTTGCATACTGTCTCGTTCACGAACGGTCACCGTATCGTCCTGCAGGGTCTGAGAATCGACGGTCACGCAGAAGGGCGTCCCGACTTCATCCTGACGCCGGTACCTCCTTCCCACTGCCCCGCTGTCATCGTAAAAGACCCGATAGCTCGGCCGGAGATCGGTTTCGATGTTCTTCGAGAGTTCAGGCATGCCGTCGCGATTGACGAGCGGGAAGATAGCGACTTTTGTCGGTGCGAGCGCGGGATGAAGTTTCATCACGACGCGCGTTTCCACTCCCCCTTCCGCCGTGGGAGCTTCTTCCTCGTGATATGCGTCGATGAGATACGCCATAAACGAACGGCTGGCGCCGGCCGAGGTTTCGATCACATACGGTGTGTACTTCTCTTTCGTCTCTTCGTCAAAATACCTCATCCCTTTGCTGGAAAACTCCTCATGCCGACTCAGGTCATAATCTGTGCGATTGTGGATCCCTTCGATCTCGCCCCAGCCGAAAGGAAACAGGTACTCGATGTCATATGCATCTTTGGCGTAGTGAGCCAGCTTTTCGGGCTCGTGACGATGCCACTGAAGCTTTTCCTTCTTCATTCCCAGCCGAACAAACCAGTTCATCCTCTCGGCACGCCAGTACTCAAACCATTGATCGTCCGAACCGGGCTTCACGAAAAACTGCATCTCCATTTGTTCGAATTCTCGGGTGCGAAAGAGGAAGTTCTTCGTGTTGATCTCGTTTCGAAACGCCTTCCCGATTTGCGCGACACCGAACGGGATTTTTTGGCGGGACGAACTCTGGACATTCTGAAAGTTCACAAAGATTCCCTGAGCCGTCTCGGGCCTCAGGAAGACAACGGCCGATGAGTCCTCCACCGGGCCGACAAACGTCTTGAACATCAGATTGAACCGTCGAGCTTCCGTGAAGGTCGATCGATTGCCGCAGGTGGGACAGGTGAGCGCGTTGAGAATGGATGTCGCGTTTGCCGGATCAGACGAAACGTGAATGAAGTCAGCGAGCACGACTTCATCTTTCAACTGTCCGGCGTACTTTGCTTCGTCGAAACTGCGAAGCACCTCTTTTTTCCTCTTTATCGAAAGCTCGTCGAAGAGCGTATCGAGACGAAACCTTCCCTTGCACTGTCGGCAATCGACCATCGGGTCGGTGAAATTCTCGACGTGCCCGGATGCCTCCCACACTTTCGGATGCATCAGAATACTCGCATCCACCCCTTCCACATTGTTGCGGTACGTCATCTCTTTCCACCACTGGAGCTTTAAATTGTTGAGCATTTCGACTCCGAGCGGTCCATAGTCCCAGCATCCGTTGAGACCGCCATAGATTTCGCTCGATTGAAAAACGAAGCCGCGTCGCTTGGCGAGCGACACAATCTTTTCCATCAGTTTATCGTGGGCGCCTGCTGATTTTCCGTTCTTGCTGATGACGACCTCCACTCCGTTGTTGCCGTTTGGTTGCGAGGATTCTGATCACTATTTGTTGGTGAAATTCGGTTTGCGTTTCTCTAGAAAGGCCGCAATTCCCTCCTTGGCATCTGCGGTCTCACAGCTCTTCCCAAAGAGCGTAGCCTCCCGTTCGAGTCCCTCGCTCAATGACACTTCGTCCGCGGCGTTGATCGCTGTCAGCGAGAGGCGGATCGCAACTTGACTCTTGGACGAAATCTTCTGCGCCATCTCTTCCGCCGTCTTGATTAATTCCGGCAGCGGAACGACTCTGTTGACCAATCCAATGCGATACGCTTCCTGCGCATCGATGAAATCTCCTGTGAGGATCATCTCTGTTGCCTTGGCCTTGCCCACCAGTCGGGTCAAGCGCTGGGTACCGCCGTAGCCGGGGATGATGCCCAGATTCACCTCGGGCTGACCGAACTTCGCGTTCTCTGACGCGATCCGAACATGGCAGGCCAATGCAAGTTCACAACCTCCGCCGAGAGCAAACCCGTTGACCGCCGCGATCACGGGCTTGCCGAGATTCTCGATCAGACTGAAGACGGCTTGCCCGCCTTCCGCCAACACCTTGCCCGTCTTCGCGTCAAGGTCGGCGAGTTCCTTGATGTCCGTTCCGGCAACGAACGATTTCTCTCCGATCCCGGTGAGAATGACCACACTGATCTCCGGATTGTCTGCAATTGCCTCAAAGGCTTCGCGGAGCTCAACTTTGGTCACGGCATTGAGCGCATTGAGTTTGTCCGGCCGATTAATCGTGACGTAGGCAATTCGATTTTTCGATTCTACGAGAATATTTTGATCTGACATGATTCCATCCTTTCCACCGACATCGTGGCTCGTTTATGTGCACGCGCTGGCGTCTACGCGACTTCCACGCGACTCTGGTCGCCGATCATGAACCGATGGACCCTCGGCTTTCCGTTTGCTTCCACCACCTCGACATCGTTCCCAAGGATACTTCCTTCAATCCGGATTCCGACGCTGAGGATTTTGCACTCCCTCAGAACGATACTGTACTCCACTTCGCTGTCCTTCACGACCGTCCGATCGCCGATCGACGTGAAGGGTCCGATGTAGCTGTCTTCGACAACACAGTCCTTTCCGATGATCACCGGTCCACGAACTTTTGAATTGATGATCCGGGCACCCGATTCGATAACGACTCTCCCCGCAATATCGGATCCCCGATCCACATCGCCATCGATGCGAGGAGGAATGTTGTCGAGCACAAGCCTGTTGGCCTCCAACAAATCCGAGGGTTTTCCGGTGTCCTTCCACCAGCCCGTGATTTCCGTGTACCCGACGGAGTATTTCTTGTCGATCAGATATTGATGGGCGTCGGAAATCTCCAGTTCCCCTCGTTTCCCCGGGGTGATCTTCCGGCATGCTTCGAAGATTGATTTGTCGTAGAGATAGATACCCGCCACGGCGAATTGGCTTTTTGGATCCTTCGGTTTTTCTTCCACGCCGATGATTTTGCCGTCACGAATTTCCGGGACGCCGAAACGTTCGGGATCTTTAACGCGCGCCAGCGTGAGAAAGCAATTCATCCCGCTGTTTTGAAACTCCTCCACAAACCGTCGAATCCCTCCGACGACCATGTTGTCGCCGAGATAGAACACGAACTTGTCGTTCCTCACAAAACCTTCGGCCAACGAAACGACCTGCGCCAGTCCACCCGGCGTCTCCTGAGGGATGTATTCGATTCGTATCCCCCACTTCGAACCGTTCCCGACGTAGTCCGGCACTTCCCTGCTGTCTGCGTTGTGGACGATCGCGACTTCTTGGATGCCGGCATCGACGGCGGCTTCGATTGCATAGTAGAGAATCGGTTTGTTCGCGA
The DNA here is from genome assembly GCA_016873805.1 of Ignavibacteria bacterium. Classification (GTDB taxonomy): domain Bacteria; phylum Bacteroidota; class Ignavibacteria; order UBA10030; family UBA10030; genus VGVZ01. The sequence goes on from VGVZ01000018.1 coordinate 43,272, forward strand.
TCGGAATGAGGTGTTTGTTTTGCGTGTGCGTAATCGGCCGCAGGCGTGTGCCGCGTCCACCGCTCGCAATGAGTGCTTTCATTTGTGTGCCTTCGTGTGGATTGACATTCCCCGTTGGGCAAGCGCCGCCGTCAGTTTTTCCAGATGTTCACGGTAGTGTTGATATGTATTGTCCGCGATCCAATCATCGATTCGCTCCCACAACTCATCCGGAAGAGTCTCGATTTCGTAAACCAGGCGAGCATGGACCGATTCGAATTCTCCCTGAACGATGTCAAACTTCACATTTCGCTGTTGCTCCTGGAATCGTGCATTCCAGACATGCACTTCGGCGTCCGGGATCATGACGATTTCCTCGTCGCGTCTGACCCGCCCGATGCGATCGAGGCACACCGATTCCCAACTGCTCAGATGCGCCATGAGGTCCTTCACCGACCACTTGCCGACCAGGTTCGGTTCAAGCTTCTCCCCATCGGACAGCGAGCACAGTACTTCGGTGAGACTGTTCCAATCGTGCGCAATCGCACAAAGCATGTCGGACTTCGTCATAGATCCAGATTTCCTATTTCTTCACGCCGACTTCGCGTCGCTGGCGTTTCTCGAACACCGCGATCGTTCCTCGTCCATACCGCTCGATCAACTCGATCGCAACATCGAAATCTCTTCCCACTTCTTCCGGAGCATGGGCATCCGAACCGAGCGTCAACGGGATACGAAGATCGCTGGCGATCGACAAAATGAACTCGCTCGGATATACCTCCCGGACCGGCTTGTACAACCCGGACGTATTGATCTCGAGGCAGAGATCACTGTTCTTGATTTCACCAAGGACCTCCCTGAGCAGGTCATCCATGATATGCGTGGGACGGTAGCCGAACTTTTTCACCAGGTCGCAATGCGCCACGATGTCGAACAAACCCGATCGGGCGGCTCGCTGGACCGTCCGAAAGTACTCCTCGTAGATCCGATCCACATCCTTTTCTTCGTATCGATGTACAAATATCGGATCATCCACCCCCCACGTCCCGAGAAAATGAATCGATCCGATGACGTAGTCAAAGTCGTTCTCCTTGACAAAACCGGCGACCCACTCCTGCGTTCCCTCAAAGAAATCGGCTTCAATTCCTCTTCGCACCCGGATCCTGGAACCGAATCTTTCCGTGGCGTTGCCGACCTGCGGAGCGTAGATCGAATAGTATTCATCCAGAGACATGCGGTGCCGCTCATCGAACGCAGGCGGCATGGGAATATGATCCGATACGCCGATCTCATCGAACCCCCGCTCAATCGCCTTCCGCACATAGTCCTCTACGGTGCCCGTCGCATGTTTGCAGAGCGACGAATGCGTGTGGTAATCAACAATCATCGGCGCCGAATGAGGATAGTCCGAATCAAACTCAGTTCCTTTCGCAGGGAAGGTTTCTTTCTCTCCGCAATCTCGACCGTCCGGAGTCCCAGCGCCCGATACAGGGGCAGCAGTTCAGGATATCGGCTCCGAAGCTGCTCCAGATGGGCTTTCACTGTTTCGACTTCTCCACGTGCGATCGGACCGGTGAGAACGTCGGCAGATCCACGCTTGCGAGCATTGGCGACGGTCTGCCCAATCAAGGGCCCGAACGGTCCGGGTGTTTTCCATCGAAGCTCTTTGCCTATCGTCTCAGCTGCATCAATAGCAGTCAGCAGATAGTTTGATGCGAAGACGCAGGCGGTATGATACAAAATTTTCCGCTCTTTTGGAACAACTCGGAGTGTGCCTCCGAGTTCTTTCACAAGTCGTCGTGCAAGCTTTTGTGCGCGATCATTTCCCTCGAACCCGTACGAAATACCTTTGAGCGAGGCGACACGAGCCGCGGGAGTCTGAGTCTCCGAGAACGTCTGAATTGGATGGAGGGAAAAACAGAGAACACCCCGTTTGGCCAGCGGTGACAGAGCATCACTCGTGAAAACTCCGGAGACGTGAAATGCGGTAACAGTCCGAAGATCAAGCGACGAACTCAGAGCCAGCTCTTCTGCCACCGAACGGATGGCGGAATCGGGAGTCGCGACAATGATCAGATTTGTCCGAGGATCGATGTCCGACATTCGATTGCCGTATCGCTCGCATGAGACCAGTCCTGCGCAGCGACGTGCATTTGGCTTGGAACGACCAACAACCGATACGACGGTATGGCCTCGCTGCTTGAGTGCCAGGGCCAGAGTCGTCCCCACCTTTCCCGGTCCGACGATGCTGATCTTGATGTTGGATTTGCGGGGGGGCACTAGTTGCTCTGAAGGATCGCAGCGGAAAGATATCCGACGACAGCGTCGTACTGCGAAGTCACATCGCCGGAATTGCAGTGAGAGAGGATCTCGGTTTTCTCGCAACCGAGAAGAGCGAGAGCTTTGAGGGCGGCAACGATCGGACCTCCGCCGCACGCCTCCACTTCTTCGTGCTCGAGCTTCGTCATCAGGCCATCCGGATCGAATGCGCGAATATCCGCAATCACGCGATCGTCGAGTTGTCTGGCGACATCGTAGGAGTGATAGTGAGACAGGTCGCTGCTGGCGATGAGGAGGACATTTTTGTTTCGGCACACGTTCGCGATTGCTTCAGCGAGCACCTCGCAATTTGCACGACGTTGATCGCCCATGATCATGGGTACGAACGTAAATGCGCCGAGAATGCGTTGCAGGAACGGTAGCTGGACTTCAATCGAATGTTCCAAACGATGTCCCTTCGTCGTCACCATGATCTTCTTGTTCGACTCGGCGAGCATCGATCGGAGATCGTTGTTGACTGGAACATCCCCCAGCGGAGTTCGGTACGAATCCCCTGGGAACATGGTAATCCCATCGAAGTACTCGCGGTGGCTGGGACCGATCACAATGACAGCATCATACGATGTATTGCGGAGGAGTTTGTAGCCATGCGCCGCTGTGGGACCCGAGTAGAGGTATCCGGCATGGGGGGAGATGAGACCGCACAAACGCCCCTCGATCTTCGGAGGTTCTGCCGAATCGATCATGGTATCGACTTCACGCTCAAGGATCGCGGCGTCGGCAGTGTAGAAATACCCGGCAACGGCCGGTTCACGGACGAAAGGCATGGCTATTGTTCGTCGTTCGTGATGTCGGACTCGGAGAACGTCGATGTGGTGAACTGATAGATTTTGACACTTCCTTCCTTCCAGGTTTCCGGAGGCAATCCTGCTTTGGCGCAGGTATGATCCAGAAACTGTTCCCGCGTCCAGAGAAACTCCGTCGCCACATGAGGCAGCAGAAGTCCACGCGTGTACCCCGCGTCCACCACAAGGCCGTGAACACCGACGACGATGTCGTGGTAGTCATCCACCGTTGTCAACGGCGAGAGAACGGAAATCTCAATATCCAATCGGTCCAGTTCATCTGCCGTCACCGGGCTGAATCGCGGATCCTCGAATGCCGCTTTGAGCGAAACCTCCTGGATCGCAGTGGACAACGGTACGCGGGGTTCGACGTACCCGATGCATCCCCTCAATTCTCCCTCGTCGCGAAGGGTGACGAACGCACCCGATGGTTTCGAGAGGTTTGGACTCAGGACGGGCGAAACGTTTTTGGGGATTCCGTGGAGGGCAGATTCGATGGTCCTTCGCGCAAGCTCGAGGAGTTCTTTTTTCTCGTGAGGAGTAAGATCCATTGTGCCCTGAATATGACGCTGGCTATCAGTAAAAGTACTTAAGCGCCAAACAACTATCAAGCAGCGCAAACTGATTGAAGCTTGCAGAAGGGAGACTCCTTTCGTACATTCGCTGTCGAAATCGTCGGACAGACTATGGCATTGATGGTAGGCATTTCGGGGATACGCGGGATCGTCGGCGAAAGCTTTACGCCTGAAGAAATGGTCCGCTTTTCCTCTGCATTTGCTGAATATTGCGAACGGGGTCCGATCGTCATCGGGCGTGACGGTCGTGTGACCGGCAAGTTGATCGGTCATATCGTTTCATCCACACTTCTTTCGATGGGGTGTGACGTCATCGCGCTGGGCGTCTCCCCGACGCCGTCTGTTCAGCTGGCCGTTGAAAAGCACAAGGCGAAAGGGGGGATCTCGATCACCGCGAGTCACAATCCGATGGAATGGAACGGATTGAAGTTCATCGCGCCGACCGGACTTTTCCTGAACCACGACGAACACCGCGCCCTGGTGCGAATTGCGGAGATGCCTGCCCGGTCCTATGTCTCGTGGAAATCAATCGGTGCCCATCGATCGGAAGCCGAGTTCCTCAGCGAGCACGTCGTCCGGGCAATATCGATTCCGTATGCGAACCGCGACCAGATTCGGTCGCGTCGATTTCGAGTGGTGGTCGACTGCGTGAACGCCGCAGGCGGATTGATTGTCCCCTTGCTCCTGCGCGAGCTTGGGTGTGACGTGATTGAGATGAACTGTGACGTTTCGGGAATTTTTTCCCACCCGCCCGAGCCACTCCCCGAACACCTTGCCGACCTGTGCAATCGCGTTCGCACGGAGAACGCTGACCTTGGTATTGCGGTCGATCCCGATGTCGATCGGCTGGTGCTCATCAACGAACGCGGGGAGCCGATCGGGGAGGAATATACGATCGCCAGCATCGTGCAGTTTGTCCTCACAAAAGCAGATGCGGGATCCTCTGAACATCGCAAGAAGGCTCCGACCGTCGTCGTGAACCTTTCGACGACACGAGCCGTGGACGATATCGCTCGCTCCCATGGAGCGACGCTCGTCCGTACGCCGGTCGGCGAGATAAACGTCGCAACGAAAATGAAAGAACTCGGCGCGGTCATTGGCGGAGAGGGGAGCGGAGGCGTGATCGTTCCGCAGCTCCACTACGGGCGGGACGCGATTGCCGGGATCGTGCTTGCCCTCCAGCATTTGGTTGAGTTCGGCGGGACGATGTCGAGTTTGCGGGAATCCCTTCCGAACTACGTGATCAGGAAAAGTAAAGTCGCAGTGTCATCGGTACGGATGGAACATGTTCTCAATCAGGTGCGGAAGAAATACGAGCGAAGCGGCGTCGTGAACGCCGATGATGGATTGCGAATCGACTTCACCGATTCATGGGTGCATCTGAGAAAATCAAATACCGAGCCGATCGTACGGATGATCGCAGAAGCCGCCACCGGATCCCATGCAGACGAACTCCTGAGGGAGTTTTCCGCGGTGATCGGCGACGCAACCGGCATGCACGTCCCGGAGAAAGGAGCATAGCGGCGTGACGTTAGGCAAAGTGATTGGAACGATCGTTGCGACCCAGAAAAAAGAGGCCCTCCGGGACAAAAAGATTCTTATTGTACAACCGATTGATCTCGATGGTTCGTTCATCGGTCGGGATATTCTTGCCATCGACAGCGTCGATGCGGGCGTCGGGGATACCGTCCTCATGATCCACGAAGGGGCCGGTGCCCAGCAAGTGCTCGGCCGGAAGGACGTTCCGGTCCACACGGTGATCGTCGCGGTTGTCGACGGGCTTTCCGTTGATGTAAAGTAGCGGTCTCCCACCTCCCCATTATCTGCCATCTCATTCCAACCATCAGGAGATGACATGCACAATGTCCGCGATCTCCTCCGACTCTCCTCCGTTCCGCGCATTGGAGCACACAAGCTCCGTGCCCTTGTTGGCCACTTTGGTTCACCCACCAACGTGCTCGCTGCGAAGGCCCGCGACCTCATCTGTGTTGAGGGCATTCATCGTCGTCTTGCGACGGCGATCGCGCACCATGATGGATCTGCTTTTGCGGACGATCAACTCCGGCGGATGAATCGCTCCGGCGCACGGATCGTCACGATCTGGGACAAAGAGTACCCTGAGCTTCTCAAACGAATCTACGATCCTCCGGCATTCTTGTATGTTCGCGGAACACTCGGCAAGGACGACCGCAACGCCATCGCGCTCGTCGGCACGCGGCATCCGAGTCCATACGGAATGCGGATTGCAGAATCGTTGAGTCGGGATCTCGCCGAACTTGGCGTGGTCGTCGTCAGTGGATTAGCCCGCGGCATCGACACGATTGTCCACGCTGCGGTGATCAGATCGCAGGGACGAACCATTGCTGTGATAGGCTCAGGCGTCGATATCGTCTATCCTCCTGAAAATCGATCCCTCTTCCATCAAATCATCGAGACGGGTGCCGTGGTCTCGGAATTCCCTATGGGAGCAAAACCGGATGCACCGAACTTCCCCAAACGGAACAGGATTATCAGCGGGATGTCGCTGGGGAGTGTCGTCATTGAATCGGCCGAGGACGGTGGTGCAATGATCACCGCATCGACGGCACTCGATCAGAACCGAGAAGTCTTTGCAGTCCCCGGACCAATCGGTGAGAAGAAGAGCGCGGGTCCGAACGTCTTGATCCGAGATGGCCGCGCGAAACTCATTACCGGCGTCCCCGATATCATCGCAGAGCTGGGTAGCCACCTGAAACTCGAGACGGCGCTTCTCCCCTCCGTCCAGCGCACGATCGCTCTTACACTGTTCGAGGAAACGATCCTTTCCTGTCTTTCAACCGAGCCGCTACACATCGACGCCATCGCCGACCAATGCCAAACAACGACATCCGATGCACTGGTGACACTCCTCTCGCTCGAATTCAAGGGACTCGTTCGGCAACTCCCCGGCAAGTACTTCCAGACGACGTGACCGATGAACGACAGCGCCGCGGTTCTCCGCACCGACAACCCCGCGGACAACGCGGATGTGACGCAGATCAGCGGGGGGGGAAGAAGCGAACAATCTCACTTGATTCTCTCTCGTCCGCTGAATAGCTTGGTCCTCACGACGACAACTGGAACCCATAAATCACTCCCTCCTATCGCCACTCTGCAGATGAATTCTCGGTATGCGAATAGCCTCTGTTGTCCATTCAGCACCAGAGCGTTTTGGCTGATCCTCTTCGTTCTCCTTCCTCTGCTCCAGGGCGAAGCTCAATTCGGTGAGATACACGAATCATGGCGCTGGCGACACTTCTCCACTCAGTCAGGCCTTCCCCCCGATCGAGTCTTGAATGTGGTTGAATCCGACGCGAACATCGTTTGGGCACGAACGTACCGAGGCATTTTCGAATATGACGGTTACCGTTGGAACATGCTTGGACGCTCCGACGGACAGCCCATCGGGCTTGCCAACAGGTTCGTTGCGGACATTGACGGGGGACTCCTGGTCGCAACCGATTCCGGCCTCTTGAAGGCAACTTCAGAGGGCCTTCGCGTCCTGCTTCCATACTTCGTCAGTGACCTTGCGCCGATCGACCGGAAGCTCCTTCTCGTCAGGACCCCTGATTCGCTCTTTGTAATCGATCGCGAAACTTTCCGGAGCGTTCGGCGGTTTCCCCCGGCGACGTATGGTCATACCTCGAGGATCTTCCGCACGGATGCAGGCTCCGTCTGGGTCTCCACAAGTTTTGGCCTGTTCCGTTGGGAGGGGGGAACTCTCCGCGTCAAATTGCGGGCAGAGCAGAAGACGTCCCACACGGCGGCGCTGGCAGAAAACGCCTCCGGCTCGGGACTGGCCGTAATTACCGGTTCGATCGGCCAGCGCGGTTTTTGGGAATGGGGACCAGGAGAAGATTTGCGCCGCGTACCTGCCGAACAGGGGGTCTTCGTTCATTCCCTCTCGATCGCCCCGAACGGCAGTGCCATCGCCGTCTACGAATCGGGCCTGATCCGCATGCGTTTCAACGGACAATGGAGATCCCTCGATCCGGTGCCTCCACCGATGCAAAACGCCACATTTGTTCGCCACCGGCCGAATGGGGATTTTTGGGTAGGAACCGAACGAGGCCTCTTCCTGTACGCAGGCACCTATTCGCACTGGAGCTATCGATCCCACCGCGACGACGAATATCGCGATCGCATTAACGAAATCATGATGGCACGCGACGGATCGACCTGGCTTGGGACATCCCGCGGTGTCGTGGTGTACCGACCTGACGGTCGCGAGTGGTGCGTTGATCGGGTCGGCAATGTGGAATTGGGTATCGTGACAGGAATTGCTGAAGACCAATCAGGCCACATCTGGATATCCAGCGGGTCGAATTTCGACGGTGCTTTTCGGTTTGACGGCAAGAACTGGAAACACTTCTCTTCGAGAGAGGGGCTTGTCGCAAATCGCGTGCACAAGATTCGGAAGGACCGATCGGGTCGACTCTGGTTCCTCGGATTGAACGATATTCGCTTTCAAGAGGCGGAAGAACCGGGCGCGTTCGTGTTCGACGGAGATCGGTTCGATCACTGGGGGGTCAAACGCGGTTTGATTTCAGGACGTGTCTACGCCTTTGTCGAAGATCACCGCGGAGCGTACTGGTTTGGTATGCTCGGAGGATTGAGCCGATATTACAAGGGGACCTGGAAACACTGGACGCGACAAGACGGTCTTCGGGGCGGCTTGATCTTCGCCCTTGCCGAGGATCAACGCGGTCGATTGTGGTTCACCGATCGGAGTCACGGCCTCGGATTCATCGGCGAAGATGGCAAACCGCGCTACTACACGGTGCGTGATGGGCTCGCCGACGATGCTGTACAGGACATTGCCGTTGACAGTAGGGAGAAGATTTGGATTACGACTTATGCCGGCCTTTCTGCGTTTGACGGAGAGGTTTGGTCGACGTTCGACTCGCAGACCGGACTCACCTCGCTGCGGCTCTGGCCCGTGCTTCCCCACGGTGATCGGGTTATGGTTGGAACGGCAGGAGCCGGGCTTGCCATCCTCCAGGTTCCAACGAGTGATACACTTCTTCCGCGAATCTATCTCGAACGGCCGATCATCGAAGATAACACGGCGCTGATCCGCTGGGTCACACTCTCCTCCTGGGGGCGCATTCCCTTGGAGCATCTGGAGGTCCGATTCAGGACGGACGATGATCTCTGGTCTTCGTGGGATGTCGTCACGTCAGCGACACTGAACAATCTTTCTCCCGGCCAACACACATTTACGGTTCAAGCCAAAGACTACTTTGGATCCTACGATCCCGTCGGATATTCCGTCGGCTTCACGATTTCTGTCCCACTCACCCAGAGGCCGATCTTCTATGTTCCGATCACAGCTCTCTCGCTGGCCCTCATCGTTCTCTGGATCAATTATGCTCTACGCAAGCGAAGGCACGAGTCTGCCCTTCGCGACAGCCAGCGAAAACTCAGCACGGTCGTCAGAAACGTCCCCGTCGTTCTATTTACGGCCGATCTCACCGGTCACCTCACCCTGCTTGAAGGCAAGGGTCTCGAAGGCCTGGGGCTTGAGCGGACAATGCCGCATGCGACAACGCTGGCTCACGTCCTTGGGAGAGGACCAGAGGTTGACGCGTTTCTGAGGGAAACGATCACGACCGGCTACGCCTCCCTGCAGATCAGATCCCATGAGCACTCTCTCGATGTGCATGCGACGGTTCTCCGGGACCTCTTCGGTGCGGCAGAAGGAATCATCGGTGTGGCAGCCGATATCACCGAGCGTGTCCGGGCGGAAGAAATCCGCCGCCAGTCGGAATCACGATATCAGCTTCTCTTCAACAGCGCGAACGATGCCATCGTCCTGATCGAACCCTCCAGTGAACAGATCCTCGAGGCAAACCAGAGAGCGTGCGAACTCTACGGTCTGACGGGTGAACAACTCGAGGGACGGAGCCTCAAATCCTTCACGAAAGACGTCACCCGAGGTGAGGAGTTGATCCAGCGCATCCTCGCCGGCAAATCGATCGACAATGTTGAGCGGGTCCACGTGAGAACTGACGGTACGGAAATCAGCGTCCTCATGAGCGCCTCCGCAATCCAGTACCGGGGACGGACCGCAATCCTTGGAATCTTCCGAGATATTACCGAGCGACGAAAGGCCGAAGATGCCCTGCGAGAAAGCGAGCAGCGCTATCGAAGGTTCTTTGAACAGGATTTGACCGGAGACTTCGTCGCTGATGCGGAGGGGCAGATCCTCGACTGTAATCCTGCCTTTGCGCGCATCTTCGGATTTTCTTCAATCTCGGAGGCACATACGATCAATCTCGCTGACATTTATGCCGATCCCCAGGAATGGAAACACATGCTTGCGGTCCTCCGACGTGGGGAAAGGCTCGAGAACTACGAATCTCGTTGTCACCGGCTTGACGGATCGGAACTCTTCACCGTTCAGAACATTGTGGGGGTCTATGGATTCGGTGGCGACCTCATTCTCCTCAACGGGTACGTATTCGACAACACTCAGCGCCACCTCTTGCAGCAGCAGCTGATCGAATCGCAAAAACTCCAGAGCCTCGGCACTTTGGCAGGAGGCATCGCGCACGATTTCAACAACATCCTGAACATCATCCTCGGATACTCCGATCTCCTTCAGGCAAACGTTCAGGATCCGGCAAAGCTGAACAAGAGCATCCGAGCGATCAATAGCGCGGCCCAACGCGGCGCTAATCTGGTTCGTCAGATTCTTACGTTCGCTCGGAAGACCGTTCTGACTCTGGAGAACGTCGACGTGAATGCGGTTGTGGACGAACTCGCACGGCTTATCCAGGAGACGTTTCCGAAGACAATCACCATCCTGCTCGATTTAGAGCGCGATCTCCCTCTCATTGAGGGCGACCGCACGCAGGTTCATCAGGCTGTCCTGAATCTCTGCGTGAATTCGCGCGACGCAATTGCGAGCAGCGGCACGATCACTATTTCAACACGCGCATATTCGAGCAACGATCTTCGGCCACGATATCCTGAGGCGACGTTCCCGCAATACGTGTGCATTTCCGTCGACGACACCGGGAGTGGAATGGATGAATCTACGCGAGGCCTAATCTTTGAGCCCTTTTTTACAACCAAGGATATCAGTAGGGGGACAGGACTCGGGCTCGCCGTCGTGTATGGCATCATTTCGACTCATAAGGGCTTCGTCGATGTTTCCAGTACACCGGGTGAGGGTACAACCATTTTTCTCTATTTCCCCGTTTCGACCGGAATTCCGTCGGCCACTCAAACCGCGGCCAAAAAGCAAATGACTCCTCGCGGGGGGACGGAATCGATTCTTGTGATTGAAGACGAGTCGTTGCTCCAGGAAATCCTCGTTTCTGTCCTCGAGAATGCGGGCTACAGCGTGAATGCCGCCACCAACGGTCACGAAGCTCTGCGGATCCTCGAAGACAAGGGCAAGCGGATCGATCTTGTCATCAGTGATTTCGGGTTGCCCGGCCTCAGCGGGTATGACGTGTTTCTGAAAATGAGAGAACTTAATCCATCGATTCCAACGATCCTGTGCAGCGGGTTCATCCGGCCGGAATCGAAGGAAGCGATGGTACAAGCCGGCATCAAACGGATCCTGCACAAACCGTATGACACGAACGAGATTCTCGTCTGCGTGCGCGAAGTCCTCGAGGAACAGAAGATGTAGGGGACACGCTCCGCAGGGTTGCTCCTCAGATTTCCTTTCCCCGCGCGTATTCAGCGCCACACTTCGCGTCACTCCCATCCCCCGCACCGTGCTGACGGTCGAATCTCCGCCGTCACTCGAAAACGTCGCTTTCGTCTTCTTTCTTTTTTGACTATACTGTTTCAGAATGATGAAGAACATCGGAGAGGATGGAGATTTCGTGACGGGGAGGGATCCGCAAAACGTCGAGACACTGTTTTCCGTCATCCGCTTCGAATGCAACCTCGAAGCGTGCCGAGGAGCATGTTGCACCATGCCGGGCGCCTACGGAGCCCCGCTTCGGTCGGAAGAACTTCCGATGATCGAAGCAATCCTTCCCAAGGTGGAAAAGTATCTGCCAGCTCGCCATCGGGAAGAAGTCCGACGCCGTGGATTTGCGCAAGGTCCGGAACACCATCAAACCACGGTTTGCGTGGACAACGGGGCTTGTGTGTTTGTGAGCTTCGACAACGGGATCGCTCGTTGCGCATTTGAAACGGCCTACATCGCCGGCGAAATCGATTGGAGGAAGCCACTCTCCTGTCACCTGTTCCCATTACGAGAACAGCCCGGCGCTGTCCCTGGTCTCCGGTTCGAATGGATTCCCGAATGTCAACCGGCGATCGTGCGCGGCGAAGAGCGGGGCACGGCGTTGATTGAATTCCTTCGGGACGCGCTGGTGCGCCACCTGGGTGACGACGGATACACAACGCTCCACAATGCTGGGGACACCGGACGAGATGTTCGCTGACCGTTATTGTTCGTTATGATCAATCTCTCTCAACAACTTCGACTCGGATTGCGGCTCACCCCGCAGCAGGTTCAGTACCTGAAATTGCTGCAGCTGCCCACGCTCGCCCTCGAGCAGCGAATCAAGATGGAGCTGGAGCTGAATCCGATGCTGGAAATGGGAGATGAGATCGATCAGACGCTTGAGCGGGATGAATCCGAGGAAGTCGGTGAATCCTCCGATGAGGCGTCCGAGAACGAGATCGACGATGGCTACACGCTTGAGGATTACATCAACGACGACATCGCAGGATATAAGAGTCCGGAGTCCATCCGTCAGAGCGACGATGAGGACCAGGCCGAGACTCCGATTCCATTCCATCCTCCACTTTCCGAACGACTTCTCGCACAGTTTCGCCTTCAGGACGTCGATGAAACGGACATCCTCATCGCCGAAGAGATTATCGGGAACGTTGACACCGACGGGTACTTACGTCGTCCGTTGGATCTCATCGTGCAGGATTTGAACCTCAGTTATGGGCTCGAGATCACGATGGAGAAGGCGGAACGGGTCCTGGAACTGACACAGCAACTCGAGCCGCCGGGGATCGCCGCACGCACGCTGCAGGAGTGCCTGCGTGCACAGGTGAAGACGATGAATTGCAGTCCAATCACCCGAGAACTCGCACTGAAGATTCTCGATCATTACTTCGACGATCTGAAGCTGAAGAGGTATGATCAGCTCAGTCACAATCTCAACGTCGGTCTTGACACGCTGAGGAAGGTGGTCGATCTCATCCAGGGCCTCAATCCAAAGCCCGGTGAAGGGGAATTTTCTGCTCAGGAAAACTACGTCACGCCCGATTTCATCGTCGAGAAGGATGATGGCGATTTCCTGATCACGCTGAACGACCGGCATATCCCGACGCTTCGCCTGAACAAGGCGTACAGAGAGATGGTGACGCCGAAAGGCAAGAAAGCTTCGAAGGAGACGCGAGAGTTTATCAAGAAGAAATTCGAAGCGGCAAAGTGGTTCATTGCCTCCATACATCAGCGACGAGAAACGCTGCTCCGTGTCATGAGGGTAATCGTCCAGAAGCAGTCGCGATGGTTTGATGAGGGTGAGATCCTCAAGCCGATGATTTACAAAGATGTCTCCGGAGTGGTCGGCGTCGACATCTCCACAATCAGTCGAGTGGTCAACAGCAAGTTTGTGCAGACGGAGTTCGGGGTTTTTTCCCTGAAATTCTTCTTTACGTCGGCAATCGAATCCACAACAGGCGAGGATATTTCGAATCTTACGGTGAAGAACCGTGTCAAGGAAATCATCGGTGCCGAAGATCCCAAACGTCCCTTCAATGACGACAAGATCGCGGATATCCTTCGCAAGGAGGGAATTGTTATCGCGCGCCGCACGGTCGCCAAGTACCGTGAACAACTCGGCCTTCCCATCGCACGACTTCGAAAGTCAATATGAGATGAACCGCACTGAACTCCACGCAACAACCATTCTCGGCTTGCGCCGAAACGGCAAGGCGGCCATGGGAGGCGACGGGCAGGTCACGCTTGGTACGACAACCGTGAAGCATCGATCGAACAAGATTCGCCGACTCTATGGGGGAAATGTCCTCGTCGGATTTGCCGGCGCAGCGGCCGACGCGTTCTCGCTCCTCGATCGATTCGAGGAGCAGCTCGAGAAGCATCACGGACAGCTCCTGCGTTCGTCTGTCGAGCTCGCGAAGCTCTGGCGGACGGATAAGTATCTGCGTCAACTCGAAGCGATGCTCGCCGTCGTCGACGCCGACAATGCACTCATCGTTTCGGGCACGGGCGACGTCATCGAGACGGATGACGGGATCGTCGCCATTGGATCCGGAGGGATGTACGCTGCGGCCGCGGCCCGCATGCTCGTGAAGCATACCGATCTCGGAGCCAAGGAGATTGTCCAGGAAGCCCTCGAAGCCGCCGCCGATATCTGCATCTATACCAACCGAAACATCGTTATCGAAGAACTTTAGTCACGCGCATGCACGAATTTCATCACCCGCCTCTCGCTCCAGTACCCCTTGCCGATCACATCGAGCAACTGACGCCCCGCGAGATTGTCCGTGAGCTTGACAAGTACATCATCGGACAGCAGAACGCAAAGCGATCCGTCGCGATCGCACTGAGAAACCGATGGCGGAGACTTCAGACCCACGAGGGGATGAGGGAAGAGATCCTCCCGAATAACATCATCCTCATCGGTCCAACGGGAGTGGGAAAGACGGAAATCGCACGGCGGCTCGCCCGACTGGCACGGGCGCCTTTTGTCAAGGTGGAAGCATCCAAATTCACGGAAGTGGGGTACGTCGGACGGGATGTGGAATCCATGGTACGCGATCTTGCCGACGTGGGCGTCACGATAGTGAAATCCGAGAAGACCGCTGAAGTCCAGGACCGGGCTGTCATGCTTGCAGAGGAGCGAATCCTTGATATTCTCGTCCCCCCCATCCATCGTCCCTCTGCATCGTCGGATATCGATGCGAACGCGCGGGAAGAAGAGAACGAGCGCACACGACAGAGATTTCGCGAAAAGCTCCGGAGTGGAAAACTGAACGCTCGCGTGATCGAAATCGATCTCCCGTCGACGCAGTTCCCTCTCATGCAGGTGATGGGGCCGATCGGATTGGATGAAATGGGGATCAATCTGCAGGACATGTTCAGCAATATCCTCCCGAAAAAGAACAAGCGCCGAAAGTTCACCATCGAAGAAGCGCGCACCATCCTCACGCAGGATGAGGCGGACAAGCTGATCGACATGGAAAAAGTTACCCGGGAAGCGATTGCGAGAGTCGAGAATTCCGGTATCATCTTCATCGACGAGATCGACAAGATTGCGAGCTCCCGGGGACAGACGCACGGGCCGGACGTGTCGCGCGAAGGAGTTCAGCGAGATTTGCTTCCCATCGTCGAAGGATCGAACGTTTCGACGAAGTACGGGATGGTCAGAACGGATCACATTCTCTTCATCGCATCCGGGGCGTTTCATGTTGCGAAGCCGTCAGACCTCATTCCGGAGCTGCAGGGCCGGTTTCCGATTCGCGTCGAACTGCGTAGTCTCACGGCAGAAGACTTCGTCAAGATCCTCACCCTCCCGAAGAACGCTCTGCTGAAGCAGTACACAGCGCTACTGTCCACCGAAGGCATCGATCTGACATTCTCGGATGATGCGATTCAGGAAATCGCAACGATTGCATTTGAGGTCAATGAGAATGTCGAGAACATCGGTGCGAGGCGCCTTCACACAATCATGACGACACTGCTCGAGGAACTCCTCTTCGAGGCACCCGAGGGAATCACACAGAAAAACCTGCACATCACGAAGCAGCTGGTGGGAGAAAAACTCGATGCCATCGTCCGGAATCGTGATCTTACCAAGTACGTCCTCTAAAACAACAATAGCTCAACGACGACTCCTCCGTGATGAGCTATTGAAATCAGTGTCACCGACCATCCCCCCAACCAAACAACTCCCCCTTTCCCACTCCACTCCGACGAATTAGTGTACTTTTTCGTCTTTGGACGGCGGCTGAAAACCGAGCGATTGTCCGGACGAGATATCGCCGGCGATTTTGACTTCGCCGAATTTGCGTTCGTACTTTTCAATGTTGTCTTTCAGGGCGCCCAGCAGCATTTTCGCATGCTGAGGAGTCATGATAATCCGCGCATGCACTTTGGCTTTCGGGAGTCCGGGAAGCACGCGCGTGAAATCGATGACGAATTCGGCCGGGGAATGTGTAATGATCGCCAGATTTGAGTAGACACCTTCTCCCGATTTTTCATCGAGCTCGATATTGATCTGTTGCTGTTCTTCGCTCATTGAAGTCTCCTCACATGCAAAGAAAAGAAATGCCCATCAAGTCGTGAACGATCAAACGTTGATGGGCATCTGAATGTTGATGCAACGGACGCGCCTCTACTTGCCCGCTCTGATCGCATCGGCCCTGTTGAACGCTGCGATCGCATCGTCCTGGCGATCCAGCTGGGCATAGATCGTCCCGAGGGTCTCCCACACGGCAGGATCGTCGGCCTTCAGCTTCGAGACCTTTTCCATATGGGGGAGGGCGGACCGGAATTTCTCTTTGTGTGCCGTCGTCACCTCGCGCCGATCCTCGGCCTCTCGCAGGATCTCGACGCCCCAGTTATAGTACGTGGCTCCAAGCTCGAATATTGCGTCGGCATATTCCGGATCCAACTCAGCGGCCTTGACGAACTGATTGATTGCCTCCTCGTATCGACCCATGGTCCGATAGAGCACTCCCAGCACATATCGATTCAGCTTGTTGTCGGGTTCGTCGTCCACGGCGACCTGGAACGTCCTCGTCGCCTCGCTGATTCGTTGGGATTCGATGTAAGCTCGAAGCAGAAGATTCAACGTCTCCTTGTCCTTGGGATCGGATTCCCGAGCCGTCTCAAAGGCATTCACCGCCTGTGCATATTGTTCCATCGCTCGCCGGTAGTCGGTCGAGTCGATCTTGGGAGTGAACGGCGCAGTGTACTTCGTTGCGCTCACCTTCGTGTCGTCAATCGTGACTTCCAGGTTGTACGCCTTGTAGATCCAGGTTTCGATCTTCGTTCCCCGCGGACCGCGTTTCCGCTCATCCGGCTGTCCGATGAACTGGATGACATCTTCGCGACGCGCATGGCGCCTGACTTCACCCAGTTTTCTGGAAAGATCCAGGGCATCGACATTTGTCGTTTCGAATTTGGTCTTCGATTCATCTGCCCTGAGGAGATGGATACGTCCGATTCGCTTCAGCGACTCATAGTCCTTCCCTAACGACCACGCCTGCCGGAATACCTCCAACGCCTTGTCGAAATCTCCCTTATTGTTGTACGCGTAGCCAAGGTATCGATACGTCAGAGACGTGTCCGGCCACGCACGGGTTGCCTTCGTGAATTCCTCGGCGGCCGTGTCATAGTACATCGTTGATTCCGGACTCGCCTTGTCGAGGTACTGGACCCCCGCGTTAATGAGCTGACCCCATGTATTGTAACGCGTTTGCTGAATATTGACCGCATGTTTGTCCGTCAGCTCGTTTGCCTTGTTGAACGCCTCATTCATTCCTTCATACTCTTCATCATCAGCCCTGAGGAGACCCAGGAGGTACCATGCCTCATCGTTCATCGGATTCTTCTGGACTTCGATCTCCAGCAGACGCTTGGCCTCCGCAAAGTTCTTTTGTTGGATCTGTACCTTTGCCCCGGTGAATTCAGCCGATGCGCATTGAAATCCCTGGAATACCAAAAGGGCCAGGAAACTCGCCAGGATCAGGAGAATGTGTTTCGACTTCATGTTGTGTCCTCTTCTTCTTGTGTTATGAACCGCCGAATAGTTACGTAGACGTGGCCGAAAATATACCAAATCGTGGTACGAATTTCAAGGAATCTCCGCGTGTCACGCTTGACGAGAAAGAAATTGACTCATCCCGCGATCCGCGCCCGCAATCCATCATTCATCATGTCGTACGTGCTCCACCGAGGAATTCCTCGTGCGATCCAACTCCTTTGATTTTCGGACGTTTTTTGGTATTTTGTTGCAAATCTGGCGGCGATGGCTTGCGACGAGAGAAGAAGAATGAGGCCATGCGGACTCGACGGTTACTCTCGCGGATACCTTCAATAGAAAGGAGAGCCAGACCTTTTCGAATCGCTCCTTCTCGACACCGGAAACGACGACGTGTGATCATTCGTCGTCTTCAACGGACGGTCATCGCGCTGGAATCGTTGATTCAAGAAGACTAAGGAAGACAATGCCGACCTACGACAAACTGACCATCCCCTCCGCGGGAAACCCCATCTCGATGAAAGATGGAAAGCTCTCTGTTCCCAACAATCCCGTCATCCCGTTCATCGAGGGGGATGGTACTGGTCCTGATATTTGGCGGGCCTCCCGGCGCGTGTTTGACGCCGCTGTCGCAAAGGCGTACGGCGGATCACGCCGCGTGGTCTGGTTCGAAATCTATGCCGGCGAAAAATCCAACGAGGTGTACGGACCAAACACCTGGTTGCCTGAGGATACCTTACGCGCGGTGAAAGAGCATGTTGTTGCCATCAAAGGTCCGCTTACCACTCCGGTGGGCGGGGGCATCCGGTCAATCAATGTCGCTCTGCGTCAGTTGCTTGACTTGTACGTGTGTCTGCGTCCGGTTCAGTACTTTCGAGGAGTTCCTTCCCCCGTCAAGCAGCCGGAACTCGTCAACATGGTTTT
>VGVZ01000019.1 GCA_016873805.1 Ignavibacteria bacterium
CTCTTGCCTTCGGCGATTTTCAAAGAACGAACATACACGGCCATCGAGAAGTCCTTTCGTCTGTGACTTCCCGATAATAGGTACTCTTTGTAAAAAGTACAAGATTATTTTTTTGAAACGGCACTAGTACTTCACCGAGCACCCGTACGGTGTCGTCACATTTTGCGCAACCTTGCCGCCTTTCATCGCCTCAGCCAATGACTCACGAACGTACTGCACTCGTGCTTCTTTGCTCCCGCGCGGATCGTCGTCGATGGCACCCTGGTAGAGCAGTTTCCCGTCTTTCCCGATCAGATACATATGGGGTGTGGTTTTCGCATCGTATTTCTTGCCGACGGTCCCGTCGCTGTCCATGAGGAGCGCAGATGCATGAGCTTTCCACTTCGCATAGATCTCCGAGAGACGCTCTGGTTTCTCAAAATCTTTATGACTGGTGCTCGTTGAGTTAATGGTCAACCACACCGCGCCTTTCTCGACACACTCCTTCTGGAGTGCTCCCATTCCTGCCTGTTCGTAGTGACGAACCACGAACGGACAATTGGGATTGGTCCATTCGAGGACAACGAATTTTCCCTTGAAGTCCGCGAGCTTCACCACGTTCCCACTGACATCCTTGAGTTCAAACGCGGGGACGGGTTCGCCGATCTTGAGGGGCTCTGAACCCATGAGGGCAACGACACCCAGCGCAAGAGCGAGTACGAGGATTGAGGCGGTTCTCAGTCCTTTAGGCATGACACGACCTCCTTTGTGAAGAATTGATGGTGAATGATACTATTCAACAACCGGTATATCAAGTTGATAGGCGTCTCCCTCAGTGATCAGCAATCCACGGATCCTCTTGAGGGTGGAGTGCTGGGTCTGAGCCATCAGAGGGATCGTCACCTGATTATTGGACACGGAAATACTGGAGTGCTCGATTGTGTAATCGTCGATCGGCTCTGGGTAGAAATCCTTGATTCTGATTCGCTCGTTTCCAGAAAATCGAAGCGTGACCCTTTCCATTTGGCCGTCACGAACGATTTCGGGTATGTCAACCGTACCGTGAAGGGACGAGGAGCTTCGAGGAAGCCGTGCCTTCGCGCGCCGGAGAAGATCTTCAGTCATCTCCTGCGAGGGAGAGAGCCGGTTCAGATCAAGAATCACCTCCGTACTTCCGCGGAGACAGCTCTCTTTGCATACGAGCCAATCGAGAGAAACTTTGATCGAGGGGGTTCCGACGATTCTCGATCTCCCCGTTGGTCGAATCTCACATAGAAGGAGAAGTTGACGCTTGAATCCATAGGCGATCGATTCACTGGAGCCATATTTTTGAGGAACCGGATAGAGGATTGGACCTGCCTCGTATCCCTCGGGCAACTCCCAGGTCACTTCGATGGGCAGGCCTGAATCGCCGGGATTGATCCAGTAGAGATACCACCCGGATGAGAGGTCGAACTGAATGCCGACATAGAATGGTTTCGAGTAGTCCCGGCGCTCAGCAAGCATCGACGCCTTGACAATCCTCTCGCCGTCAACGACCTGAGCGGGGGCTGTCGCCGAGCCCAGCATCAGGAGCACGGTGAGGAGCATTGCGGTCGGAGTCGTATGGGCTGATTTTTTTTTCATCGGACGCCTTGGGTGGCATCGATACAAACGCCGGAAGGGGAAAAAAGTTCCACAGGAGGGGGGGCTAGGTCTTCTTGATATTGTCGTGGATCATTCCGAGCAGTTTTTCCGTCGAAAATGGCTTCTGGAGGAAGGCGCAGATACCCAGACGGCTGTAGTCCCCGATCTTGTCGACCGCTGCGAACCCGCTGGTTGCGATGATTTTGACCTCCGGTTTGATGCGCTGGAGCGCTTTGATTGTGGAATACCCATCCATGTACGGCATCATGA
Source organism: Ignavibacteria bacterium (assembly GCA_016873805.1). Classification (GTDB taxonomy): domain Bacteria; phylum Bacteroidota; class Ignavibacteria; order UBA10030; family UBA10030; genus VGVZ01. Next base: position 1,876 of record VGVZ01000019.1, read on the forward strand.
TATCGGTCAGGACCAACGCGACGGCATCAACATTCTGGGCATAACAGGCGACCGCCTCCGTTCCATCCGAAGCGGTGATCACCCGATACCCATACGCCTCGAGAGTATCTCGCGTGATTTCGCGAATCAGCTGTTCGTCGTCGACCACAAGAATTGTTTCGCCGGAACCGGCGGGCAAGGGCGAGGCAGCGGCCGCGAGCGGGATTTCCAGGTCGCTTGGGCAGGCGGGGAGATAGACCTTGAAACTGGTTCCCCGATCCGGCTCGCTGTAGACGTTAATGAATCCATGATGGCTCTTCACCAGCGATCGGGCGGTTGAGAGTCCCAATCCACTCCCCCGTCCTTGTTCTTTAGTGGTGAAGAACGGTTCGAAAATCTTATCGAGCACTTCCGGAGGCATCCCGACGCCGCTATCCTCGACTTCAAAGACCACGTACTTGCCCGGTTCTCCCTCCGCCCGCATGCGCGCATAGTTTTCATCCAGTTCAATATTTTCGACCCGAAGTGTGAGCGTTCCACCCAGGGGCATTGCATCCCTCGCATTCACGCAGAGATTCATCAGCACCTGGTGGAGGTGGGTATGATCTCCCGCAATCGGCCATGCATCGGGAGCCACCGATCGCACGAGACGGATATTTTTCGGAAAGGTCTCTTCGATGAGAGAAGCCATTTCCCGGACGAGGGTTCGAGGGAGCAGTTGGACGCGTTCACCTTTCACTCCTGCGGCGAAGCTGAGCACTTGCTTCACCACGCTTGCTCCGCGCCGGGCGCTCGTATCAATGGTTCGGATATACCGCAGGAGATGCTCCGGCGCGCCGTGTTGCTGCATCATCTGGACGCCAAGAAGGATGGGAGCGAGAACGTTGTTCAGATCGTGGGCGATCCCGCTCGCCAACGTACCGATGCTCTCGAGTCGCTGAGAGCGAAAGAACTGGGCCTCCAGCGATTTTCGTTCCGTGACATCATTGAAGATTTTCAGAATGGACTTCGGCACCCCCTCGGCATCACGGAGGAGGGTCCATCGACTTTCGACGAGAATTGCGACACCGTCCTTTCGCCGTGCGGACATTTCGCCTTCCCAGAAACCATGCTCGAGCACGAGTTCGAGGGCCTTCCGAATCGATTCATATCCTTCAGGATAGAATATCTCTCCCCTTGTCCCGATGATTTCCTCCGCTTTGTAGCCGATCATGTCGAGGCCGGCCAGATTCATAAAGAGAAGCGTGCCATCGAGCGACCGCACACTGATTCCGTCGCCGGCTTGGTTGATGAGTTCCGCCTGTTCGCGGATCTTTTCTTCCGCCCGTTTGCGATCAATCGCCTTGGCGATTTGGGTGGAGACGTATTCGAGGAACAACTGGTCTTTTTCGTCGTAGGCTTTCGGATTTACGTAGTCCTGTACGGCCATCACGCCGATAGCTTTCTTCTCTGCAACGAGAGGAACACCCAACCAGATCAACGGTGGAGGTCCGATCTGTTTAATCTTCTTCGTCGCAAGCAGCCCTTCGTATTGACCCCTCGAGCAGAGCAACGATCGTTCAGCATTGAAAACATACTCCGTGAGACCCCTCCCGAGAGGTTCTTTCGGGATGGGCTCGGTTCCTTCCAGTTCATCCACGAGATACGGAAATTCTTTGGTCGCGGTGGTCGCGTCGCACAACGCGATGTAGAAGTTCCGGGCATTAATTGCCGAATCAATGACCCGGTGGACGCGCCCGTAGAGCTCCGCAAGACTTCGCGACGATTCTGTCGCTTCAGAGATTTCGTAGATCGCCTGCTGGACGCGTTCGTTCCTTCGCTTCTCTGTCACGTCATTCGCGAGAATGAGTCTTGCCGCTTTTCCACGCCATTCGATGAGGTCTGATTCGATCTCCACATCGATGAGTGTCCCATCTTTTTTTCGATGCTTCCAGACTCCCCAATGCTTCGTATCCGTTTCTCGACCGGCGAGTTCTTGGAGAAGCCGGGGAACCTCTTCCGGCGGCCTGATATCTGCGATACTCATCGACAGGAATTCTTCTTCGGTGTATCCGTAGTACGCGATTGCTTTTTCATTGACCGCGAGGAAGCGGAGCGTTTGCAGATCGAAGACCCACATGGGATGAGGATTCTTCTCAAAGAGCATGCGGTAACGTTGTTCCGAATCGCGAATAGCCGCCTCGCGTTCCTCGAGAATTGCGCGGGCCTGCTTCTGTTCCTTCAGGTGTTCCTTGGTGCGAAGAGCGTTCATCACAGCAGGGACGAGCCAGACGAGATTTTCCTTGATCACATATCCCGCAGCCCCCTCCCGAAAGCATGCCGAAGCGACATCCTGACTGATGCGACCGGAGACGACGATCACGGGCGTCTCGGGACTCGATTCCCGAACGCACCGCAATGCGTCAATCGCGCTGAACTGAGGCAACTCATAATCCGCAAGGACAACATGGGGGGAAAACTCGTTGAGAGCTTGTCTGAAGTGTTCTCTTGTCTTGGTATGAAGAAACGAGGGGTGAAGCTCTGAATTGGAAAGCTCCCGCTTGATGAGGGCAGCATCTGAATCAGTATCTTCGAGGAGGAGTATGCGGGTTTCTGTTTTCATGCGCTGCTCGCAAAATCCAACGTCCTCCCTCTGCAAACATCGGCCGGGAGCCGGCACAGGAGGCCCGAAACGCTGCTGCACAGCCGAGACACCATGACATCAAGGGAGGTGGTTTGTACCCGGGAGGAGGAAATCGGCGGACAGCTATGGATTCCGTGACGGTTGAGGCCGATCAGAAAGATCATTGTTCGCAGACGCGCCGGGAGCCCCTTCCAGCCCAGCCGCATCGTGCAGCACATTCGTATTGAGCGGCACGTCGGGATTGACCTGGACTTTGTTCGCCAGGGAGGTTGAGAGATTCGTAATCGACCGAGAGCCGGCAGCGACGACGGCAAATTCCTGTTTCATCCTGGCAAGAATTTCTTCGAGTTTTTCCAGACCCTCTGCATCCAGGTGCCTTTTGAGTTCCCGGGAAGCCGAATCAAGCTCCGACGAAATCGATTGCAGGGAATTCCCAACAAGCTCTCCGAGCAAATCCGTGGTCCGGTTCAAGAGCGCAAGAGAAGACTCCACGGCCCGAAGAACCTCCCGTTCGCGTTTCCATTGCTCCTTTTCTAGTCGAAAGAGATGACGCTCATGCACCGAGCGCACAGCAAGTGGAACATGATCGATGTCGATGATATCTTTGCTGAAATAGTCGTACGCTCCCAGTTTCATCGCCTCAACGGCGATTGTCTCCGATCCGGCGGCCGTGATCATGATGACCGGGACATCCATCTTTTGCTCGTGGATCCATTGCAGGACATTCAGCCCCGAGATCCCGGTCATCTTGTGATCGAGAAGCACAACATCAAACGGTTTCGAGGTAAGTTCCTCGATTGCCGACTCCCCACTGTCACTCAGCGTGACGTCAAAATCCCCTTTCGACCGCAGCACACCTCCCACCACGAGGCGGAACGCGTCATCATCGTCGACAACCAGGACACTTATTCTTGTTGGGATGTCCATAGATGATTACCCCCATTTGTGCCAATGCTATGAAATTGTCCCTTTGAAAGCAAGCTGATTCCGCTTCCGGCGATACCCGAAGATCATTCTACGCCCGTGATGAAAGCCCCCTTTCGAGGCACAGCGCAGCCACAACTCCGGATTGTGGAACGCTCTCTCCTCTGCTCACATCGCACATGTGACGGGTGTCACAACTCGTTTGTCTTTCGCGTGCAACCTCAGGAAAACTCTTTGAGGGCATCGAAGACAAAGCGCTACGGCATCGAGCGCGGAAGTGTGAAATAGAAGGTCGCCCCCACGCATATCGGTTTCAGCGACCTCGAGCGGACGTGTCCCAAGCCGCGAAAACTCGAGGATATCATTGATCAGCTGGTTCATTCGCTGGACGCTCTCAACGCGATGCCGCAAAGCAGATAGATCCTCGACACCGGGCTGCGGGGCGTCAGCCATCGTCATCTCCTTATCCCGAAGAGATTCATTCGCTGCTGTCATGCAACTCCGGCAAGTGACTCCGTCCGCCGTGCTCGCAGCGGGCGTCTCGTGCATGCCGCTTGATGGGTCATACCGTTGAATCCGAATAATCTCTCCCTTCCTCACGAACTGATCCAGAGCTCCACGTTTCGTCCAAAATCAGTCCGAATTGGCCTGCCGTTGAATCTTTGTGGAAAATTCTTATACTGTAGAAAGCAGGACGATACACTGTATCACCAGATCCGCAATGGTCCGCCCCTTCCGCAGGCGGAAGCACGAATGCTTCGCCAATTCACCAAGTCGACAACGCTGTGAAACTCCCGCTTCATGCAACGCATTCGCGTGGAAGCGTTCTGAATTTCGACAGGCGGAGCAGTTCGGCGGCCGATGACGACCAAACGAAATAGTCCCTATGCCCAAACATCAGAGGATCCTCCGCTTTTTGGAATCCGAGCACGACGGTCTCTCTCCTCTTCTTATCCTTCTGTGCACAAGCTTCGCGCGACTGATTTCAGAAATCATGCGGCCGTTGCGCTGGTCGGCACCCCGGCCGTTGACCATTCCCCTTGGAGGGATCAGGCAATTGATGGAGGATTGATATGTCCCGCACACCTCACCCGCAATCGAAAACGAAGACGCGGACCCCTCGGAAACGCGAGTTGAGTGATTTCGACGTTCACTTGTTCAAGGAGGGGAATCACTTCAAGCTGTATGAAAAACTCGGCGCCCATATCATGACACACGACGGGGTTGATGGCACATCGTTCGCCGTCTGGGCTCCGAACGCCGATCGCGTGTCCGTCATCGGGAACTTCAACGGCTGGAACCGCGAATCGCATCCGCTCCACGTCCGGTGGGATGGATCAGGAATCTGGGAGTGCTTTGTCCCCGCTGTCGGCAAGGGGGAGATCTACAAATTCCATCTATGGTCGAAGCACAATCGATATTCGGTGGAAAAAGGAGACCCGTTCGCGTTCCACTGGGAGACTCCGCCAAAGACCGGTGCCATCGTCTGGGACCTCGGCTACGAATGGAACGACGGAGACTGGATGGCGAAGCGTCATGCGCACAACTCGCTGGATGGACCGATGTCCGTCTACGAGGTCCATCTCGGATCGTGGCGCCGCGTTCCGGAGGACAACAATCGTCCTCTCTCCTACCGCGAACTCGCCGACCAGCTCCCTCAGTACGTCGCTGACATGGGGTATACGCACGTTGAACTCCTCCCCGTCACCGAACACCCTTTCTACGGTTCATGGGGATATCAGACGGTCGGATACTTCGCACCGACGAGCCGATACGGCACACCGCAGGATTTTATGAATCTCATCGACCGTTTTCATCAGCACGGAATCGGCGTCATTCTCGATTGGGTGCCGTCCCATTTTCCGGCGGACGAACATGGCCTGGTGTATTTTGACGGCACTCATCTCTTCGAACACCTGGATGTGCGTCAGGGATTTCATCCGGACTGGAACAGTTACATCTTCAATTACGGACGAAACGAGGTAAAGGGATTTCTGATCAGCAGCGCGCTCTTCTGGCTTGATCAGTATCATATCGATGGACTTCGTGTCGACGCCGTTGCCTCCATGCTCTATCTCGACTACTCCCGCAGGGAAGGGGAATGGATACCGAACAAGCATGGTGGACGAGAAAATCTGGACGCCATCAACTTCCTGAGGCAGTTCAATCATGCGGTCTATTCAACCCATCCCGATGTGCAGACCATTGCCGAGGAATCGACGGCATGGCCGATGGTGTCGCGGCCGACATATCTTGGGGGGCTTGGCTTCGGACTAAAATGGAACATGGGATGGATGCACGACACGCTCAAGTTCTTCTCCACCGATCCTCTGTTCCGCAAGTACCATCACAATCAGTTGACATTCAGTATCTGGTATGCGTTCCACGAAAACTTCGTCCTCTCAATCTCCCACGACGAAGTTGTCCATGGAAAAGGATCGTTGTTCGGAAAAATGCCGGGCGATGAATGGCAAAAGCACGCGAACCTGCGCGCGCTTATCGGATATATGTACGCCCACCCGGGCAAGAAGCTCCTCTTCATGGGGAGCGAGTTCGGCGTCTGGAAAGAATGGGATCACGAGACCAGCCTCGAATGGCATATCCTCCAGTATCCGTTCCATTCCGGCATTCAGCGTTGGGTGAAGGATCTCAACCACCTCTATCGATCGGAACCGACCCTCTTCGAACTCGATTTTTCCAATGAAGGATTCGAATGGCTCGACTTCCATGACTGGGAAAACAGTATCGTCAGCTTTCTTCGCCGTGGCAAGGATCCCAAGGCGTTCGTCGTAGCCGTGCTCAATCTTACCCCCGTTCCGCGTCAAAACTACCGGATCGGCGTACCGACCGGCGGATTCTGGAAAGAGATCCTCAACAGCGATGCGACGTTGTACGGAGGAAGCGGAGCAGGAAATCTTGGTGGACTGGAGGCCGCACCGACTCCGGCGCATGGACGATACGAATCTCTCTCCGTAACACTTCCTCCGCTCTCTCTTGTCCTATTCAAGAACACACAAAAGGCATCATGAGGCCTGGCGATAAATCTCGATGACCCTCACAATCACCACGTTCGCGACTTCTTCATCGAAAACGCTATTCACTGGTTCGAGCGCTATCAGATCAACGGACTCCGGCTCGATGCGGTACACGCGAGTGTTGATGTGAGCGCACGGCGCTGAGCTATGAATTTGACTTCATCAGGCGCTTTCCGGTTCTGGAATTTCCCGAATACCTGGACGAGCAATATGTTATCAGATGGATTGGATTCGTACGAAGCTCTTAGCAGCTCACAGGTTCCTTGATGGCGAAGGGCTTCGAGGACACGGCGCTTTACCTGCACGGTAAGTTGATTTCCCTCAACGAAGTCGGGGGAAATCCTTCAAGATTCGGTGTCTCCCCCCTCGAGTGTCATCAGTTCAACAAGAAGCGATCACGCTGATGGCGAAAGAGTCTGGCAGGATACGGCAATCGAACTTCCCCCCTATGCTCCCGCCGCCTGGAGAAATTCGATTACGGATGAGGATCTTGATTGCGATTCCGCGGTTCCGGTCGGCCAATTCTTTAACCTTCTCCCCGTCGGTTTACTCACCCATCAGAGCCAGCGCTCCACCGCGTCGCACTTCAGTTGAGATGTTCACGCGTGATCAAATCAAGGCACGCTTGGTACGTCTCGGGCGTATTCAGGTTAGTAAGAACGGCAGGGGAAATCGAAGGACAATCAGAGAGGTCGATCGTGACAGTGTTGATCGTACGAAGGAAGGATTGGACAGAACGCTCTTCGCGACGGAGAGCTGTATCGATGATGTTCAGAGATCTTTTGCGATAGATGCCGCACAGCGGATGGATTCTTCCCCGATCTGAGAGGACCAGTGCATCACATTCGCCTGTCCAACCGATCAGGTGCAGTAACACATCTGACGACACAAAGGGGAGATCGCAGGAGAGTACGACAACCCGGTCAGTTTTGGCGTGAGAAAGGGCCGAGTGGATTCCGGTAAGTGGTCCTGAGTTCTTGTAGATATCGGGGTAGACTGGAAGCCCGAGGAACCTGTACTCTTCTTCGAAATCTGCAACGAGGAAGAGCGGGTCGCAGAGCGGCCGGACGGTGCCGATAATCCGCTCGATAACAGTGGAGTTACCCAACGGGAGAAGGGCCTTGTTCTTTCCCATCCGACTGCTTCTTCCGCCGGCAAGGATGGCAGCCGGGAGTCTCTCCAACTCTTGTGCTTTTGGCATTGCTGTTTCAATTGTTGTTCTCGCTGACCGGCATCTCAAACGTGAGGGTCAGCTGTCACAAAAACTCAACGCGGAGACGCGGAGTGCGCAGAGAATCGCAGAGTGAATGTTATAGCACATCATCCTCTGCGAGCCTCCGCGTTCTCCGCGCCTCCGCGATTTTGCTTCCTACGTGTCCGTCGCCACCGACCCCTACGCACACTACGACTCTACTCAATCGACGGGTTTTCAACCTCCTATGCCGATCATGTGACCGTGGGTTTTCTTTTCCAATTCCTCCTCACCCGGGTGTTTTTCCCATTTGTCCGCGAGAGCACCCAGGATCAAGGCCTGCAGCTCCTGAGCTGATGCGCCGTTCCTCAGAGGAGTCTTAAGATCGATTCCCTCCTGCGCGAAAAGACAGACGCGCAATCGGCCGTCCGATGAGAGACGGAGCCGGTTACAACCGTAGCAGAAAGGCGCGCTCATCGTCGAAATGAAGCCGATCGTTGCATTCGTCCCGATCACCCGAAAATCAGCCGCCGGGCCGTGGACACTCTCTTCCTGCTGTTTCGCCTCGAGAGAGTATTTCGTTTCGATGATCGAACGGATTTCATTCGATGGGACGTATCTCTCTTTCCTCCAATCGTTCCCCGGAAAAGGCATATACTCGATGAACCGCGCATTCACGTCGAGAGAGACGGCGAGTCGAACAAAATCCAGGATCTCATCATCGTTGAATCCCCGTATGACAACCGTGTTGATCTTCAACGACGTAAATTCTTCGCTCACCGCCGCTTCGATTCCTCTCATCACATCGGAAAAACGATCTCGGCGAGTGATTGATTGAAACCGCTCGGGTCTGAGTGTATCGAGACTGACATTGACGTGTGAGACTCCGGCACGACGCAGAGCCGCCGCTTTGTCGCTCAGATTTGCCCCGTTCGTCGAAAGAGCCAGGGTTTGGAGTCTGCGAATCTGCGCGAGCCGACCACAGAGGTTCTCCACTTCTTTTCTGACCAACGGCTCTCCCCCCGTAATCCGGATCTTCCGAATTCCGAATTCCACCAGCATCTCGGAAATCTGGACAATCTCATCAAATGTCAGAATCGCGTCCTTTGCACGGAGGTTAATCCCATCGGCAGGCATACAGTACGTACACCGCAAATTGCAGCGATCGGTCACGGAAATCCGAAGATACGTATGACTCCTGCCGTATTGATCGACCAGCATCGTGTCATCCTTGTGCTAGAACGTCACCATCAGGCTCAGGTAACCCCACAGCGCCGCGTCGGCTCCACCAAATCGGACGCGCATGTTGTGCGCAGGAATAAATGTGGACGCGCCGAGCTCGAACGCAACCTTCGCATTATAGCGATAGGAGGCGACAATATCCACTTCCTGTCCGAGGGCCGATTCTCCGCCGACAGGTTGCCCGTATGAGAAATTGTGCAGCCAGAGATTGGCACTCAGGTTGTCGCCGAGCGCAAATGTTGCGCGGGCAACGAAATCTTCCAGCCCCCGGTCGCCGGTGTTCGCCGGAATGGCGATGAAATAATCCATGAAGCCGTAGAACTTGTGATTCGTGGCATACAGGGGATCGAACGTTTTGTACTTCGTCTCGCCGACCGGTGTTCCGGAGAGAAGCTCGTAACCGAGCGACACTCGTGAAAGCCTGGAGCCGGGGAACGAGTACCCAAACGCTCCTGTCAACAGATACGCTGAGACGTCCGCTCCTCTTCGGTCACCCCCTTGATACGCCACTTCTGCCTCGTAGTCGATCGACCCCTGCTTTCCTTTCACGTACGATCCGACGGTGTAGCGTTTCAAATCCGATTTTCCGAGGACGGTCTGGTTGCGATCCCACTGATACAGCAGATAGGCGTCCAGCTTCGTGTCTGTGATCTTTTTGAGAGTTGCATAGAGGCCGTAGAAATCGAAGCCGACATCGCGAACGTACCTGACCGACGTCGGCGTAGCTACGGGAACGTACGGTTGCACCTCCCCTACGTTGGTTGCAAAGAGATCGAAGGAGGCGCAATCGAGATTGACGTTGACGAGGGCACCATCGAACACGCGGCCCACGTTGTGCCAGCCGACCGTCCCGATGATTCGTTCGTTGGCGTAACTCATCTCCATCCGTCCTGCGCGAAGCGACAGTTCGTCGGCGAAGAGCTTGTTGATTTCCACGTATCCCTGGTGCAGATCGAGATTGCGGGAGTCGGAAAGCGTGTTGAATGATCCTCCGGCATCGCGTTCTTGTCCGAAGACGCGCGAGTCTCTGGCCTGCACGATAACTCGAACGTTCTCAATCGGGATTGCTTCCAGTCCGAGCCGCGTCCTCAGCAACGTCACGGTATTGGCGGCTGTCACCTGATTGAAATCCCGCATATCAACTTCGCCCCGGATGCGCACATCCCCAAACCAACGATACGTGGGACGGAACTCCTGGGCAAATGCTGCGGAAACGGAAATGAACAACATCATCATGGATGGAACAATTTTGATTTTCATGTCAACCCTCTGAATACGCTTGGTGGCAGAGCTATGTCCCTGCGCGATCCATTCGGCATCGCGCTATTTGGTCCCCTTCTTCTGGGCAATGAGATTCTCCAGAAACTTGGTTCCTTCTTGTGCCGCGTCGACAGATTTTGTCAGCGATTCCCTGGCCTGGGCCGGATTATGGAAGCCGTCGGAGTTTTCCGCCGTCCACCACTCCCACAGGGTGTGCGCCTGATCGTGATACGTGCGCGCATTCGCGAGTTGTGCATCATCCACCCCCAGATCTTTCGCACGCTGATATGTGTCGATAAACTCGGCGAGCCAGAATTCCGCCTTTCTCATCTTTCCCCGTATGTAGTTCTGGATCGCATCGATTTGGTATACGGCCTCCTTCTCCGTCCAGTACGTGTGACATGAGATGCAGGTCTCCTTGGTCATGTACCGCGCACTCTTCTGGCCGTGCCAGGTGTAGCTCTTCGCACCCTTCTTCACGACCGGCATGTGGCAATGCTTGCATTCAACGCCCGCCCGCTCATGTTTGCTTCCCCAAAAGACCTCTGTTTCCGGATGCTGGATCTTCGAGAGCGATGCGCCCGTGACGGCATGTTTGAAGTCTTTGAATGAGAACTGCTCCATCTTCTTATTGTAGTCCAGCACATTTGTCCAGGGGAAGATGTTCGTGCGCGGATCTGCTTTTGTGACTGCGGCGCCGGACTTCGGGTCATGTCCCGGATTGCAGTTGTATTCGACGTGGCATTGCGCGCACATCAGATTGGAATCCTTCTTGTTGAGAATCCCGATCGCCCGAAAATCGCGAAATGTGATCTTTGTCATCGTCACGTCCGCACTTTTCTTCTTGTCGTACGGATAGGTCCCTTCGCCTCGATCGACCACTGCTTCGATCAACGCATCACGCACGACGCGAGGATTGGTTCCGTGCGGATCGTGACAGTGAATGCATCCGACCGGTTGCTGGAGATCGCGTGCCATCTGAACGACGTCGGAAGTTCTGGACCACACAGCGTCCGGCGACGGATCCCCCTTATACTTCCACTTCAGAATTTGATCCGAGCTTTTGCAGCTGAGACATGTCGGATTGGCTGCGATCGCAGTCTGCGACATGAATACTTTTTGACCATTGGACGACGGTTCTTTGTCGAGCAACAAATCCCACGCCTTCCCGGTCTTCGTGATATTCTTGAGATCCTTGTATTGGAAGCGTCCGCCATACGCACGATCGACGATGTAGTGATCGACGAGCATAAATGCGTGACTGCGGGGTTCTCCATGTTCCTTGGTGAAGGCATGGGGCATCATGAGTTTGTCGAAGGTCGGCGATCGGCTTGTCGTGGTCGCTTTTTCCACGCGCGCTCGCGATTCGAGGTTGACATGAAAGAACGAATCATACTGTTCTTTGTGACAGTTGCCGCAGGTCTTGATTTCGAGATTCGTGATCGGCTTGGTCGACGGATCTTCTTGGTGCAGATCAAGATTGGAGTGACAGGTCACGCAGTTGAGCCGTTGATGTTTGCTCCCCGTGTGAAGTGATTGAACCTCTTCATGGCAGGTGAAACATGTTTTCGGGTCGACGGCCTTCTTCTGCGTCTGGATCGCGCGGGTGGGAGATCCGTCATCGGCGGCACTTCTCTTCACCGCGTTGGACATCGTAAAACCGTAGATGGTGGCCCCCAGGATACAAAAGACAAGAAGTGCAATCAATCTGTTCATAAGAGTCCTCCGTGGTTGATCTCGCAATTTCACCCGGCAGTGGATCGAAGATTCCGAATGATGTGGAGAAGCCGTTCGTGTTGTGAGGATCGTTGCCCTTGGCGTGAACGGCCGGAATCAGGCAATCGTTCCGTACGATTCGATTTCTTTGGTGGAACATATGGGAAGATTCGCTGGAAGACAAGTCCTCCGGAGGAGGAATGTCCGCTGGGACCCGAACTACGACGGGAATTGAGTCTCGAGTCTGGTGAGGAGCGCAATCAGCTCATGCTTCAGAGAACACGACTCACTGGAAGATTCCACTTCTGCGAATTCTTTTTCCAGTCGCTCGAGATCACTGCGATCGAGATGATGTTCTGCCATCGGGAACAAAACGTGGTCTTCCTTCTGGATATGCTGACGCAAAAGCCCCACAAACCCCAACGCGTGATTGTGAATATCACCGATCGCCCCACGGTCTCCCTGAGCATACCGCTCAACGGCTTCACCCATGGATCGAATGTGCGCTCTTCCCTGGTCATGCTCGAACAACATCACGGCGATCGGGCCGGCCTCGCGCGGAAAACCGCGCTGCTCCATTGCGCTGAAGAGGAGATCCTCTTCTTTTCCATGGTGGCAGCGATCGGCATACAACTGAATGAATCGAATCGCGTCGCGGAAGACCTGGGGTTGAACCTCTTCTCCACTCTGTGCGCGCGTGACAGATCGTTCCAGCACGTCCAGCATTCGTTCGATGTTGCGATGTTCTTGTTTGAGGATGTCAGTCGGTTTCATCGGAGATTTCTCGGAATGGAAGAATGAATCATGAGTGATAGTTCAGACTTTCGACAATCAGGGGATCGTTTTTGGGAATTGGATTTGCTTTTGCAAACGATCGGAGCGTCAGGTATGCCGCCGCGGCAACCGCCCCCGCCACCGGTCCGATTTCCCAAAGTCCGACCTGTGGACCATTCCGCATAAACGGTGGCAGGATCATCCAGAAGAGATCGATCCAGTGGCCGATGAGAAGGATGATCCCGACCTTCAGTAACACCCCCTCATTCCGCTTCGTCCACTTCGGCAGCAAGACCACGAAGGGGATCACCCAGTTGAAGACGACGTTCAGGACGGTGAAGATGGCCCAGCTTCCCTCCTGACGGTGAACAAGATATGACGCTTCTTCCGGGATGTTGGAATACCAGATCAGGAGATACTGACTGAACCAGATGTACATCCAGAATGTGCTGAACGCAACAATCAGTTTGCCCAGATCGTGGAGGTGCTCTGATGTGAGAATGCCCTCCAACGGTCCTGCGCGACGCAAAACAATCGCCAGAATGGCGATCGCCGCGAGGCCGCTCTGAAAGAGCCCTGCAAAATTGTAGATTCCAAAGATGGTGCTGTACCAGTGGGGTTCAATGGACATGATCCAGTCCATGCTGGCGAGCGTGAGGCTAAGCGCAACGACGACGAGGAACAGAGCCGAATATCGTTTCGCACGGTTGAAGTATTCGAGACCATCGTGTTCATCCTGACGGCGTGAAAGACGAACCAACGCGAAGGCAAAGAACAGCCACATGCCGAGAAAGAACACCATCCGTCCTGCGAACCAGGGGATGTTGAGCCACCAGCGTTTGGCCTGGAGGATCTTGTCGACCGCCAGGATATCGAGATGACTCCATTCATACAGGTCGTGGATCCCGAACAGCAGCACCAGCATGGCGATCGACGCAACCGGCAGCGATGCGATCATCGCCTCCGGGACTCTCCGAATGGCAACGCTCCATCCCGCGTTGGAAACGTACTGGATCGCGAGGAAGATCGCTCCGGCCAGTCCGATTCCCAACAGATAGTATGCAGCCAATAGGAGGTTCGGCCACGCACGCAATGGAACCGCGATGACTCCGACGACCGCGATCAGCGCGCCGAGTATGGACACGGTGCGGAGCGGTCCGAGCCAACGCGATTGCGGAGAAGTTTCCGGAACAGGTAATCGAGGGATACTCATTTTCCCGATGTGATTCCTTTCGGTGCTTGAAGCGAACGGATGTACACAATGGCTCTCCAGCGATCCCTCGCTTCCACTTGCGACGCCAGGGAGGGCATATTCCCCTGGCCGTACGTCATGACGTGAAACATTTGTCCATCCTTCATTCGTACGGCTCGATCGGCCAACAGTGATGGGGGCGGAGGGAATCCATGCTGCACAATCTTTCCATCGCCCATCCCTCCACTCCCATGACACGGTTGACAGAACGTTATAAACACAAAGGCGCCTCGCTCACGTTCTTCCACACTATCCGGCCTCACGGGATTGGAAAGCTCCACCCCGGCGCGAAGCGCCTCTTCCGGTGTACGGCGATAATGAACCGGCTGAAATTCCATCGGTATTGAGCCTCGAGCCGGCTCATGCAATGCGCGATGATCCGGAAACGCAGGCAATGGTGCTTGCGCCTCAGCCGGGACCGAATGAACCATGCCCGGAAGAATTTCCGCATTGCGCGCAAGATAGTCGCGCCGGAGAAACAGCGTCAAGCCGGCAAGGACCAGAAGAAGCGCAAGAAGCATGTAGTTAGGATGAACGCGCTTCGTCATCGGCCTGCCTCCGTCAGTCGCTCTTCGATACGCTCTACGTGAAATCGTTCGAGGAGTGCTCTCACGTTCGAAACATCGAATGCCGCATCGTTCTGAAGAAGGACGAGCACAAACTTGTCGTTTGTGACTCTTTCATAGAGAACCTTCGGGTGTTTGCCCGGACGGAGCCTGCTGACGAAGAAAAAGGCAAGGACCGTTCCCACGCCGGCAAACAGCACCATGATCTCAAACGTGACGGGAACAAACGCCGGGACGGAACTCAGCGGCTTTCCGCCGACATTCACGGGCCAACTCGTGGCCGACGTCCATATTTGATACCACAGCTTGGCAATTGCCCCCGTCAATCCGAGACCAAAGCAGATCCATGGGAGTCTCGAGGGGCGAAGCCCCATCGCTTTGTCGAGACCGTGAATCGCGTAGGGAGCGTACACATCGACGATGTGATATCCGGCGTCCTTCGCGGCGCGTGTTGCGTCGACAATATCACGTTCGCCACCGAAGGTCGCGACCAGGAGACGTTCCGTCATGAATGGTCTCCTTTCTGTCTGTGGCCGTAGCTGAGCACGCCTTTGACCTCGCCGATTGCGATCATCGGAAGAAATCGGGCGAAGAGGAGAAAGAGCGTGAAGAAGAGTCCGAAACTCCCGATCAGAGTCGCAATCTCGATGGAAGTGGGAGCGTAACTCGCCCAACTCGCGGGGAGATAGTCACGCGTGAGGGAGATCGTAATAATCACAAATCGCTCGAACCACATCCCGACGTTGATAAGAATCGCGATAAAGAACACTGCCGTCGGATTGGTACGGATCTTCTTCCACCAGAGAAGCTGTGGAATCAGGACGTTGCATACGGCCATAATCCAATACGCCCAGGCGTAGGGCCCAAGCGCCCGGTTCACAAATGCGAAGCGTTCGTATTCGTTCCCGGAATACGCGGCGACAAAAAACTCCGTCATGTATGCGAGTCCGACCATTCCCGCCGTTGCGATAATCACCTTGCACATTGCTTCGATGTGGTGAAGGGTGATGTAGTCTTCGAAATGGAGAACTTTCCGGACAATCAACATGAGGGTCATGACCATGGCAAAGCCGGAAAAAATTGCGCCTGCCACAAAATAGGGGGGAAAGATCGTCGCGTGCCACCCGGGGATGATCGATGTGGCGAAGTCCCAGCTCACGATTGTATGCACCGAGACCACAAGAGGCGTTGCGAGACCGGCAAGGAGGAGATAGACGGTTTCGTATCGGAGCCAGGTCTTGTTCGAACCGTTCCATCCGAGACTGAAGAATCCGGTGATCGCTCGTTTGATCTTGGAGGTCGTTCGATCCCGAATTGTCGCGAGATCAGGGATCAGTCCCACGTACCAAAACACCAGCGAGATGGTGAAGTAGACACTGATTGCGAACATGTCCCACACAAGCGGCGAACGGAAGTTAACCCACAGCGGGCCTCGGAAATTCGGATACGGAATGACCCAGAATGCCAGCCACGGCCTCCCCATGTGGATGATGGGAAAGATCCCGGCGCAGATCACTGCGAAGATCGTCATCGCTTCTGCAGATCGATTCACCGACGTGCGCCAGCGCTGGCGGAAGAGGAAGAGGATCGCCGAGATCAGCGTTCCGGCGTGTCCGATGCCGATCCAGAAAACAAAATTCGTGATATCGAATGCCCAGCCGACGGTGTTGTTCAGCCCCCACGTGCCAATCCCGGTTTCGATCTGATACGTGACGGCGACCATACCCAATCCCATCATGGCCATCGCGACGAGAAACGTCATCCACCACGCCTTCGACGATTTCTGATCGAGAGGGTGACAAACATCGCGCGTCACAGCCTCATACGTCTTGTTGCCGAGAATAAGGGGCTTCCGGAGGTTCGAGACGTGATCAGCCATTCGCCGGTCCTCCCTCGCCCTCTTCCCTGTTGGTTACCAGGGTCAAATATCCCACGGATGGTCTGACGCCAAGTTCCTCCAGCACGCGATAGTGTCTCGGATCATTCATGCGCTTCGTCAACTCACTCTGGGGATCGTTCATATCGCCGAAGACGATTGCCCTCGTCGGGCACGATTGCTCACACGCGGTCTTGATATCCCCGTCCCGGATACTCCTCCCCTCCGATTTCGCGACGATACGGGCTTCCTGGATTCGCTGGATACAGAAGGTGCATTTCTCCATGATCCCCCGTTCGCGCACCGTCACATCGGGATTGAGAACCATCTTGTGCAGGTCGTCGCCATGTTCGTAATCGAACCAGTTGAACCGCCGAATTTTGTACGGACAATTATTGGCACAGTATCGCGTTCCCACGCAACGGTTGTACACTTGCTGATTCAATCCCTCCTCGCTATGGACCGTCGCGAGGACCGGACACACCGTCTCACACGGCGCGTTATCACAGTGATGACACATCATCGGCTGGTGGGCGACCGTCGTTTCTCCGTTTTCCTCCGTGTAGTAGCGGTCAACGCGGATCCAGGTCATTTCCCGATTGCGCCTGACTTCGTCTTTTCCGACCGAGGGAATATTGTTTTCCGCCTGGCATCCGATGACGCACGCAGAGCATCCCGTGCATGCCGTGAGATCGATAGCCATTCCCCAATGATGCCCTTTGTACTCATGGGCATCGGGCCACATGCTTACAAGTTTGTGCTTGGGGAAGCTCCCGCTCGACGGCTCTCTGACATACGCCCGATAGGTCGTCTCCTGAATGATCGGTCGGCGCTCCCCGTCTCCGGTCCGAAGATGCTCAGGAACATGGAGAGAGTGGTGCTCCTGGGTGGAGGCAAGCTCGTGTCGTTTCCCGGTTTTCTGAATGCTCACGCCGCGGCGGTAGTCAACATGTTGTCCGTCATACTGAATGAACGGAGCGGCATTAGTTCCAACGAGATCACCCGGCAGAACGGTGGGTTTCGCTTCAAGCCACTCAGGTCCAATTGATGTAAAGCGATCGGTTCCCATTCTTCCATATCCGAGAGCAACCGCGACCACCCCATCGTGGTGACCCGGTTGAATATGGACCGGGATCTTGATCGAGACGTCTCCACTGCGAATCTCGACGACATCCCCCTCTTTCACTCCCAACGAACGTGCTGCGGCCTGCGAAATCGACGCGTAGTTGTCCCACACAATCTTTGTGACCGGATCGGGAAGTTCCTGGAGCCACGGATTGTGCGCGTTGCGGCCATCCAGCATTGATGCGTTCGCGTAGAGAACCAAATCATAGATGCCATCTGCGGAACGTGGAGAATCCGCAGAGTGCGCGAGCGCCTGTTGCACCCCCGGGGTGTTGAATGTGAACGTCCGTTCGTCGGCAGGAACCGATATGCTTCCTTCGCGCACGACATCATCCCAAAAACGGTCGAACGGTTTTGAACCCCCCGCTCTCCGGTGAATTCGTTCCAACCAGTGTGATCGAATCTGATCGTAGGACGATCGGTATTGCCCCGACCATGCAGAGAGAGTTTCTACCAGCTCACGCGTCTGGCCGATCGGCGAAATTGTCGGCTGTCTGAGCGCGAACATCCCCTCGATCGGTTGCGCATCGCTCCATCCCTCGAGCGGATGATGAATCGGACAAACGAACTCGGCACGCGAACTGGTTTCATCCCGCCGGTCGCCGAGAACGACGGTGAGCGGAACATTCTGGAGGAGATCACCGAATCGCCACGATCCGGGGGCATCATACACCGGGTTTACACCGACGACAATCAACGCATCGATCTTGCCGTTCCTCATCTCTTCGGCAAGAGCTCCGAAGTCACGATCACTCCCTCTCTTCTGCAACGATCCGGGCGAGAGCGTGAGTGTGTTCCCATAATTGCCGAGGGCATGGTTGATGATGTTCACGAGAAGCTGAGACTCGAGATGGTTCGTTCCACACACGACCAGCCCTCTTCCGCGCGCTGCAAGCAGACGCTCGGCCAGTTCCCGGGCCACCTCCTCATGACCCTGCGAGGCATCGTGTACCGTAATCGACCGTCCGGTTCGTTTTGACACCACCGATGCCAGGGAACGAAGAATGCCTAGTGCCTCACCCGGCGAGGCACTGATTCTCATGTCCGCATTACTTCCGGTGAGGGAGAGGTGCGATTCGATCTGGGTATGATGCGAGAAGGTCTTCTTTCCTCCCGTGAGTGTGCGTCCTCTGCTGTACGCCGAAGAGAATTCAACCGGAGAAATCCACGATCCGAGGAAATCGGCGTCGACACCAACGATCACCTCTGCTCGATCGAGTCGATATTGAGGCAGAATGCGTTTTCCGAATGTGATCTCCTGCGCATCAAGTATTGCCGACGCGGAGAGTCCGTCATACATGACATGCGTAGCGTTCCGGAAGCTTTGGATGAACCTATTCACTGCGCTGAGTGAGGAGGGACTTGTCATCGTCCCCGTCAGAAGCCGGACCGATCCGTTCTGACGCCTGATTTCTTCAAGCGTCGCGGCAATTGTTTTGTCTTGCGCTTCCCACGTCGTCTCCTCTCCGCCGGAAAGTGGCTTCAGCAGTCTCGTTGAGTCGTACAGCGGAAGCAGATACGCCTGGCCGGTGGGACACAGTCCTCCTTGGGAGAGAGGATGGTCCGGATTCCCTTCAATTTTGATCGGCCGGCCATCCCGGTTCTTCACCAGCACGCCGCACCCTGCGGAGCAACCGCCGCACGTCGACGCATACCACGTTGCGACGCCGGGAGTCATTTCTTCCGGCTTCACCAAGAACGGAATTGCCTTTTCTATCCTTCCCCTCTCGCACCCTGCAAGCAATCCGCCGGCAAACGTGAATCCGGCAGCTTTGAGAAATGTTCGGCGGCTGAACGGTATGTTCGGTGACAAATCGCCTCTCTCGTTCCCCATTTCGGCTTCGCGAAAATGATCCGGCGTTGAAATCCTCGTCGTCATCGAATTTGCTGTCCTAGTAGTGACATGCCGTACAGTCTGTGGATGCCTTGACTTTCTTGCCTTTTACACCATCACGATTGGCATCACGGTGGCAATTCACGCACCATCCCATCGAGAGATCAGATACCTGACGCACGCGCTCCATCGTCTCGACGGCACCGTGGCACGTTTGACATTCGACACCGACTGTGACGTGCGCTCGATGATCGAAGTACACGAAATCGGGGACCTTGTGAACCCTGATCCATTCGACCGACCGCGATGGACGATGTGGATCCGATTTCAATTGCTCGTCGAGTCCGACGGCATCATAAATTTTTCTGAGTTCGGGTGAAACGATCACGCGCGGCTTTCGATTCTCTTCTGTCGCCCGATCGTCCTCCGCTTTCACCTCGAGCAATGGAGCAGTCACGTATTGGTGGCAATTCATGCAGATGTTCATCGAAGGAATTCCCGCATGACGACTCCGCTCGGCTCCCGCATGGCAGTGAAGACATGCAATGCCCAGTTCCCCCGCATGCAGCCGGTGCGAATAACTGATCGGCTGGATCGGCTCGTAGCCTTCGTTGTTCCCCGGGTACCGGAAATTCCGATTGTATGAATTCACAAAGACGAACGCGCTGAGGAACACACCTATCAAAAGGATGATCGAAACGATGCGGTTCTTCATCATGCTCAATTCCTCATTCGATCACGATCCCGGGAATCGACCAGCAGGGTGAACCAACCGTTCCGGACGCAATTCCTAACTCGGTTTTTCGCATCCCTTCCTCGTGTAGTAGTACCAATTGATGATTGTGGCGACAACATAGTATCCGCCGATGCCGTAGAAGAACGGCTCTGCTGAACCCGCGCTGGTGATGGAGAATCCGATCAGCGTCGAGAAGAAGAACGGACCGTACGCGGCGACGGCCGCCGTCCATCCGATCACTCCCGCCCCTTGACGCGCAGAGTGCTCGAAGATGATCGGATACTGTCTGAAGGTGGATGCATTACCTACGCCCGACAAGAAAAACATCACCAGCATGAGTCCGACGAAGTACGGAAACTGATCAAGAGAACTCGGCGTCAGCAATCCCCCGGTGGCCATCAGAGCCGCGGATAGAATCAAGCCGATACCGACGATGTGCGTGAGAATCGCGCCACCGGTCTTGTCGGAGATCGGGCCTGCGACGACTCGAATGGTGGAACCAATGAGCGGACCAAGAAAAGCGTATGTAAGCGGATCGGGCGCTTCCGGAAAATGACCGTAAACCGTCTTGATCAGAAGCGGAAATGCTGCCGACAATCCGGAAAACGAACCGAAGGTCATGACGTATGTGATCGTGCAAAACCATGTATGCTTGTTGCCAAAGATATCGAGCTGTTCTCTCAAGGAAGCTTTCACTGGAACACTTCGCAGATACTTCCACGCCAGCAATCCAAGAATGAGGAGCAGCGGTACGTACCAGAAAGCGGCATTCTGGAGCCAGACGTCGGAAGTTGTTCCTCCCTTCGTGAGAATCTGGGAGCTCCCAACCAGAGAACCAAAGATCGAAATCCCAATGATCCAAGGAGTGACGAATTGCGCGAGACTCACCCCGAAGTTCCCGATGCCTGCCTGGATGCCCAGTGCCGTTCCCTGAAGCCGCTTTGGAAAGAAAATGCTCGTGCTCGGCATGTATGAAGAGAAATCCCCCCCGCCGAATCCCGCAGAGAACGCGAGGACAAGGAACAACCAAAACGGAGTCTCAGGATTCATCACGGCCAGTCCGATTCCGATACACGGAATCATCTTCAGGAGTGTCGCAACTGTGATGACATGGCGGGTACCGAAGATGGGGATGAGAAACGCGTGGAGAATGCGGAGCGTCCCGCCGGCAAGTCCGGGCATCGCCGCGAGCCAGAACAATTGCATCGTATCGAATTGGAATCCGATCCCGGGAAGTCTCACAACCACCGCACTCATCATGAACCAAGTCGCGAACGACAACACCAGTGTGATGGTCGTAATCGTGAGAGTCCGCCACGCGATCCTCGATCCGGTTTCCTTCCAGAACCGGTCGTTCTCCGGTTCCCAGCGTTCAAGGAACGTACGCGACGGGGGCGAGTCAGCGGTCGTCTGATTCTTCATTCGTTCTCCCCTCCGTTCTTCTTGATTTGGGCAGGTTGGAGGGCAATCCCGATGCTCCCCTCACCGCGTGCCGCGGCAACTTGGTCTGCAATCGATCCGACTGCGATCGAAGGGAGAGCAATGTCTTCGGCGAACGCGTCCTTCGGTTCTTTCAAAAAGATAAGGCAATACAGAAAACTCGCTGCGGCTCCCCCGGCCAGGATGAAGAAGAATGTTTCGGCATCCACGAGCGAGAAGACAACGAGATACACCACGGCACCAACATTCCCGAACGCCCCGGCCATCCCCGCAATCTGCCCAGTCATTCTCCTCTTGATCAGCGGGATGATGGCAAACGTGGCGCCTTCCGCGCCCTGAACGAACACAGAGCAGAGCACCGTGACCGCGACCGCTATCCAAATGGGCCACGCGGAATTGATCCATCCCATCCCGACAAATCCCAGCGCGATCCCGCACATGTAGATGCTCATGACAAGCTTTCTGTTCTTCATCGTGTCCGATATCAATCCGCCCAACGGACGTGCGACAAGATTGACAAATGCAAACGATGAAGCGATGAGACCCGCGACCTCGGGACCGATTTGATAGACGCTTTCGAAAAAGGCGGGCAGCATGGAGACAACTGCAAGCTCCGCCCCGAAATTCGCTACGTACGTCGTGTTCAGCGCGGCAACACTGCTGAAGGGATATTTCTCCTCATCCGGAACTCCTCGGCGGAGCAGCGGCAGGTTCACCTGCAGAGACTTCACCACGTGTCCGATGTACACAAGCAACAGTACACCATAGATGACGTAGAGCAAGGAGTCCGGAATGAGACTGTATGTCTCCCCGATATCGTTCGTCAATTGGATCTTGCTGATGCGCCAGGCGAGCAATCCCAGCGCCCCAACGAGGGGAAATGACCAGATGAGGTATTGCACCAGATCTCCGTATGAGGTCACCTCCAGGGGCTGTGTTTTCTTCACCCCGACGAAGGGCCGATCGGAGGGTGTGTCGCGGACAAGGAAATAATAGGCAAAACCATAGACAAGCGAAACGATTCCATTCACAAACAACGCCCATCTCCATCCGTCGGTGCCCAGTCCAAACCATTCTTCAAAAAACGTCAAAGCAATCCACGGCAACGTCATCGCGGCCCACGCCGATCCGAAATTCCCCCAGCCCGCGTAGAAGCCCTCGGCGCGGCCGATCATCTTCGGCGGGAACCATTGCGACACCATGCGTATCCCGATGACGAAGCTCGCACCCACCATTCCAAGGAAGAGCCGTGACACCAGCAACTGAAGAAACGAGTTGCCGAATGCGAACATGAATGTCGGAATCGACATCACGACAAGCAGACCGGAAAAGACCACTCGGGGACCGTACTTGTCAATGAGCGCGCCCACAACGATCCGTGCTGGGATCGTCAGTGCCACGTTGCAGATCGCGAGGATTTTGATGTGTTCTTTTGTCAGCCAGTTCGCTTCTCGCAACATGGTCGTTGCCAACGGGGCCATATTGAACCAGACATAGAACGAGATGAAGAACGCGATCCACGTGTAGTGAAGCACGCGTATCCGTTCCTGACTGAAATCGATGAGCTCGGGTCTTTTCATGCAGCTCTCATAGAAATTGAGATCACCAACGATGAGTTATCGACTCCGGAGGAGCCGTTTAATTCCATACCATCTCACAACCTGAGGTTTGCGCCAGAGATACGGATTCGGGACGACCAGGACATGCACCAGCCGGGTGAAGGGAAAGAATGCAAACATGATGTACGCACCGATGATGTGGAGCTTCACCATCCAGGGCATCGCAACAATGGGCGTGATGTCGGGATTCAATGTGAAGAGCGACCAAAGATATGGCGTGACCGATGCGGCGAACCACGATGAGCCCCAGCCGTGAAAGACGGCTGTGTACAGCCCCGTAAAGATCTGAACTCCGAACATCGCCAGGATGACCCAGTCTGCCGGACTCGTGACCAGCTTCACTTTCGGATCGCTAAACCGACGAACGACGATACTCACAAGTCCGACGAACGTCAGAACCCCAAAGACAAAGGCAGCAGCTTCGAGGATATAGAGCCGGAGGGGAACGCTATTCCATGCAAGAACCGTTCGCGGAACCAAGAACGCTGCCAGATGTCCGACGAAGAGAAGAATGATGCCATAGTGGAATGGCACCACAGCCCAGAAGTGCTGCTGGTTTTCGAGAAACTGGGAGGAGAGACTTGAATAGGTAAACGTTTGACGGAAATATCGCCTGATAGAGACGAAGAGAAAGCTTATCAGCGACAGGTACGGCAACACGATGAACAAGATCTGATCCGCAAAAAAGGCACTTTCGATTGCCATGACGTTACGCTCCCATGAAAGACGCATGGTGATGGTGCAAAACAATCTCAATCGTTTCGAGAAGATGACGGTAGGGATTTGCCTCGTCTTTGAAACCGGCAAGCATCTTCTCGACCGCCGGGATGAGATATGTTTGTACAATCCTCGTTGCGCTCTCTGCCTCAAGACGTTCCACAGCACACAGGAGATAGGAGAGATGATCCGGCAGTTCGGTGGCTTCCTGGATTCCGACGGATCGAAGTAATTCCCGCATCCTCACCAGAAAAGCTCCCCGCTCGTACGCTTCACCGTAGAGATGCCAGCCGACTTCCAGACTCGCCACCGGACTGATATCAAACGTTCGCGTATAGAGTTCCTGGGCTTCTTCGGTGCTCAGGGAACTCACCGCACGTTCAAAAGGCGTGAAACTCTTGCGGCAATCACTCATCATCGCGCGGTCATCCCCAAGCGCCCGATCTATCATGGCGACACAAGCCGAGAGTCGCTCCCTGAAATCCTCCGTCGGATATTCAAGAAGCCGTGCAAGTGAGGTGTAGAAACCGGATCCGTTCATTACAGTCCCCGTTTCGGTGCGTCAACGAAGCCAAATCCCGTTGACGCTCGATGTTCATGCGGGTCAAGCATCATCTCGATCGCCTCTTCACGGTGAGCCGGTGGAATAACAAACCGGTCATCGAATGTGCAAAGGGATGTGAGGTTGTAGATCGCTTCCGCCTCTTCCGGAGAACAATCGGCCTCAGTCAGCATCCGCCTGGCGACGTCCATCGAGATGTCGCCGACTGTCAACGCACGGCGATACGTGCGAATCGCCTTTTGTTTCTTCAGCGCATAGACCACCTTGGCCTGATGACCGGCACCGAAGAGATTTCCCAAGAATTGGAGCGGCACGCGCGCTTGTTCGATGTCGTGGAAAAAGTCGTCAGACACGCTTTTCACCATCCCCTCCTCCGATGATGCCATTACGGGGGACATTGGCGGGACATAGAAGAGCATCGGGAGTGTTCGAAATTCGATATGGGGAGGAAGGGCGATCTTCCATTCCTTGACGAACTTGTAGACGGGTGACTGTTGGGCAGACTGGATTACCGCATCGTGTATGCCGTTTTGTCGCGCTGCCTCAACCACTGCCGGATCGTGCGGATTCAAAATCATCGATCGGTGGGCATCGATCAACCCGGCATCCTCGCTCCTCGCGACGTCTTCGATGCGGTCAGCATCGTAGAGAAGAACGCCGAGGTATCGGATCCGGCCGACACATGAATGGAAACATGCCGGGGCCTGACCCGTCTCGACGCGTGGGAAGCACAAAATGCATTTCTCCGATTTGCCCGTTGACCAGTTGTAGAAGGTTTTTTTGTACGGACACGCCGCCACGCATGCGCGCCATCCGCGGCATCGCTTCTGGTCGATCAGGACGATACCATCTTCACCTCTCTTGTAGAGAGCCCCGGAAGGACATGCCGCCACACATCCGGGGTTCAGACAGTGATTACAGATTCTCGGGAAGTAGAAGAACACGAGGCGCTCGATCGCGAAGAGCTGCTGACGCTGAACTTCGGTGAGTCCCTCCAGATTCGGATCGTTTGCCGCGTAGACCGGCGATCCGCCCAGGTCGTCGTCCCAGTTCGGTCCGGCTTCCACATTGATATACTCTCCCGTGACCATTGAGATCGGCATTGCGGTCGGCTGGTCGGATCCCTCCGGCGCGTTGAAGAGATCGGCGTATTTGTACGTCCACGGTTCGTAGTAGTCGTCCATGCTCGCCCCGGAGGGATTGTGGAAGATATCGGTGACGGTGCGGAACTTCGTGGTCGATTTCAGCCGAAGCCGGTCATCCTGTTTCTCCCATCCCCCGCGATACTTCTCCTGATCTTCCCACTTGGTCGGATAGCCGGTCCCCGGCTTTGTCTCGACATTGTTCCACCACATGTATTCGGTCCCGCGCCGATCGGTCCAGACATTCTTGCACGCGATGGAACAGGTGTGGCAGCCGATGCATTTGTCGAGATGAAACACCATTGAAATTTGGGATCTGACGTTCATAGTCTTTCTCCTACCAGATCAACTCGGGCAGTTTGCGGACGAGGATGTGGGTGTCGCGATTGCATCCGATCGGCCCCCAGTAATTGAAATGATATGTGAATTGTCCGTATCCGCCGATCATGAGATTCGGTTTGAGGCGCGTGCGTGTGAGACTGTTATGTCCGCCGGCGCGCCGATTGTTTCGCAGCGGTGATTTTGGAACTGAATAGGTACGCTCGGGGGAATGGTAGATGATGCAGATGCCGCGGGGGATACGGGCACTGACCGCCGCACGCGTGACGACGACGCCGTGATCGTTGAACACTTCAACCCAATCGTTGTCGTTGACGCCGATGTCCGCCGCATCTTTGTCGTTGATCCAGAACGGCTCGATTCCCCGGGAAAGCGTCGTCATCCGCTGGTTGTCGCCGTACGTGGAGTGAATATGCCATTTGCCATGCGGCGTGAGGTAGTTCAACATCTTCACATTGCCGTTGCCGTTGGTGAACCGCAAATCGGCGTACATCGTCGGGAGCGGTTTCGGTTTGTACGTCGGAAGGTGTTCGCCGAATTGCAGATAACCCGGATGATCGAGATAGAAGTGCTGGCGTCCTGTGAGCGTCCGCCACGGCACAAGTGCTTCCACGTTGTAGGTGAAGGGGGAGTATGCCCGGCCGTTTGCGATCAATCCGGACCACATGGGACTGTTGAGGAGCCGCGCCGGCTTACTCTGAAGCTCCTTGTACGTCATGCGGACGCCTCGATCGGCCTCCACCAATTGTGCCAGGGGCAACCCGACCTTTTCTTCCATGTTCTTGTATGACCGATACGAGAGTTCTCCGTTGGTGACGGTGGCCAGCCGGAGGATCGCATCACACACGTCGTGACCTTCCTTCAATGAGGGATACCTGTTTCCGTCAAACGTCACAGAATTCCCATTCTGCGCCATCTCGTCATAGAAATCGGTGATCGAATACTTCGTCCCGTGCGCGCCGATGCCGTTTGCACGAACCAACGGTCCAAAGGAGATAAACTGATTGTAGAGATTTCTGTAGTCGCGATTCATGACCGCGATCGACGGCATCGTTTTGCCGGGGATCGCATCGGTCTCCCCTTTCGTCCAGTCTTTGATTGACGGTTGTGCAATCTCTGCGGCGGAGTCATGCGCAAGTGGAGTGACAACGACATCGCGAACCGGTTCGGGGAAATGCGGAGGGACAAGCTCGGAGAATTTCTTCGCAATCGCCTTGAAGATGTCCCAATCGCTCTTCGATTCCCAGCACGGAGGAACCGCGGCCGAGAGGGGATGGATGAAGCTGTGCATGTCGGTCGAGTTGAGATCTGCTTTCTCATACCATGTTGCAGCCGGCAGAACGATGTCGGAATAGAGGGCCGACGTGTCCATTCGGAAGTTCAGATCGACAACGAGATCCATCTTCCCATGAGGCGCGATCTCATGCCATACGACCTCACGCACCGAATCTTTTGCCATGTCCTCGGCAACAGCGTTGTCGTGCGTCCCCAGATAATGCCGGAGAAAGTACTCATGCCCCTTGCTGCTGGACATCAACGCATTGCCGCGCCAGATGTACCACACTCTCGGCCAATTCTCCGGAGCATCGGGATCTTCGACGGAGAACTTCATCTTGCGGGATTTGAGTTGATCGACCGTATATGCGACGATCTCTTCGTTCGATGTGGCGCCGCCGGCGACTGCTTCTCGCGCGAGATCAAGAGAGTTCTTTGAGAATTGAGGATAGAACGGAAGCCAGCCGTTGCGGACTGCTTTGACCTGCACATCCATCGCGTGGCCGCTCGCAAGAGAACCGTTCTGCTGTTTGGCCGGCACCGTGTGATAATCGGTGAACTCTTTCTCATATCGCCACTGATCGGTGTGCACGTAATGCCAGCTTGGCGCATTCTGATGACGCGTCGCACCGTACCAATCCTTCGCAAACGCAATGGCCCCCCACGGCTCTCCGGGCGCGAGTTTTTCCTGACCGACGTAATGCGCAAGCCCGCCGCCGTTGACGCCGATGCAACCGCAGAACATCAACGCATGGATCCCCGCCCGATACATCAGGTTGGCATGATACCAGTGGTTGATGCCGGCACCGATGATAATCGTGCATTTCCCTTTCGTCAGCTCTGCGGTTGTTCCCCATTCGCGCGCAAACCGGATAACGTCTTCCCGTCCGATCCCCGTATACTTCTCCGCCCAGGCGGGTGTGTACGGGGCATGTGCGTCATCGTAGCTCGCCGGGTAGCTCCCCTCCAATCCTCTGGGAACTCCGTACTGCGCCATAAGGAGGTCGTACACGGTCGCGACGACGACGGAACGTCCGTCGACAGTCGTCACGTTCTTCACTGGGACGGACCGGAAGCACGATGACCCCGCACCAAAGTCATCGAACCGGACCGAGACAGCGGCATCGCTGTTATTCAGAAACGTGAGAATGGGATCGATCGCACTTCCATCTTTTCCATCCTTCAGTTCAAGATTCCATTTTCCTTTTTCCGTTCCCCAGCGAAATCCCGAGCTCCCCATCGGCATTTTTGGTTTCTTCGATTCTGCATCCCACATGAGGAACTTCCAATCTCCGTGTTCGACATCCGCATATCCCTGCAGTCGATTTGCCCGGAGCAATTGACCCGCTTCATATGTCTTTCCCTCCTCGTGCAGTTCGACGAGATATGGGGCGTCGGTATACTTCTTCGTGTAGTCGAGGAAATAGGGGACTTGTTTTTCGTGGTGAAACTCTCGGAGGAGAAGGTGATTGACCGCCATCCACCACGCGCCGTCCTGGCCGGCGTTAATCGAAACCCAATGATCGGCGTACTTCGCCACCTGGTTGAAATCGGGAGAGAAGACGTACATCTTCGTCCCGTTATGGCGGGCTTCGGCAGCAAAGTGACAATCTGGAGTACGCGTCATGTTCAAGTTGGACCCCGTCACGGCGAGGAGTTTCGCGTTGTACCAGTCGGCCGATTCCTGAACGTCGGTTTGTTCTCCCCATGTTTCCGGGGATGCGGACGGAAGGTCACAATACCAATCATAGAATGAGAGCGAGATGCCCCCCATCAACTGCATCAACCGCGCACCCGACGCATAGCTCACCATCGACATGGCGGGGATGGGAGAGAATCCCGCTATCCGATCCGGTCCGTGGGACTTGATGGTGTGGATGTTCGCCGCAGCCATGATTTCGAGCACTTCGTCCCACGTTGCGCGACGGAACCCCCCTTTTCCTCTTGCCCGCTGCCAGCGCGTGCGCGATTCCGGATTCGTGACCAGCGATTTCCACGCATCCACCGGATCGTCGTACTCCAGGCGAGCTTTCTTCCAAAGATCGAGCAATGCTCCCCGGATGTACGGATACTTCACGCGCAACGGGCTATAGAGATACCATGAGAACGAAATCCCGCGCTGACACCCTCTCGGCTCATACGGCGGAAGTCCATGCTCCAGCGACGGATAGTCGAGCCCCTGCATCTCCCACGTGACGATACCGTCCTTCACGTGAATCATCCATGTACAGCTCCCGGTGCAGTTGACCCCGTGGGTACTCCGCACCACCTTGTCATGCTGCCATCGATTCCGATAGAACTCTTCCCAGGAGCGGGACTTTGCAGAAATCTCATCGTCGATCCAAGAAATCCTCTTGTTCTCACTCATGGGTCTTCTCCAGTTTGCTGGCGTGAATCAGCGGACGGCGGACGGCGCGGAAGCGTTTGTTCCAGAAGACATCGAACAGCCCGAGCAACAGAACAGCGCCGCCGAGCCCGATCAGCACAAAGTTGAGTCTCGCCGTCGATGCATCCTCCGGATTTCGTTGGAGTGTGTGCTGGAAGTAGGCGACCATGGCGAGGACCTCATCCGGATCCAGCGGTTTCGACTTGTAAACCGACTGCATGGTCGGCGTCGCAGGAGCGCTCAACCACGTCGCGAGCGTCTTTCGGCCTTCGTAGCGTTCGAAGACGGTCGTAAGGTCCGGGGCGAGTGTTCCACCGCCGAAACCTCCAAGTCCAGGAACGGTATGGCACGAGATGCATGATGGCCCGGCGTTTGTCAGAGACGTTGTCCCGACAAAAATCTCTTTCCCCAGATCGATATCGCGTTGTGTGAAGGGACGGTCGCTGATTGTGATTCCGACGAACTGCGACTTGTCGAGCAGCGATTCTGCGTCGATGAGATCGAGGAGGGATTCCGCGCGTTGCCTCGACATTCCCGCAACGAGAGGCATCACCGTGCCCCGTGCATCACGCAGAAGCTCTGCGGCGTACGGGTCGCCGGTTTCGATCATTCCTTTTGGATCGAGCATGAACTTCACGAGCCAGGCGCGATCCTTGCGAGAGGAGACGTTCTTCAAATCGGGACCGCTGAGTCGTCCTCCGCCGATTGTGTGGCAACTCAGGCAGTTCTGTCGAAAGTAGTCTGCTGCTTCCTGTGCACGTGCGTGTGCGGTCGCAAGAACGACGGCCGCGACATAGACGACGCGCCGAAGAATGTTGGGGGCACTGCGGCTCGCTCTCCTCATGGAGTCACTCTGTCATATGGTAGTGGAGGAACTGGTCGCAAGATCGGTTTCATGATCATGATTCGGATTCCCGTCGCGTGAGGTCGAAGCGGGTGGTGAGTTCGTCGATCGTTCGTCTCGTCAGAATTCCGTGAATGAGAGAGCGCGCGCGGATCCACTCTGGGTGAACGGGACACGGATTCGAATCGCGGCAGGAAAGGAAGCCAAGCACACACCGCTCATGGATTGAGGATCCCTCAACCGAACGGAGAATTTCTTCGAGGCGAATGGTGTTCGATGCTCTGGCGAGTGAGAAGCCCCCGCGCGTACCTTTGTGTGACGCGACGATCCCGTCGCGAATCAGGCCTTGGAGCAGCTTGCTGAGGTACGGACGAGGGATCTTGAGCGAATCGGAGATCTCTTTGAGAAGGACAGGATGCGACGCCGAATACTTTGCCAGGTAGAGAACGGCTTGCATTGCATATTCCCCGCTCTTACTGAAGATCGTCGGCATAAGATTGATAGAGATAATCAGACCTGTTTGTCTTAAATATAGAGACTGAGAATTCTTCTGTCAAGTATATTCTTCAGTTTTTTCATCTTCTCAGGAGAGGTAGAAGCCGGCAACAAACCCCACTCCCCAGCCGCTCAAGAGAATAAGTTCGATAGGATCTTTCCAACGGATAAGAAAGCCGACAGGAAGAAACCATCTTTGCACGACGGATAGGAGGAGGAATGCGAGCGTTGCGGCGACAGAGAAGGCCGGGTGTGATCCAATGCCGAGAATCGCAGCCGTCACGACCACCATGACTGCGATCTGTCCGAGCGAATCCGCGAATCTCCTGCCGGCTACCTGACCACCCCGATCCTTTGCTTGCTGTTTGAACGCAAGGTTCGCGATACTCACCAGAAAGACGAAAAAGACGGTGAGCCAGACAAGAATCGTCGAATTCGCGATTTCACCGGTGGTCACATACGGAATAAGCACAACATTCGCCGTCAGGACCAGGACTCCAAGGCTTTGCCGCAGTGCATTCTTGTTTTTGCCCGATCGGACCTCCCCCACATTGCGTACCATCGCCCACCCAGCCAATATCCCTGCGGGGAGGAGAATCGGCAGATTCGAGACCACCACAAGCCAGGATGCGCACACAATAATCCCGAGCCCCAACACGCCCATCGAGATCAACGTTTCCCTGGAGATCTTTTCATGCGAGCGACGAATCAGAATCGATCGCACACAGACCAGAAGCAATCCAACAACAACAAAGAGTAGAGTCCGTATCCCGGCCTCCGTTGAGACGGCTAGGCCGATGACGATCGGAATCCAAAAACTCATCCAGATTCCCGGATCAGGGGGAAGAACATCCCGAAATACTTTTTTGGAGAGGTATTTCATGGTCGTACAGGCATCATGTCGACAACCCGGCGAATATGGAGACTTTTTCACGGGAAAGCAAAAAGCCCATCAGCGACGATCTTGACTCCGTCTCTGCCTCTTGACTAATGCATCGTCAAACAACAACCCGTAGCCAACGTTCAGGAGGGGACCTCTCATGAGCGAATTATCGAAAGTAGATACTCCAGGACATCGTCCGAGCACACCGTATCTCTCGAGGGCACTCTTTCTCCTCCTTGTTACCGTTCTCGCCTGGAGTTGCTCCAAGACACCGATACCGGAACCATCGCCGGTTACGCGCGTCTTCGCCTCATTCAACGCACTTCATCTCGGATGGGACAACGGGAAAGATCTTCATGCCCTGGCCCGAGTCATCGCCCAGTTCGAGGTCATTGCCCTTCTGGAGGTCATGAATCTCGATACGCTTCAACGCCTGAATGCCATGCTCGACGATCTCACGGGATCCCGTTGGCGCTTCGTCACCTCTCCTGAGAAGCTCGGCCGCACGACGTACAAAGAGTACTATGCCATCGGATACCAGACGGAGCGGACAACGTTTATAGAACACTCTGCTTTCGTCTGGCCCGATACGCTCGATGAATTCGAACGCGAGCCGTTCACCGCGTCGTTCTGCACCGACAATTTTGACTACACTATGATTGTCATGCATAGCGACTTCGACCGAAGAAAAGAGGTCATGCGGAAAGAAGCCCGTGCGCTCGCGAAAGTTTTTCGGGCGATTCAGGATCGGGATCCACAAGAAAACGATATCATTCTCATGGGCGATTTCAACCTGTGTGCCGATGACACCGGCTGGGTCCCACTGAGATCGATCCCGACGATGACGCATTTCATTGCCTGTTCAACACTCACAGCGATAAACGCGCGTGACGAGCTCGTCAGTTCGTATGATAATATCTGGATTCAAACCACCTACAGCGGACGGGAATACGCCGGGACATCGGGCGTCAACTTCTACTACTCACTGGCAATGAGAGATGAGCCAAATCCCGCCTTGACGTTCCGGCAGAAGATTTCTGATCATCTCCCCGTTTATGCCGTGTTCGTGACCAACATGGAGGATGACGACTAGGCGCTTCGGAAGGGGATCGCCGGGAACCCAAGATCTCAGGAGATTTCCAGCATCCGGTCAATTGCCTTCTTCGCTTTTGAGGCGGTGACTGGATCCACTCTCACGAGAAAGATATCGTGGCGGAGGGATGCCAGGACTTTCTCAAGGGTGATCATCTTCATGTACATACAGCTCGCATGTGGATTTGTGGGATAAAACGTCTTGGTAGGATTCTCTTTGTGGAGCCGGTGAAGGATGCCGATCTCAGTCGCAATCACAAATTCGTCCGCGCCTGAGTTTCGCACGAATCGCGTCATCCCCTCTGTGGACAAGATGTGGGTGTGTTCTTTCTGCTGTGGCTGTTCCGTCGAATAGTACATCGTCTGCGAGACGCATCCGCATTCCGGATGGATCAACACTTCTGCTTCCGGCTTATTCTTTCGCATTGTCTCCACATCCTGCGGCGAAATCCCGACATGGACATGACACTCCCCCGGCCAAATGTGTAAATCGCGGCCTGTTTCCCGCGCGACGAACGCGCCCAGAAACATATCGGGAAGAAAGAGAATTTCCCGGTCACGAGGGATGGAATTGACGACCTTTACCGCATTGCCCGATGTGCAGCAGTAGTCACTCTCCGCCTTCACCGCCGCCGTGGTATTGACGTATGAAACAACGACGGCCTCCGGGTGTTTCTTCTTCCAGGTTCGAAGCGATTCGACATCCACCGTTGCCGCAAGGGAGCAGCCCGCTTCGAGATCCGGGATCAGGACCTTCTTCTCCGGCGCGATGATCGAAGCGGTCTCTGCCATGAAGTGGACACCGCAGAAGATGATCGTGTCAGCTTCCACATTCGCCGCTCTGTGTGATAGCCCGAGCGAATCTCCGACAAAATCCGCGATGTCTTGAACCTCCGGAAGCTGATAGTTGTG
Organism: Ignavibacteria bacterium; assembly: GCA_016873805.1. GTDB lineage: Bacteria > Bacteroidota > Ignavibacteria > UBA10030 > UBA10030 > VGVZ01. Next base: position 35,716 of record VGVZ01000019.1, read on the forward strand.
AGCCAGGAGGAGAGCGTTCTTCTTCCGCTTCAGTTCCTTAATCTCTTCAGCTATCTTCGTCACGTCGCGTGCGTTCATAAGGATATCATCCAATCGCTCCGTCCATCCCCCCTTTCACTATAGTCCCACCTCCCCTGCCGTTCATACAATAGAGAGAGCAATATCCAAGGCCGGGGCTGAATGGGTAATCGATCCAATCGAGACAAAGTCTACACCTGTATCCGCAATCTCTCTCACCGACTCGAATGTGACACCTCCGGAGGCCTCGAGTTTTGCTTTCCCGCCGACAATTGCTACTGCTTCGCGCAGTTCGTCAATCTTCATATTGTCGAGCATAATGATATCCGCTCTGGCCTCGAGCGCCTCGCGAACGTCGTCCAGATTTGCTGCCTCCAGCTCAATCGCCGTGTTCGCCGGTGCTGTCTTCCGGACGCGTTCGACCGCCTCACGGATTCCACCGGCTGCTGCAATGTGATTGTCCTTAATCAACACGGCATCGTACAGTCCCATCCGGTGATTCACACCACCCCCCATCCGGACCGCATATTTCTCCAATGCCCGAAGACCCGGCATGGTCTTGCGCGTATCCAGAACGGCCGTCTTGGTCCCATCGAGTGCGCTGACAAACCGTCCCGCCACCGTGGCGATCCCCGAAAGATGCTGGAGGAAGTTCAACGCGACTCGTTCGCCCGCAAGGATTGCACGAAGAGATCCTGAGAGTTCAGCCAGAACTTCCCCGCGTGAGATCTTCATGCCGTCTGACACGTTGGTTTGGAATTCCATATGGGCGTCGAGTTTCTTGAAGACCAATTCCGCTATCGGAATGCCTGCCAGGATACCGGAAGCTTTGGAGCGAATGACGGCCCGCCCCCGGGTAGATTCGTCGAACAACGAATTTGTCGTGATATCCCCCGCACCGACATCTTCGCGGAGGGCAGTTTCAATGAGTTGATCTATCTCTGAGGAGAAGGGGAATGACTTCTGCATGGAGATTCTGGAGTGCTTGACGGCAGTAGTATAGAGAAGATTCGGTTGAAATGCTAATAACGAAAGAGGGATTACCTGTAGGAAGATCCAAACTGAATCGAATGATGTTTCAATCAGCGTTCAGCAACAACGGACTGTGAACGGAGAGCGGTGCAAACGGATATGTCCTTTGCGATCAAGGGACCGATTCCTTAACTCGCGCCTGCAACCATTCGTAGATCGTAATGCTCATGAGAAGCATGAGCATGCCGCAGAAGAGATCCTCGATTGGAATGGTCCCGATGCGAATGGAGAGGTTTTCTGATAGATGAGCCGAATGCTTCCGTTGCGCTCCCGTGCCACAGGCACGACCAGGGAACGGAGGGGGTCCCGGAGATCGGTCTCTTGCTCGTTCCTCTTTTTTCCCGTATCATGTTCGACATCGTTCGCTCTCAACACCCTTCATCTCACGCTGGAGAAGAAAAGCGATGCTCTCGCTCTCCAATGTCCACAAACGTTTTCGCGGTGTCCATGCCACGAATGGCATTTCTTTCGAGGTTCGGAGCGGGGAGATCGTCGGCCTTCTCGGCCCAAACGGGGCGGGAAAGACGACCACGCTCAGATGCGTCTGCGGGATTCTCAGACATGATGAAGGATCAATTCACATCGACGGGCTGGATGTGGTGACACAGGAGGTGGAGGCAAAACGGCTGATGGCGTACATCCCGGAGATTCCGAATCCCTATGAGGTCCTGACGGTGCGAGAGCACATCAAGTTTGTGGCGATGTGTTACGGTACGGTCGACACATTCAACGCCCGTATCGATGAGTTGCTCTCACGATTTGAATTGAAAGAGAAAGAACATGAGCTCGTCGCGACGCTCTCCAAGGGAATGAAACAAAAACTTGCGATCGCATGCGCCTTCGTCCATGATGCGAGAGTTTTTCTCTGTGACGAGCCGATGATCGGGCTCGACCCGCAGGGTCAACATGAACTTCAATCTGAATTGCTTCGTCTTCGCTCGGAGGGATGTGCCATCCTTGTCAGCACGCACCTCCTCGACACGGCCGAGAAGCTGTGCGATCGCGTGGTCATCATGCAGAAAGGACGGAAGCTCTCGGAAGGAACGCTCAAGGAACTCCAGGCCCACGCGCGGATGGACAATTCGAGTCTGATGGATGTTTTTCTCCACCTCACGAGGGAGGCCGAAGCGTGAAGCCCTTCTGGGTCCTGAACGCATGGATTTTGAAAAACAGCCTGCGCCGCGGCTTGAGGAATCCATTGCGAGGGATTCTCGTCGTCGTCGTCCTCATGTTTCTGCTCGGGTATCTCGTCGGGGTTCCCCTCGCGACGATATTCGGTTCATCGGATCAACCGGCACCGCCTCTCCCTGCGGCTGGGATCCGGGGATTCCTGTTTATACTCATCCTGTTCCACGTCGCACTCCTCTCACTCCCTGCGTCGGCTATGATCGGCAAGAACGCCGTCGTTCGCGAGTCAGACGTTAACTTCCTATTCCCGTCTCCCATCCCGCGCGTTCAACTGTTTCGAACCATCATACTGTTTCGCGCGACGATTTCGAGCATCGTCTCGTTCATGGCGGTCATATTCTATTCGCTCCTTTTTGGAACCAAGTACGTGCGCGCGATCCCGGAGTTTTCGCTTGTTCTTCCCCCATGGTTCTCAGTCCTGTATCCTGTGACGTTCTTCTGTGCGGCGTTCGGGCTCGCGTTCGCCGGAACAGTGACAGGGGCAAACATCGTGAGGGGAAAATGGAGCAAGCGCCCCTTCATTCACGGCACAACCGGTCTTGCCGCGATATCGCTTGTTCTCCTCGTTCATCACGGGCTCGAATCGCTTCAGTCGGGTGAGTCATTCTTCGGAGGAATCCTTGCAGGACTCAATCATCCCGTTCTCTACGTGATTCTTTTTCCCCTCCGCTCGATGGCCGAAATTGCACTGATTGCCTTCATGGGTTGGACGCCGAGTGTTGTGGGCGGATTGATATTCTGGCCGCTCTTTCTCGCTTTGTCCTATTTCGTCCTTGTCAAAAATCAGGAATGGCTGTACGATCTGGGTGTCCATATCGCGCAGCGACGCACGGCCGCGCGCGAGCAGCTCGGCAATCCTGCTGAGGTGATCAAACGATGGGTCCAAAAGGGAGTCGCAAAGGGTTCGTTCCGACCGAGACAGGTGTGGCTCGCCGAACACTGGACGCCTCAGGGCGTCTGGGCATTGTTGTGGCGGAACCATCTGATCTACTGGCGCCTGAACCGGTCGACCATTATGATCCTCGATGTCATCGTTCTGCTTAGTCTGTTTGTCCTGTGGTATGTGCATTCCGTGCTCGGGATTGAGATCCAGGAGCGACTCATCGTTGGCATCCTCATTGGCGTTCAGGCGATCTTTGTTGCTCTGACTCTCGGCAACGGATTTATCACGTCGATGGACATCGTCAAGCGGATGGATATGCAGAAACCGTTTCCATTTTCCCCGCGTCTGGTCATCTTCGTGGAAGTGCTCCATCTCGTTGGTATCTATGCGCTCTCAACCTTGTTGCTCGTCGCCGCAACCCTTCTCACGTTCCCGGATTTCGCACAGGTTCTCACGATCGCGTACCTGGTGGGTGTCTCATGTCTCTTTCCAGCGAGCTTAAGCATCCTCTTCCTCCTCTTCATCAATCCGGACATGAGCGATCCTGTTCAGCGCATCATCGTGGGATTACTCCAACTTCCGGTCATTGCGCTCAGCGTGATGCCCGGTCTCATCCCGGCAGCTCTCGGCGTTCTTCTGAAGCTCCCGCTCTTCGTCAGCGGTCTATCCGCAATCGTCGCGAATATCGTTTGGACATTCATACTGATAGAGCTCATCTCGCGGAAGTATCGGCATTTCAATCCTGCCGAGTAATCGGCCTTTCCCTCCACTAACCACATGCCCCGGAGACGGCGACGGATCCACCGGTCGAGTGCGCGGAAGATTCCTGGTGTCTCCGCCAGCCGGAAGTGGTATGCTCAGTTCCCCTGGACGCTGCGTGATCTCTCTGACTCGGTCTTTTGTGGGCGTGGTGCACTTCACGTCACTCGCGATGATCAGCTTTTGAGAGGACTTCCACCTCTGAGATTGTTGTTATGCGGGGCATACAAAGAACAGAGGTCGACCTCTGTCCCTCTCCCTTCGTCCCAATCGTTATTGATCTTTCCATTCTGGCAGGCGTCCCGGAGTCCATGGAACCCCCGCCGCATTGAGATCCCGCTCCAGTTCTTTCAGGTCGGTCTCGGTCAGCACCTTCAATTGATCCAGAACCGGCTTGAACTCCTCCGAGGCAATCCTGAACGCATCGAGGTGGGTCTGTGTGGGACGCGAGGTGGACATGCGCTGATCCCCGACGATCTGGTTGACACGCTGGCTGATTGCTGGCGCTGTGTTCTCGTTGCGTTGTCGGGCAGTCTGATCTCCTCTGAGCGCCATCAGAATAGCGTTCAACCGCGCCTCAAGCTGTGCTGCGGTATCGCGCATGTGATCGACGGCCGCTGGCGTTTCCTGGAGCGCTCGCTTGATTTGTCCCAATCTGCTTCGCGTTTCGTTGGCCGTTTGGAGCGCGCCCGCGACTGCTCCCTGCAGGGTTGATACCTTCCGCTGGAATTCCACAAGCATTACCCGATCCTCCGGCTTCATCTCGGCCACTCCATCAACTCTGACAACAAATCCCTGACGCTCACCAAGAGGCATTCCAGCGCCCTCGATGCGCTTCAAGAGCGAGACGGTGTACTCGCCGGGCATGACCAACGAACCCGAAGGTCCCCTGCGGTCTTCGTCATCGTCGTCTCCACGTTGCGGAGCAAGCGTAGAGGCCGGGTATCGCAGATCCCACGCCACGCGATGCGTTCCGGCACGAGCGGGACCGATCAACCTCCGAACGACATTACCGGCCGCGTCGGTGACGATCAGGATGATTGCCGGGGACTCCTCCTCATCCTCTGCGCGAAGCTGTTCGATTGTCGGATACGGCACAGGTGTCCCCTTCTTCTCCGCCTCTCGTTCCGTCTCCTGTCTTTTCTCCCGCTTTGTCTTGTACGTGTTCTTCAGATGGTACGTGAACGTCGCGCCGAACGGCGGATTATCTGCCGTGTAGAAACTCTCACCGAGCATTCCCTTCCCCCGACCCCCGAGAGGCTGAGCCTCAATGTACAACGAGGCATCGCGTACTCCGAAGAGATGTGCTTCCTTGGCTAAGTTCTGTTGACCGAGCGTCCTGAGCGGAGAATAGTCATCCAAGACATAGAAACCCCGACCGAACGTACCGAGGACGAGATCGTTCTCTCGTTTCTGAATGGCGATGTCCCGGACTGCGATGGTCGGGAGTCCGGATTTCATCTGGGTCCAGCTCTCCCCGCCGTTGACCGTGACAAAGAGTCCGAATTCGGTTCCGACAAAGAGAAGGTTCGGGTTGATATGGTCTTCCGCGATCGTCCACACGGGGCCATTCGCCGGCAAATCGCTCTTGATTGAAATCCACGACCGGCCTGCATCGGTGCTTTTCAGGATGTACGGAGTGAAGTCCGCGTTCTTCTGATTGTTGAATGTCGCGTAGACGGTCGATGCCGCATGCTGGGATGGGAGGACAGAGCTGACAAACGTCATTTCAGGAACTCCGGGAAACTTCTCCACACGACGCCAGTTCACTCCTCCATCTTCCGAAATATTGATGAGACCGTCGTCGGTTCCCACAAAGAGGAATCCTTCCTTTAGAGGCGATTCAGCGGCAAAGGTGCAATTTCCATAGAACGATGTCGATGCGCTTTTCGCGACCGCATCAGGCCCCCACAATTTACCCATCACCGGCAGCGTGTTGCGATCGATCTTGCGTGTCAGATCGCCGCTCACCGCTCTCCAGGTATCCCCACGATCGTCGCTTCTGAACAGAATGTTCGCCGCGAAGTAGAGGCGTGTATGCGAATGGGGACTAACAAGAAGGGGTGAATCCCAATTCCAGCGGAAGGGCTCTTCCCCTTTTCCGGGCTGAGGTTGAATCCCGACACGCTCTCCCGTTCTCCGATCGAAGCGCACCAGGCCGCCATACTGGGACTGGGAGTACACGATGTTCGGATCGACCGGATCGATGGCCGATTCGAATCCGTCGCCTCCATTCGTCACAAACCAATCAGCGTTGGTGATGCCGGATGCATTTCGCGTGCGAGACGGTCCGCCGAGAGAAAAATTGTCTTGCGTGCCTCCGTAGACATAATAGTGAGGGGAGGAGTTGTCTACCGCGACTCTATAGAACTGGGTGATTGGCAGATTCGGCTTGAAGTTCCAGTTGTCCCCGCGATCGAAACTTTCGTAGAGACCTCCGTCGCAGCCGACGAGGTAGTGACGCGTGTTCGTTGGATTGATCCACATCGCGTGGTTGTCGACATGTTTCCAGCGGTCGCCGAGCGATCGCAACGTCTTTCCTCCGTCATCCGAAACCTGGATGCGAACGTTCATCACGTACACCCGTTCGGGATCTTTGGGATCGGCAAAGACTTTTCCGTAGTACATTGCCGTCTGATCGTATTCGTTCCTTCGCTCCCACGTTGCGCCGAAGTCGGTTGACCTGAAGATTCCCCCTTTCCCCTGAGATGCCTCCACGGTGGCGTAGATGATGTTCGGCGCAGTCGGCGGAATCGCCAGTCCAATCCTCCCCATGTTGACATTCGGAAGTCCGGAGCTCAGCTTGACCCACGTGTTCCCCGCATCTGTAGATTTGTAGATGGCGGATTCGGGACCTCCGTTGATAAGCGTCCAGACATGTCGTCGGCGCTGATAGCTTGCGGCGTAGAGCACGTCTGGATTCCTCGGATCCATCACAAGATCCGTGACGCCGGTGTTCTCGCTGATCGTCAGAATCGCTTTCCAGGTACTCCCTCCGTCGAGAGATTTGTAGAGCCCGCGATCGCCACCGGGTCCCCACAATGGACCCTGCGCGGCGACATAGACGATGTTCGGGTTCCGCGGATCAAAGAGAATACGGGCAATGTGTTCCGATCGCTTGAGTCCCATATTCTTCCACGATTTTCCTCCGTCGGTGGTCTTATACACGCCATCTCCATACCCCACACTGCGCTGACTGTTATTTTCGCCGGTGCCAACCCACACGACATACGGATTGGTCGGATCGATGGCAACTGCGCCGATCGAATACGATCCCTCGCCATCGAAGACGGGCGTGAAGGTTGTACCGGAATTCGTGGTCTTCCAGGCATTTCCCGATGCGACCGCGAGCCAGTAGTGCGAGAAGTCGTTGGGATCGACTGCGATAGCCGCGATCCGGCCGGACGTGACAGCCGGACCAATAGAGCGGAATTTCAATCCGGCAATTGAAGAGGCAGGGAGCTTTTCTGCTCCACGCTGAGCAGATAGCTCGCCGGAAGGTGTGATCAAAAAAAGCGCACATACAATCGCAATAGGTTTGAGACAATGGCGCGGGTTCATGACAACCTCCGTGGAAATATTCGGATGGTGAAGAAGAGGGAATGAAAGTCGGTGGGAATATAGAAAAATGTTGAAACAAAAAAGAGTCGGCGATTTCCAAATTTCTTCTTGATGGGCGCGAGTTTTTCAACTACTTTCAGCGCAATACTCAATCACATTGACCTGCTGGAAGCGCGGGTCTGAGCAAAAAGAAACCGCGGAAAAACACAGAAGAAAACGGATTGACGCGAATTGAGGGCCTTAATCCGTGTACATCCGCGTAGTTTCCGCGTGAATTCGCGTCCTATGACCTGCTGGAAGCGCGGGTCTGAGCAAAAAGAAACCGCGGAAAAACACAGAAGAAAACGGATTGACGCGGATTGAGGGCCTTAATCCGTGTACATCCGCGTAGTTTCCGCGTGAATTCGCGTCCTATTCCATGATTGGAGCGAGATTCCATGAACCGTGACATGTCGCGTTATTCAAACATTCTGAATCGCCGGAGGGATTTTCCATCACTCCGCCGCACGCATAATGGTCAGCCGATTGCCTATCTCGATGGTCCGGCCGGGACGCAAATGCCTCAGCAGGTCATCGATGCAATCTCCGGATACTACGCGGCCAGCAATGCCAATACACACGGACTGTTCGTGACGTCGCAAGAAACCGATGCACTGATCGATGAAACGAGAGACATCGTTGCGCAATTCCTCGGCGCATCAAGTGGAGAGACGATTTCGTTCGGTGCAAACATGACGACCCTCACTTTTTCTCTCAGCAAGGCGATTGCCAGGACGCTGCGGGAAGGAGATGAGATTCTCATCACTCAGCTTGATCATGAAGCGAATCGGGGACCGTGGCTGACGCTCCGTGAACGCGGGATCGCCATCAACGAGGTCGCGCTCAAACCGAATGGCATGCTGGATTATGACGACCTGCGCGCGAAGATTGGTAAGAGGACGCGACTCCTTGCGATCGGCCTTGCATCCAATCTTCTCGGAACGGTCAACAATGTTGCGCTTGCGCGACAGCTGACTTCGAAAGTCGGCGCGCTACTCTTGTGTGATGCGGTTCACTATGCTCCACATTTTCCGATCGACGTCAAAGCACTTGATCCCGATTTTCTCCTCTGCTCTGCATACAAATTCTATGGACCGCACGTCGGCATCCTGTACTCAAAAGAGGGGCTTCTGGACAGACTCGAAACCGATCGACTGAGAACACAGGATCACGAGGCACCGTACAAGATTGAAACGGGTACGCTGAATCATGCGGCCATTGCCGGAGTGAACGCTTCAATCGAGTACATCGCTTCGTTCGGCACCGGCACAAACATTCGGGATAAGATCGTCAACGCGATGCAGTTGATTGCCGAGTATGAGCACGCCGTCGGCTGTCGGCTCTATGACGGGCTCCGTGCAATTCCCGGTGTGACGATGTATGGCATGAACTTCGATCGACCCGACCGCGCACCGACGATCTCATTCACGCTTGAAGGAAAGAATGCGGGAGAGGTAAGCGGCATACTTGGGAACAAGGGAATCTGTACCTGGAACGGCCACTTCTATGCGATTCGGGCCATCGAAGTGCTGGGCTTGCTGGATCGGGGAGGCGTGACACGGGCGGGCATTTCTCTTTATAACACGATTGAAGAGATCGAACGCCTTCTCGCGGAGCTCAGGTTGATCTCGATGAGTTGAACCAAATTCGAAGAGGGCGTCTCCATACCTCCAGTCACCTCATGATCTTAGGAAGAACTCACAGATCAGATCCATTATTGTGACTGGGCTAACCTCCTGAGTATTTCTTCAGATTTTTCCCCAGATCTTTATTCAACCTTCCCGAATGAGTTTTTGTCTAATTTTCACGCAATATTCTCAGCACGCACGGGCAACACGAATGCAGGCGAGCTGCCCTCAGACAGTCATTGCACGGTCTCTCTCGGGATGGCTAAATCACGATGATCTTTCATAAGTACCGTTATCACACTCGCGATGGAGTTTGGTTTTCTTTTCAACTTCGGCCCAAAGGCGCAGTTCATTCGAAGAGTCTTCGCAAACGATCGTAAAACAATAGGACGCGGATAGACACGGATTTCATATCGGCGTGCATCCGCGTTGTTTCCGCGCAATCCGCGGTTCATCTTTCCAGGAGCACATGTGTCGAAGATCATTAAGCAACTTCATCCCCGAGGAAGGAAGAGTACTTGCTCCGGTTTTCGAACGTCGCCGATGGCAACGAAATGCCCCCCTTCCTGTCTGTTCTCAAGGACTATTGTGCGCACCACAAGGTCATCAACACCCGGTCCGTTGGAGCCGATGGAGAGACTCTTGAGATCTCGAACTACGTGAAACTCAGAGACAAGGGAAAGAACAGTGAGTTTGTCCGGGATTTGCAGAACGTCAAAGGCGTGCAACACGTTAACCTCTATTCTGATGAAGAACATATTTGATTCACCACGCGTTGAAATGTCTCCCCTCATCGGGAATCCGAGTCATCCTCACCGGCTCTTGCTGTCGGCGGTCTGCCTCCTCGCCATCTCCTCGAGTGTATCCGTAGTGTTGCTCGGCCAGGATTTCTATAATCCCACCTCAGTCAACACCATCCACATCACCTTCGCCCAATCGAACTGGAACGATATTCTCCACAATTACTATGCTGCCGGGAAAGAAGAGCGGCTGACAGGAAATGCCCTTATCAACGGTGTGCCGTTCGACAGCATCGGCGTGCGGTATAAAGGGAACAGCTCGTATAACCGGAACAATGCCAAGAATCCTTTCAGCATCAAGCTCAATCACGTCTATTCGAATCAAAAGCTGGACGGATATGGCACCCTGAGACTCTCAAACGCCTTCAAGGATCCCACCTTCGTCCGAGAAGTCCTTGGGTACGAGATCGCACGAAAGTATCTCCCCTCGGTTCAGGCGAATTACATCACCGTCACCATTAACGGAATGCTGATAGGCCTGTACGTCAATGTCCAGGATGTCGATGGGCTGTTCCTGAGATCCTATTTTGGGAGCAGCAAGAATGCTTTTTTCAAGGGGGAGCTCTCCAAAGCACCGGGACCGGTTACCGTCTGGGGATATCTCGGACGAGACTCCCTCCTCTATCGTTCCTACTACGAGATCGAATCCGATTACGGCTGGACCCAACTGATCAATTTCCTCGACACGCTCAACAACTATCCCTCCTCGGTTGAAGAAGTTCTCAACGTTGATCGCCATCTGTGGATGATCGCTCTCGATTTCCTCATGGTCAATCTCGACGCCCCCGTCAACTTCGGACACAACTACTACCTCTACCGGGACGACAGCGGTCAGTTCAATCCGATCATGTGGGATCTCAACGAGAATTTCGGCGCCTTCAGCCGATTGTTGACCGGCTCGCAGAACCTGACCATTCCGCAAATGCAGCAACTCGATCCGTTTACGCATTCGACACACGCGCAATATCCGATTATCAGACAGGTCCTCTCAAATCCGACGTACAAGCGAATGTACGTGGCACACATGAAGACGATCATCGAAGAGAATTTCTCGAACGGTTGGTATTCTTCACGAGCACTGGCCCTTCAAGCGCCGATTGATTCGTACGTGCAGTCGGATCCCAACAAGTTCTATTCGTACAGCAACTTCCTGAACAACATCAATACCCAAGTCGGAACGACTCAGCCTCTTGTGGGAATTACGCAGCTCATGAACGGGAGGGTTTCGTACCTGCATGCGCATTCCTGGTTCACGGCTTCAGCTCCCGTCATCTCCAATATTTCGATGCCGACGAACGCATCCCCCGGCTCGAGCATCTGGATCACCGCACGTGCAATCAATGCCACGTCCGTCATTCTTGGATATCGCACACGGGGCGGGGGACGATTCTGGAAGACAAAGATGTATGACGACGGAGCACACGGCGATGGAGCGGCCGGTGACGGCATGTTCGGAGCATCTGTGACGGTCGGATCGGGCAACCTTGAATACTATATATATGCGGAGAACAACAACGCGGGGAGCTTCTCACCAAAGCGGGCGGAGTATGAATACTATACGCTTCAGGTGTCACCGGGAGATGTGGTGATCAATGAGTTCATGGCCGACAACAGATTGACAGTTGCCGACCAGAACGGAGAATACGACGACTGGATTGAATTGTACAACAATAGCTCTGCCCCCTTCTCCCTGAAAGAGTACTATCTTTCAGATAACGGTTCGAACCTGACGAAATGGAAATTTCCCGATGTGACCATTGCGGCTCATGGTTATCTGATCGTCTGGGCCGACAACCAGGCAAGTCAGGCAGGCCTGTACGCCAACTTCGCACTGGCGAAAGCGGGAGAGGCGATCTACCTTGTTCATCCAGACGGGAAGTCGATTGTCGATCAAGTAGTATTCGGCCCACAGGAAACAGATATCTCGATGGGTCGATTCCCCGACGGGACGGGGAATTTCGTTTTTATGCTTCCCTCATTCGGGAGGTCAAACAACGGTCCATTGGCAACTGCGGAACAAGACGAGACATCGAGTCTCCCTGCCCAATTTCAACTGATGCAGAATTATCCAAATCCATTCAATCCGAGTACAACCATTCAATTTGTCCTTCCTCGGACCGAAAAGGTTTCCATGACCATATCAAACGCTCTTGGTCAAATTGTCGCGACGATGGTGGACAATATACTGCCTGCCGGAGAGCATAGCTATCGATGGGATGCCGGTGGATGCCCCGCAGGAGTTTATTTGTTGAGGATGAAGGCGGGCGAGTACAGCAAGAGCAGAAAGATGGTACTGCTGAAGTAGTATCAGGTGATACCAGGTGTGGGTGGGGTGTTAAGAGAGTTTCTATCCTCGAATCAGTGCCATAGTTGCCAATATCCTCGGACAGATTGTTGAAACACTCGCAGAGGAGATACTTCCTGCGGGTGAGCACGGCGAACAGTGAAATACAGAAGATAGACCTGCGGGAATCAATCAAGCAGGATACCTACTGACGTACGAGTTTAGTACAGGCGCACAATACCGTTTTCTTCTGAATTCAAAACTCTCCAGCGATCCGCCTGTTCAATCTCCTTCTTGATCCCGGTGAACTGCTGCTGCATTCCGCAGAGCGTCTTCCCGATTTTGAGATCAGACCACCGGTGCGTACAGTCGGTCATCGCGCCTTTCAGGAACCGGCAACTTGCTTCTCGTGGAATCTCCAGCTAAATTTTTTTTGCGGTCTCCGCAGTGTCAATGGCGGCCAGCAACTTTCTACGAAAATTCGTCGATACCGAAAGGCAAAGCTATGGCAATGAAATCCTACAATCCGTACGAGATCGCACAGGCGCAATTCGATCGTATCGCCGACCTGCTGAAGCTCGATCAAGCAGCTCGCGACTTACTCCGCGTTCCAACGAGGGAATACCATTTCACTATTCCCGTACATATGGATGATGGAAGTGTGCAAGTTTTCCAGGGATTCCGAGTGCAGCATAATGATGCCCGAGGGCCCGGCAAGGGCGGCATCCGGTTCCATCCCCTGGAAACGATCGACACTGTGCGCGCCCTGGCGATGTGGATGACATGGAAGTGCGCTGTCGTGGATGTTCCGCTCGGTGGAAGCAAAGGTGGTGTCGTATGTGATCCGCATAATCTGAGTGCGCGCGAAACCGAACAGTTGTGTCGCGGCTGGGTCCGTCAAATTTCGAGGGATGTCGGCCCTCACCTCGATGTACCTGCGCCGGACATCATGACGAATCCACAAAACATGCTTTGGATGCTTGACGAGTACGAAGCCATTCATGGTGGTAAATATCCAGGGTTCATTACCGGAAAGCCCCTGAGCGTTGGGGGGTCGCAAGGACGGAAGGAAGCGACGGGCTATGGCGTCGTCTTCACAATCCGTGAGGCGCTGAAGGAACTCAATCGCGAGCCACGCAATACGACCGCCAGTATTCAGGGTTTCGGAAATGTGGCGCAGCATGCTATCCAGCTCTATGAACGAATCGGGGGTACCGTTGTGTGCGTGTCGAGTTGGAACCAGGCAGACCAGACGGCTTATTCGTTTCGAAAAGCATCGGGAATTCGATATGAGGAACTTCTGGCGGCCACCGATGCGTTCGGCGGCATCGATGTTGCGAAGGCGCGAGATCTTGGGTATGAAATCTTGCCCGGAGATGCCTGGCTCGAACAGGACGTTGAGATTCTGATTCCGGCAGCTCTCGAGAACCAGATCACCCAAGAAAACGCCGCCCGCATCCACCCGCGGGCAATCGTCCTTGCAGAAGGAGCCAACGGCCCAACTTCACCGGAAGCGGATACGATCCTCAGCGAACGAAATATTTTCATTCTGCCAGATTTTTTGGCGAATGCCGGAGGCGTCACCTGCAGCTATTTTGAGCAAGTGCAGAGCAATATGAATTACTATTGGGATAAGGACGAAGTCCTTGGAAAACTGGACACAAAAATGACCGCTGCCTTCCACGCAGTCAGCGATTTGGCTAGAAATCAGAAGCTGCCGATGCGCGATGCAGCTTACGTCATTTCTGTGAGCCGAGTGGCCCAAGCATGCCGTGACCGCGGCTGGGTCTGACCACAGTCGCACCGGCGTAACGCTCATCCATTCAGAACGCCAAAGCCACTCGCGGAGAGGATGAAGAGTCCATGAAGAGGCTCTCTGATACCGTCACGACTGATGCTATGAGACAGTTCGATCGCGAGTTTGCCGACCCCGAACATCGCTTCAAGTTTGTCGGATCGGGTGCTCTCGGCGGCAAGGCGCAAGGGTTGGCATTCATCCAAAACACTCTCTCCTCCGCGTTTCCGTCGGATCGCTTTCCGCAGATCGAAGTCAGCATCCCCAGCCTTGCAGTTCTCCGCACCGACGTATTTGACGCGTTCATCGAACGGAACAAGCTCCTCGAGGTCGCAATGTCTGACGCTTCCGATAGCTTTATCGCTTACCGGTTTCAACAAGCAGAGCTGCCTGCGGAGATCCTTGGGGATTTGCGAGCCATCGTCGAGCGTGTCCGCACCCCTCTTGCGGTTCGATCCTCAAGCGTATTGGAGGACGCGCTGTATGAGCCGTTTGCGGGAGTGTACGCAACAAAGATGATTCCGAACAATCAACACAGTGCCGATGAGCGTTTTCGCAAACTCGCGGAAGCCATCAAATTCGTCTATGCCTCTACCTACTTCAAAACGGCCAAGGAATACGTTGACGCGACGCGGAATACGATCGAGGAAGAGAAGATGGGAGTAATTATTCAGGAGGTCGTAGGTGGGCGCTTCAATGATCGCTTCTATCCCCCCATCTCGGGCGTCGCAAGGTCGTTCAGTTACTATCGCTCCGGCCGATCACGCCCCGAGGAGGGGATGGCAAGTCTCGCGCTTGGACTCGGTAAGACCATCGTCAATGGCGAGCCATGTTGGACGTACTCCCTCGCTCACCCGCGTGTCCCCCCCCCTGCAGCCTCGCCGGCAGAACTGGTGGAGCAAACGCAATCAACCTTCTGGGCGGTGAATATGGGGAAACCCCCCGCATACGATCCGATCGCAGAAACAGAATATCTCGTGAACGCAAGCCTCACCGAGGCGGAACAGGACGGAACGCTTCGATATGCTGCTTCCACCTATGACGCGCACTCTGATCGGATATCCCTGGGACTGGGTACTCAAGGTCCGCGCGTCCTTACATTTGACCCGCTCCTTGTCATCAATGAAGTCCCCGTGAATGATCTTATCAAGTTCCTTTTGGCTCTGTGCGAACAAGCTACCGGTTCACCCGTCGAAATCGAGTTCGCGATGACATTTGATCCGCACAGATTGGGTTTCCTGCAGGTGAGACCCATGGTTGTCGCGACTGAGTACGTACAGATCAGCCCCGGCGAGATGCAGGGAGGGCGAGTCCTCGTTGCCTCAGAGACCGTACAGGGCAACGGCGTGTATGATTCGATTCGAGATATCGTCTTTGTCAAACCTGATGCATTCCAAGCGAAGCACTCGGTACGAATCGCAGAGGAACTTGAAAGCGTAAACAGGAACATCGTGACAGAAGGAAACACATTTGTGTTGATTGGATTTGGCCGATGGGGAAGCCAAGACCCATGGTTGGGAGTTCCCGTGCGGTGGGGACAAATTGCCGGTGCGCGGGTAATTGTCGAAGCAACGCTTCCCGCGATGGTTGTAGAGCTGAGCCAAGGTTCACATTTCTTTCACAACTTGATGAGTTTCCGGGTAAGTTACTTTTCTGTGCCGCACACAGGCGAGTTCCAGATTGACTGGCCATGGCTCGACCGGCAGGAGATACGACAGGAGACACAATTCATTAAACATGTCAGGGCGCGAAAACCATTGATCGTGAAGGTCGACGGCCGGACCGGTCGGGGTGTGATCCTGACAGCCGAACGACGGAAAGAAGAACACTGTGAATGAAAATCAACAATCAGTCGACAAGCTCCTTCTGGAACTCAAAGAGCGCGCCAAGGAACTGAATTGTATCTACAGGGTCGAAGAGCTTTTCAGTGTCGCCGATATCACGCTCGAAGAAATTATCCGCGGGATCGTCCGGGTGATTCCGGCTGGCTGGCAGTACCCCGATGTGTGTGAAGCGCGCATCACCTATGCCGGCGCGATATACCAAACGCCTGGCTTCTCGACTGCACCATGGGAGCTGTCGGTTAATCTCATCGTGCAGGAAGAGGTTGTCGGGCAGATCACAGTGTGCTATACCGAAGAGCGACCTCCCGCCGATGTCGGACCATTCTTGAAGGAAGAACATAAGCTTATCAATACGATCGCGGATCGTCTCGAGCGACGGATTCTTCACGAAACACTGAGGACGGTCTTCGAGAGTCAATCACAGTCGAGTCGAGTAGAAACCGATTGGCAGGTGATCCTTGATCTGCTACGAAGAACGGATCCCAAGCTGCTCACCCGCATATCAAGGAAGATGCTCCATCTTCTTTCGTGGGCCGGAGTGGAAGATGCGGATCGAATGTTGGAACGGTGTGGTCCCCCTTCGTGGAACGATCTAGGCGGTGCAGGCGAAGAAGTCAACCGACCCTCTCGGGTGAACGTGACGCAAGATCTTCAAGCGGCCAGCCAGGAGATATTCGAGCTGGCAAGCAGGCATCTCGGCGAAAAGGAGATCCTCTCCAAGATTCGAGCATGGATAAAAGAAGATCGCTCAGGGTTTTTGGTGAAGATCCTCGAAAATCCGGCCGCCTCGCTAGCCGAGATCATCGGCGCGATTGAACGCTTCCATCATCTAGGTCCTGAGGATATTGAGCTCTCCGCCCCTCGAGAACTGACCTTCCGGGTCTCCCTCATTCGTCGGATCTTGAGTGACGACCCCCAGTTTGTGCAAATGGCAAAGCGCTTCCTTGACGTAAACAACTTCTTCGAGCTTCTGCATCGCATTATCTATCCAGCGGGAAGCCACGGCAGGTTAGGGGGGAAGAGCTCCGGTCTCGCCCTCGCCTGGCACATCCTGCAGAAATTGGGAGTGGATGTCCCCCTCCTCGGTCAATTCAAGATGCCGAAGACGTGGTATCTCACTTCGGACGGCATCCTCCGTTTCATCGATTACAACGACCTCGAGGAAATTGTAGAGCACAAATATGAGAGCGTGGCTCAGGTGCGCCAGGAGTACCCATACATCGTTCACATCTTCAAGAATTCCGCCCTCCCGCCAGAGATCATGAACGGTCTTTCCGTCGCCCTCGACGATGTCGGTGAAACGCCTCTTATTGTCCGGAGCTCCAGCCTGCTGGAGGACCGTATGGGCACGTCCTTCGCAGGAAAATACAAGAGCCTCTTCATTGCAAATCAAGGGCCAAAGCAGCAGCGTCTTTCGGCGTTGAAGGACGCCATCACTGAAGTGTACGCCTCCACCTTCGGGCCCGATCCGATCGAATACCGCGCGGAGCGCGGATTGGTCGATTTCCATGAAGAGATGGGAATCATGATCCAAGAGGTGGTCGGAACGCGCATCGGCCGCTACTACCTTCCTGCTCTGGCAGGGGTGGCATTCAGCCAGAACGAATTTCGATGGTCCCGCCGAATTCGGCGGGAGGACGGCCTTCTCCGGATGGTCCCGGGGCTCGGTACGCGAGCCGTCGATCGGATGGCTGACGACTACCCGATCCTGATCGCTCCCGGTCAACCGGCGCTTCGAGTTAACATTACGTTAGACGAAAAGATTCATTACTCCCCAAAAAAGATTGACCTCATCAACTTGGAGAAGAACCGTTTCGAGACTGTTGAGATCAAGCATCTGCTCAGTGAATTCGGGGATGAATACCCGATGCTGAACCAACTCGTTTCGATCCTTCGCGATGATCGCTTGGAGCAACCCACAGGACTTGGAATCGAACGGGAAAGCGATCATCTCGTTGTAACCTTTGAAGGGTTGATCACGAGGACGCCGTTCATTGACCAAGTGCGCACGGCTCTGAAGGTGCTGCAGAAGGAATTCGGAAGGCCGGTGGATCTTGAATTTGCTCACGATGGGCGAGATTTGTACCTTCTGCAATGCCGCGCCCAGAGTTATGGGGAGGCTACTCAACCGGCGGTTCTTCCGAGAGAGATCCCTCAAGAGCGCATCCTTTTTTCGGCGCGACGCTACGTTTCGAACGGCGTCGTCTCGGGCATCACGCACATCGTCTACGTTGATCCACAAAAATACGCCGAATTGACACACCGATCTGATTTGCTCGCTGTCGGCCGGGCTGTCGGCAAACTGAATCAGATCCTCCCCAAACGACAATTCATTCTGATGGGGCCCGGCCGCTGGGGAAGCCGCGGCGATATCAGGTTGGGGGTAAGTGTTTCCTACTCCGACATCAATAACTCAGCCATGCTCATCGAGATCGCCCGACGTCAGCGGGAATATGTTCCTGAGCTTTCGTTTGGAACGCATTTCTTCCAGGATCTCGTTGAGGCCTCCATTCGATACCTCCCTCTCTATCCCGATGACGCGAACATCCTATTCAACGAACAGTTCCTCTTGACCACGAACAACACCTTGAACAGCCTCCTGCCCGAGTTCGCACACCTTTCCGACACGATTCGTGTCATTGATGTTCCTTATGCGACTGGAGGATTGGTTGTGCAAATCCTTATGGATGCCGAAATTGACGAGGCTGTGGCAATTCTTACGGATCCGTCCCTTGACCTTTCCGATCCCCGCCCTGAACGAATCGGAACCGAGAGGTACTCGCACCAGAACGATGATCACTGGCGATGGCGACAGCAGAGCGTTGAACAATTGGCTCAATCGTTGGATCCGGATCGCTTCGGCGTGAAAGCACTCTATCTTATTGGAAGCACGAAGAACGCCACCGCAGGGCCGGAGAGTGACATTGATCTTCTTGTCCATGTTTGCGGTTCAGCGGAGCAGCGGATCAGCTTGATGAGCTGGTTGGATGGTTGGAGCATTTGTTTGAGTCACCAGAACTACGTGAGGACCGGGACCAAGACCAACGGCTTGCTCGACGTTCACATCATCACCGATGAAGACATTCAGAAACGGAGAAGTTTCGCGGCAAAAATCGGTGCCACGACCGATCCTGCCCGGTTCATTCCACTGGGGAAACACACCTCCCACTAATCTGCCCGCTCTGCTCTGATATCGCCAGTCTCCTGGGCCGATCGTCTGATCTCGAACCAGTGCCGTTCCAACAAAGTAATCTTGTGTCCCATCATCGAGCATCAAGTGGGAACGAGCACTAGTGCTCGCTCCCACTAACCGATCCCGCATCACAACACAATATTTATTTTTGGGAGCGGCACTAGAGCAGCACACGACTCGCTCGATCCAGATAGTCCAAGTCAAATCGGATCAGCGCTAACTCCGGGCCATCATGCGCGGCGGAAAACGCATAGGTTCTCCCAATGCACTCCTTCCAACTTCCTGTGATTCTGGGTGACTCATGAACGTGTCCGTGCAGCGTCAGGAGTGGTTGGCGTGCTTCGATGAATCGCTTGATAGCGATGCTCCCAACATGCACATCCAGAGGTGCGTGGTCGAATGCCTTCCCATCGAGTGCGGCCCGATCGAGCGCTGTGCGGTAGGGGGGAGCATGAAAGAGAAAGATTGAGCGGGAGAGGTCTTCCTTCCCAACCAGTCGGTCAAGATCGTCCTGAATGGTGGTTCGCTGCGCCTCAGTCTTCAGTTCCTCAATGGAATGCCATCCTTCCTCCGGCGGAATGCAACCGGGATCCACAAACTTCGACACATCGTATCGCTCCCAATCTTTCAAGAAAAAAGGAGTCGGTGGGACGTACGTATACCCGTACACCCGGTAGTCATTGAGCGGAACGTGCTTGGCGTGAACATAGTCCCAAAGTCTTTCCCGCTCACCTGCTTCGAGCTCGGCTTCGCGCATCCTGCCATCGTCATTTCCGAGGATAACAAAAACGCGAGGATAGCCGACTCCCAGATCGCGCTTAAGCCTCTTGAAACCGGGATTGATAACATCTTGGAGCGTATCGCGCCCCGCTTTCTTCACATCAGCCAGAGATTGTAACGGGGACACGAACAGATCGCCGCCAAGGAAGACCGCGATTGGTCGTTCACGCCTGATCGCAGCAAACAGCCTTCTGAAGCGAGCTACCTTGCCGTGAAGATCTGAGACAAAGAAACAGTGTTTGCACTGGATCATGGTTGATCAGGATCGTCGTTATGTCATTTGCAGACTCGGTGCGCGAAGCGAAGTCAGTAAATGAACTCCCGTTCTTATCGAACGTTAGTTCAAGGTCGGTTGAGTGAGCAACCAATGGATCGATGATTGTCTATGTTCCGCCCGCGCCACTCCTATGGACGTCGATGCAATCCCCCCAAACGGGTCATCTTTATTTCATGGGCTATGGCACTCATATCCGACTTCACCCTCGGCCTACTTTCCTTGTCGCCGCAATTGAACTGGCGAGCTGGCCTCTCCGGAACAATTCCACCGCGTTGCCCTTTCCTGATGTGCTGTTTTGGATTGGCCGTCACTGTCAGCGAGTCGAATATTGTTCCATCCGCGAGGACATGTCTCAGTACGAGTTTGTGGCCACTAATCATGCACTCAGTATATCCGCGGCTGGAGGTGTATTTCTCGACCATGTAGGCGTTGTTGTCTTCGTTGGGATTCACAGCGTACGGAGGCGCACCGCCGTTCCCCGTCACAATCTGCATTATCCCTCTCACGTCATCGACTGGGGGATTTATCTCTCCGTTGAGTTTGAGTTTCTTTGAACGGACGTAGTAATGCGCATGTCCCATGAACATGATGTCCGCGCCATGTTCGTAGAGCGGTACCCCCCACTCACGGTGAAGCTTTTCCTCGTATTTCTTCGGACCGAAATCAAAGATCGGGTGATGCCAGATGGTGAGGAGCCACTGTTTGGGATTGTTTTGGATGGCATCCATCAGCATATCCCGCTGGGGACCATCAGGCGGTTCCATTGAATTCAAAACGAGGAACCGCACGTTTTCGTAATCGAGAACGAAGTACCGTCCTCCGTTTCCGAAACGCTGTTGGCCCGGCAAGTACTCTGCCCAGTTTGAATCCCCATCGCCCGGAACTCGATCGTGATTACCCGGAGCGGCCATGTATTTCGGAGGATTTTCATTCTGGCCAATTCCTCCCAATTCCTCATCGACCGCGGCCTGCCACGTTCTCCAGTCCTTCGATTCAGATCCCCGGTTCACCACGTCGCCGACATTGATGATGAATCTATAGTCGGGAGAATTTTTCATCATCGACTGCAGAACCGAACGGTGTGCATTGTCATGTGTGCGTGTGTCACCATAGATGATGAATTTCCACGACTGGCTGTGCAGAGAGAGGGGAAGGAATACGGCGAGGAGACAGAGAACAAAAAGTCGCGTTACGTTCTTCATATTCATTCCTTTCTCGATTTCCGTCGGCGCCGGTTAAAATCCCTGCCCCCGCCTGCCTCGGAGAATTCATGGAGGTGGGCAGGCGCCTCACCGGACACCATTGAGGCAGGCGGGGACGCCTATTCTTCCTCGGCCAAATCCGAAGGGTTTATGATTCGCAACACATCCAGCCGTCCCCGCCAGACAGCGCAGCGGGCTGGGGATTCTTCCGATGGCGTGTGCGGAAACTCAATATGTGCCCGAACCCCCACCCTGCTTATTGAACCACGGTTTCACACTCTCCGACATCGGTACGGATGGTTTCTCCATCCCGCGCCTGACGCGAATGAGTTCGGCCACGATGCTGACTGCGATCTCCTCTGCCGTCACCGCGCCGATATCCAAACCGATGGGAGCGTGAACGCGTTTGAGTGCATCGAGCGAGACTCCATCTT
Source organism: Ignavibacteria bacterium (assembly GCA_016873805.1). Taxonomy (GTDB): domain Bacteria; phylum Bacteroidota; class Ignavibacteria; order UBA10030; family UBA10030; genus VGVZ01. The sequence continues at coordinate 57,433 of VGVZ01000019.1, forward strand.
GCAGGAGTCGCTCGTACGTGGCTATCACCTTCCGCTTGCTTCCGATCATGCCGATGTAGCGCGCTGAGGTCTTGATCGCCCGGGCAAGCACCTCGCCGTCTAACTGATGCCCGCGCGTCACAATAACCACAGAAGTGGAGTCTTTGATTTCGAAGTGATCAAAGGCAACATCAATGGGCATGAGAATGATCCGGACTGCGTCGGGAAACCGGCGGGGGTTTGCATATTCTTCACGGTCATCGACAATCGTCACACGAAATCCTGCCGCGGACGCGATTTGCGAGACAGCGCGAGCGATGTGTCCGCCGCCGAACACAATCAGCGGCTGGAGGCCGGCGATCGGCTGGAGGAGGAGCTCTCCGGACTTTCCCGGGATCCGAACCGGCACTTCCTGACGATGAGTTCTTTCGATCGCCTTCGAGAAGTCATCGGGGGAGATCTGAAGCTTGCCGCGAAGGGGGGCCGACTGCTCAAGCAGATGAGTACCAGTGGAGAGATTTTCCAGCACCATTCTGTCTATCACCGTTTGTCGTTCATCCAACATCCGGAGCAGCGCGCAGTCCTGTCCCTCGTGTCGAGCAGAGTGAAGTTTCGAGAAGATGAGCCGATCGGAATCCTCGATCACTTCAAAAAGAACGTCTACACTCCCCCCGCAAATCATCCCCCCTTCACTCTTCGTGTCGCTCAGCTCAAATGTCAGAACGAACGAGGCACCACGTTGCGACACCATGGCCTTTACCTGATCGATCACCCGAGCTTCGAGGATTCCTCCCCCGACGGTACCGATCACGATTTCACCAACCGGTTTGAACACAAGCACCGCTCCGGAGGGGAGGGGCGTGGATCCGGACGAGGTAATCGTCGTCGCGATCACAACCCGTTCGAGATTATCAAGCGCGGTCTTGATTTCGCTGAGAATATCCATACGATCGCAGAAATGTTATCGCAACTTCGATGAGCTTGTGAATACGAGAGGAAACATCGCGTACCACGCCATGGCTTTCACAAGATGCTCAACGGGAATCTGCTCTGTCGCCATGTGCGCATAGATCTCGTTTCCGGGTCCGAATCCGATACAGGGGATCCCGTGCATTCCCATCACGGCCACGCCGTTGGTGCTGAAGACCCAGCGGCCAACGTACGGCTTCTCTCCAAATAGCGATTCAAAGCTCTCGATTCCCGACATGAGGACCGGATGGTCTTCGGGGAGGAGCCATGTGGGATAGTGTTTCTTGGTGGGATAGGTGAGCCCCCGCCAGCTTGGCACCGCATAGTCGAGCACAACGACCTCTGCCTCAGCCTTCTTCACACTCGGCAATTCTTCGATTTCCCTCACGGCGGATTCCATTGTATCGGTGGCAGCCAACCGTCGATCCAGATGAATCGTCGATGAATCCGCAACTGCGCAAAGAGAGGGAGAGGTGGAACGGATTTCTGCGATTGCTACGGTCCCTTTGCCAAGGAAGGGCTCACCGCCGAGTCGGTCGTTGAGCTTTTCGATATCCTGGACGATCGGTGCCATTTTGTATACCGCGTTCACCCCACGCTCGGGGGCCGAGCCATGACACGATATTCCCTTTGTGCGGACTTCGATTTCCATCCGGCCCCGATGACCGCGGTAGATGCCGAGATTCGTTGGTTCCGCAATGACTACTACCTCGGGTCGAATCTTATCTTCCTGAATAATGTACTGCCAGCACAATCCGTCGCAATCTTCCTCCTGCACGCTTCCAACGACATAGAGCGTGTAGTCATCCTCAAGACCCAGCTCCTTGATCAGTCGACCCCCGTAGACAATCGAGGCCACGGCTCCTTTCATGTCGCACGCGCCGCGTCCGTAGATGATTCCATCTTTCATATCCCCTTTGAACGGATCGACGGTCCAATTTGCCGGATTCCCCACATCAACCGTATCGACGTGCGCATCGAGGGCGATGATCTTCTTTCCTTTCCCGATCCGACCGAGGATATTCCCCATTGGATCGATCGTGATTTCATCATACCCCAGCTTTTTCATCTCCTCTTCAATCCGATGAATCACCTGCTCCTCCTGCGAGCTGAGTGATTTGATGGAGATCAGATCGCGGAGGAATTTGATGACGTTTTGTTCGTTCTTCTTTGCCGCATTCAAGATTTCGTTGTGCATGATCGTATTCCGTTTCAGCGTGCCATTGTGTTGAAGTCATTGATCAATCGATCGAAGTATTCAACTTCGTCTTCGAAGAGTGTTCGCCAGTACTCCGGATTCCATTGTTCCGTGATCTCCTCGTAGGTCTTCCCTTGCTGTTCAACCCAGGTGAAATACTTCAAGTTATGGATCGCCTTCCGCTCGTGGAACGTGAGTTCTTTGAACCAATCAATCGACTGGTGCGCAAGCGGACCAGCCATATCTTTGGCCGCCTCAATGGTCGAATATTTGCCCCGTTCGCCGCGCAGTTCTTCAAGCCGCGATTGATAGAGATCGACGGAATCGGTGAAGACCGTGAAGACGACATCGTTCTCTGTCAGTTCGAAATACTTTGCCGTCTTCACAGCGGCCAGCATGTTCGCGATGGCGGAGATGCCGAGCAGGGAGAGAGAAGTGATTTCCGATTCCGACATTCCAAGAGATGAAAGGTATTTCTTTCCTTCCGCCTCGTTGAAGAGTCTGAGAATGCGCATGCAGTCTTCATCATCGATCGCGGCAATAGCGTCCGTGCTCCGCACATTGTGGACCCAGGGGACATGCTTGTCGCCGATTCCCTCGATCCTGTGACCGCCGAATCCATTCATGAGCAATGTGGGACACTGCAGGGCTTCCGTGGCAACGATTCTGAGTTGAGGGAATCGTTTCTTCAAGAAGTCTCCGGCGGCGAGGGTGCCGGCCGATCCGGTTGCCGAGATGAACGCTGCGGCGCTCAGTCCAGACGGCTTCAGAGCATCAAACACCTCTTCGATTGCCGGTCCCGTTACGTTATAGTGCCAGATCGGATTGCCGAATTCTTCGAACTGATTGAAAATGATGTTGATCGGATCTTTCTTGAGTTCCCAGCACTTGTCGTAGATTTCCTTGACGTTCGATTCGCATCCGGGAGTCGCGATCACCTCTGCTCCGATTTCCCCCAGCCACTGGAAGCGCTCCTTGGACATCTCTTCCGGCAGGATAGCGATCGGCGTGCATCCCAGGAGGGCGCAATCGAATGCGCCGCCGCGACAGAAGTTTCCTGTCGAGGGCCAGACGGCCTTGTGCCGCTCCGGATCGAACTCGCCGCTGACAAGTCGCGGGACCAGGCAGCCAAACGCAGCTCCGACCTTATGCGCACCCGTCGGAAAGTACTTGCCGATCAGGCCAATCACGCGCGCCCGCACTCCGGTTATTGCCGACGGAATCTCGACACAGTTCACGCCGCCGAAGAGGCCGGTCGTGATGTCGTTCTTCCATGTGATGCGGAAGAGATTGAGAGGTTCGAGATCCCACAGCCCGACGTTTTTCAGTTTGGAGGTAATCGACGAGGGGATTGATATCGGATCTCTCAATTGCGCGAAGGTGGGAATGAGGATGCCCCGTTCCTTGCACCGCGTAGCGGTTTTCTTGATGACGTCAGGGTGAAGTTGCTTAATGATATTCGACACATCTGCTCCTGGAAAGATGAACCGCGGATTGCGCGGAAACAACGCGGATGCACGCCGATATGAAATCCGTGTCTATCCGCGTCCTATTGTTTTACGATCGTTTGCGAAGACTCTTCGAATGAACTGCGCCTTTGGGCCGAAGTTGAAAAGAAAACCCAACTCCATTTCAGTGGCTTTGAGATAGTTGAGAAGTTGAGCTTCATGTGGTAATATCTTAGGTTGTGTGTAAAAAGAAAATCGGGTGATCTTCCAGTATATTAGGTTTGCCAACACTAATAACGGAGGAACCACCCGATGAAACAGCACAAGCAACGTAGGAAGAATCTTGGGCA
>VGVZ01000020.1 GCA_016873805.1 Ignavibacteria bacterium
CTTGCTTCTGATCGCGTCCACGCATGAGGTTCTTCTCCTTTGATGTCTTGATTCGCCATACAACGTACATCGCATCAAAAAGTTCCTCATTGAACAAAATAATCTGAGTTTTTCAGCAACCTGCTAGATGTTGAATGATTCTCTCAATGGAGGAGCAATGGCTCCTTCGAATGAACACAACCGTGGGGGAAAATCATCGCGGAACGATGAAGGGAGTGTGGGGGCGGCCCTCCGAGCATATGCGCCTTATTTGACGTTGGGATTTCAGCTCGCCGCGGCTGTTGCACTCTTCCTCGTTCTCGGAATCTGGCTCGATGGCCGGATGGAGACCTCCCCGCTTTTTACCTTGATCGGCTTGTTTGTCGGGGCGGTTGGAGGATTCATCAAGTTCTTCCGGACAATCGCGGAATTACAGAAGAAGAAGTCGAATTCTTGAGACGTACGCTATGAAGATCAACTGGGCGTTTCTGAGACTTGTCCTCTACTGGTTTGGGGGTGTGCTGCTGCTTGCCACGTACCCGCTCGCGGTGTACGGGACTTCCAGTGTGCGTGAAAGTGTAATCGTCGCGGCAATCGTGAGTATCGTGAACCTCCTGGTCGGATACGCAGCAATCGAATACGCCTTCGAGAAACCGCACGAGGCTTTTCTGAAAGTGGTTCTGGGCAGTATGACCGCTCGGCTCTTCGTCCTCGCAGGGCTCGTTCTTGTCCTCATCAAGGTGATCGGATTCGATGCGCTCTCTCTGATGATTGCGCTCCTCGGGTTTTACGTCCTGAATCTGGCGCTCGAGGTCTATTATTTGCAGAAGAAAGTCACCCTCACAAATCAGAGATAACTCTACGTGCCGTTCGGCTCTCCCGATTCACTCAGTCAATCGTTTCATGGTGTCGGCTCGTCCCTGTCGGACACGGTGCGGTCCACGTCGGCCGAACATCACGGGGAGTTCGACTTTGCCCATCTGCTTGACCATCTGAAAGACTCGAGAGCAATTGAGCTGCCGTTCGGACACATCGAACTCCCGGCTCTTCCTCCGATTCAGATCGGTGAATGGACCATCGACGTTTCTCCGACGAAGCATGTCGTGTTCCTGTTCGTCGCGGCAATCGTGATGGCAATCATGACGATCCGAGCCGCGCGCAAAAACACGCGCGAGCGGGTGCCCGCGGGCATCGGCAACCTGATCGAGGTGTATGTTGTGTTCGTGCGAGATGAGATCGTCCTGAAGACGATGGGAAGAGGAGGATTGCCATATCTTCCGTACCTCCTGACGACGTTACTCTTCATTCTGATTCTGAATCTGCTCGGACTTATGCCGTACGGGGCGACGGCGACCGGTAATCTCTCGGTGACGGCAACGCTGGCCCTTGTTGCGTTTGTGATGATTCAGGTTGCCGCGATCCGCGCACAGGGGATTGCGCACTACCTGGCCCATCTCACAGGAGGTGTTTCGTGGTGGCTCTGGCCGATTATGATCCCCATTGAGATTCTGGGATTGTTGACGAAGCCCTTTGCGCTGGCGATGCGACTCTTTGCCAACATGACGGGCGGACATATTGTTATTCTCGCACTCTTGGGATTCATCTTCATTGCGCGCTCGTATCTTCTTGCACCGGTACCGGTTCTCTTTGTGGTGGCGATCAATCTGCTGGAAATCCTCGTCGCGCTCATTCAGGCATATATCTTTACGATGCTCACGGCGCTGTTCATGGGGTTAGGGATTCCGCGCGACGGGCATGCGGCGCATCCTCACAAGAGCGACGCGTGATCTCAGACTGGACTTGTAAGAAAGTAATCACACACATCACTTGCACATGTTCAACGAGGAGGAATTACGATGGAAGCAAACGTCATGGCGTATCTCTCGGCCGGATTCGGAGCGGGTCTGGTTATTCTCGGCGCCGCATATGGAATTGGAAAACTCGCTTCGGCAGCGATGGAAGCCAGCGGTCGACAACCGGAAGTGGTCGGTGAAATTCGCACCTCGATGATCATCGCGGCCGCGCTGATCGAAGGGGCGACCTTCTTTGCCCTGGCCATCTGCATCCTGCTTGCCCTCAAGTAATTGCGCGAAAGAGATTAGCCCATGTTTGATATCAACCCAGGCTTAGGCATCTGGACCTTTGTCGTCTTCATCCTTCTTGTGATTTTCCTTGGGAGAGTGGCGTGGAAGCCGTTGATCAAGGCATTGCAGGATCGGGAGGAAAGCATCCGCGATGCGCTTGCCTCGGCCTCCAAGGCCCGCGCGGAAGCTACGGCGCTCCTGAAAGAGAACGAGCAAAATATCGCTCGCGCCGAGGAAGAGTATCGGAAGACGATCCGCGCTGCGAAACTCGAGGCGGAGAAGATGAAGGAAGAACTTCTCGCGAAAGCACAGCAGCAAGCCCAGCGGCAGCTGCAGCAGGCGAAAGAAGAAATCCAGCGCGACGTCGAGGCAGCGAAACAGCAGTTGCGTTCCGAGGTGGCGGACCTTGCCATCAAGGCCGCGGAGAAGATTCTGGAGGAATCGATCGATGAAAAGAAGCACAAGCAACTCGTCGATGGGTTTCTGGGATCACTCCCGAAGAGTTAGAAGATGAGAATGGTTTCAGCCATAGTGCGCGAATCCCGTGAAGGAATAGAGCCATGAGTCAAATTCGGATCGCACGCAGGTATGCGGAAGCGCTGATCGGTATGGCGCAGGAGAAGAAAGAGCTTGCCCGCGTCGCCGAGGACTTTCGCTTGATCCATGATCTCGTGAAGGAGTCGCGTGACTTTCAGCTCTTCCTCAAAAGCCCGGTGATCACGAAAGAGAAGAAAGTCTCCATCTTCAGGGAAATCCTCGGGAATCGAATTCACCAGATCTCGCAATCGTTTCTTGAATTCCTTGTCGAAAAAGGCCGCGAGGGGGTGCTCCACGCCATCATCACGCAGTTCTTCGTCGTCATGGATGAGAACCTGGGTATCGTGAGCATCGATGTTTGTGCTGCCGTCGATCTGTCGGATCGCCAGCAGGAGGAGATCGAAAAACGATTTGAAAAGATCGCTCGCAAGAAGGTACGAGCGACGTACAGCCTTGACAAACAGTTGTTGGGCGGTTTCGTGGTAAGAGTTGGGGATACCATGTTCGATGGAAGTGTGAAACAGCAGCTTCGACTGCTCCGGGAGCGATTCGCCGACGGAGTCGGTTCAAACTAACAGCACGGTAGATTAGCAACGAAGGATAGCAGTATGGCAGAAGTCAGACCTGATGAAGTTTCGGCGATTCTGCGGAAACAACTCTCTGGATTCGAGAAGGAAGTCGATGTCTATGAGGTGGGAACGGTTCTCCAGGTTGGCGACGGTATCGCGCGTCTCTACGGGCTCTCCAATGTCATGGCGAGTGAGCTGATCGAGTTTCCCGGTGATACGTTCGGGATGGCGCTCAATCTCGAAGAGGACAACGTCGGATGCGTGATCTTTGGAGAAAGCTCGCACATCAAGGAAGGCGATACGGTAAAGAGGACGAAGCGCGTGGCATCGATGCCGATCGGTGACCAGATGCTCGGCCGAGTGATCAATCCGCTGGGCGAGCCGCTGGATGGAAAAGGCGCAATCAGCACGGATAAATTCCTGCCGCTCGAACGAAAAGCGCTGGGCGTCATTCAGCGCCAGCCGGTGAAAGAACCACTCCAAACCGGCATCAAGGCAATCGATTCGATGATCCCGATCGGTCGGGGTCAGCGGGAATTGATAATCGGCGATCGGCAGACCGGCAAGACAGCCATCGCAATCGACACGATCATCAATCAACGCGGCACACACTCTGAGAAAGCCAAAAAAGAGGGGGTCAAACCTGTCTACTGCGTCTATGTCGCAATCGGCCAGAAAGGATCGACCGTCGCACAGGTCGTGAGCAAGCTTGAAGAAGAAGGGGCGATGGAATATACCACGGTGATCAGTGCGACCGCGAGTGATTCCGCTCCGATGCAGTTCATTGCCCCGTATGCGGGAGCGACCCTTGGTGAGTACTTCCGGGACAACGGAAGACACTCATTGGTGATCTATGATGATCTCTCCAAGCACGCGCAATCGTACCGCCAGATGTCGTTGCTTCTGCGGCGTCCGCCGGGACGCGAGGCCTATCCGGGGGACGTCTTCTATCTCCACTCACGACTTCTCGAACGTGCATCGAAGTTGAGCGAAGAGCTTGGCGGCGGAAGCCTTACGGCATTGCCGGTTATCGAAACGCAGGCAGGCGACGTGGCAGCGTACATCCCAACGAACGTCATCTCAATCACCGACGGACAGATCTATCTTGAACCCGGTCTGTTCAATTCCGGCGTCCGTCCCGCGATCAACGTCGGCATCTCTGTTTCACGCGTGGGAGGAAATGCACAAATCAAGGCCATGAAAAAGATCGCCGGTCGGCTTCGTCTTGAACTCGCCCAGTACCGCGAGCTGGAAGCCTTCGCGAAATTCGGATCTGACCTCGACAAAGCTACGCAGCAGCAATTGAGACGCGGATCCCGACTTGTAGAACTCTTGAAGCAGGGACAGTACGATCCGCGACCGGTCGAGAAACAGATTGTCGGGATCTTTCTCGGGACCGGAGGATTCCTCGACGAAATTCCGGTGGACCAGGTGCAGAGATTCGAGCAAGAATTTCTCGAGATGATGGAACTCAAACACAGCGATTTGCTCCGTGCGATTGCGGAACGAAAAGAGCTCACCGACGATGCGGCGAAGGTCCTGCAATCTCTTGCACAGCAATTTGTCGAACGCTTTACCGTGGGCGCAAGAGCCTGAGCCGAGGAGACTGAAACGATCGTGGCGACTCTCAGAGAAATACGACGGCGGATTGGAAGCGTCAAGAACACGCAGAAGATCACCAGAGCGATGAAGATGGTCGCGGCGGCGAAACTTCGCCGCGCACAGGAGTCGATCGTGTCGGCGAGGCCGTACGCCCGAAGAATCGGTTCGTTGTTGAAACATCTCCTGAATCAAGTCGATGCAAAACACAAACCTCTGTTGAGAGAACGCGACATCAAAACGATCGCGATCGTCGTTGTGACGGCGGATCGAGGACTCTGCGGAGCGTTCAACAGTAATATCATCCGTACTGCCGTTCAGCAGATCGAGACTCAGTATGCCGATCATCTCAAGTCGGATCGATTGAAAATCGTCACCGTGGGAAAGAAAGGTTTCGACTACTTCAACAAGCGTGGATATCCGGTCTTTGCGAAACACGTCGGGATCTATCACGACCTGGACTTCAACCACGCGCGCACAATTGTTACGGAACTGACGGATGCCTATCTCCGGGGATTGATCGATCGGGTTGTCGTCATCTACAATGAATTCAAATCGGTTGTCCAACAACGTATCGTTGTGGAGCAGTTCCTCCCGGTGCCGCCGATTGATGTCACTGAGCACGAAAACTCGACAAATCTTGTGAACTACATTTTCGAGCCGTCGAGTGATCGGATCATCGATGCGATGGTTCCGCGTCACTTGAATTTCCAGATGTGGCGCGTTCTCCTGGAATCGAACGCGGCCGAGCAGGGCGCGCGGATGACCGCCATGGGCAACGCAACCGAAAATGCGAAGGAATTGATTCGTGATTTAACGCTCGTCTACAACAATGCCCGTCAGGCAGCGATCACAAAGGAGCTCCTGGAAATCACCGCGGGAGCAGAAGCGCTCAAGAAAGCGGGATAAATCGCACAGAATCCGGTTTTCATCTCGATTGATGCGACACCGGAATTTCTTGATTGAATTTCGATTTTTCGCTAAATTTTCTTCACGTTTGAGGTGGTCTGCAGGCTTCCGAAGTCGTGATCGACTTCGGAAGTTTTTTCTAGTGAGGGTATGCTGACGTATGTTTGAAAACCTGAGCAAAAAGCTCGAGGTTGTGTTCAAGAAACTTCGTGGCGAAGGGAAGATCACCGAAGCGAACATCGCCGAATCGCTCCGTGAAGTGCGACGTGTCCTTCTCGATGCGGACGTCAACTACAAGGTTGCCAAGGAATTCGTCGACAACGTCCAGAAGCGAGCGGTCGGACGCGAAGTGCTCACGAGCATCACGCCGGGCCAGCTGATCGTCAAGATCATCTATGAAGAGATGGTCAAGTTGCTCGGGGTGTCAAAGGCGGATATCCAGGATGCGCCGAATCCTCCCACGGTCATCATGATCGCGGGACTGCAGGGATCCGGGAAGACTACCTTCTGCGGGAAGCTGGCGCTCTATCTCCGGACAAAGGGAAGAAATCCGCTTCTCGTGGCCGCTGATGTTCACCGCCCCGCAGCGATTGATCAGCTTGTGCTCCTCGGCAAACAGGTAGACATCCCGGTCTATCTGGAGCGGGACCGAGACGCCGTGACAATCGCGGGAAACTCGATCGAGTATGCGCGCAAGAACATCCGAGACACGGTCATCATCGATACGGCAGGGCGCCTGCATGTCGATGAAGAGATGATGCGCGAAGCGATTGCGGTCAAGGAAAAAGTGAGGCCACACGAAATTCTCTTCGTGGTGGACTCCATGACCGGTCAGGATGCCGTGAATACGGCGAAGGCATTTCATGATCGTTTGAATTTCGACGGTGTGGTTCTCACGAAGCTGGACGGTGATGCCCGCGGCGGCGCAGCGCTTTCCATTCGTCACGTCGTGGAAAAGCCGATCAAGTTCGCGGGAGTCGGGGAAAAGCTGGATGCGCTCGAACCGTTCCATCCCGACCGGATTGCATCACGAATCCTCGGAATGGGCGATGTGCTCACGCTGGTCGAAAAGGCGCAGGAGCAATTCGAGGTCGAGCACGCGCAGAAACTCGAAGAAAAACTCCGCAAGGCGCAGTTTACGTTCGAGGATTTCCTTGAACAGCTCAGAGCGCTCAAGAATATGGGTCCGTTGAACCAGCTTGTGGGAATGATCCCGGGAATGAATCGTCTCCCCGCCGACGCGGCGATCGATGACAAGGCACTTGTTCGCGTTGAAGCGATCATCCAGTCGATGACACGTGAGGAACGCATGCGGCCATCGATTCTGAATGGATCGCGCAGACGACGAATCGCGAGGGGGAGCGGGACGACGATTCAGGAAGTGAACCGCCTCGTCAAACAGTTTGATGAAATGCAGAAGATGATCAAGCGAATGTCGAAGGGAAATGTGCGGCGGGCGATGAAGGGATTGCAGTTTCCCTTGAACTAATACCATGTAGTGGTCCATTTATTCAATTTCAATAACAGGAGCAAGCTCAGTGGTAAAACTACGATTGCGAAGAGTCGGGAAGAAGAAGCATCCGATCTATAAGATCGTGGCGGCTGATTCGAGATCTCCACGCGATGGACGATTCCTCGAGGCCGTCGGGCACTACGACCCGAACACAAACCCGATCAGCCTTTCGATCAAAGAAGATCGCACGTTCTACTGGTTGCGCAAGGGTGCGCAGCCGACGAACACCGTCCGATCTCTGTTGAAACGCAACGGCATGTGGCTGCGCTGGTCGTTGACCAAGCGCGGCGATGACGACGCGAAACAACAGGGCATCATCGAGCGGTGGAAGATGGCGCAGGCGGAAAAAGCCTCCCGCGAAGCCGATCGTAAGGCGCGACGTGCCGAGCGAAAAAAGAAAGCATCGGAAACCAAGACAGAAACCCCCGCAGCCGAGGCGACAGCCGCATCATAGCGCGTCGCATCCTGTCCGGGACCGATTTTCATACTCGTTGAGCATTCTAGACTTCTAGTCCCCTATGGCAAAGCCATCACCGTGTGACAGTTTTCCACAATGCGGAGGGGGTTGTACCTGGTGTGTCTGAGAACATAGGACGAACTCTCGGAAGATGTCGGGCACGACCTTCACCCCAAGACAGGAGGTGGAACAGTGAAGGAATTCATCGAGTACATCGCCAAACATCTGGTGGATAACCCGGATGGGGTTTCGCTGGAAATGGAGGAGAAAGAAGACAAGCTCATCTTCAAGCTGAAAGTCTCGGAGAAGGATGTCGGCAAGATTATCGGACGGGACGGGAAGACGGCGTCGGCAATCCGGACGCTCCTCCGAGCGGTTGCGGCCAAAGAGGGGAAACGAGCTGTGCTCGATATCATCGGCTAGAGAGATGTGCAGCCGATTGTCTTTCATCGCGAGAGGATAACTGTTGCGTGGATTGATCGCCATCGGCCACATCACAAAAAGCGTCGGCCTTCGCGGCGAACTCAAAGTTGTCCCCCTCACCGCTGATCCCGAGCGGTTTCACGACCTGACATCGCTGTGGCTTGGGCGAGATGAATCATCGGCGCGTGAATGTCGGCTCGCCGCATGCCGTGTGACCCCAAAAGGGGCGTTCCTGCGAATCGTCTCAATTGACAACAAGGAAGCGGCAGAGGAAGTCCGGGGATGGTATGTGTTTGTTCCCGAGGAGCAGGCGCTAAAACTTCCGCGCGGCACCCATTTCATCCACGAGATTGTGGGATTGGCCGTCGAGACCGAGACGGGGGAGAGAATTGGTACAGTGACCGATGTTCAGAACTATCCGGCACAGGATATCTGGATCGTCGGGACGGGATCGAAAGAAATCATGATCCCGGCAGTCAAAGAGATAGTTCGACAAGTGGACCTCAAAGAAAAACGAATCATCATTCGGGCGATCGAGGGGTTGCTTGATGCGAATTGATATCATCACCGGATTGCCCAGGCTGCTTGTCAGTCCGCTCCAGGAAAGCATCCTGAAGCGTGCGCAGGAAAAGGGGAAAGCCACAATCGTCGTGCATGATCTCCGGGAGTATGCGCACGACAAACACCGCACCATCGACGACACGCCGTTTGGCGGAGGAGCGGGGATGGTGCTGAAGCCCGAACCGATCTTTGAGTGCATTGAATCGCTCCAGCGCGAGCGACGGTACGACGAGGTAGTCTACCTCTCGCCCGACGGCGAACCATTCACCCAGCGTCTGGCGAACGAGTTGTCCCTGAAAGAGCATCTTATACTGCTCTGCGGTCACTACAAGGGTGTCGACCAGCGGGTGCGGGACGCGCTCGTGACGCGTGAAATCTCCATCGGCGATTATGTGCTCACGGGGGGGGAGCTCGCGGCTGCCGTCGTTGTCGACGCGGTTGTTCGCCTGATCCCCGGCGTGCTAAGCGATTCGGAATCGCTCCTGAGCGACTCGTTTCAGGATGGGCTCCTCGGATCGCCGCAGTATACCCGACCCGCAGATTTTCGAGGGATGAAGGTTCCCGACGTGTTGCTCGCGGGCGATCATAAAGAAATTGAGAGATGGAGGATGGAACAGCGACTCTCGCGCACGCATGAGCGGCGAGACGATCTGTTCCCTTCGAAAGACTAAAGAGTAGAATTGTATTGAATAAACGAACAACGAATGACTTGTTGGAGACAGACCAATGGACAAACGAAAGCTTGTGGAAGCCACGCAGTTGAGAAGCGACCTTCCGGAATTCAAGCCCGGAGATACGGTGAACGTGCACGTGAGGGTCGTTGAGGGAGGAAAAGAACGTATTCAGCAATTCCAGGGCGTCGTGATCAGCCGTCGCGGTTCCGGTTTGAACGAGACGTTCACGGTCCGCAAAGTGTCGGACGGGGTCGGCGTCGAACGTATCTTCCCGGTGCATTCACCTCGCCTCGCGAAGATCGAACGCGTTAAAGAAGGAAAAGTCCGGAGAGCCAAACTGTACTATCTCCGGAACCTTGCGTCGAAGGCCGTGACGCAAAAGACCAGCGCGTAGCGATGTCTACGTTGAATCTCGGACTCTCTGAGGCGATGTACCTGGAGCCGATCATATCGGGGCTCAACGGTCTCGGGATTCCGACAAACATCCACCGTGAGATTCCCGCAAAGCTCGCGTTGAACATGAGTGAAGCCAGCCCGCTCCTGAAGGCGGGCTGTGCTTTTTTGAGCCCTATCGACTATGGTCGGCGCGGCGGCGACTATCGTATCGTTCCGCGTATCGCGATCTCTTCGTCCATTCCCACCGCAACCATCACACTTTCCATCAATCGGAACGTTAGCAACATACATCGCATTGCGGTTGATGTTCGCGTGACGTCGGAAATCATCCTCGCGAAAATCATCCTGCTCGAGAAGTTCCCGAATCTCGCGTCCGATACCGAAGCGATCCAGTTTGTCCCGATGATGCCCAACGTCCACGAAATGCTCTCGAAGGCCGATGCTGCGCTCGTGGTGAATCAGTATCCAAACCAATACCCCGCAGGAAACGTCTTCACCGTTGATCTCGTGCAGGAATGGCAGGACCTGACCGAGCTCCCGTATGTGCACGGGATCTGGGTTGGCCGCGAGGATCATCTGAATGACGAAGCAATTTCGGGGATGATCAATGGGCAACGGCATGGGGAGACCTTGCTTCCGGAGGCAGGGGAACGCGCGGCGGCAATGTTCAATCGGACTCAGGACGAGTGTCTGCGGCATCTGGAATCCTTTCGGTATTCCCTCGGCGAGGCGGAAGAGCAGAGTCTTTCAGAGTTCTTCCGCTATGCATATTATCACGGAGTCCTTGGGGATGTCCCCGATCTCAATTTTTTCGCTACCTCGCTTCCTCCGTTGCCACAAATCTCCTCGAACTGACACCGCTCCCGTTTTTGTCGCTTCTTGAATCTCCCTCATTTTTGACATAGATTGGGAGACCAGAGCGACCCATCGCCTATGCTCAAATCCCTCTTGATCAAGAATTACGCAATCATTGACTCGATTGAAGTGGAGTTCGAATCGGGGCTCAATATCCTCACGGGAGAAACCGGGGCCGGCAAATCAATTATCGTGGACGCGTTGGGCCTGCTCCTTGGGGAGCGCGCCAGCACCGATGTCGTGCGAAAAGAGGCGGAAAAAGCGGTCGTTGAAGGGATACTCCGTGTGGCCGGCAACCGCAACGCTCGGGCGGTCCTGGAAGCTCATGACATCGAATGGCTGGATGATCTGATCATCCGGAGAGAAATCTCCGCAAAAGGTCAGAATCGCTGCTTTCTCAACGATACACCGGTCACCCTCAGCGTCCTGAAAACTGTCGGAGACTTTCTCGTTGACCTCCATGGTCAGCATGAGCACCAATCGTTGCTGCGGACGGAGATTCATCTCGATCTTCTCGATGATTTTGGTGGACTTGCCGGACTGCGGTCCGAGTACCAAGGGACGTTCCGGAGGTTGTCCGATCTTTGTGCTCAGCTCGAAGAACTGGAGGAGAGAGGGGAGCAGCTGAAGGAAAAAAAGGAGTTGTTCGAATTTCAACTCCGGGAAATCAACGCAATGGATCCTCAGCCCGGTGAAGAGGAGTCGTTGCAGACGGAATTCACGATTCTCGAGAACTCGGAGAAGCTTTTTGAAGCGACCTCCCGTCTGCATGAAATGTTGTACGACGGCGAGCAGGCAATTCACGGCCAGCTCGTGCTCGCACGAAACCAGCTGGAGGATCTCGCCCGGATCGACAAGACCTTTGACGATGTGATGAAAGAATGTGCCTCCGCCGCGGCCATCGTCAGTGAGATGACAAAGTTCATCCAGAGTTACAACTCGAAGATCGAGTTCAATCCGGAACGGCTGGAGCAGATTCGAGACCGAATGGGTGGCCTCTCGATGTTGAAGAAGAAATACGGGGGCTCAGTTGATCGCATTCTCGAACACCGGGACCGCATCAGCAAAGAAGTCGCGCTGGCAGAAAACTTCGACGAGGAGATCAGCCGGCTCAAAGAGGCCATCGATGCGGCGCGCAAGGTATGCTCGCATGCCGCTCAGCGCCTCTCCTCCAAACGACGCGAACTCGTGTCAGGCCTGAGTGCCTCCGTGGAAGGGGAGCTCAGGAAGCTGGGTATCGCCAACGCGAAGTTTGATGTCTCCATCCTCAATCAGTCCATCGAGCGCAGGGATGGAAACGCCGGTACCTCTTCGGCCTATGTGAAACTTGGGAAGGAACAAATTGCGGCGACCGCGCGCGGAATAGACATTGTGGAGTTCCTTATCTCCACCAATTTGGGGGAAGACCCGAAACCGCTGGCGAAGATCGCGTCGGGAGGTGAGATTTCGCGTATCATGCTCGCGCTGAAGACAATTCTTGCCAAGTCTGAACGACTCCCCCTCCTCATCTTCGATGAAATCGATGTGGGGGTGAGCGGCCGCATCGCGCAAGCGGTCGGCAAAAGCCTCAAGAATCTGTCGAAATTCCACCAGGTCATCTCGATTACACACCTTCCTCAGATTGCGGGACTCGCCGACGCGCACTATGTGGTCGAGAAGAGAGAGCGAAAAGGCCGGACGGCAGCAACTCTCTCCAAGCTGAGCGTCGACGAGCGGGTCACCGAGGTCGCCAAACTTATGAGCGGCGCAGAGGTGACCGATGCCGGAGTGAAGGGGGCAAAGGAATTGATGGGGCTCTAGTCTGTTGTCCCAGAAGTACTTTGAATAAGTCCTGGAGCAAAGCAGATCGCTGACGTTCTTTTCTATAGGCGCTTCCAGTAGTCCTTCAGAGGCAGGCGGGCGCGTCCCCGCGCAGGATGGAGTTGCCCAGTGTCAGAAGAATGAAAATCTTACCATCATAGAAAGCAGACATCCATGCAACGAATGGCCGCTGTCATGACGATGATCGTGCTGATTGCAATACCACCGATGGCTCATACCCAACAAACCACATCGCAACCCCCGATCGCGGAAAAGAAACCGATAAGCGTCACCCTCCACGGCGACACGCGCGTCGATCACTATGCATGGATCCGCGACAAGAAGAATCCAGAGGTGATCAAACTCCTTGAAGCGGAGAATACCTATACCGATGCCATCATGGCGCCGGCAAAAGACCTGGAGGAGAGACTGTACCAGGAGATGGTCGGGCGACTCAAAGAAACGGACCTCGACGTCCCGTACCGCGACGGCGACTACTACTACTACACGCGGACGGAGAAGGGAAAGCAATATCCGATCTATTGCCGCATGAAGGGCTCCCTCGAAGCTCCCGAGGAAATTATTCTTGATCAAAATGAACTGGCGAAGAGCTACAAGTACTTCCGACTTGGCGCGCTGACCGTCAGTCCCGATCACCGGCTCCTGGCGTACGCGATCGATACAACGGGCTCGGAGGAGTTCCGTCTGTTCGTGAAGGATCTGGCCGCAAACAGTATTCTTGGAGACAAGGTCGATGACGTGGTTTCCGTCGTTTGGGCGCTCGACAACAAGACGATCTTCTATACCACGCGCGATGCCGCAAAACGGCCCTACCGGCTCTTCCGACACACGCTCGGGACGCCGGCGTCGAGTGACGTCTTGCTGTATGAGGAGAAAGACGAGCTCTACCGCGTGTTCGCATCACGAACGCGGAGCAAGAGGTTCATTTTCGTTATTTCGGCAGCCAGCACATCGGGCGAGGTGCGCTACATTCCGGCCGATCGGCCTTTCGAGCCGCTCAAGATTGTCTCTCCGCGCGAACCGGACCATGAGTATTCCGTCGATCATCATGGCGATTCTTTCTACATTGTCACGAACAAAAGGGCGAAGAATTTCAAGCTCGTATCAGCGCCTGTAATCTCTCCCGGTCAGGAAAACTGGAAAGAGGTTCTGCCCCACCGTCCCGGCGTCAGACTCGAAAATGTCGACTTCTTCGAACAGTACTACATTGCGTACGAACGGGAGATGGGAATTCAGAAAATGCGAGTGACCGATTTCCGCAACGGAGCGGTCCACTATGTTGAGTTCCCTGAACCGGTCTATTCCGCATTCCCGAGCACCAATCGAATCTTTAACACGAACATCTTTCGCTTCAACTATCAATCGCTGGTGACCCCAAGTTCCATCTATGACTACAATCTCGACAGTCGCGAACGAACCCTCATGAAACAAACCGAAGTCGTCGGCGGTTACGATCCGTCGAAGTACCAGTCGGAGCGGATTTACGCAACAGCCAAAGACGGCAAACTTGTCCCGATCTCGGTCGTATACAAGAAGGGCTTCGTAAAGGACGGAAAAGCGCCTCTGCACCTGTCGGGGTACGGATCGTACGGTTCGTCGATATCGACAACGTTCTCTTCCAACCGACTCAGCTTGCTCGATCGCGGGCTGGTTGTCGCGCTTGCACACGTCCGGGGAGGAGGCGATATGGGGAAAGAGTGGCATGACGACGGAAAGATGCTCAACAAGAAAAATACCTTTACCGACTTCATCGCGTGTGCGGAACACCTTGTGGCAGAAAAATACACATCACCAGATCGTCTGACGATCGAGGGGGGAAGCGCCGGTGGCCTTCTGATGGGTGCCGTCACAAACATGCGTCCTGATCTCTTCAAAGCGGTCGTGGCACAGGTGCCGTTTGTTGATGTCATCAACACGATGCTTGATGCGTCGCTCCCACTGACGGTTGGCGAGTATCTCGAGTGGGGAAACCCGAATGAGAAGGAGCACTACGAGTACATCAAGTCGTACTGTCCGTACACGAACATCACCGCAAAGGCCTACCCGAATATCCTCGTGAAAGTCGGACTCAACGATCCGCGCGTCGGATACTGGGAAGGGGCGAAGTGGGTAGCCAAACTGCGATCGATGAAGACAGACAAGAATACGATTGTTCTGAAAGCGAACCTCGCATCGGGGCATGGGGGTTCGTCCGGCCGGTATGATCGATTGAAAGAAATCGCGTTTGATTATGCATACATCCTGAGTCAACATGAAATTCTCAAGTAATAGGGAGTCCACGGTCATGAACAGAAAACACCTCTCCTTCTTTTTGCTCTTCGTACTCCTCAGCATCGCCTGTGTGTCGATCGCGGCTCAGCCGAAAGTCCTGACTCCAGAAGCGATTCTCACCATCAGGACGATCATGGATGTTCAGCTCGCTCCCGATGGCAAGAACATCATGTTCCAACTCAATCGCCCTCGGACCGAGACGGAGCGTCCCGGAGGAACCATTGCGGAGATCTGGACAATGTCTGCAACCGGCGGTGAGCCGCGACGGTTCACATTCAACGAAAGAGGAGATCGCACGCCGCAGTGGTCACCCGACGGCAAGTGGATCGCGTTTCTCTCGTCGCGGGGTGAATCGAGCGTCACGCAGGTGTATCTCGTCGCGTTTGACGGCGGCGAAGCAGTTCAGCTCACGAAAGCGGAAAAATCGGTCGGCGCATTCAAATGGTCCCGCGACGGCGGACGGATTGCCTACACGATGGAAGACGCAAAAACCAAGGACGAGCTCGCTGCGGAGCGGGAAGGGAAGGACTGGACCGTTGTAGACCGGAACTACAAGCATACGCATTTGTATACGATTGACGTGAAATGGAAAGTGGTGACGCTTGTGACAAAATCCGATCTCACGATTCACGATTTTGATTGGGCTCCTGATGGGAAACAGTTTGTGGTTGCCGCCGCAGAGACACCGACGGTTGATGATTCCTACATGCGTAAGAGGATCATGAAAGTAAGCTCGGACGGTGGATCACCGGCCGCTGTCGTGAAGACGGTCGGAAAACTGGACAATGTGCGCTGGTCGCCCGATGGGAAATGGATCGCATGGCTCGGCGCGATTGCCGAAAACGATCCGTATCAAGGAAGCGTCTTTGTCGTACCTTCGGGGGGAGGGAACGGAGAAAATCTCACTCAGGGATATCAAGGGACCGCGAACTGGCTGGGCTGGATGCCGGGAAAGCCGAGCACGATTGTTTTTCGCGCGATCGAGAGGCAGGCGACTGTTCTCCATACCTTCGATCTGCCTGAGAAGAAACGATCGCCGTTGATGACGCAGGCGCTCATCATCGGTGAGCCGAGTTTCTCGAAAGACGGGAAGTCGATGGCTCTATCTGCCAATACGCCGCAGCATCCGAACGAGATCTTTGTCGGCGCTTCAATGAACACTCCGCTGAACAAACTCACCACCATGAATCCCCAGCTCGCCGGAATCACACTCGGTGAGCAACGTGTGGTGAAATGGAAATCGACTGACGGATGGGAGATTGAAGGCGTGGTGGTTCTGCCGGTGGGTTATCAGAAAGGAAAAGCGTACCCGACAGTCCTGCAGGCGCATGGCGGTCCGGAAGCGGCGGATCTCAACGGCTGGCTCGGGAGCTACTCGCGTTGGGGACAGATGCTTGCCGGAATGGGATACGTTACCCTCTATCCGAATTACCGCGGAAGTCTTGGAAAGGGGCCGGCGTTTTCGATGGCCGATCACAAGGATCTGATGGGGAAAGAGTTTGAGGACATGGTGGCCGGCATTGATTACCTGATCAAAGAGGGAATCACTGATCCGAACCGCGTCGGCGTCGGAGGAGGAAGTTACGGAGGATATACGACCGGTTGGGCGGTAACGTACGCGAGTCAGCGGTTCAAAGCCGGTGTGATGTGGATGGGGATTTCGAACTGGATCAGCATGACCGGCACGTCGGATATCTTCTATGAGAATTCGACGGTGCACTGGGACATGATGATGTATGACGACAACAACTATGATATGTACTGGAAACGATCGCCGCTGGCACATATCAAGAATGCCAACACACCGACATTGATTATGCACGGCGCGGCGGATCCCCGGGTGCCGATCGGTCAGTCGTACGAAATGTACACCGCGCTGAAGTGGAAAGGGGTGTCGACAGAATTCGTCGTCTATCCCAGAGCGGGTCATGGGCTCTCGGAGAAGGCGCATCAGTACGATTCGATGAAGCGGATTCCGGCATGGTTTGATCGTTATCTCAAGTGACAAGAGCGCGATCAACTTGAACTTGCGGCATTTTCTGAAGAGAGGTAAATGTGTCGGATCGACCGGACGTGGTCATTAGGAGATTGGTTGAATTCAAGTGATTCCACCCACTTTCTGGAGGTCACGTTGAGCTACGAAAGTCGAGTCTTCAAACAGTTGTCGTTGCCCAAACGCGAAGAGGTGATCGATGCACTGCTGACAGCACTTCTCAAACGAAATGGGTATGTAAAAGAATTTGGCGCAGGCAACCAAGAGTTTGTGAACCACTTGGCAGATTCCCTTGGATTGAGCGTGAATCAGCGCACATTCTCGATGCAGACTATCGTACGCAGAGAAGGAAGAGTGAAGAAGTTTCCAGCTTGGCACCGTCTGATTTTTCGTGCTGCTGACCTTGCAGCGAGACGCGGACTCCTTTCGCACCCGAAGGATACTCTCAAACTAACGGGGAGAAGAGAATGGATGTTGACTGAAAAAGGAATTGACAAAGCTATGCGAGTATCGAGGATTCCAATTTCCAGAAAACAAGAGCTTCCCGTTCTGACATATGAAGTGCAAAAGATCAAGAAATCTCTCGACGAAGCGAGACCCATACGTAACTACAGTCCCGTTGATTCACGCAAACAATCACGCGAGATCACAACACAGTCCTTGCTGCGGGCCCGCGGGTTCAGACACGCGATCGTTGAAGCATATGATCGTCGGTGTTGTGTCTGTGGGCTAAAACTAATTTCACCAGACGCAATGGTCTGGGAAGTTGAGGCCGCCCATATTGTACCTCATCGATTTCAGGGCAAAGATGACATTTGGAATGGGATGGCGCTTTGTCGTTTCCACCATTGGACCTTCGACGTTGGGTGGTTTACACTGCGCCAGGACTACACAATTGAGGTCAATAGTCGGATTACGGCGGTTCCTCGTGACCATGGGTTCATGGGGGGGTTCGATGTCTTTCGATCACTACTGAAAGCAGATCGCCGTATCTATCTGCCCCAGAAGTCATCGATTTGTCCTCATGAGAACGCAATTTCATGGCACAGAGAAAATATTTTCGCTGATCTTACTCAACGATAGGATGACATCATGAATCCACGAAAACATATCTACTACATCACCGTATCTGATGTACAGAACGTTGCCAAAGAGATTGGCGGTCGTCGTCTCAGCGATAGTGAACTGAAGAACGTGGTTGATAAACTGCTAGACAGAATCCAGTGGCTTGAACCGCTCGAATATGTGATTTACACCGAGACCAGCAGCTAGGTGACAAATGCCCCTTCACGTCTACAATACTCTCTCACGTGCTAAAGAGGAATTCAAACCTCTCCAGCCCGGCCGCGTGGGTATCTATGTCTGCGGGCCGACGGTCTACGGACATCCCCATATCGGTCACGCGAAAAGCTATGTCTCCTTCGATGCCATCATCAGATATTTTCGATATCTCGAATACAAAGTCCTCTACGTCCAGAACATCACCGACGTCGGTCATCTTACCGACGATGCCGATGAGGGGGAGGACAAGATCGAGCAGCGCTCGAAGATCGACAAAGTCCATCCGATGCAGATCGCGGAAGAGTACACGCAAAGCTACTTCGAAGATATGGATGCAATGGGAGTGCTGAGGGCGGATATCTATCCGCGCGCAACCGGACACATCATCGAACAGATTCAGATGGTCGAAGAGCTTCTCCGGAATGGCTTTGCCTATGAGGTCGATGGATCGGTCTACTTTGACGTCCGAAAGTTCGGAGAGTACGGCAAACTCTCCGGTCGGGTGCTCGACGAGATGGTGGCAGGGACTCGCGTGGACAAGAGGTCAGACAAACGACATCCGGCTGATTTTGCGCTCTGGAAAAAAGCTGAACCGGGGCACATCATGCGCTGGATCAGCCCGTGGGGGGAGGGATACCCTGGCTGGCATATCGAGTGCTCGGCCATGTCGATGAAGTACCTCGGCCAGCAGTTCGATATTCATGGCGGGGGAATGGATAACCAATTCCCTCACCACGAATGCGAGATCGCGCAGAGCGAATGCGCGACCGGGAAACCGTTCGTCAAGTATTGGCTTCACAATAATCTGGTGACCGTGAACGGCCACAAAATGGGAAAGTCACTCGGGAATTTCATCACCCTCAAAGATGCCTTCAAGAAATACGATCCGCTTGTCCTGCGATTCTTTATCCTGCAGAGTCACTACCGGAGCACCCTGGACTACAGCGATCAGGCGGTCCAGGGCGCTCAGACCGGATACGAGAAATTGATCAATACGGTCAGGAATCTCAGAGATGAGCTGACAACGCATCCGCCAGCCGAGAGGAACACCGACGTTTCATCGGCCGTCAATTCATTGAAGGCGAAATTTCTGAGCGCAATGAATGACGATTTCAACACGCCGCAGGCGATCGCTGTGCTCTTTGACGGCGTCAAAGAGGTAAATCAGTTGCTCGGTGGAGACGTGAAGAAGGCTTTTCCCGAGTTGAACGCGTTCGATGCATTCTTCGATAACTGCGCGGGCGAAATCCTCGGGATTCTGCCGGACAAGTTGGACGCACAGGCGTTGGAAGGGGGATCTCTGGAGCCGACATTGGTGGAATTGCTTCTCCGCGTTCGCGACGCGGCGAGAACTGAGAAGGCCTTCGCCCTCTCAGACAAGATTCGGGACGGGCTCTCACAGCTCGGCATTATCGTCGAAGACCGAAAAGATGGAACGCGATGGCGCAAGAGTTAAGATATCAGTTCAAAGTAGAGCAGGGATTGAGAAGTGAGAGAGCTGACGCGCATACCTTCTGTCCGCAGACGCATCTGCGGTGTTCCGGTTGAACCTGTGGGGCAATCCGCCGGTTCCTGTCGGTCGAAAACCCTGCGGACGATTTCACGCTGGTGTGTTGTCTTTCTGGCGAGTACTTCATTCGGACAGATACCAAACAGTGCGACGCTCACGGGAACCGTACTCGATCACTCGACGAAGGATCCTCTTCAGGCCGTCAATGTCCTCTTGAAAGATTCTCATCTCGGCGCGGCGACGGACAGTACGGGCCGGTATGTGATTAGAGGGATTCCTCCCGAGCTGTTTGTGATTGAGTTCCGGTATGTGGGCTATAAGACCAAATACCGGACACATTCGTTTCATCCGGGTCAACACATGACCATCGATGTGATGCTCGAGGAGCATCCGATTCCGTTGGCGGAGATCACGGTTCGGGACACTGTGGATCGATCGGAAGAGATTCACCGGTATCCCGGAAGCATCGTCATTACGAGGCAACATATTCTCGAGAGCGGTGCCGATAGGGTATCCAAAGTGTTCCAGCAGCTTGCTCCTCGACTCGACCTGTATACAACACGAATCCGCTCACAGCGAAACCCCTCGCGCAGACAGATCAACATCATGCTTGTCATCGATGGAGTCCGGGTTCGTGTCGACTCATATGACATGATCATGTACGATCCCGACTATTTCGAAAAACTCATCACGATCGACGAGATCGACTACATGGTTATCCATCGCGATGCCAACGCGTGGCTCCGGTCGGGAGCGCGAAGACTCGAACCGATGGATTGGATGATCGAAATTGTCCGGAGAAAGAAATAATTGGCACCGAGCATCGATATGCCTTTCCTGAACTTGAATCTTATCCAGAATGATCGGAGGACCCGGTGAATCACCAACGACTCATCACACTGCTCTTACTCGTTTTGCTTGTACCGTGCCTGCTCGTGGCGCAAGGGTACGCGGGAGATCAGGCAACGCACGAGCCGACCATGCTCATCGATAAGCCGACGGCTGGAATGCTGAAGCGCGCGCAGTACGCCGTCAACGGCATTTTCTATCAGCGCGGGGGTGTACTGATGGGAGTCTCCGTTGGATTGATCGATGCCTTCAGCTTCGGAATTTCGTACGGAGGTACGAACATCATCGGTGCAAGCAAAGTGCAGATGAATCCCGCGCCCGGCGTGAGAGCAAAGCTGCGACTGTTCGATGAATCGACCACAATGCCTGCCATGGCGATAGGTTTCGATTCACAGGGGAAAGAACCATACGTCGACAGTCTGAGTCGCTATCTTCTGAAGTCCCCGGGATTCTATGTCGTGGCGAGCAAGAACTATTCGCTTGCAGGAAACTTCAGCGTGCACGGCGGCTTCTGCTACGGCACGGAACACGGTGATGGAGACAAAGACCTGAACTTGTTTGTCGGGGTGGAGAAGTCGCTGGGTAACCTAGTATCGGTGCTCGCGGAATACGATTTCGGTCTCAACGATGATCACTACCGCGCCATTGGCCGCGGGAGAGGGTATCTCAATCTCGGCGTCCGTCTCTCCGCCGGAAAAGGATTCGTGCTGGGATTTGACCTCAAGGATGTCATTCGCAACCAGAAGGATGTACATCTCGGAAATCGCGTGCTCGTCATGGACTTTGTCGGTTCTTTCTAGATTGAGATGTCCGGGAAAGAACAGAATCCGGGGTCTGGAATCCCGACCCCACAAAGTCCTGAAAACGATTTGAATTCAAGCGTCAGGGGGGTGTTCTTCCTAGTGGACACTTCTGAACCCGGTTGTAAACAGCTCCGGATTCCCACACCCAGTCTGACTCAAATTTCGCCCAGAAATAGCATATTGTTCCAGCCGTCAAGTCTTTCCCCACGGCACCTTTGTTGAATAGACCACATGGGGGTGTACATACTTGGAGGATGTCATGACCACTGTGCTGCGAACGCTGTTCATCTTCGTTGCGGCTTTGCTGATCTCACTGGGGCTCTCCGGGTGCTACACTCGGATTGCCACAGTGACAGACCGCCAACCCGAGTACGCAGAGGACGAAGAATATGTGATGGATGAAACTGAGGCGGACTCCACGGACGAGGATCGCGCGAGGTACTGGGATGATGAAATGCGATGGCGCGCGTATACGGGATTCCGGTACTACTACCCCTGGCACCGATCCTTCTACTTTGGATTCTATGATCCCTGGTACTTCGACCATATCTACTATCCGTGGTCATTCTACGATCCATGGTACTACTACTACAATCCGTATGCGTATCGCTACAGCGTTTTCGGTCCATACGGTAACTACTACTCACGGTACTACGGCTACTATGGACTTGGATATTATCCATATGCTCAGCCGGTAATCTATTACGGAAGTGGAACCGGCCACGCGACAAGAAACTCCGGGTATAGTCGGACAGGAGATGTTCGGGGCAATCCGCGGTCACCGGGAGTCTCAACCAGCCCGGGAACGGCGCTGCCGCCGGCATCACGTTCGGGGGTATCACGAGATGGGGGACCAACGCGTTCGTCAGGCTCGTCGGGCGTTGAGCGTCGAAGCTCGTCAGGTTCTTCGCGAGGATCCTCAGTCGGACGATCATCGCGAAGCGGTTCCTCGGGACGAGAAGGCGTTTCATCGGGCCGATCATCTGGTTCGAGTGGTCGTTCGTCAGGCACCGGATCGAGCGGTAGTGGAGGGGGATCCGGAAGTTCGGGGAGCAGTCGTTCGACCGGCGGATCGCGCGGTGGCGGAGGAGAACCATCCTCCTCAGCGAGTGTTCAACAGTCGTACTCACCCCCCGCGTCGCCGCCGCCAGCTTCCCCACCGGCGAGCAGTAGTGGTGGGAGTAACAGAAGTACGGGCGCAACCCGAGGTCAATAATGATGGGATTCGGATCGCGTGCGTCCGCCCGCAGGTTCGTTGGCGGGACAGAACTGGGAAAAGACAATTGTCGAGGGAATGAAAGTCGAGCTTGGAAGTCAAGACGCCCATTCTCTGCACAGGGTCGCACGGTGCGAATTGGAGCTGACAACGACGCGATTTTGGAAGGATTGGAATCATGAAACGGCACAATTGGGTTCATCTGAGAACAGGTCTGTGCATTCTCGCAATTACCGCTTTTGCATCTCCCCTCCAGGCACAGTTCGCGGAGGATGCGCTTCGTTTCTCACAATACGGTCTCGGCGTGGGGGCCCGATCACTCGGTCTGGGAAATACCTCAATCGGTGCGGTGAATGATTACTCGGCACTCTTTTCAAACCCCGGCGGCCTGGCGTTGATCCGTGACTTCGAATTTTCTGTCGGCCTTTCCTACCATGGCTACAACAACGATGTGAAGTTCTTCGGCAATGAGCTTGCAAGCAGTAGAAACTTTTCAAACCTCAACAGCCTCGGATTGGTTTATCCCATTCCGACGACGCGCGGAAGTCTAACGTTCGCTTTCGCCTTCGGACGGGTCGCCGATTTTGGAACGACCGCGGAGTTCAAGGGATTCAATCCGTCGAGCTCCCTCATCCTGGCAAAGACTCCAGTGACGAATCTCGCTTCACTCTCGATCAATGAGCGCAAGGGATTGCTCGACAACAACATCCCTTACCAGCTTTTTCTTGCCGACACGCTCAACGGGAAACTCGTTTCCCATGTCAATGGCAACGTACAACAGAGCGTGGTCGTTCATGAGGGGGGCGGCCTCAACCATTGGTCCTTTGGGGGGGCGATCGACATTGCAAAAGATATCTCGTTCGGCGCAAGTCTGAATATTGTCTCGGGAAGCTATACCTATGAGCGCGACTATGCAGAAGATGACACTCGCAATTTCTACCAACGTCTCCCCGGAGAATCGCTCGGGAGGTTCGATCATTTCTCCCTCGTGAGCACGATCGACGGCGAGTTGAACGGCGTGAATGGACTCCTCGGCCTGATGTACCGCCGTCCGGGGAAATTTCACCTCGGGCTCACGGTTCGAACGCCAACAACGATTTCCGTGAATGAAAACTATTCCGATGAGGCCAGAAGCCGATTCGATCCCAACGCCAATGGATCAGTCGATCGCTTCGATATCTCGTTCGACGGCAAAACGGAATACCGGGTGATTACGCCCGCGATGTTCGGTGCGGGATTGTCGATCCAATTGAGAGAATGGCTGATGATTGCCGGCGACGTTGAATATGCCGACTGGACCCAAATTGAGTTCAATTCGAGCAATCCCGATCTGCTTGCCGAGAATCGGCTCATCAAGCGGATCTTCAGACCGACAACGAACCTGCGGGGAGGCGTCGAACTGAGTCTGTGGAATCACGGCATTCAGCTGCGCGGCGGCGTCAATTGGAAACCCTCTCCGTACGAGAATGATCCTCCCGAGTACGATCAGCTCTACTACACCGCAGGCATCGGATTTCAGCTTGACGCCCACATGACTCTGAACGGCGCGTTCGCTATCGGCTCGTGGAAGACGTTTCGCGATAACTACAGCATGACCGGCTTACCCTCGGCGTCTCGGACCGCCGAATCGGTCTCGACAAACAACCTCAACGTCACATTGACGTACAGGTTCTAGCCTTCAATCTCTGCCGATCCGACGGTTGAATGAACCGTCAAGATTCTTTACATTCAGTCCACCCGATGCAAATCTGGTGGACTTTTTTTTCTCTTCAATATGCGACTCCGCGCAAAACTTCTCATAGGTCTTTCAGCGACGCTTCTCATTGTTGCCGTCGTCCTGGTTGCTCTTGCCTACCGGCTCACCACGAAGTCATTCCCGCAGACCACTGGTATCATAGAACTTCCCTCGATCCGCAGTGAGGTGAAGATCTATCGCGATTCGTACGGTGTTCCGCACATTTTCGCCGAATCCGATTATGATGCCTACTTCGCTGTCGGCTATGTCCATGCGCAAGATCGCCTCTGGCAGATGGAGCTTATTCGAAGGGCAGGGATGGGGCGTCTGGCTGAGGTGTTGGGAGCTGAGGCACTGCCGATCGATCGAATGTTCAGAACCCTTCGCCTTTCGGAGAGCGCACAAAAAGTCTCGGCACTTCTTGAGGGGGTTGTGCTGAATTCCATGCAGGCCTACGCGGACGGAATCTCGAGATTCATTGCCGATCATAAAGGCCGCTATCCGCTGGAACTCGATATGCTCGACATCCAGCCGGAGCCGTGGCGCATCGAGCACAGCACGCTCGTCAGCCGCTTGATGGCGTGGGAATTGAACTACGGCCGATGGATCGATCTTGTTCAGGGATACGTCGCAGAGAAGATCGGGATTGAGCGGGCTGGGGATCTCTATCCCGACTGGCCTTCCCACTCGCCCGTGATCATCCCCAAAGAATTGCACAACAAAAAGGTGGCTCTCGATGATTTTCCGATCATTGCTGCCGATCTCCTCTACCGTACCACGTTCGGTGGAGGAGGCCGCGCGGGAGGGAGCAATGCATGGGCGGTGACAGGTGCACGGTCAACTTCCGGTTCGGCGCTTCTCGCGAACGATCCTCATCTCATGTTGAATGCGCCGGCACGATGGTACGAAATCCATCTCTCGGCACCTGGTCTGAATGTGTACGGAGTCTCAATACCCGGAGTTCCTTATGTTGTCATCGGCCGCAACGAACACATCGCATGGGGTGTCACGAATGCGATGCTTGATGACACGGACTTCTACATCGAGCAGGTCGATTCCCTCCAACATCCGACACAATACCGAGTGAACAATCAATGGCGTCCCATGCGGCACCACGTCGACACGATTCTGGTGAAACATGGTGATCCCGTTATTCTCACCTCCTACTATACGCACCGTGGGCCCGTGATCAACCGGATGGAGCCGGCGAAATCGCTGAGTACAAATCTCATTTCTATGCGCTGGACAGGACACCATATCACGAACGATCCGGCGACATTCTATATCATCAACCGGGCATCATCCTGGGAGGAATTCGAGGAAGGCATCAAGCACTTCAACGCCCCCGCACAGAATTATGTCTACGCCGATGTGAAAGGGAATATCGGGTATCGCACCGGAGGATCAGCTCCCGTTCGAGCCGGCAAAGGTCCGACACTTCCATATCCCGGTTGGACCGATACGTACGATTGGAAAGGATTCATTCCTTTTTCCCAGATGCCGCATATCCTGAACCCCTCCTCCGGCTATGTCGCAACCGCAAATAACAAGATCATCGACGATCCCTATCCGTTCTACCTATCGACGTACTGGGAGCCTGACTGGCGCATCACACGCATCGTGGAGTTGCTCGGCGGCCAGGAAAAGATGAGTCTGAAAGACTTCGAGCGTTTCCAGAACGATGTAGTATCGCCGCAGGCCCGAATGCTCGTTCCGGTGATCCTGGGTGCTTTTGACGGGATCGAGATTGAGTCGCGAGA
This sequence comes from Ignavibacteria bacterium, assembly GCA_016873805.1. GTDB lineage: Bacteria > Bacteroidota > Ignavibacteria > UBA10030 > UBA10030 > VGVZ01. The sequence continues at coordinate 25,796 of VGVZ01000020.1, forward strand.
GGTGCGTGATGCTCTGGCATATTTGCGCAACTGGAATTTTGAAATGAGGCGAGACGACGTGGCGACGTCCGTGTTTCATGCGTTCCTCCTTCGCGCCTTGAGGAATGTATTCCAAGATGAGCTCGGCAACGATGTGATGCGTCTCTACGACACGCTGGCGATGCCACCCATGAGAGCGATCACTGTTCAACTTCTCAGCGAACGGTCTTTGTGGTTCGACGACGCGAAAACCGAAGGGCGCGAAACAAAGGGGGAGATCATCCGGAGAAGCATGCGCGAAGGATTGGAACTTCTTCGATCTCATCTTGGCGGGGAGCTCAAGGAATGGCGATGGGGGCGAATGCACCAAGTGGAATTCGAACACATCTTCGGCACAAATGCCATGGTGAAAGGGATGTTCAACGTTGGCCCGTTTGCCGTTCCCGGATCGTATTCGACGGTGAACAACGGGTACTTCCTGTTGAACAATCCGTTCAAGAACAGCGTCGGACCCTCGACGCGTCTCCTTTTTGATCTTTCAACTCCCGACGGCTCTCGCGCGGTCACCCCCCCGGGACAGTCCGGTCATGCATATCATCCGCATTACGATGATCAGACGACCCTCTGGCTCAACGGCGGGTACCGGCGGGTCCTTCTTTCGCGTTCGCTCATCGAGAAGGCAAACTACGAACTCCTCATTCTCCGACCCAACGAATGACAATCTCAGCCAAAGGAATCTCTGTCCTTGAGTCCGCCGCGTCCGTCTGTGTGCTGACCGGCGCCGGGATCTCCGCGGAGAGCGGCGTCCCGACGTTCCGAGGAAAAGAAGGACTCTGGTCGAAATTCAAGCCGGAGGAGCTGGCAAACTTCCGCGCATTCATCAACAATCCTGATCTCGTCTGGGAATGGTATACGTACCGGAAAAACGTGATGAAGGACGTGAAGCCCAATCCCGCCCATCTCGCTCTGGCAGAAATGGAACGGATTGTCGAGGATTTCACCCTGGTAACGCAGAACGTCGACAATCTTCACCAGCGTGGAGGGAGCAGGAACGTCTATGAGCTTCACGGCAACATCGAGCGCAGTTACTGCATCGACTGCCGCAGACCGGAACAGAATGTCATGCTCGACGAACAGGGAAAAGCGCCACGCTGCAAATCGTGCGGGGGGTTGATCAGGCCTGATGTCGTGTGGTTCGGTGAGCTTCTGCCCTATGAGACATTTCAAATGGGGGCAGCCGCGGCGGCGAGGTGCGATCTCTTCCTCCTCATCGGCACCTCGGGCATCGTCTACCCTGCCGCATCGCTCCCTCTGGTGGCCCGAGACCATGGCGCCTATGTGCTGGAAGTCAACCAGGAGTATACCGACCTCTCGTCGCGTGTTTCAGAAACCATTGTGGGTAAAGCTGGAGTGATCGTTCCGGAAATGTTGGCCAGCATGAAGAATACTCGCAAGAGAGGAACGAACAGCGAATGAAAGATACCGGATTGACGAAGATGGTGTGTACCATCGGACCGGCATCTCAAGATGTCGAGATGCTTATCCGTTTGATCAACGCCGGCATGAGTGCCGCGCGTCTCAATTTCTCCCACGGCACGCACGATCAACATCGTACGATGATCGAAAACATCCGCGAGGCGAGTCGCCGCACGGGTGAAGTTGTTACCCTCGTCCAGGATCTCTCGGGGCCGAAGATTCGAACAGGTCGCCTGAAAACGTCCTTCGTCGATTTGATTGAGGACGAACGGATTGTCTTCACGACGGATGAGATTGTCGGCGATCGATCGAGAGTGACCACAACCTACAAACGGCTTCCGAAAGATGTGCGGCGCGGTGACACAATTCTTGTTGATGACGGGAGAATCAAGCTGGTGGTGGAGAGCACAGAGGAAACTGAAGTGACGTGCCGGATCGTCAATGGAGGGCGCCTGACCGAAAAGAAGGGAATGAACCTTCCGGGTGTCCGCGTGAGTGTCGAGTCGTTCACGGAGAAGGATATTGATGATCTGAAGTTCGGGATGGAGCACGACATCGACTACGTCGCGCTTTCGTTTGTCCGGTCGGTGGAGGATCTCCGATCACTGCACGAGGTAATCGTCCGCGAAAACAAGACTGGGGAGAAGATCCCGATCATCGCAAAGATCGAGAAGCGGGAAGCGGTGGATTCATTGGATCTCATCCTCGAAGAAGCCGACGCGGTGATGGTCGCGCGGGGAGACTTGGGGGTAGAACTTCCCCCGGAAGACGTGCCGCCGCTTCAAAAAATGATCGTGCGGAAATGCAACGAAGCCGGTATCCCGGTCATCATTGCGACCCAAATGCTCGAGTCGATGATCGAGAATCCGCGGCCTACCCGGGCGGAGGCAAGCGATGTGGCGAATGCCGTCCTCGATGGGGCCGACGCGGTCATGTTGAGTGGAGAAACATCGGTGGGGAAGTACCCGGAAGAGGTTGTTCAAACGATGGGAAGAATCATCCGGAAAGCGGAGGGCCAGCTGAGAGACCGGCAGGATCTCCTCGGCGAGGGAATGACGCACATTCCTGAGGTCTTTGATTCAATCGCACGGGCCGCGTGTGTTCTGGCAAGACAAGTCCGCGCGCGAGCAATTGTGTCGATCACCCACTCCGGAACAACGGCTTTCCGCCTGAGCAAATACCGGCCGCGGGCGCCAATCATCGCGGTGACCGGCCGCGAGAAAATCATCCGTCGCGTAAATCTTGCGTGGGGAGTGCGCGGTCTCCTTCTTCCTGACTATGAGCAAGATGCAGAGTCCGTCTTCGAAAAGATCCGCACGAAACTTGTGGACAGCGGCACTGTCCAGAAGGGCGACTACGTCGTCTACACGGCAGGTATCCCGATTGCTGCAAAGGAAACGACCAATACCATCACGATTGAACGACTTGAGTAGCGCGGCCCCGGCTTCGGCGCACGTTCTTCACAGATAGAGGTGGAGCACGAGCATCAACTGATTATTCTCCAAATCGACCGGCTTCTCCTTCCGAACCACAACCTGCGGTCGCAATTCGATTCCGCTGAGCGGGAAGAATTCCAAGCCCACCACAAACCGTTCCTCTGATCCACTCTGAATGTCAACATCGGGGTCGTAGAAGTCGTATCCCACTTTAGCTTCGAGGCCGGGCGTCACAACGTAGTTCAATTCGAAGAACGTGATCAATCCCTGACGTGTGGTGCGAAGGGTGTTTCGGTATTCTCTTCGGACATCAACTTCTGCCAATGCCGTGAGGTTTGCGCCGAGACTCGCCGCCGCGAAACCGCCGAAGAGCGTCGTGACCCCATCGTTCTGTGCGTTGTTGTAGTACGATCCACCCACTCTGATTTTCAACTGATTGAATGAGAATGCGGACTCTGCTCGTCCGAGGATTGCTTTGAAGCGATCGGGATCGCGCGTGGCAGGGCTTCCATTGCCGACGAAGAGGACGACATTCAGACGTCCCGGCTGCACCCCGATTTCGAGGCCTGCGTCGTGACCACCGTTCATTGGAAACAGGGTTTTCGCCCGCACAAAGATAGTATGATCATCCATCTTCAATCCGTACGCAGGCTCAAACCACCCCGCTTTTACATACCCTTTCATCGGCAGAACCTGGGCCTGGCCGAAGGCCTCGAACCGGTTTCCGATTCCTTTGGCGAGATAGAGAGAACTGTTGCGGGCGATGCGGGCTGAGAGGTAAAGATCGCTCTGCATCTGGAAAAACGTGTTCCGCGATTCGATCGGATCATCCTGGTACAAAAACACCGAACGAAAATCCGCGCCGATGGAAATGTTGTCGTTGAGCTTTGGAGAAAACTCGCCGATGGAATAGTCCTCGAGCCATATTGGAACGGGAAGCAGCTCGCGTCCGTATACTGTTGCCCCGTAGAACGTGCGCATGCCGCCGCCCGACGGATTCACGTGGCAATGCTGACAGCTCTGGTTCGTGCGAGCGGCAAACTTCGGGAGCGCTTGCGCGTCGAAGAATAGAAGAATCGCGACGATTGCCGTCACGAGGGATGGTCGCATGGGTACCTCCTGGATGATGAAACGTGTTCTGCTCATGAGATTGAACCTATGATACTCAATGATCGGCTTGATCTCAATACGGGGGAAGAGATTCACCTTGCTTCTCGTTCTATCTCGGCATACATTCAGTTCCACTTCATCGCTATCCGACTGAGAGGATCATCGTGACCAACTATCTTACGCATCTCGAATGCAGTGTGTGTGGCGACCGGCATTCGCCGCATGAAGTTCAAACCGTTTGCCGCTCCTGCGGAAGATCGTTGCTTGCCCGGTATGATCTTACCGCAGCACAACAATCATTGAGGAAAGAAGGTTTCCGCGATCAACGAGGGGGATTGTGGAAATTTGCTCCGCTTCTTCCGATCGAACAAGAAGAACATATGATCTCACTCGGCGAGGTGGTAACTCCGCTTTTGCCGATGGTCACCCTCGCAAAGGAGCTGGGAATCGCGGAAATCCTCGTGAAGGAGGAAGGTTATCTGCCGACCGGTTCGTTCAAGGCAAGAGGACTCGCGACGGGAGTCTCGAAAGCGAAGGAACTCGGGGTGAAAGAGATGTGTATTCCGTCGGCCGGAAACGCAGCGGGTGCTCTTGCCGCGTACGCCTCACGCGCCGGCATGACGAGCCATATCTTCATCCCCGAGGATACCCCAGTAATCAACATCAAAGAATGCAAGGCATATGGGGCGAGAGTTGTGCTCGTGAAGGGAAACATCAGCGACGCGGCAAGGGCGATGAATGAGGAAAAGAAAAACAATCCGGGATGGTTTGATATTTCCACACTGAAGGAGCCGTATCGATTAGAGGGGAAGAAAACGATCGGGTATGAGCTTGGAGAGCAGTATGATTGGAATCTTCCCGATGTCATTATTTATCCAACAGGCGGAGGGACGGGATTGATCGGGATGTGGAAAGCGTTTGAGGAAATGGAAACGATGGGATGGATAGGAAGTAAGCGGCCGAAAATGGTGACGGCCCAGGTCGATGGGTGTGCGCCGATCGTCAAGGCGTTTCGCGAGAAGAAAAAGGAATCGGAATTCTGGTCCGGAGCCGAAACAATCGCTTCGGGATTGCGCGTTCCGAAAGCATTCGCCGATTACTTAATACTTGATACTATTTACAAAAGCGCCGGAAGCGCTGTCTCCGTTTCGGATCAATCACTTATCGAAGCAGTGTACGAGATTGCCCAAAAGGAGGGGCTCTTTATGTGTCCCGAAGGGGCGGCGACGTACGTGACATTGAAAATCCTCACGCGTGAAGGATTTGTGAAACCGACCGACCGCGTGCTGTTGTTCAACACGGCTGCCGGCAACAAGTACCCCGAAGTGATTTCGTGACAGAAAGGAACGCAATCATGGCGCCAATCAGATGGGTTTGGTTTTCGACGGCGTTACTTTTCTTCTGCGGCGCCGAGCGTGCGATCGCACAGACCGGGTCGGTCCTGGAAGTTAATCCGACCATCCGGAAGATCGTCGCGGAAGTCTCTTCCGACAACATCAGAATGCTGGTTGACAAACTCGCCTCATTTGGGACGAGGCATACACTTTCTGATACCGTGAGTACCACGCGCGGCATCGGAGCCGCACGCCGGTGGATCAAATCGGAGTTTGAGAAATACGCGGCAGCCAGCGGAGGACGGATGAAGGTTGCGTTTCACGAGGCGCTCATTCCTGCCTCCAGAAGAATCCCACACCCCACGAATCTGGTCAACGTCGTGGCAACGCTGAATCCGAAGAACGCGGCGGCCGAGGGTCCGAAGCGATTCCTCGTAGTGGGAGGACACTACGATTCGCGCGCAGCCGATGTGATGGACGCCGCCATCGACGCGCCGGGAGCGAATGATGATGGAAGCGGGACAGCGGTCACGATGGAGCTCGCGCGTGTCCTCAGCAGGCACAACTTCGATGCGACGATTGTGTTCATCGCATTTGCCGGAGAGGAGCAGGGACTGCTCGGCGCCACGGCATGGGCCGAGATGGCAAGGGCAAACGGATGGAATCTTGAAGCGATGCTGAACAACGATATGGTGGGGAGCACGCGCAACGGATTGGGAGAGGAAGAAACCGGTGCGGTGCGCCTGTATGCCGAGGCATTGACACCGCTCGACACAGGATCCGTGCTGCGATCACGAAATAGTCTCGGCCTGGAGAACGACGGGCTCAGCCGTACACTTGCACGGCACATTACTGAAGTCGGCAAGAAATATGTTCCCGATTTCGATGTGCGGATCATCTACCGGCGAGATCGGTTTCTCCGCGGAGGAGATCATACGCCGTTTCATGAACGGGGATTTGCGGCAGTACGGTTCGTTGAGGTAAAGGAGAACTATGACCACCAGCACCAGAATGTCCGAGTTGAGGGGGGCAAACAATACGGAGATCTTCCCCAATTCGTCGACTACGAGTATGCAGGGAAGATCGCGAAGGTCAATGCTGCAGTTGTGGCATCGCTGGCATCGGCTCCGGCGCCGCCGAAGAATGTCGGACTCGTCACGAGTCAGCTCGGCTACAAATCGACTCTGCGCTGGGAGAAGAATCCGGAGCTGGATGTCGCAGGATATGTCGTGCGGTATCGAGAGACAACCTCCCTTGTGTGGCAGGGGTCGGTATTCACGGCGGATACGACGATCACGGTGGATCAGTCAAAGGACGACTATCTCTTTGGTGTTCAGGCTGTTGATCGAGAAGGGAATGTGAGTTTGGTTATAACCCCGCGGCCGGTACAGTAACGCCCTTCGGAAGGCCGGCCGTCGCGACCTCCCATCCCTCTGTCACGGTCCGTACCGTGACAGTGGAAAGCCCGCGTCCATAGCGCCCTCCCGAAGGCTTCGCTGGTTTCGCCTGAGCATCCTTCCCCCAACGGGGTCCTGCGGACGAAGGTTCTACACACCAGCCCCCTCACCCTTCGGAAAGACGGCCGTCGCGATCTCCCATCCCTCTGTCACGGTCCGTACCGTGACAGTGGAAAGCCCGCGTCCATTGCGCCCTCCGGAAGGACTCGACTACTTCTTTTCGTACTTCCAGTTTCTTCCTTTTCCTTTAGCCAGCCACTCGATGGTCGTCGCAAGCCGTTTCTTCCGCGTTGCTTCAGTCTTCGCCTCCGTCACCCATTCCACGTATTCTTTGCGGTGTGAATAGCTGAAGTTCTTAAATGTCTCCCACGCTTTCTTGTTCTTTCTGACTGCCGACGTGAAGTATGTGGGAACCTTGAGGGTCTTCTTTTGCGCCGATCTCGGGTTCGCGGCTCGCTTTATTCCCTCGTCATTCAATCGAGCCGCTTCGCGAATGTATTTGATCAACACCGCATCCGATGGAAGGTCGTCAAGCGACTGAATGCGGCCGAATTGTCCCATCGCTTCTCCTGATTGGGAGGCCGCGAAGATCTTCGCGGGGTCCGACATCATTGATGCGTTCCAGAAGCCGAAGACACAGTGTTGCTTAAACGATGCCATGCTGCACATCATCCCCTTGTAGTCAAAGTGTGGGAAGCTCCACTTCATCGTTTCCTGAACTTCCGGACATCCCTTGTGGACGAGTTTCCGAATGTGAGAGAGAATCGGTATGGCGAAGTCTGCCGATTTGTTGATGTATGCATCGATACGTTGGTCGCGTGAGCCCATCTGTATCATTCCTTCATTTGAATTTGACGGCGTGGAAGACATCCTCCCGGAAAAGCGTTGAACCGACGTCTTTGAAGTCATCGAACAGAAAGAAAACAAATATGTCCCCGACATCATCCCGGTGGAACACGTTGATGAGCGCATTGTTGAAGCCGCGGCCGAACTCCGAATTGAGTCTGACAAACGTCGTTGCGCCTGCATCGGCATTGAAATCGGAATGCACGTCGTCGGAGTCAAAGGAGGTCGGTTCACACGGCACACCTCCCGACAGATTCAGACAGATGGTGAGAAGAAGTGCCTCATGAATCGAATTCGGATCCGGACCCGATGACTCTCCCCGTTTGAATGCTTCAATCTCTCTCCCAAGAGGTCGGAGAAGAATCCGCATCTCAAGTTTGACTTCAGTCGAAGTGAAGGCAAAATCGTATCGGACATTCGGATTCTCCCTGACGGAAACAGGTCGAAATCCATCAGGGATCACCAGAACGGCCTGCGTTTCATCGAGGATCCGCGTCAACGACGAGGAATATTGTGGTTGCGCCGAAAGAACGCAAATGCACAGCAGCTGAGAAAGAAGAAATGGAGGGACACGAGACATGGAGTTCACGATTCGTGAGATCATTCAATCCTCCCCTGATTATCATGCGAATACCGTTGGAATCAAGTTCAAAGACCATGCAGCCCCAACGAGCCGCCCAACTATTTCTCCGCGACAATCAGCATCTCGAAATGATCCGTTGTCAACGGGAGGTCGCGGCTCCACTTCCCGATATCGCAGCCACAAATGGTGATGTTCTGAAATCCCAACGACGTCAGAAGCCAGTGCATCTCAGATGGAACGTAATACCGTTCGCTGCACTGGAGGCGTCGGGTCTTTCCCTCGTCATCGACGAACTCGTATGTGGAGTGGTCACGAAAAGTGAGGAGATCAAACGTGTTGGCGCGGCTTACCCCCGTTGTCCCCTGGTTGACAAAGTCCCGGATCGAATGAAAGAGCGGAAACAATCCGTTCAGAGTCGTGAGGATCAGTTTTCCGCCTGGTTTGAGAGCCGATGCCGCGCTGCGGAGAATCTGATAGTTCATTTCATCCGTTTCCATGAGTGGAAATCCCCCCTCGCACACCATCATCACGACATCAAATGGAGTTTCAACGTGCAGAGTGCGTGCGTCCTGCCGGAGAAACTCGACAGTGACACCGGCCTGGATCGCCCGCTGCCGGGCTTTCTTCAGCATCGCCTCGGAGAGGTCTATTCCCACAACGTCATATCCACGACTGGCGAGCTCGATGGAATGTCTCCCCGTGCCGCACCCGATGTCGAGAATCTTTTTTGATGTGTCGTACCGGATTTCCGCTTCGATGAAATCGACTTCACCGGAGGTCCCTTTTGTGAACTCCTCCTCTTCGTACGATCCAGCCGAATGATCGAATAATTCTTCATACCATTGTTTCATCGCGCCTCACCGCAATACATGGGACAGTTCGCCACTGCGCTTTAACTCGACGTGACCACACTGTCTCCGCCGTGGCGCCGACGACGCGTTAAGGATGTCTGTCGTGCACGTCAAGGTATCGAACCGTCGTCACACAGTCAACCGCAGATCACACTCTTCGGTTGATAACGACCGATCCTCGCACTATATTAAGCCCAATCATGCGGAACGGTGAGAGGGTTGTTCAACTGTTCCTGATCCACAGGGATCGGCATCCGTGGAACGCTAAAGAGGAAAACCAGATGAATGAAGCAGGAAAAACGATTCTGTTGAATACAGTGAAGGAGTGGACGAAGTTCGAAGCGGAGCGAGAAAAGTTGACGCTGATCGCAAAGGAGCTTTCGGCAATCACTGCCAAGGTGGTGCGGGATGCGCTGTCGGTGATGAAGAGTCAGAAGGTGGACGTCGAGTGTGAAAGCGATGAATCGATGAAGATTTTGGGCGTTCCGGTGGAGGTGCGCGAGGTTATCGAGGCCACGTTTCCGACGGTGAAGGCAAGTGTGATCATCAAATGTGCAGGGGCACAGCGATCGATTCTGATCAACCCGAACCTGAGCATCTCCACAGGGGCTCAACCGGTTCCCTACGAACAGTTCAAACGGGGGATTCCCGATGCCTTCATGACGAACGCCGCAGAGTTTGTGCGCGATGCATTTCTGTACGTTGCGAGAGGGGGTCCGGCAAAAGACGCGGCGACACCGAAATCCGCTCAATGATCCGGGTCTCGTCTCGGGATCGATACCGTTCTCAGGAGACCAACGCTGTCGCTTCGATTTCGACGAGGTATTCTTCCGAAATCAGGCCGCTCACTTCGACCATTGAAGTCGCCGGTCTGATCTCGCGGAAGAACTCGCCGTGTGCTCTTCCCACTTCCTCCCACATCAGAATGTCGGTGACATACATTCTCGTGCGGATAATCTGCTTGGCTGATCCTCCAGCCTTCTCGACATAGGAGGAAATCTTCGAGAGAATGAATTTCGCCTGCTCGTATGCGCTTGTTCCTCCGATCACATTTCCATTCTCGTCTACCGCCACAGTGCCCGATACCTCTATCACGTTTCCGATCCGAACGGCGCGGCTGTAGCCGACGATATCTTCCCACTTCGATCCCGAGCTCAGGTTCGTTCTGTCCATTTGTCCTCCGAGGGATTACGAGCTGTCGTTTGAGAAATGATGGGGGTCCCTGGCAAACCGTGGCTGCAGGGAGAGGAGCGCTTCCAGGATGTCGGTCGTCGTTTCAGCGCGGTGCCGATTGCGTGGCTTGCGGCTGTGCAGAGGCCTTCACACCACGCTTTCTTTTCTTTCGCGGACGAGTCTTGCCGTATGTGCCTCGCCAAATCTTGCTTCGGCGAGAGCGCCGATCTCCTTTTCCCATGTCTTATCCCCCTGGATGGTAATATTCCTTGCAATCCCCTGCGTCGATATGCTCGAATCGCAGGGTCCTATGATTGTACAAATGAGCCGGGGAGAAATCAAGCGCGATCGGAATGGCCGTGTCAAAAAGACGCTATGAAGATTCATTTTGCAACGAATATTGTTGAACAAAAGTCCGTGACGCGGATTATGTACATATGGGTGCGGCCAGAAGCCTCATGACATGTCTCCGGCCTCCGTGAAAATCACAAGAAGCTTTCATTCAGTATCATTGTTCAGGTGGAGGAATACCATGCGAACAATATTAGTTGGATTGTCGATCCTTGTGCTACTGCCGCTGCTGGTCGAGGGATGCGGCGAGCGCACTGAAGAGATCGAGCGACCGGAACGTATCGTCAGTATGCGCGAAGTGGTCTATGATCGAACGACATACGTTAAGCTGGCCGGTCTCTGGAGAGCCTACAATGACCGCTTTCCGTCAGAGGATGCATACGCCAATTGGATGTATGCCGCGCGCTATGCACAAGATCCTGACTACGAGTCGCTTCTGAAAGCAGGCCGAAGCCGCTATCCGGCCAATCCGGTTCTCCTGTACCTCGATGCAATGGTCCATCACGGCCGATCGGGTGACCTTGAGGCACAGCATCTCCTTGAGCGAGCCACCCGACTCGATCCGTCGTTTATGGATCCGTGGTTTTCGCTTGTCATTCATTACATGGAGAGACGCGATCTGGAACGGCTTGATGCTGTTCTCCGTCGGTTGCTCGAGTCAGGCGCAGTTCAGGATGAGGTGATGGATTTCTCGTACAACATGATGTCTCTTCTCGAAAAGAACGCAATCCTGATCACAAACGGTGATAATGATACCTACCCCGGTTGGATCCTTGGGCGGATCGTCAAGCACAGACCGGACATAACGATCGTCAACCGTTCGCTACTCAATACTGATTGGTACCCGGATTTCCTTGCGCAGGTCAATGGCGTTGTCATCTTGTCTTCGAAGAGATTGGAGAGTCTTCGGAAAGAAACCATGAACGCGATCAAAGAAGGGAAAAGGAAGATGCCGGAGGGAGGTCCGTTTTCCGATATGCTGATCGAGAGTTTGATTGACGCAGCAGAGCGGTCGGGACGACCAGTCTACTTCGCACATACGCTTGGATCATCCGAGACAATCGATTGGTACCGAAAGAACGGTCGAAGTCTCGGACTCGCCACGCTGGTGACGCAATCAAGAGATTCGTACAGTGTTCAACTCAAGCGAATGGCGAAGAGGTGGACGGAACAATTTCGTACGGCGGGAGTAGAAAGCTGGCGCGTGAAGCATGCCCCGCCAGCGATGGCAGGACGGCAGATCGTTACTAACTATGTTGCCGGATTGTATGCTGTTCTCGATGCAATTACTCAGCATGCACCCGAGTACCGGAAAGCTCTCTTTACGTGGTATGTGGACTATGCTCGCGACGTTACCGCTCCGAAATTCACTGAGTCGATGGACGCTGCCTGGTGCAAGATTTCCGACGTGAAAGAGATTCGCGAGTGGTGTCGTAACCGAATGACAATCGAATGATATCGGATTGGGAATACCTCGGTCGTGCACGGAACGGTGAGGAGGAGGCATGGCGTCTCCTCTTCGAGCGTCACTATGGGGCACTGGTCCGGATGTCCGCGCTGATTATCGGTTCAATCGATACCGCCAAGGATATTGCACAGGAGGCATTCACGTGTCTCCTGCACGATCGGAATGAACATCACGGCGGGAGTTTCCGCGCGTATGTCTCGACCATCGCCTTTCGGCTCGCTCTCAAAGAGAAAGCACGCGTGCGCCGCATTGGGCAATCTGGTCATCCCGAATCGGCGGATGATTCATACTCTCCGCTTCACTCTGTCATGCAGCGGGAAGAACAGAGGCATCTTGTTCGAGTGATTCACATGCTTCCCGATCAATACAGGGAGACAATCGTTCTCCGGTTCTACGGTGAACTGAGCTATGAGGAAATGGCCGAGACCTTGGGGGTGCCGGTCGGAACGGTGAAGTCGCGGATCTTCTATGCGGTGAAAGAATGTCGAAAACTGATGAAGAAAAGAGGTATGCTATGACACGACATGTGAAGAATGATGAGCTCCTGAAATATCAGATGGATCTGCTGGAGGAGGGGAAGGCGAAATCGATCCGTCAACATCTGAAGAGATGCAGAACCTGCAGGTCAGCTCTCGACAGAGCGAAAGCAGATCTGCATGTGATTGGGGGTTTCAATCCGGAGATGGAGATCATTGTACCGCCGTTACCGACCAGTTCTTCCAGTCGTGTGCAATCCTTCCTTCGCGTTGCGGCAATTCTCGCCATTGGATTTTTGCTCGGTGTGCTTACCTCAGAGTCGTTGCGATCCCCTGCGGTGGAAATCGTCCCTCAGCATTTTGTCGGAAGTCCTCCGGCAACGACTGTGGGACAGTTTACGGTGTGTCCGTAGCGGATTCGTTCGCGCCCTTCGGAAGGCTTCTTAGGTTGTTTTAAGAATCCTTCCCCAACGGGGTCCTGCGGACGAAGGTTCTCCGCTCATGCCCCCCCTTCGGAAGGACGGCCGTCCCGGCCTTCCATCCCACTGTCACGGTCCCCACCTTCACGATGTTTCGGTGGGCAAGCGTACCGTGACAGTGGAAAGCCCGCGGTGGGATCGTGGTTGTACGCCGATCGTCGCGGAGTGGTCCGCGACGATCGGAGGAGCTACGTTGGTCTGAGATCCAGACGACTCTGATTCTCGTTCAGTACAAAGAAAACGGGTCTGTCTCAGAAGTCCTCCTTGAAGCGAAATCGTCAGGCTGAGCGCAGTCGAAGCCACGATTTCGCTCCAATGTCACAATTCGACTTCGCTCACTGTGACTCTCGGTGATCTTTTGGGACAGCCCCGTCTTTTTTTGTGCAACCCTGAATTTCTCAGCCTCCTTTGCCGTGAGGCGTCCGCGCGCTGATGAATATGCCGCCGATTCCGATGACGAGCATGATCGCCGCCTGCATCAGAGTCTTGTACGAAATTGTCTCGCCTGCCATCGTTGAGTCGTACAGGAACCAACCTCCCAGGAGAATCAGAATCGTGTAGATCCCCATCATGATCCTGCGCGCGCGGGCATTGGTCTCGGGCGTGTCTGCCGCGAAAAAGTAATTATAGAGAATCAGTCCGGCCATAGCCAGCACACCGAGTCCGGCAAAAATCAACCAAAAGGTCTGCAGTTCCCCTTCGACTCCCGTTTGGCCGACGAGAGGCTTCAGCATTGATTCGTACATCGTGCCTCCCAGATTTGATCCTACCAGACTTCCGATCACGCCATAGAGGAAGGCGTATCCCATGTAGACGGCCTTGGATTCCGACGGCGCAACGAGTCCCACATAGCTGTAGTATTTCGGATGCGCGGTCATTTCCCCGATGGAAAAGATCACGATACCGGCTATGAGGACCCAAACGCTCGGTGAAAGCGAAAGGCAAAGAAAACCGATGGAGCCGATCACGATACCGCCGACCATTGTGTTGAGCGCCTTCAGGTTTTTCACCACTTTACTGACCACAACCTGCAGGAGAATGATCGTCCCGGCGTTGAGGACAACGACGTGCTCGACGTCAAACGTGATAGTGATCCCAATGGAGCCGAGCAAGGCATCGACGGGCGCTGTGTCCACAAAATCCCGCATGTACCATAGAATTGAACCGAAGTTCTGGAAGTAGAGAATCCAGAATCCGGAATAGACAAAAATCATCAGCATAAACCGTGCGTCGCCAAGAACCATCGCGGCCCCTTTGAGCACATCACGCAATGTCTTTGTGCTGGCTGGCCGATCAGGATCCTTGAAGAAGAAGAGCGTCGGAATGAACATCAGCGCGCAGTAGATCGACGACGCAATAAAGACATAACTCCACGAGAATCCCTTCAACACTGAAACCACGAGCGGCGCGAGAAATGCCCCGAGGTTGATCATCCAGTAATAAATTCCAAAGCCGAGTCCGGAATTTTCCTCGGTTGTCGTCCGGGCAACCGTTCCGGTGATGATCGGCTTGAACAGGCCGGAACCGGTGGCCATCACGAGGAGCGCCGCGAAGACCGCCCCATACGTTGTCATCTGCCCCGAGAGGAAGTAGCCGGTCGAAAGAAGAGCGAACGCAAACAGGAGCATTCGCCGGTAGCCGTACCGATCGGCAAGAGCTCCGCCAATGATCGGAACAACATACGTGAGCGCGTAGATTAGTCCCTGGAGGAACCCAACCTCCTGCGGGGAGAATCCCAATCCCCCCTCCATGACGGAATTCGTCAGATAGACGGCGAGGATGGAGTTCATACCATAGTAAGCCCCTCGCTCGAACAGCTCCATGATGTTTGCGCTCCAGAAGACTCGCGGAAAGGAACGCATAAGACTCAGGGTCGATTGTTTCGCCATAGCAAACCCTTCGATTGGTGAGGACGTCGGTGTGGAAAAAAAGCCACCGAGAAAATAGCGACTTCTTCCCATCCATCAAAGGAGAATCGGAGGAAATCGGCATGCAGTCGAAAATTGACAACAACGAAAGAGGAGAGACAAGAATTCCTCTCCTTTTTCGCAACCGTGAAGGTGGTCTGAAGGTTAACCCAGCATCGTTTTCGCCCTGCTGACAATGTTCTCTACCGTAAATCCGTACTCCATCATGAGCGTCTGATAGGGGGCCGAAGCGCCGAATGTTCTGATACCGATGATCTCTCCCGCGTCCCCCACATACTTTTCCCATCCCATCGGGGATCCGGCTTCGATCGCAATCCGCTTCTTCACGCTGGAGGGGAACACTCGCTCTTTGTACTCGCCCGACTGTCGTTCGAACAACTCCCACGACGGCATGCTCACGACGCGCGCGGCGATCTTCTCTTTGCTCAACGCATCAGCCGCGGCGAGGGCAAGGAAAACTTCCGAACCCGATGCGACAAGGATGATCTGCGGATTCCCCGATTCGTGTGTGAGGAGGTAGCCGCCTTTGATCAGTCCGTCGGCAGAGGGATACTTCGTACGATCGAGTGTCGGGAGCTTCTGTCGTGTGAGCGCGAGGGCGATAGGTCCCGAGGTATACTCGATGGCACATTTCCACGCAACCGCCGTTTCATTCGCATCCGCAGGCCGGATCACGATGATATTCGGGATGACCCGCAACGCCGCAATCTGTTCGATGGGTTGATGCGTCGGTCCGTCTTCACCAAGCCCGATGCTGTCGTGTGTGAAAACATAGACCGGCCTGATTCCCATCAGCGCGGCAAGACGAATTGGCGGACGCATATAGTCGGAGAACACCAGGAACGTGCCGCCGTAGGGAATGATTCCGTCAGTCAGTGCCATCCCATTCAGGATGGAACCCATCGCATGTTCACGTACTCCGAAGTGAACATTTCGACCGTCAAAGCTCTTGGCTTGAAAGACGGGAAATCCTTTCAGAAACGTATTGCTGGACGGAGCGAGGTCGGCAGAGCCGCCGATGAGGGTTGGGAGATGCGGTGCAACCGCATTGAGGACTTTTCCCGATGCTTCGCGGGTTGCCATTCCCGATTCCGGACTGAAAACCGGAATGGCTTTCTTCCACTCGTCGCCAAACTCGAGATTGCGCATCCGTTCAAGTTCGCTCGCGAGATCGGGGAATTGTTTCCGGTATGACTCGAACAGGGTCTTCCATTCACCTTCGGTTCTCCTCCCGCGATCGACGGCCGAGCGGAACTGTTGCAGCGCGGGCTCCGGAATGTAGAATACCTTGTCCGGATCCCATCCAAGACTCTTCTTGGTAAGCTTGACCTCTTCTTCGCCGAGAGGCGAGCCGTGCGATTCTGCAGTATCTTGTTTGTTGGGACTTCCGTACCCGATGTGCGTCCGAACCTTGATCAAGTGGGGCCGGTCGGGAATCGTCGAAGCCGCTTTGATCGCCGACTCAATTGCCGCGAGATCGTTGCCATCGGCGACGGATTGCACGTGCCAGCCGTACGCCTCGAATCGTTTTTCGACATCTTCCGTGAATGCGAGGTCGGTCGATCCGTCGATGCTGATGTGATTGTCGTCGTACAAGTAGATGATGTTTCCAAGTTTTAAGTGAGCGGCCAACGAAGCCGCCTCAGAGGAGACACCCTCCATCAAATCCCCGTCGCTCACAATTCCATAGGTCAGATAGTTGACGATCGGAAAGTCAGTTCTGTTATATCGCGCGGCGAG
Organism: Ignavibacteria bacterium; assembly: GCA_016873805.1. Lineage (GTDB taxonomy): Bacteria > Bacteroidota > Ignavibacteria > UBA10030 > UBA10030 > VGVZ01. The sequence continues at coordinate 42,483 of VGVZ01000020.1, forward strand.
GAATTTCTGGGCGATTGCCATGCCGACACCCGTTGAGAATCCCTGGCCGAGAGGCCCCGTCGTCATTTCCACGCCGGCCGTGTGGCCGAATTCCGGATGACCCGGCGTTTTACTCTTCCACTGTCGGAATCGCTGAAGCTCTTCAAGCGAAAGATCGTACCCCGAGAGGTGAAGGAGACTGTAGAGAAGCATGGAGCCGTGTCCGGCGGAGAGGATGAAGCGATCCCGATTGTGCCATTTCGGGTTCTCGGGATTGTGACGAAGGAATCGAGCCCAAAGGACGTACGCCATTGGCGCCGCCCCCATCGGCATTCCGGGATGACCGGAGTTGGCTTTCTGAACGCCGTCCATCGAGAGCGTGCGAATCGTGTTGATGCAAAGCTGGTCGAGATTCTGATTGTTCATGTGAGATCCGCTAAGTATTCATTCATGCAAAAGTGACAACAAGATACAGAACTCTCGGAAATATTCCAACGCGCAGGATGATAGGGCTGAGGGAAATGAAGAGAAGGAAAGGTAGGAAGGAGGAATGCCTTGGAAGAGGGGACCGGAGATCTGTGCTCGGCAGATCTCCCTGTCCCAACTCAGTTTCCGATAGCGTTCGGAGAAATCTCCGACGTCGGGTAACTCAAACGAATCTATGTTTCGGACGGAGACTTAATTTGATACGAGTGTGACATCTTTGCGCTGGCGCCAAGAATCGCCGAGACGGAGCAGTACTTGGTCTTCGAAAGTTCGATCGCCCGCTCAACATCCTCAAGTTTCAATCCGTCGCCGTAGAAGAGATATTCCACATGGATATCGGTGAAGATGCGAGGATGCTCTTCTCGTTCTGTTCCCGTGACTTTGATTCCGAATCCTGTCAGGGGAGCTCGCTTCTTCTTGAGGATTGGAATGACGTCCATCGCCGTGCATCCGGCGAGCGCCATGAGCACGAGCTCTTTCGGCTTCGGCGCTCCGCTCGATCCGCCGAGTTCGGGATCACCGTCCATCATGATCCAGTGGTTTGAATCTCCTTTTGCAGCCAGCGTGATTCCATTCAACTGCCGCAGTTCAACGGTCTTCGTTGTCATGTATCTCCTTTCTGCGAATTGAGGTGCCTGTCCATCGCAAAGTATGATGGAAATATGACCCACGCAAGGAGCAGTGAAACGATCGTGACGGCGTCAAGGTGACACGACGGTACACGACCATCACATCACCGCTCCTGAAATATCATTTACGCGCTCTGTTGCGAACTTGCCTTCTTGGTTGATAATTTGAACGGCGCGTACAGCGGACAGAAACCAACAAAGCTGGTTATGACGAAAATGACCGCAAACAGGCCGAGAATGCCGGCAGCCAACCCGGTGATCTGATCGGTGAGATAGAGCAATCCGATAACGATCGCTGCGAGGATTCGGACAACTCGATCAACCGTCCCCATATTCGTCTTCATCGTTCGTTCCTTTCAAATGATCCGTGTGAGAGTGTTTCCAAAAGCATTAGGTTACCATATGATGCAGCAAAATAGAAAAGGGGTCAGAGATTCGGAAAGATCGTTCCTAGCCCGCTATCCTTCAAGGATTGAGGATTGTATCAGTAGCCAGTTTCTTCGTATCTTGGAAAAGACTGTTGGCAGGCCATCTCGTATGAAAGACATGAAACAAGATCCGTTGAAGCCAGATTTCGATCTCTCCAACGAGGAAATCAGGCGGTATGGAAGACACCTTATTCTCCCGGAGGTCGCCCTCGAAGGACAAATGAAGCTCAAACGCGCAAGCGTGATCCTTGTTGGTGTGGGGGGGTTGGGCTCTCCCCTGGCGCTCTATCTCGCCGCTGCGGGAGTCGGCACGATCGGGCTGATCGATTTTGACGTGGTGGAACATTCAAATCTTCAACGGCAGATCATCCACACAACCGACGATGTCGGCCGTTCAAAGCTGCACTCCGCCGAGGAACGCATCAGAGCAATCAATCCAAACGCTCGCGTCAGCACGTTCGAGACGAAACTCTCGTCCCGCAATGCGCTGGAGCTGTTTCGTGAGTTTGATATTATCGTTGACGGGACGGACAACTTCCCGGCGCGCTATCTGATCAACGATGCTTGCGTGCTCCTCGGCAAAGCCAACATCTATGGAAGTATCTATCGGTTTCAGGGACAGGTGTCTGTCCTCAGCACGAAGGAGGGACCGTGCTACCGGTGTCTCTATCCGGAACCTCCGCCTCCGTCTCTCGTTCCAAGCTGTTCGGAAGGCGGCGTGCTGGGTGTGCTGCCCGGGATTATCGGAACCATCCAGGGGGTCGAGACGCTCAAGCTCATCTTGGGGATCGGAGATTCCCTCGTGGGCCGGCTTCTCTTGTTTGACGCGTTGAAAATGAAGTTCCGCGAGATCACGTTCGGCAAGAACCCGGAGTGTCCGGCGTGCGGCGACAGGCCGTCGGTCCGTGAACTGCTGGACTACGATGCGTTCTGTGGGATTGCGGCAGATCAATCCGGGCTCATGAGGTCCGATACCTCGATTACGGTGAAGGAACTCCAAACCCGACTGAGTGCCGGAGACGGCATGGTGCTGGTGGATGTACGGGAGCCCCACGAGCACCGGATTGTGAATATCGGCGGACGTTTCATCCCTCTAGGCGACCTCCCGCGGCACGTACATGAACTTGATCCGTCGCAGGAAATCATCGTGCTGTGCCACCATGGAGTGCGAAGCGGACGTGCAGTGGAATTCCTCCGTCAGGCGGGATTTCGCAAAGTGTGGAACGTTGAAGGAGGGATCGATCGTTGGTCGATCGAAGTGGATGACTCGTTGCCTCGCTACTAGACGACCAGCCCAGGACAGAAGGTGGAGACGTTGGTGAGGATGATGCAGGATGCAAAACCCGCGGCAGAACGATTTCGGCCTGCCTATCTCGAGCTGCAACGCTCGGGAGAACTCGAGAAGAAAGCCCGGCGTCTGACCGCTCGACTTGCGAAGTGCGACACCTGCCCGCGCGTGTGCGGCAAAAATCGGCTTGCAGGGCACATCGGCAAGTGTCGCTCGGGATTTCTTCCGGTTGTCTCCTCAGCCTCGCCGCACTACGGAGAGGAACCGCCGCTTGTGGGAAGAAGGGGATCGGGGACGATCTTTTTCACCAACTGCAATCTCGCATGCATCTTCTGCCAGAACTACGATATCAGTCGACTGAAACAAGGGCGCGAAATCGGCATCGAACACCTGGCGGCAATCATGCTTCATCTTCAGGAGATCGGTTGTCACAATGTCAATCTCGTCTCTCCGACTCACTTTGTGCCGCAGATTGTCTCTGCCTTGGATCTTGCCGCGTCGCGGGGTCTTTCACTCCCGATCGTCTATAATACAGGGGGATACGATTCGGTGGAGACGCTCCGGGAACTCGATGGGATCGTTGATATCTACATGCCCGATGTCAAGTATTGGGATGATGAAAACGCGGTACGCTACTCGGGTGCTCAAAACTATCGGAAAGTCGTAACAGAGGCGCTTCGCGAAATGCACCGTCAAGTGGGAGATCTGGTGACCGATCAGCAGTGTGTGGCATATCGGGGGTTGCTGATTCGCCACCTGGTGCTGCCGAACAATCTGGCGGGAACAAATGAGGTGTTGAGGTTCATCGCGGAAGAGATCTCGAAAGAATCGTACGTGAATATTATGGATCAGTACCGTCCGTGTTTTCAGGCGTGGAGACGACCCGAGTTGAATCGAAGAATCACTTCAGATGAGCACGAATCCGCGCTGAGATTTGCCCGCTCCATGGGACTGCAGAGGGGATTCTAATCATGACCCGAGCCGCCAATTCCAAAACCTCTCGCTGGTCGATACTCCTCTGTTTGGTCTCGATTGTTGCGACGTTTTCACCTGCGCAAATTCCATTGCACGAGGAGGAGGCAAAGCTCCGCGAGTGGGAGGAAGCGAAGTACCGACGGGTGCACAAATTGTGGTCGACCCCAAGTTCCACCGGTGAAAACATTGACGTCACGTACTATCGCCTCAACGTGCGGGTCACGTCAAATCCAAATGCAATCGGCGGAGCGGTGACGATCGGTGCGCGCTGCAGCGACGATAGCCTGATCGAATTCACCCTCGATCTGAGTTCGGCAATGCGTGTCGACTCTGTAGTGATGTCAGGAACAAAAAGATCATTCAGTCGCTCTGGCAATGTCCTCCGGATCACTACCGACAAGGTATACCGGCGGGGTGAGGTTCTTTCGGCGGAGGTGCATTACTACGGAACACCGGTTCCCTCGGGTTTCACGAGCTTCGCATTCTCTGCGACACAAGACGGTCTCCCGTGGATCTGGACGCTGAGCGAACCGTACGGGGCGCGAGACTGGTGGCCCTGCAAAGATCATCCGATCGACAAAGCGGACAGTCTCGATGTCTGGATCACATGTGACGGGCGGCTGAAAGCGGGCTCACAGGGCAAACTTGTCGAAACGATTCAGAATGTGGATGGAACGAAGACGTACAAATGGAGGCATCGTTATCCGATTTCGACCTATCTGGTTTCGCTCGCCATCGGCAACTATCGAGAATTTTCTTACTGGTACCGTTACACTCCCGCCGACTCGATGGAAGTGCTCAATTATGTGACGGCGCAATCGGAAACGAGTGCGAGACAACTCCTTCCTCCAACGGTCCCCATGCTCCAGATCTTCTCGGACCTGTTCGGACAGTACCCGTTTGTGACTGAGAAGTACGGTCACGCGCAGTTTGGGTGGGGGGGCGGAATGGAACACCAGACGATGTCGTCCATGGGGGGATTTTCGGAAAGCCTCGTCGCTCATGAACTCGCGCATCAGTGGTTCGGCGATATGATCACCATGCGCACGTGGCCCGATATCTGGCTCAATGAGGGTTTCGCAACATACAGCGTTGCGCTCTTCCGCGAACGCTACTACGGTCCTTCCGGATACTGGAGCACCATGGAGTACGATATGGGCCGGGCGAGGGATGCCACGGGAACGATTTCAGTAAAGGACACATCGACGGTATCGAGACTGTTCAGCGGCAATCTGGTGTATGGGAAGGGCGCGACGGTTCTCCATATGCTGCGGAAGGTCGTTGGAGATTCTTTGTTCTTCATCGCACTGAAGGCCTACGCCTTGGATCCGGCGTTCAGATTTGGCACCGCAAGTACTGCTGATCTCCAGTGGGTATTTGAACGAACGTCGGGAAAAAATCTGAAATACTTTTTCGATCAATGGATCTATGGCGAGAAGTTTCCGCGCTATCAGCTGTCCTGGGGATGGAAGGAAGAGGGGGGACGGTATCGCACACGAGCAACAATCTCGCAAACGACGGGGACGTCAAATCCGACGTTCTTCATCATGCCGATCGATCTCCGATTCTCTGCGGCAGGAAGAGACACCACAATCACCGTCGTGAACGATTCTCTTACACAATCCTTTACGTTCCATCTCTCATTTGCTCCCCACACCGCACTTCTGGATCCCGATCGCTGGATTCTTCGCGATGCCCAGAGTATCCAGGTCGAGATAGAAGGGACTCCCACAATCCCCACCGATTTCTTGCTGGCGCAAAACTATCCCAATCCATTCAATACCGGGACAACGATCGAGTATGCCATCCCGAGGGCAAGCTTCGTTCGGATTGCTGTCTATGATGTTTGGGGCAGAGAACTGGACGTGCTCGTCGATCGAATTCACGATATCGGCATGCATCGTGTTCGATGGGATTCTCATAACTCCAGCGGCGTGTACTTCGTGAGGCTGGAAGCACACTACAACTTTGAAGAAGATACACGCATTCTTCTCAAGCGAAAGATGATTGTCATCAAGTAACCTCTTATCTGATAACCACATATCCTTCCTTCAGAGCGCACCTCTTTGTCTCCTCTCTGACGTGACATTCATCACTCTCGATGAAGTTCGCGTTGACACTCCATCCTCACTTTCTTACTTTTTGTTGGTTCTCGGATGTCGCGGTTGAGAGCTCACTCCTCTCGGTGGTGAGCGATCGGGTGCGTGCGAAATCGAAGTGCTGAGCAAGTTCGAGCATCAATCCGGTTCCTTCCCCGTCAATCTTCAGCGCCTCGCATGTGTGATCATCGCCGAGACTGTTCCTGCAATACATTCTGGTTCGTTCAAGCGGATGTCGATTTGCCGCACTCGATTCCGCGTGTGATCATCGGCAGATCGTGAAGTCATCGATGTGATTCACTCGGATCCATGAAGAGTATGCGCCCAGTCCCCTGCTATGCATCAATACCTTCGACACTCTTCAGAATAGCGCGTGCGTGTTGCGTCCTCTTTGTGATTGCTGCAGCACTCCAACCGATTGCATCGTCGTTTCCATCCTCGACGTTTCAGCTTCCCGAAAGTACTTCAGGCGGCAAAGACTCCACTCTCGCCCCTCCTGTCTTGATGTCACCCGTGAATGGTGCCTCTGATCTGAAGGAGAATGTGCAACTCGAATGGCAAAGCGTCGTTCATGCGACAGCGTACGACGTCGAGGTTTCGACGAAAAGCAATTTTGGCGGATCTCCCGTTTTCGAGTCATCGATGGCCCACACAAGCGCAGGTCTGAGTGGGTTGACCGGCGGCACGACATACTTCTGGCGTGTGCGAGCAAGAGACGGGAATCGCAAGAGCAACTGGTCGGAACAACAATTCACAATTCAGAAAGCGCAAATCGGCGTTCCCCAACTGAGCGCACCGGCAGATAACTCAACAAGTGTATCGACCAGTGTAACACTCTCATGGGGGGGAGTCCCAGGCGCCACAGGATACAACGTTCAACTATCAACGAAGCAGAACTTCAGCGAATTCATCGTCAATGCGAGTCATCATCCGTCGACACAGCTGGCACTCTCTGGTCTGGAGCCGAATCAACGATACTACTGGCATGTTTCGGCGGCGGATAGCGGGGGATCCGGCTCCTGGTCCGATACATGGAGCTTCCGGACAGAGAAGAAACCGCTCGGCGGTGTTCAACTGCTCTCGCCGCCGGACAATGCTACAGAGTTGCCCACGAGTGTGACGCTGTCGTGGCAAAGCGTGGAGGGGGCGACGGGATACAATATTCAAATGTCCACGAAGCAAAACTACAGTGACTATGTCGTTAACGCTACCGGATATACCCAAACGAGCATCGGCGTTTCAGGATTGGACAACAACCAGAATTACTACTGGCGCGTTTCGGCGTCGGATGCCGGTGGATCCGGCGGTTGGTCGTCGACATGGAGTTTCCGGACGGCGAAGAAACCGTTGGGGGGTGTTCAGCTGATTTCCCCGCCGGATAACGCAACGGATGTTCCACCAAACGTGACACTCTCATGGCAGAGTGTTGAGGGAGCAACGGGATATACGGTTCAAGTTTCGACCAAGCAGAACTTCAATGACCTTCTGGTAAACGGATCGGTAACCGGCACCACCTATGCGCTGTCGGGACTGGACAACAACCAGAATTACTACTGGCGCGTTTCGGCAACGGATGCCGGTGGATCCGGCGGTTGGTCGTCGACATGGAGTTTCCGGACGGTGAAGAAACCGTTGGGGGGTGTTCAGCTGATTTCCCCGCCGGATAACGCAACGGATGTTCCACCAAACGTGACACTCTCATGGCAGAGTGTCGAGGGAGCAACGGGATATACGGTTCAGGTTTCGACGAAGCAGAATTTCAATGACCTTCTGGTGAACGGATCGGCAACCGGCACCACCTATGCGCTGTCGGGATTGGACAACAACCAGAATTACTACTGGCGCGTTTCGGCGTCGGATGCCGGTGGATCCGGCGGTTGGTCGTCGACATGGAGTTTCCGGACGGCGAAGAAACCGTTGGGGGGTGTTCAGCTGATTTCCCCGCCGGATAACGCAACGGATGTTCCACCAAACGTGACACTCTCATGGCAGAGTGTTGAGGGAGCAACGGGATATACGGTTCAAGTTTCGACCAAGCAGAACTTCAATGACCTTCTGGTAAACGGATCGGTAACCGGCACCACCTATGCGCTGTCGGGACTGGACAACAACCAGAATTACTACTGGCGCGTTTCAGCGTCGGATGCTGTTGGATCTGGCGGTTGGTCATCGACCTGGGGCTTCCGGACGATGCACAAACCCGGACCACCTGCTCCCAGACTTCTCAGACCGCCGCACAATGCAAGAGGAATTTCCACAAGCCCACAGATCGTGTGGACCAGCGCACCGAGCGCGACGGGATATTCGTTGGAGCTCTCAACGTCGGAGTCGTTCTCATCATCGACCACCGTGGTGAGGTTAAGCGGAATCCCCGACACAAATGTTTCGTTGCAGGGACTCGACAACAATACGAGGTACTACTGGCGTGTCCGCGCCACCGATAGCGGCGTTGTCGGCGATTGGTCAACCGTGAACGCATTTGAGACCGGCAGTATTACATCAGCAGAAACGTTCGATGCGATGCCGGCCGACTTCGTACTGCGGCAGAACCACCCAAATCCATTCAATCCTTCCACCACGATTCAGTTTCACCTCCCCGTATCGAGTGAAGTGAAATTGGAAGTGTTTGATGTGCGCGGCGAAAAGATCTCCACGATCGTTGATGGTGAACGAACGGCCGGGATCTATCGCGTTTCGTGGCACGCACCGTTTCCGAGCGGTACGTACTTCTATCGGCTCGAGGCAAGGAGCATGCACGATCCGCCCCGCACATTCATCGAGACGAAGAAAATGACCGTTGTGAAATAATGAGGGAGAGGGAGACGCTGTTGGAGGCCTCGGGATTCCGAGGTCTTTTTTTTGCGGTCACCTGATATTTCAGGGATCTCGGACGAAGTGCGAAAGTTGGTCGGGTAAATCGATGGAGAGTTCGACGAAACCGGAATAGACGCCATTTTGCTTCCATGGTGCCTGACAAATCAACTTCTTCTTGCCGTTCTTCTCGATCGTGTAGATGTTTGGTGTCGCATGCTCCAGCATGTTGCGAAGCTGGGTGCGAGACGGTTCCGGGTGACAATCGAGGACATTTGATCCCATCAGCGCTGCTCCTCCATCCTTGATGAATGTCTCGATTGATCGGTCGTTCATTTCTATGATGATCCCCTCCGTATCACAGACGGTAATTGCGATCGGCAGTTCCTTGGACCATCTGTCAGCAGCCATGATCTTCTCTCAAGTGGTGGTGGAAGAAGTACTTCTGTGAGGTCGAATATATCGACAAAACCACTCCCAGTCAAAGGGACTTCTCGAGGTGTCGGTTGACCGGTGCCGTGAGGGATGACGACTCCTTTTTGTTTCCGCAGAAATTGCTTTGTTGAAGTAACCTCCCGAAGACACTCACGTGAACATCCTCTCGACACCATCACGCCGAACGATTCTCTTTGCCTCGCTCTACTTGAGTGAGGGATCCCCGATCGGATTCCAGTAGTGGTCTCTCCCGACGAGGTTGCGTGTGGCAGGAGTGCAGATCGAAGAGATTTCTCTGCTTGCTTCACTCCTCGCATTTCCACGGGCCCTGGAATTCCTGTGGGCGCCCATTGTCAACATCGGGAGATCGAAGCGATGGGGTTCCGGTTGTGGATTGTCTCCATGCAGATCTTGATGGGCCTTTCCATCCTTCCGTTGACGGTACTCGGTTTCGATGCAGAGTTCACCCTCGTTGTCCTCTTGCTTACGCTTCCTCTTCTCAAATTCCTCAAAAACTCGGCGGATCATCCTTCCGATTGCCTCAGGGCTGGCGTGACCAGCGCGGAATCGTGTTGCTGAGAGACGCGAGACCGTATAATCCCGCTGCGATGATCGTCACCAGCACAAATCCCAATTCGACCGCTGCAATCAATGCGAGAGCTGTACCCACGACGGAAAGACAGCCGTTGATTCCCCATGCCCACGGGAGTTGTGCCTCGCTTCTTCCCCCGAGGAACCGAAGGCCCAGTGGAAAAGGAATCCCCATCACGAATCCCAGTGGCGCGATGAACGCCAGCGCGGTCAATATCTTCAATCCAAAAGGGAGGGACAAGGTGGCTTCCAGGAAGGGCATCAGGAAAAATGCGTACGCGAGGAGGAGAGCAACGACGACAAGGGTAGTCGTCCGCAGGTTCTTGGGTGTTGGAGCGAATCGTGCCGAGGCGTAGCTTCCGATGCCCGCACAGACGAGCAGGCCGCTCAACACGGCGGCGGCGGCGTGAATCGGTTGACCGAAGTACAGCGTGAAGCGGTTGATGAGCACGATCTCGACGAACATAAACCCAGCTCCTAATGCGCCGAAATAGAAGAGTGTCCATCCCTTGTGCCGACCACGCCATCCGATCTTCAGAAGCGGCAGCACAATCAGAAGAAACGATATGACGAGAAGTTGCAGGGCAGTTACGACAACCACGAGATACCCGATCTCGAGGAAGGGGAATGCCTGATCGCCATACACCTCACGCAGGTGGGGAATCGTTCGCCACCGGAGAAATTGGGAAAAAAAAGGACGCTCATCTGTGGCCGGACGGATGTCAAAATCGTACCGATCGAGAACAATCTCCCGATGTCCGGAGAGAATGAAATCGATGAGGATGAAGAATGTATCGTCCGTCATCGCATTATGGAGGACGCGTTCTCGCGTGGCGATGTCTGGGAGCAGGGCAGGATCAAAGAGCATACTTGAGCAAAACTCGCGCGCAGCAGCGATCTCGTCCGGATTGAATCGCGACCGCGAGACGACGAATGTCACCGTTCCCCAGCTACGAACCGCCATGATGTGATTCGACAGCTCCACGATTCCCTCTTCTTCCAGCACCTCCGCAATCGTTGCGAGTGCCTTGATCGGGTTTCGCAGAGGGAAGTCCATCCACGTCGAAATGCTGATCATCCCTTCTGCGTTCAGTCGATTCCACATTTCCCTCATCGCTTCCTTCGTCATCCCGTACTGTTCCTTGAGTGCAAAGAGCCCCATCGTTCCGCCAAATGCATCGATGAGGGGAAGCTGGATCAGATCATAATGCGAGGTATCCTTCATCAAGTGCGTTCGGGGATCAAGATTGGAGACTGTGACGAGAGGATGGTGAAAGAGAGAATCAGTCAAAGGCGCACACTCGTGCCGGATAAGATCGATCACGCCGGTATGAGGTTCGACCGCTGTGACGGAGCGGGCGCCGTGGGTGAGCGCGTGAGCCGTGGAAATTCCGGTCGCGGCAAATAGATCGAGAACACGGGCCGGCTGGCGGATCGCGTACGGCAAGGCGAGTGTTGTGAAATCGAGCAAATGATTCGTGTCACGGCGGGACCATGCGATGATGGCGCCGTATCGGTCGCCGTTGTTGAATACAGTCTCCTGGCGCGGAACCTCCTTCTGGTAACTCAAGCTGAGGCCCGGGGCATAGCGGAGAGTGGGCGAAGAGACAACCTGCAGAAGGCCGTGCGATGTCGGTTCGGAAGAGACGATCTTCGATTGTGGCGGCAGCAGTGACTTGCTCAGACTCTTGTACTGGGAAAGCTGCAGAGGGGGAAGCTTGACCCCGATGACGCCGATGACACCAAGACCAAGGACGACCACGACAATGATGGGGCGCTTATTCTGCCGGGGCATGCTCAACAATCCCGCCACGATCGCGACAGAGGCCGAGACAACAAAGAGTTGCTGGACAAACAAGAGGGAAGAGAGTCCGACTGTGAACACGCCGCCAATACCAGATCCGATGAGATTGGCAAAATAGAGGGAGCCGATTTGTTTCACCTCCTTCACGAAGATCAGGCCGATGGAAAGCGCCCCAAAGAAGAATGGAGTGAAGAGAAGAAGATAGGTGAGGACCAATGAGAGAACGTGGTGCGGCTCAAACAGGACCAGGTGCGAATCGAATCGAAATAAATCCGCCTGCATGAGAGGAAGCGCAAGCATCATCATGATGCCGGAACAGACCATGCTCAGTGAGCAGACGAATTCGCCATGCTTCAACAACCAGGTCCGCGCAAGCGCGATCACCGTTCCGCTTGCGCCGAATCCCAGCAGTGCAATCGAGATGACCATGGATGCGAAGTGGTACCATTGCGTGATCGAAAAGGTGTACATCAAAATAATCTGATACGCGAGGATGGAGATGGAAATCAGCAGAAGCGAAGGATGAAGTCGTTTCATGTGTATGGAGGACCTTATTTGGCGCGTGTGAAGGGGACGAACCGGACCGTCATCACGCTTCGCGTGCTGATTTGGTTGCCGCGTTTTTCAACCAGCATGAGTTGCTGAACGAGGAACGGTGAGCCCACGGGAATGACCATCCGTCCACCATCCTTCAATTGACTGATGAGGGGAGGAGGGATGAATTCCGCAGCGGCAGTCACAATAATCGCGTCAAAGGGGGCGTGCTCTTCCCATCCGTAGTAGCCGTCTCCGATCTTGATGGAGGCGTGTCGATAACCAAGTTCCTTGAGACGCTGGGCGGCGGCATTCCCGAGCTGGGGAATAATCTCGATCGTATAGATCGAGTCGGTGATCTCCGCGAGAACCGCCGCCTGGTATCCGGATCCGGTGCCGATCTCGAGAATCCGTTTACCCGGAGAGGGTCGGAGGAGTTCGGTCATGTACGCGACGATATACGGCTGAGAGATCGTCTGGCCATATCCAATCGGCAGAGGCGAATCGTCATACGCCGACCGCTTCTGATCGGCGGGGACGAACTGATGGCGTGGAACGGTTTGCATCGCCCGGAGCGTTGTAGTATCCCTGACCCCGCGGGCAATGATCTGCGTGCGGACCATCAGATCCCGTTCGCGATGGAATGGGTCTGTCTGGGTCTGGACAAGAGCAACAAGGAGGATGATCAGTGAGGAAATCATGGAAGACGTTTCATCCGTTGGGACGGCGGAAAACTATGGAAGAAAGCGTTCGGATGCAAGAATCGGTGCACGAGCACGCGTGGATTATATCGATTGCATGGGCGTGCGAGGAGAGGATTGAAACGCCAGGAGGTCCTGAAGAGTCGAGATGCCGCAGTGGTCTTGGAGAAATCCGAGGTATTTGATCAGGATAATCGAAGTCGCATACGCATCGCCCGAGGCCCGATGGCGCTGAGGAATCTGGACGTCAAGATGCTGTGCCACCAGTCCCAAGGACTTGCTCGGAAGCGTTGGCAGAAGCCGCCGGCTCAACCGAACTGTGCACACGCGAGGATTCGTCAACTCCACCGACTGCTCGCGTTTCACGGTCTGGCTGACGAATCCCCAATCGAACGGGGCGTTGTGAGCGACGAAGACGTCGTCTCCGAGAAACTCCAGAACAAACGGCACGACTTCGCGGGCAGGTGGAGCGTCCTGAACCATCACGTTGTCGATACCGGTGAGGTTCGTGATGAACGCGGGAATCGTGATGAGCGGATTGACGAGGGTCGAAAATTCATCCACTGGCTTCCCGCCCCGCACCTTGATCATGGCGATCTCGGTAATCCGGTCTTCCTCGGCGCTCATGCCGGTGGTCTCGACATCGACGACAACGAACGTGGTCTTGTGAAGCGGTTGTCGAGGCGGTGGAGGCATAGAGCGCTTCTATCGCTTCCCATGGAGGAATTCTTCGGCGAGGGCGACATCTTCATCGCTGCCGATGAAGAGAGGAGTGCGCTGGTGAAGTTCCGTCGGCGTGACATCGAGAATGCGTTTCCGGCCGTTGCTTGCGCGTCCTCCCGCCTGTTCCATGACAAAGGACATCGGATTCGCTTCGTAGAGCAGGCGAAGCTTCCCATTCGGATTTCGCTGGTCGGCGGGGTACATGAAGATCCCGCCGTACATGAGCGTCCGGTGAATGTCGCCGATCATCGAACCGATGTAGCGTGAGGTGTAGGGCCGGTTTGTGGATTTGTCATCTTCCTGGAGAAACTTGATGAACTTCTTGACGCCCTCATCCCAGAACCGATAGTTCCCCTCGTTGATGCTGTAGATCTTTCCCCGCTTTGGTACGCGGAGGTTTTCGTGGGAGAGGAGGAACTCACCAATGCTTGGATCGAGAGTGAATCCATGAACGCCGTCGCCGGTTGAATAGATCAACATCGTGGAAGAGCCGTAGATCGCATAGCCCGCGGCAATCTGTTTGTATCCCGGCTGGAGGCAGTCGTCCAGCGTTCCCTTCCCTCCGGGGCTGACGCGCCGATAGATGGAGAAGACGGTCCCGATCGTGATGTTGACATCGATGTTTGACGACCCGTCGAGCGGATCATACAGAAGGACATATTTCCCCTTGGGATACGCATCGGGAATGTTCAGCGCTTCTTCGTGCTCCTCGGAGGCCATAATGCAGAGATGCCCGGTGTGATCCATCGCTTTGCACACGGTCTCGTCGGCGAAGGCATCGAGTTTCTTGACTTGCTCGCCGTGGATATTCTCCTTGCCGGTGAGCCCGATGATATCGACAAGTCCGGCCTTACTGACTTCCCTGTGGATGACCTTAAACGCGAGGGTAAGGTCTCTCAGCAGCGCAGAGAATTCACCGCTCGCGCCGGGGTGTGCACGTTCGCCCTCGATGATATGCCGTTCAATAGTGACGATTTTGGATTGTTTCATTCCAGCAAACTCCGGTACGATCGCACAATGATGAAGGTGGGAGGGATGCGGCGTTCGTTCAGTCCGAATCAACGGCTCTCGTGAAAGAGCGGCCTCCGTTGCGGACACGTGCCAATATACGGCACGCCGCCTCGTTTGTCAATCGACGAGAGCTCGCGCATTTGCGTTCACTGATCCGTGTCTCATTGATGAGTCCTTTTAATGTCGTTTGTCAGGCCGATCGAGCAAGGAGAAAGGGATTGCGACTTTTGCTTACCTATGTTTTTTGGTATATTGGCGCCGGAGGCAAGCATGATGCCCAACGGTGAGAGGAGAGCCAGCACCATGATATTTGGCCTAATCTTGAGGCTCTCAGTGAAGAAGAATAGGCACTGGAGTCATGGTGCCATTTCATTCCGTCAAAATTCTTCATCTAAAGACTGTGTAACTAATTGAGGATGCCGTAGAGAAAACAACCATCGAATAGCAATCACTAACATAGCGTAGCTTCGGCTGCTGTCTTGACCTGAAAACTCGCAATTTTCAAACCGACAAGATGGAGCCGGTCTGCGCCCCGAAAGGGGCGTGGGCTGGTGAATCCTTTGTCGGTGGGCATGCGAGTGCCTCAGGTCAGAGGGTCATCGGTTTCAAGCCCTTTGTTTTTCTGAGGCATTTCTATTTTAGCCCACCACAAACGATTCAGCCGATCTTGTAACCGCCAGATGTCATTCTGAGTCCCGACAACGTCGGGACGAAGAATCTGACTCAACTGGGTAATTCAGATTCTTCACTTCGTCCCTACGGGACTTCGTTCAGAATGACATTGGGAGGCAAGACACACCGAAGCTCCTTGTCCCGTTACGCTTCAAAACGGGACCAACTCACGGAGCTTATGCCCCAACCTCGATACGACCAGCACGGTCGCTTACTTTCTGATGCAGAATTCATCCAGCGCTTTGCTGAAGCGGTAACGGCCAACGTCATCGCGCACTACGAATGCGGCTTCACCAAAGACGACCTCAAAGTCGGTGTGACGCCGGAAGGCTGCGTTGTTGCGACCAAAAAGACGTACTTCGAAACACCCATCCCCAACCGACTCTCCCCAGAAGAATTCCAACGCTTAGGCAACACACTCGCCGCTCTCCTTGACTCGATTGATGCGCGCACGGTTGATGCAGAGATGATCGAGCGGATCAGGCGGGAGAATGATGTGGAGCAAAAGAAGCAAGCAATTTCGGAGGCAAGAAGAAGATGAAGAGAAAGTCGGTCTGGAGACACGGTCGAGTAAAGGAGGAAATCGGAGAACACAAACAGTGGAAGCACCCGGGTGGAAAACTCCGCGAGCTTGGTCCAGAAGCACTTACAATTGAAGAACTCATCGCCATTCTCATTTCCACGGGAACCAAGGGGAAGTCCGCTACGGAGATTGCTCGGGCACTAGTGCCGTTTCAAAAAAATAATCTTGTACTTTTTACAAAGAGTACCTATTATCGGGAAGTCACAGACGAAAGGACTTCTCGATGGCCGTGTATGTTCGTTCTTTGAAAATCGCCGAAGGCAAGAG
>VGVZ01000021.1 GCA_016873805.1 Ignavibacteria bacterium
TGCAGATCCAGACCGATCTCGAAATCGTAGGATGACATGGCAACCTCCATATATTATTGCAGTGATTGTTGTCGAACGACCACCGCAAAATAGCGTGTGAGGTTGCCTTTTCATAATGTAAACGTTAGGCGAAATGGCGGCGTCCGAGTGTGCCGCATCCCTAACGGCTAGCAACTCATCCAGTTTTTTCGTACATTTGAGTCACTATGGCAACACACCACAAAATCATAATCGGCGATTCACGGAAGATGTCTGAACTTCCCGATGAATCCGTTCATCTTGTTGTAACTTCTCCGCCCTATTGGCAACTCAAGGATTACGGAAATGAGAACCAGTTGGGTTTCCACGACTCGTACGAGGGCTATGTCAATAATCTGAATCTCGTCTGGGACGAGTGTTTCCGAGTATTGCACGAAGGGTGCCGGCTCTGCATCAACATCGGAGACCAATTCGCGCGCTCCGTCTACTATGGACGATACAAGGTCATTCCAATCAGAACCGAAATAATCAAATTCTGCGAGACAGTCGGAATGGACTACATGGGCGCTGTCATCTGGCAGAAGGTGACGACGACTAACACGACGGGTGGGGCATCTGTTATGGGTTCCTTCCCTTACCCAAGAAATGGTATCCTGAAAATCGATTATGAGTTCATCTTGATATTCAAGAAACTAGGCGACCCACCCAAAGTCACCCGAGAAGCAAAGGAACTCTCCAAACTTACAACAGAGGAATGGAACACCTACTTTGCCGGACACTGGAATTTTGGCGGTGAGAAGCAGGACAAGCACTTGGCTATGTTCCCTGAGGAGCTCCCACGCAGGCTTATCCGAATGTTCACTTTCGTTGGTGACACCGTCCTTGATCCTTTCTTGGGCAGTGGAACGACTTCCCTGGCGGCCAAGAATCTCAGTAGGAACTCAATCGGATTCGAAATCAACCCATCATTTGCTTCCGTAATCAAGAACAAGCTGAAAATCGCTGAACGAGATATTTTCGGTGACGCTACCTTCGAATTCATCACGCAGCATGACAGGGACATTGATTACAGCAAAGAAATCGCTCGCTTGCCATATAGGTTCCGTGATCCACACGCCCTTGACAAGAAGATCGATCCACGCAAACTAAAATTCGGATCAAAGATCGAGAACGGTGACAACGGCAACACGGCTGAGTTGTACACAGTCAAAGAGATCGTCAGCCCAATATTGCTTAGACTGAATAACGATCTGACAGTCAGGCTTCTCGGCGTTTGCGAGGAACAGTCCAATCGAGAGCAAGCTATTCAGTACCTTGAAACCAAAACTAAAGGCCAGCGGGTCTATCTCAAATTTGACAAGGACAAACACGACGAGGCAGGACATTTGCTCGCCTATGTATATCTGAAGAATAAGACATTCATCAACGCACATCTTGCAAGGACAGGATTCGTCACCATAGACACTACTCGAGACTTCAAGTTTCGGCAGAAATTCCTACACCTTCAGAATGAGCAGCACAGTCAATCCCACATCGATAACTAGACCGAATGACAATCACCCTGAGTTCAGCAGAGGTGCGGGAATTGCTAGATGCCCCACCACCTAAATTGCCAACCTATGTTTCTCCAATCCTAAACCTTGCGAATCGTTTTGCTTCTGGCACCAGACCAAAAGTGGTCGGTCAAATGTCGGAATTGATCCAACAATTTGACGGTCGTACTTTGGACGATTGGGCTGCTTGGTATCAAGGGGGACATCCGGACGCTGTTGCTGAAGCTGTGCGTCTCATTCGCAGCAAACTCTCTGAATTCAGACGAGTCATCGACAACATTTCAGACGAGATGATCGAACTTTGGGTCAAAGATCTCGTTCTTGTCAAAACCTTTATCGGGCTCAAGTTTCAAGAGGCCATTCTCAAGAAAGTCGCGGAAGCCACTGGTCTAGAGTATTCACTCGCTTCGCCTGAACAGGAAGCCCGTGGAATAGACGGCCTTGTTGGTAATCGCGAGGTGTCCATCAAACCTTTCTCTTGGAAGGACCAAGTGATCCAACGAGAGAACCTTCAAGGCGTACTAATCTATTATCACAAGACTGACGATGGCCTCGAGATCGAATTTGAGCCGTCTCATTTTCGACAATGAGGACGCCGCCACTTCGCCTAACGGGCGTAACCACGACGTTCGCTGGCAGACCGAATATGGATTCACGCTCGCTCAATCCACCTCAGGCGGACTGCGTTGTTAAGCCAAACGACGTTAGCCGCAACGGCAGGTCCAGGTTAGGTAAGTTTTGTGGTGTGTTCTTTGAGCCAAACGGAAAGTTGGGCCTTGGTGAGCTTTCCAGACGCAAGATCCATCATCAGCGAAAACGCCTCTTCTTCGTGGGCAACTATCTCCCAGCCGTTCTCCTGAAGAAAGATGTCCATCAAAACGAAGGCTACGCGCTTGTTTCCATCAATGAAGGGATGATTCTGGCAAAGATGATATCCATAGGCAGCAGCTTTGTCAAAGAGCGTCTTGTGCACGTACTTGCCACCTGTGGTAATCTTCGGCTGGGCGAGTGCTGATTCCAGCAGATTGCGATCGCGAATTCCCGGACGCCCTCCGTATCGCTGAAGAAGATCGGCGTGGATAGTCAGGACCAGATCATTAGGAATGAACCGGATAGCCATTATTTCGCAAGTGCCTTGAGTGCGTTCCGATACTTGCGATTCGTTCGCTCATAGGCTTTTGCCCATTTGGCAAACTTCGGATTGAAGGGTGTAAGCACTACACCTTCGTCAGTCTCAACCAGGTGTAATTCGTCGCCCTCGCTAAGATGGTAGTTGTCCACAATCGTTTTGGGCAATGTTATTCCGAGACTGTTGCCCACTCGACGCACGGCTGTCTTAAGCATGGTGCTTCTCCTTACAGGTGCGGTTATTATAACATTAGTATTACACAAAGTCAACCGCCGCTGGGCCTTACAGGCAGCAACACGGCGCTCCCCCTCGACTCACCCGCCGTTTCTCAACTGGGTCGCAGGGATCCTTTGCCTGGTTTCTTTTTCAGACGGTGGCACACCCCGGTATCTTCCTGTCCGCATCATTGCGCCACCAGCCGATAGCTCGGGAGTCGTAGTTTTCGGAGAAACCAGCGTCTGGATGCGTCCCGGCCCGGAATGGATCGAAGTTGCACTACTAAACAGCGGAAATCTTCCGTGTGTGATAGGCTGGACGAGGGCTGCGTCTAATCAGCAGGAGGTTCTATGAAGCGCGCAATCAGCAAGTGTATGCTCGTAGTCACTATCGGCTTAGCCTGTTCTGTGGCTACTATTGAGCGCGCAGACAGACTTTTGAGAGCAGACGAACGGGCCACAAGGAGGTATTGCGTACGCCGTGGCTGTCGATCCTAGCGGACGTATCTTTGCTGGCTTATACTATGTGATCGCGATCAAGCAACCCAATGACATTTTTCTTGTCAACAGCGTTCCTGCCGTCGAGCCAGCGCTGGAATACCAGGGAGAAACATCGAAATCATATTCCAATAAGAGGTTCGGTTCAAAAATAGGACTGAAGTAGTTCATATACCAGTCGTTCCGGTCGCCGCTGTCAGCTTCGATCGCGTGCTTTCTAATGTTCTCTTGACTCGCCGCCCAACCTGTAGAGGATGGGCTAGCGAAATCGTTTTCGAACGAACTCACCAGGAGAAGTGTCCGGGTTGTGTGGAGGGTGAACGCTGATCTTGAGACGTGAATCATTCTCCCATAAGCGCAGTATACTCTGATCCTGCATTTCCCCGATTTCACATTTCTGTTAAATCTTCTTCATAGCGTTGACATTTCCGCACGATTTTCTTTGCTTATCACAAGGCCTGCCGCGAAATACGTTGATTTGTGGCTGCGTGCTGACCGTCCCTCGCCTAGGGAAATGCCCCTAGTGAATCATCTCCAGGAAAACATTATCCTACGTCTCCAATCCTGCCGCGCAGGCGTCGAACAGATGAAGAAACTGATGCTGGTCAAACAGAATATTCAGATAGCTGTCATACCGGTAGCCATCTCCAAGGCGGAGTATCAGATTCTAACCAGTAAGCAAATCGTTGATGACGTATGAAGGCAAATCAACTTTCTTAAGGGGAGCAAAATGATGCGATACTCAAAAAAAACCTCAACCCTTCTATTGTCTCTCTTCCTCATCTTCTTCATCACATCCTGCAATGACTCGGAATGCGAGCGGTGCAGTGACGACGAACAGCGAAGAGAGTATGATCGGATTATCGATCTCTGCAGGTATCAGATCACAGCGTGCGAAAATACGCTTGGCTTCAAGCATTACGATTCAGAGGGCTATTATGATTATGGGATCTTCCATTCCCCGGGAAATTGCGCGGATTGGGCCGCCGCCATCTGGAACATGTTGAAGTCGTCCACGTGGAACTGCTGGAAGATTGTGAAAATCAGGGCAAGAAAAAGGTGGACGTTGTCTTTTCACAATTTTATATACATCGAACCCAAATGCGGCGGAGAGAAGATATACCTGGATCCGTTCTGGACATCCGGAAAATTTGTGTATACGGAAGAGGAATTCAAAAAGAAAGGATTCTATCATGGGACTGTATGGGCAACCAGGGGAACCCATAATCCCGGCGACCTACCTAAATAATAAGGAGAACCATTATGTCGGCTTTTCTAGACTGTCTCAAGCAATCGCTGTTGGAAATAATCGGCATAAGTTTGGTTGTTGCCATACTCGAGATAATCAAGAGAAGGGGATTCAGCTATCTGGCTGAAAAGACAGGCAAGGAGATTTTGAAGAAACTGCTGGCGAGATTCTTGCCGCGACTTACTTGGATCGGGCAGGCACTCCTCGTGGCGGCAATCATACTGATGATACTGGAATGTGCGAACCTTTTGCCATAGGACAAATGGGAGAAGCTGACCGGCTATCAACATCGTGCAACTTAATTCAACAAGGATAGCATTGCGCCGGGGCGCGATGAAGGCGGCGGTTCAGAAAGGAATGGATGGACTGGGTCAACTTCTCTGCGAGTCTTCTGCGTCTCCGTGCCGCCCATGCCTTCGATAGGCAGGAGCGGATCTCCGGTTCGTTTGTTCAGCAGTTGCCACTGGAGCCGTGACAATCACCCCGGAATCGTAGGGTTCCGGGCGATTTTTCTGCTGAAATCAACCGGACTTTTTCCTATGTTTGTCACGACATCCCCTGACTATCCGGTTGCTCGTGAACAAACGACTCCTTGTTTTCCTCTTCCTTGTCCCCGCACTGGGCGTGGCTCAGCACCAGTTCGTTCCAACTGACCACCAGGTCTATCCGCTCCTTCAGAAAGGGGAAACCCTTGGGCTATTCAGCTCTTATCACCTCCGGCTGCTTCCTCTGACCCGCACCGAGGTCCTCTCTCTTCTTTCCCTGATGCATTCGAAGGGAGAATCACTTTCCCGGCAAGATCGCGCACTCCTGGATCAGATGATCGGAGAATTCACCGATCCGGCGATTGGGGAAGCACTCGGGCCGGAGGGCGAAATCCATCTGCTCCGCTTCGAGGAAAAAAACACACAGGTCTTCGTTGATGCGAGAGGTGTTCAGGAGGTGAGAGATGCGCGTGGTCGGCTTGGGATCGAAGACGAAACGATCGCCGAGACGATTGCCGGCGGATCCATCAGAGCTCGCATCGGTCATCATGTCTTTCTGGGCATGCAGGCCCGCATGAATATGGCATTTGGTGAATCCGATCTTGTCCAGAGGTTCGATCCTCTCCAGGGGCCCATTCAAGTTGCCATCGGAAAGACCGTGTTTTCAGATCAGGCGACCGGCTACGCCGCCTTCCGGCTCGACCAGTTCCAACTCACGCTGGGCCGGATGTATATCAGCTGGGGGAGCGGCATCGATGAGCAGCTAAGTCTCTCCGCGGCCAACGAGCCGATGGATATCCTGCGAATGAACTTCGATTTCAAGCGATTCAGATTCTCGTACTTCCACGCTTCACTGCAAGGGATTACCGATTCCAGGTATCTTGCCGGGCACCGGATTGATTTTCGGATCACCGACCGCATTCAGGTCGGCGCCTACGAGACAATTGTCTATGCGGGACGGGGCATTCAACTGGCCTACTTGAATCCATTTCTGCCGTACCACATTATGGAACATCAGCTCGGTGATCTCGATAACAATATGCTCGGGTTTGATGCGTCGGCGATTGTTGTGCCCGGTCTGAGACTTTTCGGCGAAGTATTCATCGACGACTTGAGCTGGAATCGGTCGCTTGCCCACTATTGGGGGAACAAGCTCGCGTATCATGGCGGACTCCATTGGGCAGCTCCGTTCGGAGCGAAACCGCTGGAACTCCTCGCTTCCTACACGCGCGTCGATCCATGGGTCTACACCCATCACGACTCGGCAAACGTCTATTCACACTATGATGCGAGCGTCGGTTCGAAGATTGGTCCCAATGCCGATCGGTATCAACTCTTGCTTCGGGGACGCCTGCATCGCGATCTGGTGGGAGAGATCGGATACCGTTCACTGCGACGGGGAAGAGGAAGTATCTTCACCGCACGCCGGGCGGGAGAGAGTGAAGAGAAACGTTTTCTCGAGGGAACGATTGAGCACGTCAGTTCCGTTGAGGCGCGTGTGAAGTACCAGTTCTCTCGAGACTTCTTCGTCGGTGCGGATGTGATGATCCTCTCTCGCACAAATCCTGCGCTCGTTTCGGGAACGACCGCAGACGAAAAATACATAAGAGTGTACGTCGATTTGAACTACTGAGGGTTCTCCCTACGGTGTCAATGTTCATCTGGATCCTTGCCCTTTTGACGATTGCCTACCTCTCCGTCATTCTTGTGCTGCACATCGGGTTTCGCCGATTGAAACACCGGATTGCTCAATCCCCACTCCCCACTCCGAATTCCGAAATCCCTCTCGTCTCTGTCGTAATCGCTGCCCGCAACGAGGAGCAAAACATCCCCGGACTTCTCCGCTCCCTCGCTTCTCAGGAATATCCGCGGGATAGATTCGAGATTATCATTGTCGATGATCGATCGGAGGATGCAACATGGTCCTTGCTCGAGGATGCCAGAAAGACCATGCTGAATCTCCGTACGTTTCGGATCGGCGATCAACTTCCCGGCTATGCTCCAAAGAAGCGGGCGCTGGATGCGGGGATCCGCGCCTCGACGGGGGAAATCCTGTTGCTCACCGACGCCGACTGCACGCCGCCGCCGACGTGGATCTCCTCTATGCTCGCGTTCTATCGAGAAGATGTCTCTGTCGTTGCCGGGTATTCGCCCTACCGATTCGTGGTTTCGACACCGCGTGTGCTGAGAGGAATGCTCTCGCTCGATTGCTTTGCCTGGGCCGCCGTCGCTGCCGCGTCGGCAGGACTGGGTCAGCCACTGACCGCGACCGGAACGAACCTGAGCTATCGACGCCGCACCTATCTTGAGGTTGGAGGATTCGAACCGATCAAAGAGTGGATATCCGGAGACGATGACCTCTTCATGCGTCAGGTCGCCGAACGGTCGGAAGATCGTTTTTCCTATGCGCTCGATCCTGCTTCATATGTGCCGACGATCGCACCACGCTCCCTAAAACAATTCTGGCATCAACGAATCCGATTCGGGAGCAAGGGCCGCCACCATCGCACTCCCATGACGGTGGGTGTCGTGATCATCTATCTCCTCAACGTGACGATTGTCGGAGGACTGGTCGGGTCTCTCTTGGGAGTGATCGATCTGCTCGGTCCGTCACTCATCGCCTGGGCGTTCAAGTCGCTTGGTGAGTTTCTATTTCTCAGGCCCGTAGCCGCGGCACTGGGGGAAGAAGAACTTCTCCTCTACTTCCTGCCGACGGCCCTGGTCCATCCACTCTATGTCTCACTCTTCGGTTTTCTCGGTCTCTTCGGCGCGTTTCGGTGGAAGGAGTCGCAGAACTGAGAAGGAGACCTCTCTGTCCGATCTACCACTTCCAATCACCCGATATGATCGACGATTGTCTGATCAGTTTGTCTCGCAGCGTCAAGCATTGATGATTGAAAAAAAGTAACTTGACTGCCTGTTTGAGCGGTGGTACCTTTTTCGGACCTCGTATCGGCCCGAGCTGATGGAACGATAGGAGGATGCTGATTGCTCGTCACACAATCAGCCAGCGAACATCGTGTCCGATGTAGTCCTCCGAAACGAGTCCAGAATGCCCGGCTTCGATCAGTCTGAGACTGTGCGTCCCGTTCACCATCCCAAGATGCAGGGACCGGTCAGATTCAGGCTCCTCGATAGATCCCCTCCTCGCTGTTCCAACTCATTAACGCTTCGACGATAGATTTTTGCCATGTCCGGTGTGAATGAACACAGATTCGAACCACAATTCGAAGGAAGATCCAATGTCACGAATCTATTTCACAGTACTTGCCGTTGGACTGATGTTGATGTTTGCATCAGTCCCTGCAATGACACAAGAAGAATCGAAAATCGATTTCGGAATCAATGCTGGCCTCGCCCTGCCGAGCGGAGATTTTGGATCGACAAATTTCTTCAGCGATAACGCCGGTGGTGCTTCGACCGGATTCTCGGTGGGCGCAGACTTAGGAGTGCTAATTACCAAGGGACTGTCGTGGTGGACCTCTCTCTTTCTGGCGTTTAACGCGCTGAACGAGGAGTACGTCCAGTCGGCAACGGGGGAATCGGGCGCAATTTCGGGTGAGCTGGGCTCCTGGTCGACCGTCTGGCCGTTAACCGGCATTCGGTATGCTGCACCGGTGTCTGAACAGATCGAGCTCTTCGGAGGTGTTCAGGTGGGAATGCTCTTCGGCACCACTCCCGATCCAAATGCGACACAAGGCAACTACCGCTTCTCCGCAGAATCAGCTTCGTCCTCTGCCGTTGCATTCGGATTCACGGGCGGGATCGTCCTGAACAAACGGTTTACCGGTTCGCTGCGATATATGACGGGACAAGCCACATACAAATACAAAATCACGAGTTCGTTTTCTGTCCCAGGATTTACTTCAACGACGATCTACGATCTCGAAGCTGACCACCCCTCGTCATTGCTGCAATTTGTCGTTGGCGTAAGATTCTGAGATTTCGGGGTCACACGAAGCGGACTGGGTGACGGTGAGATTGCTGTCACCCATCGCGTGGGCGGTCAAATCGCTGTCAGAGTTTCTGTTTCTGAAACCGATGGCGACGGCTTTCAGGGAGGAAGAACTCCGTTGCTACTGCATTCCTACCGGACTCGTTCATCCACTCTCAGTGACGGTGTTCCGACTCCTCGGCCTCTTCGGCGCCTTTCGGTGGAAGGAAGATAAGGCGGGAATACCTAAGGACTGTCAGTAGAATGAAGGGCCTGGGCGTGGACGACCAGTTTCTCCCGTCACCATTCACCACTCACCATACGCTATTCACTGATGTGGTCACATCATCCCCTGAGGATCCACATCAATGGTCATCGTCACCCCTTTCGCCTTTCCGAGGGGGGACGTGCGGTACTTCTGGCGGGCGCGTGACAGGAGTGTGCGCAGCTGCGCACCCGTGGAATCGATCGCCTTGAGGTTTTTGACAATCACCTGTTTCCGGAAGTTCTTCTTGATCTTCGGGATCGCCGCGTCGGCTGGACCGAGGATCAGGTTGGCAGGCGAGGTATTTTCGGCGTGCAACATTTCGACGAACTTCTTCGCGTGATGGTGCACCTCGTTCTCCCGCTCCCCTTTGAATTCCGCAAGGACAATTCTTGAGAAGGGGGGATAATCGAGTTCCTTCCGATAGGCAAGCTCTTCTCCGTAAAACCCGTGATAGTCGTGTGATGCAACGTACTTGAGACTGTAGTGATCCGGTTGGTGGGTCTGAATGACCACCTCGCCTGCGAGCGCACTGCGCCCCGCGCGCCCGGCAACCTGTGTCAAGAGCTGAAACGTCCGCTCCGACGAACGGAAATCGGGCAATAGCATCTGGGTGTCGGCCGAGACAACGCCGACGAGAGTCACGCGAGGAAAATCCAATCCTTTTGCGACCATCTGAGTTCCGAGAAGGAGATCCGCTTCCCCCCGTTCGAATTGCTGGAGAAGCCGGTCGTGTGCCCCCTTCCGGCTTGTCGTATCAAGGTCCATACGAATCACTTTCACATCCGCAAGGACATTTCGAAGCTCTTCTTCAACTTGTTGCGTGCCGAGCGAATGAAACCGGATTTCAATTCCCTCACACGATGGACAAGCCGAAGGGGGTCTCTTCACAAATCCACAGTAATGACACCGCAGATGTTTCTTCGTCGTATGATACGTCAGCGTCACTTCACAATGATCGCACTTCTCGACAAATCCGCAATCCTGACACTCGACGACATGGGAATATCCGCGTCGGTTCTGAAGTAGAATCACCCCCTCCTTCTTTTCCCTCCGCCGTCGAATCTCATCGGCCAGGAGCTGGGAGATCGAGCGATGAGGGATCTTCTTGGGGAAGGGCGTTCCACTCGCCTTGACGCTTGCTTTGATTTCTTCGAAAAGTCGCTTCCGTTCCTTCGTCATGTCCACAACTTCGATCCGGGGAAGTTGTGCATCGTCGATCCGCTCCGGAAGCTCGAGGAGCTCATATTTGCCGCTCAGCACATTCTGGTAGCTTTCGGCCGAAGGAGTCGCGGATCCAAGGATCACAACTGCTCCGGACTGATGTGCCCTCACAATCGCCGTGTCACGTGCGTGATACCGCGGCGTGCTGTCGAACTGTTTGTACGAGGCCTCGTGTTCCTCGTCGACGGCAATGAGTCCGACATTCTCCAGCGGCGCGAAGATCGCTGACCGAGGGCCAATCACAATCTTCACGCGCCCGTCGTGTGCCAGCCGCCACGCGTCATATCGCTCGCCCGCAGACATCTGACTGTGCATCACCGCGACCGAATCGCCGAAATGAGATTTGAATCGACGAACCGTCTGCGGTGTCAGCGATATTTCCGGAACGAGGACAATCGCGTTCCTCCCGTATTCGAGGGCTTTTCTCATCGCCTCGATGTATACCTGCGTCTTCCCGCTTGCCGTGACGCCATGGAGAAGAAACGTCTTGTATGTGTGGGACTCCAATGCGGCAAGCACAGCATCGAGTGCCTTGCGTTGGTGCGTTGTCAGTGACACGGGTCGTGCCGCAGGATAGTCGTCAAATCGAGGGGATCGCACGACTTCCCGATCAGTGACGAGAATCAATCCCTTCGCCTCAAGAATCTTCGCCGTGGAACTTGAAAGGCGGAGCGAGCGAAGAACGCCCCGGAGCGTCGGTGGAGATTGAGTCGTCGATTCACGCTCACCGATCGCGCGGAGCAACTCCAGCTGGCGCGGAGTAATATTGATCGATTCCCCGGCCAGAACGCTCTTCCCCGTCTGCGAGAGCGTAGCCACGCGCTCGAGTTTCGGTTTGGCCTTTGGCTTGTCGAGCCGCACCTCGCTTCGTATCCACCCTCGTTCAATCATCGGATTGAGTACTGCGTGGACGCTCTTGAATTTCCCACGCCGGCGAATCTGCTGGATCGTAAGCGCCCCCTCGGCCGCGAGGAGCGAGATGAGCTTGTATTGCTGTGGTGCCTTCTTCTCCGTCTCGTTCAGCAGCGCGGCAGGGTCCGGGGCGACGAGTGTCACAGATTGCTTTCCCTCCACGGAGAGCCCCATCGGCATCGCAGCTTTGAACACTTCTCCGATCGGAGCGAGATAATAGTCCGCGATCCAGCCGAGAAGCTGCATCATCTCCGGTGAGAATGAGGGCTTGACGTCGAGGACGTCCTGAATGGGCTTGAGCCCCTTGACGGATGAGAAGTCGGATAGACCAACGACGACCCCGGTGAGCTGTTTGCGCCCGAACGGGACAATCACGCGGGAGCCGATCTTGGTCTGCTCGGCCAACGTGGGAGGAACGAGATACGTAAACGGATGGTCAAGCGGAACGGGGAGGACGATATCGGCGAAGAGCTTGTTCATGGAGAAACTTCGCGATCAACGTGAGGGACAAGGCCGCAAAACCGGATGGGGAATAGGAGCTACGGTCTGAGTTCGCGTTCGATGATCCGGTACACCTCGAGCAGAGGCAGATTGCGTTCCCGCGCAATGCGCTTGCATTCTTCGAATTCAGGGGAAAGAATTTCCCTTCCATCACGTTCGATCACCTTTGCCCGCAGACTTCCGAGTGAGGTTGTGACTTCCCGCTGAGAACGCCGAAGTTTCTTTCGTTCAATCGGTTGGATTCGCAACCCGAGGGTGCTTGTTTCCTTGAAGATCAGCGAAGAAAGATGATCGAGTCTGGCTCGATCCGCCAGGACGGAGAGCAAAATTCCGGGCCGTCCTTTCTTCATGATGGTGGGAACAAGATACGCATCCATGGCCCCGTGTGACAACAATTGCTCGATCACATACGGATAGAGCTCCGGATTCATGTTGTCAATGTTGGTTTCAATGACGACCAGCTCGTCGGCGTCATGGCGTTCGTGCAGCGTTCCAACCATCACCCGCAGGAGGTTCGGAATTCGTTCGAGTTCCTTCGTGCCCGCTCCGTAGCCGATTGATTCGACCGTCAGTTGCTCGAGCGAAAGGGTCCCGCGTGAGAGGGCTTTGATAATTGCGGCTCCAGTCGGTGTTGTCAGCTCAAAGTTGATATCGGTCAGTATGGTCGGATACCCGCGTAACACTTCCATCGTTGCAGGAGTCGGAATCGGCATTGCACCGTGCTGCGTCTTCACAAATCCGCCTTGACCCACCTTCACCGGCGACGAATACACCGCCTCGATACCGAGTTTTTCGAGGCAAATCGCCGTTCCGACGATATCAACCAGAGAATCAATCGCCCCCACTTCATGAAAGTGGATCTTCTCGATTGTAGAGTTGTGAACCTTTGCCTCGGCGATCGCAAGCTCACGGAAGATATTCGTCGCCGTCTGCTTGACCTGGGAACTGAGGGAGCTTCCATCGATCAACAGATTGATCTCTCTCAAGTGGCGCTTGTAGCGAGGCGGATCGGTGACGATGACATCGATCTTCGTGGCGACGATTCCGCTCCGCTCGAGATGCGAGGCCTCAATCTCGAATCCTGAGAGATTGAGTTTTGCCAGTTCTCCGGCGAGATCGTCGGCGCGAACGCCGGCGCTCACAAACGCGCCAAGCGTCATGTCACCGCTGATGCCGGCGATGGTATCAAAATACGCGATTCTCATAGACCGGAGTCACGATGCTTAAGGACTGTTCCAAGGTAGTCGACGAATTTCTGCGTTGCGCCTACATTTTCCTGAACGAGCGAAAAAGCAGCCTTCCCCGCGGCCGTCCGGACATGCTTGTCGTTGAAGAGTCTGCGCAACTGGGGGAAGCAATCATCAACTGATGTGACAACAAACGCACCGCCGCGCGCAACAAGTTCCATGGCCTCGCGGGAGTTTTCATGCTTCGGTCCGAACACCACCGGAATGCCATAGACTGCGGGCTCCAGAACGTTGTGAATGCCCTGCCTGAAACTTCCGCCGACATATGCGAAGTCGGCATACTGATAGAGCGCAAGGAGAATCCCGATGCTGTCGACGAGAACGACGTTCTCGGCGGAGTAGTCGGCGAGATTCGAAAACCGGATAACTCGCAGTTTTTGAAACTCAAGCTCCAATTCAAGCCGCTCGAGCGTCGGGATGGTCGGCTCATGCGGAACGAGGATCATCAGTGCCGATGAATCATAACGGGCGATCTTCCGGAAGGCCGGTACCACGACTTCCTCGTCCTCGGGCCAGCTGCTCCCAACGACAAAGACTTTTCTCCTACGTAGGATCTCCTGAGGAAGGAGGTGCTTCTTTTCGGCCTCGATTTTTCTCAAATGAACTTGATCGTAGCGAGTCTCTCCGACGACGTTGATGCGAGGCGTCCGGAGACCCATGTAGCGGAATGCCGCGGCGTCTTCCAACGATACCGTCAGGATTGCCGAAAGGTTCTCGTAGACGTGATAGTGAAAATCGCGGATCGGCCAGACGAGTCTGGCAGAGCGTCTTTGCAGTGTGGCGTTGGCGATGATCGTGGGGATGTTCCTTCGCTTGAGTTCGCGAAGATGGTTCGGCCACACGTCGTATCGCACCAGCACCGCCACATCGGGCTTGACGAGATCGATGAATCTGCGCGCATTCTTCGGCCGGTCGAACGGAATATAGGTAATGACATCTGCCAGATGGTACGATCGGGAATGCTCATATCCGGATGGGGAAAAGAAACTCGCGATGATGTCGAGATTCGCGTACTCCTGCCTGAGCGCCGCGATGATCGGTTTCGCCTGTTCAAATTCCCCCATCGACGATGCATGAATCCATATCCGCCGTGACGCGCGCAGCTTCTGGATATCCGACCCAAGTTGCTCAAAGAGGCCGCGTCGTCCAACGATTCCCCTTCTGATCTTTCGATGGAAGAGGGACGCGACCTGGAGAACGGTCCAGAGGGCGGGGATGGCGACGACATTGTAGAGCCAGTACCAAAGAACGCGCATGAATACTCAGACCGTGAAGATTCAATGGCTTGTGATGGCCGTCACGATTCACCATGGCAGCCCGACGCATGCGAGTTGAATCGAATGGTGGGCCGCGACAGATACGTGCGGTTGAGTGGATAGATTCGGCAAATCGATGCACGCGGGGAGGACACTCCCGCCTGCGGAAGAAACACGGAATGATGATAGACAAAATCCCGAGGAAATGCAATTCATGGGACAATGTTGCGAATGAGAACGAAACTTTGTACAATGCACCCGGATATCATCTCTCTATCCATCCGATATCAGCCAGTCATGGCATCCAAACCTCCTCACTACGAAGAACTTTCGCAATCCGACATCTTCTCGAACGTCCGGGAGGATATCCTCACCGAGTGCGCACAAGTCGTTCGCGAACGCTCCGCTCCCGCAGGCACCGTTCTCTTCAATGTCGGTGATCAGGCCGATCGGGTCTATCTCGTGAGAACCGGAACAGTGAAAGTTGTCCGAACAACGAGCTATGGGCATGATGCAACGATCTTGATGCTGGGAGCGGGCAGTCTTGTCGGCGAACTCGCGATGATCGACAAACGACCCCGCTCGGCTCGGGCCGTGTGCGAGGAAAATTGTACCTTCTTTGTATTTGAGGAAGAGGACTTTCTGAGGATCTTTGAGGCGGACCCGCACATATCGCAAAACGTCATCCGCCAGATGTGCAGCCGGCTCCGGAGTTCCAACGAGAGGGTCATCACGACTCTCGAGGAACAGTACAATGCCGCTCAGCAGAGATTCCTTCGCCTGAACAATCTCGTTGAAGCGGCGAAAAATATCAATTCGTCGCTGGACCTCGACAAAGTTCTCAAGCTCATTCTCGATGCAGCCGTCAAAGGAGTCGAAGCCGATCGGGGGACCCTCTATCTCGTTGATGAAATCAAGAAAGAATTGTGGTCGAAGGTGCTCCAGGGAAGAGATATGATTGAGATCCGCCTCCCGATTGGCAAGGGAATCGCCGGCTATGTTGCCGAAACGGGCGAGACGATCGACATCGCCGATGCGTACAACGACCCACGTTTCAATCCAGAGATCGACAAGAAAAGCGGCTACAAGACCAACACCATGTTGTGCATGCCGATGAAGAATAAGGATGCGAAGATCATCGGCGTTTTCCAATTGCTCAACAAGAAGGGGGGAAAGTTCGATGAGGACGACGAGATCTTCATCGACGCTCTCTCCGCTCACGCCTCGGTCGCCATCGAAAACGCGCGCCTGGCCCAGGAAATGGTCCAGAGCGAACGACTCTCCGCTGTCGGGCGGATGGCCAGCACAATCATTCACGATATCAAGAATCCGATGGGGACGCTTCGGGTCTACGCGCAGGTTCTCAAGCGAAAGTCGGGAAATGAAGAGGCCGCCAAGCTGGCCGATGAAATGATCAGGCAGGTCGACCGCTTTGTGAACATGGCGCAGGAGATTCTCGACTTTTCCCGCGGCGTGAGTTCCATGTCCATTCTCGAAGTCGATTTCGAGGATGTGATGGAGGGGGTTCTTTCATTCATCGAAAAAGACCTGGAAAAGCACAACATCGCATTGAATCGAAAGACCGATTTTCGCGGGAAGGTGAAGCTGGATACCGACAAGCTCACCCGCGTTTTCTACAATGTCGTCGGCAATGCCCGTGACGCCATGTCGGAAGGTGGTACGATTACAGTTCTCACCGCGAAGGAGAATGGTTTCGTGCGAATCGAATTCACCGATACCGGAACCGGCATGCCGGAAGAGGTGAAGAAGCGGATCTTCGAGCCGTTCATGACCCACGGGAAGAAACATGGGACCGGTCTCGGAATGGCGATTGTGAAGAAGGTGATCGATGATCACAAGGGGAAGATTGAAATCGATAGTGAGCTCGGCAAAGGAACCACGATACGGATCTTCCTGCCGCTCAACTAGTGTCCTGCGAGTCCCTCCCGATCTGAAGTGTTCTCTGCGTACCGGTGAGTGACACGATCGAACGTTCTTACCGCGAATCCGAATCACCCCTCACCCCTGCCGTTTGCTATCATGGACATCCCGTTGACTTCCCTCCGATCTGAGTTTCCGATCCTCTCCAACCAGACGTACCTCATCTCGAATTCACTGGGTGCGATGCCGCGCTCAGTCTTTGTCCGGATGCACGAGTTTGCGGAAACGTGGGCTTCGAAGGGTGTCAAAGCTTGGGCAGATGAATGGTGGGAGATGCCAATCACGGTCGGCAATGAGATTGCGCCGCTGATCGGAGCCCGGGAGGGGGAAGTCTCGATGCATCCCAATATTACGACGATTCTGGCCATCATCCTTTCGTGCTTTGAAGGCATCGAAAATGGAAGACGGACGAGAATCGTCTGTGAGGAAATGAACTTCCCCTCACTGATCTATCTGCTCCGGAATTGGACGAATACCCACGGGTGCGAGCTTGCCCTCGTCCCCTCTCGTGATCGCATTTCTGTGGATACACAGGAAATGGTCGATGCCATTGATGATCGGACTCTCCTTATACCGATTTCGCATGTGCTATTCCGGAGCGGGTACATTCAGGATATCCAGGCGATCATTCAGAAAGCCCGCAAGGTAGGCGCTTACGTGGTCCTCGACGCCTATCAATCGGTCGGGATTCTCCCGGT
Source organism: Ignavibacteria bacterium (assembly GCA_016873805.1). Classification (GTDB taxonomy): domain Bacteria; phylum Bacteroidota; class Ignavibacteria; order UBA10030; family UBA10030; genus VGVZ01. The sequence continues at coordinate 17,087 of VGVZ01000021.1, forward strand.
CGATGTCGGGCGATGGAATGTCGATTTTCTGATCGGGGGAGTTCTCAAGTGGCTCTGCGGAGGACCCGGCGGGTGTTTTCTCTATGTGCGACCGGATCTTTCCGGGACATTTCGGCCGCGCCTGACAGGGTGGCTTGCTCACGCGCGTCCGTTCGATTTCGATGTTTCCGAGATCGAGTATGTGCACGGGGCAAGACGCTTCCTCAACGGCACGCCAGCGATCTCCTGTTTGTATGCCGCGACGGAGGGTCCGCGGATGATACGCGATGTCGGGATCGATCGCATTCGTGAGAACTCCGTGCGGCAGACCTCGATGCTAATTGACAAAGCATATGAACTTGGGTTTGGGGTCCGGTCCCCCCGCGATCCGGACCAACGGGGTGGGACGGTCACACTCGACGTTCCACACGCCCGCGCCATCACGCGTGCGCTGATCGAGCGGAACATTCTTGTCGATTTCCGCGCCGGGAGCGGGATACGAATCGCCCCTCATTTCTACAACACCGATTCCGAAATTCTTGACGCACTAGCGACGATACGCGAAATCATCGACACGGATGAGTTTGAAAAACATCTCAATGATCGGACTACGGTTACCTGAGACAGAGTCTCTATAATATAGAGATGCCCACTCCGACGATCGCGGGAGTGGGCATCATCTCCTCAGGTCATCACTGCAGGCGTTAGAACGGAGATCTGATCAGAACAGAAATCAGGGTCCAGACCAGCCAAAGAACCGCCGCGACCGTCACACCGGTTCCAACAGATTTTTGCGTCACCTTCCCCAGTCCGATTCCGAGGACGAGCGCCTGCCAGATACCGAAGATTTCAACCTTGGAGAGCAGCAGATGTGTCCTGTTGGTCGGGTCGAATTCCTGCAGGATCGTCAGAGCGAGGCCGGGGGTCGCATACACTGATTCGAATCCAAGAATCATGAGGGCTGTCACGATCGCTCCCAGGATTCCAATCCAGGCCGCCAGTCCGTACGTTGCGAGATAGGCGGAGTACGGAAGAGCTGATTTCAGGAGGAGCTTCCCGATCAACCAAAGGACCAGGGCGGCACCGAAGAAGTAGACGGTAATCATGATCACTGCCCCGATTGAACCGAACACGATGAACAATCCCCCCATCCCTCTCATCCCTTCGATCTGGCGATCGGCCTGTTCCTGGGTCATCGAAGCGCTGTCGACCCGTTCCTGGATCGCTTTTTCCTGTGCCTCCATAATCTGGTCCTTAAGCGCCTCGTTCGAGAACATCACGAATGTGAAGGCAATGGCGAAGAGTATCGTCAAGAGGTATGTCGGAACCCAAAAGCGACCTTTCTTCGCGGATGTACCAACTTCCGAAAAAGCCTCACCCGGTGCGGAGAAGACGTTGATAATGTAGTCGCCCAGCGAACCTTGGGAGGCGGTGGTTTCCTGGTTTTCCATATGAATCTCCGTGAGATTGTGGTGGTATTCGATACGCTCCTTTCGACCTGTGACCCAAAGTACACAATTCTCCCAAAAGGTCAAATGAAGCATCGCCGCCGTTGACAATCGAGGACCTTATGAATATATTAATCTTGATCCGCGGCGATCTCCTCGAATAAATGCCTGGAAACCCCGCTTAGGCAAAGAATATGGCTAGTCTGGAAGAACAACAACGAAGAGTTGAGGAACTCAAGAAGAAGATCCTGGAACAGAAAAAGGGTTCGAAGGATTTATCAAAATCCGAGAAGCCCATGGTGCCTTCAACAGAGTCGCCGAGCGAGACCCGGACCTCGGAGGCATCAGTTGAATCCCCCTCGCAGGAGAAGCGCGACGAATTGAGTCAGAGCCAGGAAGAGGCAAACCGGATGCGAGCGCTCGCGGATGCGAAGCAACAGGCCGAGCTGGCAGCTCGAGAGCGGACCGAAAAGGAGAGCCAACGAAAGAAACCGGAACCTGGTGCGGAGAAAGGGGCACCGGCCCCTCCAAAGTCGTCTGGGATCACTTCGATCCGGACATATACCCAGCTCTTGAAACAAGCATGGAGGGACGGCTCGGTCAGCAAGGATGAAGAGCTCATGCTCACGGCGCTCCGAGCCGAACTTGGAATCAGCCTTGAGGAGCATGCGGATCTTGAGCAGGAGGTTCAGATCGAAATCTACATTGAAGCGATGGTCGAGGGGTGGCAGGATGGGGCGATTTCTCATGAGGACTCAGACCGACTCGAAAAGTTGAGGGAGAGATTCAAGATTCCGGCAGAGGAGCACTTCCGGCTCGAAAAGCAGGTCAGGCAGGAGGTATTGAAACAAAAGGGGTAGTGGGGAGCCGGCTACGGGAGTAAGGGTCGTTCGCACTGGTGGGAAGAGGGGGTTCGACGTTGGAGCCCCTGTTTCCTTTCTGGTTGACCGGAAACCGAAGAAGTCGTATCTTTGAACTACCGCAATGACCCGGTCGGGAGAAAAAAAGCAAAATACTTCTTGACTTTCGGGTATCAGCGCAGTATATTTGGTGCCCACATTAAATGGCGTAACGCGCCATGTGGTTTGAGATCTTGATGTGATGCCCATGTCTCATGGGCATTTTTATCGAGTGAACGTTCTTTGAAAAAGTGTGCACAGCCAAAGTCAATTTTGACAGGTTTCGGACCTAGATCGCGCATTCGAGAGGATGCGATAGGTCAAACAAACTTGAAGTTGTATGATTACAACGGAGAGTTTGATCCTGGCTCAGGACGAACGCTGGCGGCGTGCCTAACACATGCAAGTCTGGGAGAAAGGGGTAGCAATATCCCAAGTAAACCGGCGCAAGGGTGAGTAACACGTAGGCAACCTACCTTCAGGTCGGGGATAACTTCGAGAAATCGAGGCTAATACCCGATGACATTCACTCGCAGCATTGCGAGAGGATCAAAGCTTCGGCGCCTGTAGATGGGCCTGCGTCCCATTAGGTAGTTGGCGGGGTAACGGCCCACCAAGCCGACGATGGGTAGCTGGTCTGAGAGGACGATCAGCCACACTGGAACTGAGACACGGTCCAGACTCCTACGGGAGGCAGCAGTGAGGAATATTGCGCAATGCCCGCAAGGGTGACGCAGCGACGCCGCGTGGAGGATGAAGGCTCTATGGGTTGTAAACTCCTTTTGAGAGGGAAGAAGGTGCAGCTACAGGCAGCATTGACGGTACCTCTAGAAAAAGCACCGGCTAACTACGTGCCAGCAGCCGCGGTAATACGTAGGGTGCGAGCGTTGTCCGGATTTACTGGGTGTAAAGGGTCCGCAGGCGGATTGGCAAGTCAATGGTGAAATATCCAGGCTCAACCTGGGGGCTGCCATTGATACTGCTGATCTTGAGTGTGGAAGAGGAAGACGGAATTCCTGGTGTAGCGGTGAAATGCGTAGATATCAGGAAGAACACCGGTGGCGAAGGCGGTCTTCTGGTCCATTACTGACGCTCATGGACGAAAGCGTGGGGAGCAAACAGGATTAGATACCCTGGTAGTCCACGCCCTAAACGATGGATACTCGATGTCGGTCCCGCTGAGCTCATGCTCAGTCGTGATCTCAGCGGGATCGGTATCTAAGCTAACGCATTAAGTATCCCACCTGGGGAGTACGATCGCAAGGTTGAAACTCAAAGGAATTGACGGGGGCCCGCACAAGCAGTGGAGCATGTGGTTCAATTCGATGCAACGCGAAGAACCTTACCTGGGTTTGAAAAGCTCTGTAAACCGGTGAAAGCCGGCTAGCGTAGCAATACGCGCGGAGTACAGGTGCTGCATGGCTGTCGTCAGCTCGTGCCGTGAGGTGTTAGGTTAAGTCCTGCAACGAGCGCAACCCCTACACTTAGTTGCCATCAGGTCACGCTGGGCACTCTAAGTGGACTGCCTGCGCAAGCAGTGAGGAAGGTGGGGATGACGTCAAGTCCTCATGGCCCTTACACCCAGGGCCACACACGTGCTACAATGGCCGCTACAACGGGCAGCGAGAGAGTAATCTTGAGCTAATCCCTGAAAGGCGGTCTCAGTTCGGATTGAGGGCTGCAACTCGCCCTCATGAAGCTGGAATTGCTAGTAATCGCGGATCAGCACGCCGCGGTGAATACGTTCCCGGGCCTTGTACACACCGCCCGTCAAGCCATGGAAGCTGGGGGTACCCGAAGTCGCTTACTTAACCCCGACGCAAGTTGGGGAAAGGGGCGCCTAAGGTAAAACCAGTGACTGGGGCTAAGTCGTAACAAGGTAGCCGTACCGGAAGGTGCGGCTGGATCACCTCCTTTCTAAGGAGTCTCATGGCGCCGTAAGGCGATTATGAAACTCAAGTGATTGAAACCTTGTTGAATGCGGCTTTCGACTGTGCACACATTTTTTTCGATCCAATGGGCCTATAGCTCAGTCCCAAAGTTGCCCACGAACGAAGTGAGTGGTTGCAGCTTTGAGGATCCCGCCGAAGGCGGGATGGCCAGTGGTTCGGTTTCACCGTTCTTTGTTGAATTGATGAAGTGGTATCAAATCCAATGGGCCTATAGCTCAGTTGGTTAGAGCGCACGCCTGATAAGCGTGAGGTCAGTGGTTCAACTCCACTTAGGCCCACAGGCGGGCGTAAGGAACACAAGCCCATGCAATTGCAAATTGAAAATTGACAATTTACAATTGTCTGGGGCTGTAGCTCAGCTGGGAGAGCGTCTGGTTTGCAACCAGAAGGTCGGGAGTTCGATCCTCCTCAGCTCCACAACGGAAATGTGGAATTCGGAATGTTGAATGCGGAATGAAAATTTCCGCAATCCGAAATCCCCAGTCCGTAATTCGATTGTTCTTTGACAATTGGGAAAGAAGCAAGCACTGCATTAGTCGTTGTCCCGCGCAGGCGGGATGAACAAACATGTGGATGCTTGGTTCGATAACGACTCAAGTAATATGTAATGCTCGTCCAAATTCTTATTGATGCACCTTTCCGCCGTTGGCGGAATCTGTCTGTACGTCAATAAAGATTTTTGGTTAAGTTACTAAGGGCATATGGTGGATGCCTTGGCACCAAGAGGCGATGAAGGACGTGGCTACCAACGATACGCGTCGGTTAGGCGGAAGCAGCCTGTGACCCGACGATCTCCGAATGGGGCAACCCTCCGAGAGTCATGTCTCGGAACTTCCCGCTGAATTCATAGGCGGGAGTGAGCAAACTGGGAGAAGTGAAACATCTCAGTAACCCAAGGAAAAGAAAACAAACGTGATTTCCCCAGTAGCGGCGAGCGAAAAGGAAAGAGCCTAAACCATCTGATACGTTCAAGGAGACGACCGTTGTATCAGAGGTGTCGTGGGACTTTCAGGCCGAATCGTCAATAGGCCAGGGAGTGACAAATCATTTTCTTAGCAGAATCATCTGGAAAGTTGAACCACAGAGGGTGATAGTCCCGTACGCGAAAAGAAGATGACTCCCGAAAGTATCCCAAGTACCACGGAGCAAGTGGAAGTCTGTGGGAATCAGCCAGAACCATCTGGTAAGGCTAAATACTTTTTGGTGACCGATAGTGAACAAGTACCGTGAGGGAAAGGTGAAAAGAACCCTTCAGAAGGGAGTGAAATAGTACCTGAAACCATGTGCTTACAAACGGTCGGAGCAATCCCGATGATGCTTGCATCGTCGGGAGAGTGACGGCGTGCCTTTTGTTTAATGAGCCTACGAGTTGCTCGTACGTTGCAAGGTTAAGGATCTCAGATCCGCAGCCGTAGCGAAAGCAAGTCCTAACCGGGCGCAGGTCCCGACTTCCGTCGGGACGAGTAACGTGCGGCAGACGCGAACCCGAGTGATCTACCCTTGGTCAGGGTGAAGTGAAGGTAACACTTCATGGAGGCCCGAACCAGTGTGGGTTGAAAACCGCTTGGATGAACTGAGGGTAGGAGCGAAAGACCAATCAAACTCGGAGATAGCTCGTACTCCCCGAAATAGCTTTAGGGCTAGCCTCGTGTCATAATATCACGGAGGTAGAGCACTGATTGGGCTAGGGGCGTCACAACGCTACCAAACCCAGACAAACTCCGAATGCCGTAGATATGTTTCACGGGAGTCAGGCGACGAGGGATAAGCTTCGACGCCGAGAGGGAAATAACCCAGACCACCAGCTAAGGTCCCCAAATCGAAGTTAACAGAGAAAGGATGTTGAGTTGCTCAGACAACTAGGATGTTGGCTTAGAAGCAGCCATTCATTTAAAGAGTGCGTAATAGCTCACTAGTCAAGCGACTCAGCGCCGACAATAATCGGGACTCAAACTTCGTACCGAAGCTGTGGATTTTTGCCGCAAGGCAAGAGTGGTAGGGGAGCATTCCATCAGCAGCGAAGGTGTGGCGCGAGCCATGCTGGAGCAGATGGAAACGCAGATGTAGGCATAAGTAACGATAATGCCGATGGGAAATCGGCACACCGAAAATCTAAGGTTTCCTGAGCAACGTTAATCGTCTCAGGGTTAGTCGGGCCCTAAGCCGAGGCCGAAAGGCGTAGGCGATGGAAAACAGGTTGAATATTCCTGTACCTATGTGCAGTCGCCTGACCATAAGGGGTGACGCAGGAGTGAAGTCGAGCCAGCTGTTGGATTAGCTGGTTTAAGCCGGTAGGCGTCTCGGGTAGGCAAATCCGCCCGGGAGTTATCGCCGAGAGGTGAACAGGGTGCCCGTATGGGCCACAACTCGACGTAATCATGCTGCCAAGAAAAACCTCGTATGGGAGACTGCAGGTAGTCCGTACCGTAAACCGACACAGGTAGATGAGAAGAGAATTCTAAGGTGCTCGAGTGAGCCGTGGTTAAGGAACTCGGCAAATTAACCCCGTAACTTCGGGAGAAGGGGTGTCCCGATCGGTATATGCCTCGCGCGAAAGCTGATCGGGATCGCAGTGAAATGGGCCAAGCGACTGTTTATCAAAAACACATCTCTCTGCTAAGCCGTGAAGGCGATGTATAGGGAGTGACACCTGCCCGGTGCCGGAAGGTTAAGGAAGCGGGTCATCCCGACGAAAGTCGGGAGAAGCTTGCGACCGAAGCCCCGGTAAACGGCGGCCGTAACTATAAACACTGTTCCTACCACAGTATTGTAGTTGTAAAATTTGGCTATATGCTGGAAACTCCGTTTGTATCCTCCACTACTCATCCCGCTCCGGGATAGTGACAATGTGCGAGGTGATTCCCGACTAACAATGTCGGGATGACGGACAATCAGCAGGAAAGACTTGAAATGATCGACCTCCATAAAGTCCCACCGTCGATCGGCTATTACCTTGCAGGTTTTGCCGATGGCGAAGGGAGCTTCAATGTCTCCTTCCGACCGCGCAAAGATTATGCACTTCCATGGAAAGTCTCAGCGTGTTTCAACATCTCGCAGAAGGACAAAGTGATCCTTGCTCTGTGCAAGCGTCATTTTCAATGCGGCACGCTCCGAGTCCGACCAGATGGGGTGTGGTACTACGAAGTCAACAATATCAATGCGCTGAAGGAAAACATCATTCCCTTCTTCAAGCGGTTTCGGTTTCTCTCGGCGAAGAAGAAACGTGATTTCTCAAAGTTTCTTCAGATCGTCGAGCTGATCGACCGCAACCAGCATTTGCACGAAGAAGGTATCAAAACAATCCTTGCAATCCGTCGCGAAATGAATGATGGGGGCAAACGGAGGTTCTCGGATGAAGAGATTCTCCAAGCGTTCAAGAATCCTCAGAGACTATACGCCAAATCTCCGCCCGAGGGCGGAGAATGATATAGTCCGTTCTTCGTAGCGATACGAAGAGTGTCCGTTGCACACGGACACCGTGAAGTACGAGATTCGTACAAAGCGTAACACCAAGAACGGTCCTAAGGTAGCGAAATTCCTTGTCGGGTAAGTTCCGACCTGCACGAATGGTGTAACGATTTGGCCACTGTCTCAACCACGGGCTCGGTGAACTTGTGGTACCGGTGAAGACGCCGGTTACCCGCACATGGACGGAAAGACCCCGTGCACCTTTACTGCACCCTAGCATTGGGTTCGGTCATAGCATGTGTAGCATAGGTGGGAGACGTTGAAGCCGGGGCGCTAGCTTCGGTGGAGTCACCAGTGAAATACCACCCTTGTTCTGATTGAATTCTAACCTGCTGCCGTGAATCCGGTGGAGGGACAATGTTAGGCGGGTAGTTTGACTGGGGCGGTCGCCTCCTAAAAGGTAACGGAGGCTCTCAAAGGTTCCCTCAGCATGGTCGGTAATCATGCGTCGAGTGTAAAGGCATAAGGGAGCTTAACTGCGAGACCTACAAGTCGAGCAGATGCGAAAGCAGGACTTAGTGATCCGTTGGTTCCGAGTGGAAGGGCCAACGCTCAAAGGATAAAAGGTACGCCGGGGATAACAGGCTGATCTTGCCCAAGAGTTCATATCGACGGCAAGGTTTGGCACCTCGATGTCGGTTCATCGCATCCTGGGGCTGGAGAAGGTCCCAAGGGTTTGGCTGTTCGCCAATTAAAGCGGTACGTGAACTGGGTTCAGAACGTCGTGAGACAGTTCGGTCCCTATCCTGTGCGGGCGCAGGAAACTTGAGGGGTGTCGCTCCTAGTACGAGAGGACCAGAGTGAACGGACCGACGGTGTACGAGTTGTCACGCCAGTGGCAGCGCTCGGTAGCCATGTCCGGATGGGATAAGCACTGAAAGCATCTAAGTGCGAAACCCGCCCCAAGATGAGGTTTCCCGCTTCTTCGGAGGCTAAGACCCCAAGGAGATTACTTGGTCGATAGGCCGCAGATGTAAACGCAGCAATGCGTGAGTCGAGCGGTACTAATAGGTCGAGAGACTTAACCATTAATTTTTATTGACACAGACCTTCCGTCATACGCGAAGGTGCATCAATAAGGAATTGGTTGAGTCAGAGTCAGAATCCAACCGTTCTTTCCCAATTGATTCTTCTGGTGTCAATGTCGAGGGTGTCACACCTCTTCCCATTCCGAACAGAGCAGTTAAGCCCCTCAGAGCCGATGGTACTACGCGGGAGACTGCGTGGGAGAGTAGGACGACGCCAGATTTAGTGTAGAAGCCTCGTTTGGATTCCAGACGAGGCTTTTTTTGTTGGGATGATTTCGAATCAATGGGCCGTTTCATGGAATGGAGACTGCGTGGGAGCCCCGCCAAACAACGGCGGGGTAAAATCCGGACGACGCCAGATTTAGTGTAGAAGCCTCGTTTGGATTCCAGACGAGGCTTTTTTTTGTTGGGATGATTTCGATTCAATGGGCCGTTTCATGGAATGGAGACTGCGTGGGAGCCCCGCCGCTTACTTCGACTTCGCTCAGTATGACGGCGGGGTAAAATCCGGACGACGCCAGTCCCATTCCGACTGAACTTGGCGTGCGCCAGAATCTCCGCAGAGCCAAGTTCACTGTCGGAATGAGGATCCCGCCGCATACTTAGACTTCGCTCAGTATGACAGCGGGGTAAAATTCGGACGACGCCAGATTCAGTGTAGAAGCCTCGTTTGGATTCCAGACGAGGCTTTTTTTTGTTGGGATGATTTCGAATCAATGGGCCGTTTCATATGTCCTCCGCAGAGCGAAATCGTCAGGCTGAGCGCAGTCGAAGCCACGATTTCGCTCCCAAGTCACAGTTCGACTTCGCTTCCCGAAGGGACCCTTTGGGGCAGTATGACGGCGGGTATCTATTTTGAAACCCCAGGTTGAGCAATCAACGTGGGGTTTTCTTTTTGGAGGTGGGAGAGCCCGACTGCGTCCTTGAGCTTCTGTCATAACTTCGGTGCACATGCTAAAACTTGCGGAGGATTGCAGCAACATCTTCCGCTGCAACAGTGTTCCCGATCTGGAATGTCCGGAGGCGTACTCAATGGACCAGCATTCCTCCGTATGTCCAAGGGCTGTGTAGGAGATCCGGCCTCCCTCATACTCATGATACCAGGCAACAGGATGATTCTCACCATGTACCCCCCCCACTCATACAGATGCCACTTGCCTACCTCTCGTTCTTGTAATCTCTCCCATATTTCCGTAGCTTTGCCTTCACCATGGAAAAAGAAGTTCTTAAGGGGTTGTCACTCCCTGAGTTGCAGGAATTTGTGACATCTTTCGGACAGCGGACATACCGTGCGGAACAGCTTTTTTCGTGGATGTACGCGAGGGGGGCGCAATCGTTTGACGAGATGAGCAACATCTCGAAAGAGTTCCGCACACTCCTCGCAGGTCGTGCCGACCTGAATTGTCTCAGAGTTGAGACACGTCGGGTTTCGCAGATCGATCGAACCACAAAATTCCTCTTTCGGCTGAACGATGGGCTGAAAATTGAAAGCGTCCTTATCCCTACCGACGAATCTGCGCCTCATTTCGTGTCGATGGAGAAAGGCGGGGAATCGCCCGGTGCGGAGAAGCGACTTACACTCTGCATCTCGACGCAAGTCGGCTGTCCGCTCGACTGCAAGTTCTGTGCAACGGGAACGATGGGCTTCTTCCGCAACCTGACGGCGGGAGAGATCATTGATCAGGTCATTTCGATTCAGCGGTTGTCCGATCGACGGATCACGAACATCGTGTACATGGGAATGGGTGAGCCGATGCTCAACTACAACAACGTGATGAAGTCGATTGAGATTCTCACCGCGAGCAATTCGATGGCGATCGGGCACCGGCATATCACAGTCTCGACGGCCGGATACGCCGCTCGCATTCGGCAGCTGGGGGACGAACAGCGCAAGTTCAAGCTTGCGCTTTCGCTCCATTCATTGGATGAGGAAAAGAGGACGGCGCTGATGCCGATCACGAAGAAATTCGGCGTGAAAGCCCTCCTTGAATCGCTCGAATACTACTATCGCCGAACAAAACGCCGCCCGACATTCGAGTACATCCTTTTCAAGGGCTTCAACGACTCAGCCGAGGACGTTCAGAAGCTTGCTGCTGCATCCCGGCGAGTTCCCTGTAAGGTGAATCTGATCCCATTCCATTCGATCGATTTTACCGCTCCGGAGGGCTTCGCCAGGACCCTCAAACCGGCTTCGCCCGAAGAGGTTGAAATGTTCGCAAAGAAACTGAGGGAGAGGAACATAACCGTCATGGTTCGCGGGAGCATGGGAGAGGATATCGAAGCGGCGTGTGGGCAGTTGGCCGTAGCTGAAAAATAGTTGAGTGTCAGGGCTTTTTGACGCAGAGGTCGCAGAGAATACGCGGAGGGCGCAGAGAGAAATGTCTCTGGAACAGTACGTCAATCAAACAATCCCCAGCGATCTCTGCGTATGCTTCGCGCCCTCTGCGGTATTGCTATTTTGATTACGTTCAGAGACCAGGCGGGCTGGGTTGTAGAGAGGGAATACTGCAGTCGGGGCGGTTGGCGTACACATCCAATGGCCTCATCGGAATACGAGAACGGACTATGCGCATAGTGATTTTTGGTCCCCCCGGCGTGGGAAAAGGGACTCAGGCAAAACTGCTGGTTGACAAATATGATATCGTTCACATTTCGACGGGAGAACTGCTGCGGAACGCAGTTGCACAACAGACGCCGCTCGGTGTCAAAGCCAAGACATACATGGATGGCGGTAATCTTGTTCCGGATGATGTCATGATCGATCTCATCGGTGAGTTTCTCAAGACGAATCCCAAGGAAGGCGGGTTTATCCTCGATGGATTTCCGCGGACCATCGCACAGGCAGAAGCGCTGGACCGACTTTTTGATTCGTTTCGCATATCGCTGGACACGGTGATCAGTCTGGAGATCGAGCGAGAAATGGTCATCCGACGGCTTTCCGAGCGACGCGTATGCAAGTCGTGCGGCCACATCTCCAATCTCGCCGTGCTGACACCCGGCAAAGAAACAACCTGTCCGGATTGCGGAGGCGAACTCCACCAGCGTGACGATGACAAGCCGGAGACGATCCGTCGACGCCTCGACGTGTATGAGGCCCAAACGAAACCGGTAAAGGAATTCTACGGAAGGAATGGTCGATTGACCCGGATCGACGGGATGAGGGGAATTGAAGAAATTCACAGCGACATTGTTGCGCTCCTCGATTCCATTCATGTCAGGAAATCTGGCGCATGAGTCTCCGGGACCGCATGGCATCGGAAGTCGGGTCTCCCATCATCGTCGCGCATCGTGGGATTTCGGCAAAAGCTCCCGAAAACACCATTTCGGCATTTACGCTCGCCCTGGAAACACCGGGTATTCACGTCGTGGAACTTGACGTGAGGTTGTCGAAGGATGAGGAGGTGATCGTCCTTCACGATCGGACCTTACAGAGGACAACGACCGGCAACGGAGCGGCGCGGGCATACACGCTGAGGGAACTTCGCAGCTTCGATGCAGGTTCATGGTTTGATCCAAAATTTTCCCATGAACGGATTCCCACCCTCCGCGAGGTGTTGGATCTGGTTGGTCGTCGACTTGCCGTCAACGTAGAACTGAAATCGGATCCGTTGCATCGCGAACCGGACGGATTGCTGGAGCGAAGAGTGTTGGATGTTGTTCGCGAGATCGGTGTTGCACACCGGGTCGTGTACTCGTCGTTCCGTCATCACATGATGGCGAACATCAGACGGATGGAACCGAATGCCGTCACGGGGGTGATCTACAGTATGATGTCGAATTTTGCGTCATTGCCATCGTCGCTGGCCAAAACTGTCGGCGCGTCGTTCTTTGTTTGTGCAAAGCACGAATTACGGCAGGCGATGATTCGTGACGCCCATCAACACGATGTTGCTGTTTTTGTCTATACGTTGAATTCCGTGAGCGGACTGAAGAGGTTTCTTGATCTTGGAGCTGATGGAATCATTTCCGACGCGGCGGATGATGTCGTTGCCGCGCTGGAACAATCGAAACAATGGAACGGCTAATTTCGGGAGGATGTGTTTCGTGACACGCGTAGTTCGTTTACTTGCAGGGTGTGCTTTCTTGGCGCATGCGGCGATGGGCCAGGACCTCGGAGACTATCTGCATCAGCTGAACAGAACAAACGGAGAACGATATGTCACCCCACTCATTGACGCGTGGGGGGCCGGATTCAATTCCGGATTTTTTCATTCAGCTGATCTGCATGACATTCTTGGACTCGATATCCATCTCAAGCTCTCGCTTGCCGGAATCCGCGATGACCAACGCACGTATCGGTATCGTACACCGGAGACGATCAACGTCCAGGGCAGGATCTACAGAGTCGGATCGGACTATCCCTATGACGTCGAGGCCAACACCGTGGTGGGAGGGAAGGAACAGACGGTTGTGAGATCCGCAGCGGGTGTAGAGCTTATGACCATCCCCGGTGGATTTTTTCTCGATGTGGCGCCGCTCGTTGTTCCGCAGGTTTCGCTGGGACTTCCATTCGGCATTGAAGTCACGGGTCGATTCATCCCCACAACCCGAATCGTCGATGTCGGGAAGATGAACCTGCTGGGATTCGGCATTCGGCATGATCTCGATCAGTATGTTCCATTTCTTCCGGTGGATATTGCGGCACATTTCTTCACGCAGAAGCTCAACATCCTGAATGGAAGCAACGCCACACTCCTCTCCGTCCAGGCAACGGCCTACGGGCTAGAAGCGAGCAAGAATCTCCTCCTCTTCACAGTGTACGGCGGATTTCAACTTGAGTCGTCGAGCTGGACAATCGGCTCCTATGAAGCGAGCGTTCACGTAGGTTCGGAGACCCATCGCATTCCCGTCGAAGGATTCTCGTTGGAGTCCCGCACAAAATCCCGCTCGCTTGTCGGCATCCGCACGAAACTCCTCTTCCTCAATGTTCATGCCGACTACACCTTTGCGGAGACGAATGTGTTGACGATCGGAGTAGGCATTTCAATCCAATAGGAAGGGTTCGACACCCCGCAAAAAAGAAATCCCGACTCTGATCTCCCGAGTCGGGATTTTGCGTTCTCGAGCACTGAAAAAGAATCATGCTTCTCGGAAACCAACGCGTTCGAATGGATTAACAACGCTCGACGCGATGTTGATCAGGTGCGCAGCGATGCGCTTGAGATGGCGCGCGTAGAGTGCGATGGCGACGGTGTCGCTGGTGCTGAGGGAGGAATCCTGCTCTTTGATCATCGCTGTGACGATTTCATCGCACTTTTTTGTGATCCACGAATTGTCCTGCATCAGCTTCAATCCCGCCGCTTCGTCCGAGGCCTTTAGACACGGAACGATCTTGCCGAACATGTCTTTCACGGCGGCCTCAATGCGCACAATGTCGTCCTCAAACATTCCGCATCGGAGTCGCTTGGGGTGGGCGATGGCCAGATCGGTGATATTTTTCGTGTAGTCGCCGATCCGTTCAACGTCGATCACGATGCTGGTGAGGACCAGGCTGGGGACGATATTGGCCCCCCCGGTGAGCGCGATATGTTTGAAGACTTTCTGCCGAACGTCTTGCAGATAGGAGTTCACCACCTTGTCCATCTGATAGACGTCCATCGCAATCTCGCCGGCATCGTTGTAGCGGAGGGAATGCACTGATTTGTCGAACATGATCCGCGTGCTCTCCAGCATCGCGTACGATTCGAGCAGGGCCTGGGTGAGCGAGTTGTCCCGCCTCCAGATTTCAATCAATTCCTTCAACTTGAGCATAACCAATCACTCCATAAGATATATCAAAACGAGGGGGAACAAGAAGAACACGACAGCAATATAGACGAATGGGATCACTTTTGAACGTATCGAATATCGAGCCAGGGTCTCGGCCAGAAAGATTGGAATCCGCTTGAGGGGCCAGAATATCGCAATACCGGAAACGTTGAAGAGGAGATGTGCGAACGCGACCGTCACGGCAGCAACCTGTCCCGTCACCAGTGCGGCCAGCATTGCGGTAATCGTTGTCCCGATGTTCGCACCGAGGGTGAACGGGAAGATTTGGTTCAATGTGAGGATGCCGGCTCCGGCCAGTGGAACGACCAGCGACGTCGTAATCGAACTGCTCTGCACCAGAACGGTCAGCACAATGCCCACAATGAACGCACGGAGACCCGTTTTGAAAAGGGTCTTATCGAAGAACGCCTCGATCTTTCCAATGACGAGCGCTTTCAGATTCACGACGATATAGCGCAGACTGAGGAACAGGAACAGAAGGGAGAGCAGGAGAAGGATGATTCCGCTTTCGCCGACCAGAGAGACCACCATGGAAATCGCAGGTTTCACAATGTCTTGCAGGGGATTCACGAGTTCCAACCCGCCGATTCCCTTAAACTCATCGGCGAAATAGGCAGAGCTCTTCCCGAGGAAATCGGTTGTCAGTTGCAGGGGGAACAGGACAATCACCGCCAACACGTTGAAGAAATCATGAACGGTTGACGTGGCAAACGCGCGGCGGAATTCGTCCTTGTTATAGATATGTCCCGTCGCAACTAACGTATTGGTAATGCTGGTACCGATATTTGCCCCCATGATAATCGGAATAGCTCCCTCAACCGTGATACCGCCGGCGGCGACGATTCCGACGACGATCGATGTCACCGTTGATGAACTTTGGACCAGACTGGTGGTCAGGATTCCTACGAAGAGGCTCAGGAAGGGACTGGATGTCGTTCGGAGCAGGGTCTCCGCAAATCCGCGCCCGAAGAACTTGAATGCGGTTCCCATCATGGCGATGCTGACGAAGAAGAGATACAGCAGCAAGAGAAATGCCAGGAACCGCAACAGGGGTGAGATGTGTATCTGAGATTTCCTGATGGTTGTCTCCGGGGTCGAAAACGGTCACTCGATGTGTTGAATCCATCTTCCCGCCATCCCGGGGGATGATCCTCCTGCCTCATCGATCACGTGCACTGCAGGTGTAGCGAAGTGACACTGATCACTTCATCGCTGCCGGTGAAGATATGAACAATTTTCGAGCAATGCCAACGATGCGTCAAACAGAATAGTGGGAATCGATGCAAGGAAGTGTGCGACGGCGCCCCGTCGGTCACGGTTGCACACGCTTCAGCAGTTTCATATATTGAGCCGGTGTGGTGGCGTGAAGCCGGACATGCTCTTCTTTTCACTCGAAAGAATACCTCATGAAGAATCTTGTCACGTCTCTTGCGGTTCTGTTGCTTCTGATCATCGGCTGCCAACGGTCTGAATTGAAGCTTGAAGACGCTGTCGATCTGCTCGCAAGTGCCAAGGAGAACATCAAGGAGGAGGCGTTCGAACGCGCGGAATCGGAGATTGTTCAGGCACTTCCGATTTTTGAAGCTGCCGGAGAAGAGACGCGTCTTGCGGACGCGATGGCCCAGATTGGCAGAATTCGACTCGCCTATGGTCAGTTTGCGATGGCATTGGAGAACATGGAGCGGGCGATTACCCACAGTCGAAACGCCTCTGATTTCCGCGGTGAGGCATCCTTCCTCCTTCTGTTGGGCAATGTCTATCGCGAAATGGGATACTTTCAAACAGCATTGGAGCAGTATCGTTCGTCGCTGTCATTCAGCAGCGCGTTTCGGGATTACGAATCGGTTGCGGCCCTGCAGTTGCGTATGGGCGAGTCGCTGTTTCTTCTTGAGCAATACGAGGAATCGTCGACAAACTATGAATCGGCTGTTAACTACTATCGGGAAGCGGGAAACAGGGCAGGAACGGCGAGCGGCCTTATCGGCCTCGGTCAGGTCTATCGGGCGCAGGAGCGATACGATGAAGCGCTGAATACGTTGTCGCAGGCACAATCCTTTCTCGATGCGTCAGACCAGCCGCGGCTCGAGGGACGATTGCGTCTCAATCTCGGGCTGGTTGCGCGCGCCCAGGGCGACTGGAACAACGCGTTGCGGCACTTCCGGGACGGAACAAATCGCCTCCGGGCTAAAAGGGTCGGCAAGGACCTCGAATCGCTGTTGATGTTCTATCTTGCCCGCATCTATCAGGAAAGCGGCAAGCTGGACGAAGCGACGAAGTTCTTCACCGATGCTGCCGCCGTCGCGCGCCGGGCAAATGATCGCTTGGCCGAAACCTATATTCTCCTCGCCCTGGAATCGGTCAATGAACAACTCACCCTCCGGGGTGATCGCATCCCGGAATATGAAAAGTTGGCGGCGTCGTATGAGAACCTGGGGAGGCGGTTCGCGGCGCTCGGTCACCGGCGGGGCGAAGCCGCCACGCTCGGCGCGGTCGGCCAGACGTTTCGCAGGATGGGAAAGACGAACGAGGCGCTGGAATACTTTCGAAGGGCAATGGAAACCCTGGAGTCGAGTGTTGCTGAGTTTGTCGATCCGGAACTTCATCCCCAGTACGCGCGCGAACTCGCGATCAACTCAAGAATCGAAGATCTCTATTTTCTTGCGACGAAGACTGCACTCGAGCTCAACAAGATCGAATTTGCATTCTCCTCGATGGAGCGAATGAGATCGCGCTGGTCGTTCAAACTTCTTCAATCGGCCGATCTGGATCCCCGCCACCTCCCTGTCCGCCGAGATGCCATCGACGGAGCCAGAGTTCTTAAGCAACTGCAAAACGTCCAGCTCGAGTGGTCGAGTGTTTTATCCAATCCATATGGGGTTGTCCGGCAGTCTGTGATCGATTCGCTGGCACACGTCGAGGAGTCCCTTCGTCGGGAATTGAAAGAGCGGGCGCGCCGGGTCGGCGGGGTCTATCCGAACTACCTCAGCCTCGTGTTCCCCGGAATCCCGCAACTATCGGATATTCAATCGCTTATTCCCCGGGGAACGGTGGTCGTGCAGTTCATTCCCACGCCTGAGGAACTCACACTCTTTGCGCTGACGAGGGAGTCGTACGCCGTCCGGTCGGTGGCGATTTCACGAGATCGGCTGATGGTCCTGGTCCGCGAATACATGTCGTTGCTCCAGGATCCCAACGTCTATGCGGGGGCAGCAGGGGAGGCGAGTCTGAGGCCCATGACCCGGTTTGCCCAGCTTTCGGTACAGCTCTACGATACGTTCATCCGACCGATTGACATGCTGCTCGATCGCAACCTCATTCTGATTCCCATACCGGGATTCGAGAACTTTCCGTTCCATGCCCTTGAAAAGCAGGATCCCAACGGGATCATCCGTTATCTGATCGAAATCACGAGCGTCGACTATCTTCCCTCCTTTGCCTCATTGAAGTACCGTACAGCGGCCTCGAGCAGAATCCGCAACATCATCGGGCTTGGAAATCCAGGCGGCAAGAATTGGTCGATCGACTACGAATTGAGAGATATCCGGAGCTTCTTCAAAGAGGCACGCATCCTGATCTCGATGGAAGCAACGTGGAACAATCTGAAGTCCGCCAAGGGAGACGTTCTCCAGCTTTCCACCGAATTCAAGGGAATGCACGCGGCCTTCCCCTTCGGGGTGATCATGTTTTCCGATCCTCAGAATATCGAAGAATCGACCGAGATTTCTTTCCGTGATCTCACGACGCTTCAACCGTACCCTGTCGTCGTGTTGTCGAATCACTACGGAACCGGAAGAGGATTGGCTCCGGCGCACGCGCTCCTGCTTCGTACCATTGGCACGTCGGATGTGTTCTACAATGCGTGGTACTCCGATCGGAAGTCGGCAAAGTTCTTCAGTGAATATTTCTACACGCATATTTCCACCGGACTCGCTCCCGGAGACGCATACCGGCAGGCGTTGCTCAACCTCATCCGTACACGGGATGTGAATCACCCGTATCAATGGGGACAATTTTTCCACTTCGGCGTGGGCTGAGTCTCGGGACAAACCAGAGAGGGGGACGGAACGATCGGTCGAGGAGGCGATTGTGGGAAGGATTGATGGGCGGAGCGTCTAAAACCTCCAACGGAGGCCCGTTCGTACGGTGTAGAGCATGACGTACTCACCCGGCTTGAAGTTGAGTTCCTGGTTCGTGGCTTCGACAATGACATTGATCAGAATGTTCATTCCGATGACTTGTTGCCACCCGGCTCCCAGCGTCCGGGAATCAAGATAGAAAATCTCCCGTCCTGCCAATCCGGCGCTCGATTGAATCAATCGTTCATCCGGTGAATACCCAAGACTGAACCGCAGCGTGATGTGCGTTTCCGCGTCGCCGAGATACATTCGTCCGAGAGCCGTCAGCGAACGCGAGTTACCGACATTGCTCGGAGTAATAAACGGTCGGAGCGAGATCCAGTAGCTTCCAACGTAGTAGCCGAGCGAACCGGTGAATATGCGAATGGAGTTGCCGCGATCGAATGAGAGGAGACGTATTCCAAGCGATCCATCAAAGCCGGATGGGAGTTTTGAATACAGCTCGGCACCAAACCGATGACGAGGGTAGAGCGGACTGTTGGCGTAGCCGTAGTTGAAATATCCGTGGAGACCATTCCCGAAGACCGGGTAGAAATCGATTTCGGGTTGAACGCCGTTCTGCTGAAACCGTCGTGAATAATTCACCCGGCCCAGGATCGTGCCCGCGGACATGCGTCGTCCCGCTTCGACGTACGCGTAGTGCATCGGGCCGTAGTGCTCGGCATAGAGGTCGCCGGAGTAGAGCGCGCCGACAAAACTATTCATAGAATCGAGCACAATCGATTCCCGAAGTCGCGCCGCTTCCGTGTTTGCGGGATTGATTTGCTCGAGTGTTGAGAGGACTGCGAGAGCCTCGCGTTCACGATGGAGCTCCTTTAACGCCCTCGCTTTCTTCAGCAGGAAATCTTCATCGGTGGGGTAGATGCGGACCGCCCGATCCGCGATTTGCAGAGCATCCTCGAGCTGACGATCCCACCATTCCACATCGATCATTGCCTGGAGAGCATCGCGATGCCGGTCGTCGATTTCAAGGACCCGGCGCAGTTCCTGCCGCGCCTCTTCAAATTGCCGATCCCACGCGTACGTGCGACCGAGCAGAATCCGGACATCGTGGTATGAGGGATCTCGCTGGAGAATCACGCGACAGAGGTTCCGCGCCTCTTCTCCCGATCCGGCTAATGCCCTCTCACGTGCCAAGGCAAAAAGCTCGTCGGAGTCCAGCTTCGTCGTGTCGATTTGCGTGAACAGGAGCTGCAGGGGAACGAGGAGAACGATCAGGCTGAGAGCGGCAGGTTTGATCATAAGAGATGTTTCACGGGGATGTCTACCGGCAGAGCATAGGGACAAAATTCGAAAGATTCAACTCAACAAAAAAACCCGATCGCGTCCTGATCGGGTTTCATCCTGAGGGGTGACAACAAATGCTATCTGCCTTTCACCTTGACCTTTCCGAAGCCGGATTCGATCTTGATCGTCAGCTTTTCTGAAGCGGTATTGTACGTCGGGGTCTCGTATCGTCCTTTGCGGGTTTTCTGAAAGATGTCATCGATATCGACGCTGGACAACCAGCTGTCTTCGCAGCGGAGCTGGGTCGGCGTCTTTTCGGGGATAATCACTGTGATGGCGCCAAGCCCCACGTTGATATCAACCTCACCGCTCCGTCTCAGTGCTCCGCCAAAATCGAGCTTGTACGCCCCCACTCCCCCCTCAAATTTCAAGGTCCGGAAATTCGTGTTTCCGAGATCGGTCGCGGAAAATGATCCCACGCCCGATTCGAAAGATATCCGCTCCGCCATGATCCGGTTCGGCTCGTCGCAGGCAAGCCGAACCGCGCTTGCTCCCGATGAGATACGAAGCTCGGCGATCTGCAATCCGGT
This sequence comes from Ignavibacteria bacterium, assembly GCA_016873805.1. GTDB lineage: Bacteria > Bacteroidota > Ignavibacteria > UBA10030 > UBA10030 > VGVZ01. The sequence goes on from VGVZ01000021.1 coordinate 37,583, forward strand.
GATGTCGAGGTCTCCTTCCCCCGCCCCCAATTCAATGTGGAGTGAAATCGGAACGGCGTCGGTCAATTCCAGCGACCATCGACGATTTGACTTCGATTTTTCTCCCGAAGAACCCGACCACCATTTCGCTTTATCGGTCGAACGGATCACGAGGTTCCCTTCGCCTGCCGACACGTCGTACGTGATCTTGAGATCCTCCCGATCGTCATCTCGTCGGGGATAGTCCGCGACGAGGATCTTATCTCGCGTTCCTTTTCCGATGAAGATGGAACCGAACGAGAGTTTAACCGAAACGTTAATTCCTTTCTCGTTGGTGCGGAGAATTTCCCGTCGAGCACGGTCCTGGGCAACGAGTACCTGGGTCATCAACGCACAGATGATGAACACGAAGAGGTATTTTTGGGCAGGGATCATCGTATGATTGACAGAAGTCAGTTTTGCATACGGAATCGATCCTCGAGAGTTGCGCGGCGCGGCCTGACAGGTTGTGGAAAAGCCATTTGTTGTGATACCGAACGAGTGTCGCAAGCGGGGAGTCTCCCTTTCTTATTCAGATTCTTCGGGGCTGTACATAAAGTCATTCGGTTCTTGCTTGCCCCGTGATGCTTTCACACGGGGACCCGCCTGCCTGCCATGCCTGCGGCAGGCAGGGAATCTGATAATGGGTCAAACCACATTGTTTTGTGGCCAAGCCACCACTTTGTGGCGGGCGCTCAGTCCTTGGCCTGTCGCCAGGGCAGGCAAGTTCAGCGCGACGATTTCCTCCTATCGTACAGCGCCTCTGATTGATAACTCCCTGGATCTTCCCTAGTGCCGTTCCAACAAAGCAATCTTGTGTCCTATCATCGAGCATCAAGTTGGAACGAGCACTAGTGCTCGCTCCCATTAACCGATCCCGCATCAAAACACAATACTTATTTTTGGGAGCGGCACTAGTAGTGCCGCAGACGGTCTTTCAGATATTTGTACAGAAGTTCCCGCGCCCGAAAAATATGGGCTTTTACCGTCCCCAGGGGGAGACCCAGGAGGTCCGCAATCTCCTGGTATTCCTTCTCATCCGTATGGCGCAGCCGGATAACAGTTCGATACTTTGGGGGTAACGATTCGATAGCTTCCTCAATCAGCGTTCGTCGTTGTCGGTCAATGACTCCCTTATCCGGTTCATATGTGGAATCGGGAACCTCAAAAGTGATTTCGTCGTCCTTGGTGCGTATGGGTCTGTCGATCGAAAAGGAGGGGAGCTTCTTCTTTCGGATGTAGTCGATGCAGTTGTTGGTTGCGATCTTGTAGAGCCAGGTTGAAAACGCGTATTCCTCGTTGAAACTCTGGAGGGAGGAAAACGCCTTGATGAACGCCTCCTGCGTGAGATCCTCAACTTCTTCCTTCTCCCTGATCATCCGGTAGATGAGATTGAAAATCGCGTCGTGATATTTCTGTTGCAGTCGATCGAATGCTTTCTGGTCGCCGTTGATCGCAAGACGGATGAGCTCATGATCTTCGACCCTGGATTCGCGCGATCGCCTCTCCTCCTGCTCCTTCAGAGATGGAGGCGCGGCGGCGGGAGAGGATTTATGTGGTGATTTTCGCCGAGCCATTCCAGAGACGAACTGAGGCAAACGCCATGTGTGCAGTGAAGAACACGAGAGGTGGGGTATTCATTCGCGATGGTTTGTCATGTGCGGTACGGCAAAAGTAACCAAAAAAGGAATGATCCGCAATCGTGAGTTCAACGATGCAGATTCTCATGCACGGAGCGCATCGGAGAAGAGGCGTAATGCGCGATTTGCATGCCAGAGCATTATTCTCTACTTTGATCACACAACAAACAGGAGCGACTGGCATTCTCTATGCTAATCACGTTCGAAGGTCTGGATCTCTCGGGCAAATCCACACAAGCGAGAATGCTGCTTGATCGGCTCGCTTCGCAGGGATTTGAGGTGGTGTTTATCCGCGAACCAGGCGGGACGGACATCGGAGAGAAGATTCGCGCGATCTTGTTGGACACGGAAAACAAAGGAATCAGTGACGAAGCGGAGTTCCTTCTTTTTTCCGCTAGCAGAGCGCAGATTGTGCGCGAACGAATCCAGCCTGCGCTCGAAGCCGGTGCCGTCGTCGTGTGCGACCGGTTCTATGATTCTTCGACGGCCTATCAGGGATGGGGCCGTGGGATTCCGGTGAGCGCTGTCGAAGCGATCAATATGTGCGCCGCAGCCGGTCTGGCGCCCGATGTGACGTTCTTCCTCGATCTCCCTGTCGCAGAGATCGAGAGGCGACTGGCCATTGCCTTGAAAGAAAAAGATCGGATGGAGTCGAACGGTCGGGCTTTCTACGAACGGGTGCGAAACGGATATCTGGAGATCGCGCGGCAACAACCTCGCGTGACGGTCCTCGACGCCACGAAACCGATCAACGAGCTTCATGAAGAAGTCTGGCGACGCGTGGTCGCGAGGGGAGCGGAGCTGGGGAAGCACTTCGAAAAGGAAGAGGCATGATGGACGGGAAACAGATGCAGCGGAACGACGAGCAGAGAGACCATCGAACGCCCCGGAGGAACAGATCTATTGTCCTCATTTCCGCTCTCCTGGGTATCCTCTCGATGGCCTTTGTTGCGATGGGGGGAGGCGACCTCCTCCTCAAAATCCACAGAGGAATCGATACCTTCGGAAAGGTCTATCGCGAGATCGCGATGAACTATGTGGACGAAATCGATCCCGAGCGATTCGTCCGATCGGGCATCGATGGCATGTTGAAATCACTTGATCCATACACGGTGTACATCGACGATACAGAGAGAGACGAAATCGATCTTGTTACGACCGGGAAGTACGGCGGCGTCGGCGTTACGATCGGGATCCGGGATGGTATGGTGATGATTGTCGGTCTCCTCGAGGGATTCTCCGCGGCGAAACAGGGGATTCAGGTTGGCGATCGGATTCTGGAGATCGATGGAACCGCGGTATCGGGAAGCAACTACGAGCGGATCCGACTTCTCGTGCGCGGCGCGCCCGGAACCGAGGTCCGGATGAAAATTGAACGCGAGAGTCAGGCGCATCCGCTGGAATATGTGCTTATCCGGGAAGAAATCCCCGTTACCAACGTCACATACGTCGGATACGTCGGGGCTGGTGTCGGGTATGTGAAGCTCGAGAGGTTTTCGAAAACGGCAGGGGAAGATGTGAGGAGCGGCATCCGTCAGTTGATGGGGGATGGACAACTTCGCGCGTTGATCCTGGATCTGCGGGACAACCCCGGAGGATTGCTCGACATGGCGGTGGACGTTGCGTCGAAGATTGTTCCGGAGAGCAGTCTTGTGGTTTCGACGCGCGGGCGCAAGGGATCGCGGGAGCTAAAGTACTACTCATATGAAAAACCGATCCTGGGAGATCTCCCCATCGCACTGCTCGTGAATGGAGCGAGTGCCAGCGCGAGCGAAATTGTCGCCGGCGCGGTGCAGGATCTCGATCGCGGCATTGTCCTTGGAACCCGGACGTTCGGCAAAGGGCTTGTGCAGACGGTGACGCGGATTTCTGATCGGGGATCGCTGAAAATCACCACCGCCCGATACTACACGCCGAGCGGTCGCAGCATTCAGGAGATCAACTACGCGGAAGATCAGGATCTCTCTCCCATCGAACTTTCAGCATCGGATTCAAACAAAGTGTTTCGGACTGCACACAATCGTCAGGTCTACGGAGAATCGGGCATCTGGCCCGATTCAACCGTCGAGGAGAACCAGCTGAGCGGACTCGTTCGTGAGCTGCAACGGAAGGCGATGTTCTTCAGGTTCGCGAATCGATTCAAAGCACAGCGGGGGTCGATAGCGGACAATTTCAGAGTGACCGACGAGATCCTCGGAGAATTCATCGAGTTTCTCAAGGAAAGGGAATTCGCGTACGACGCGCAGTTGAGTTCACGACTGACCGCGTTGAAGCGTGAAGCGATCAAAGAGGGATTTGGTTCGCGTGTGGTCCAACGTCTGGAAGAAGCGGCAGAGCTGGCGAGAAATGAGCGCGACACGCTTCTCATGAACCAGCGTGATGAATTGAGGCGTGCCCTCACAATCGAAATCTTGGGGGTGATGAAGGGGAGAAAGGCCCAAATCGAGGCGACGTTTCCCTACGATCCCCAATTGCAGGCGGCCATTGGTCTCCTGAGGAGTCCGGCCACCTACACGCAACTGCTGAAGGAAAAAACGCGACCGTAGCCGGGCTGACGATGCAAGAGAACAGAGGCTTGGGGACGGAGCTCACTCTACGTCTTGACAGATTCGAGTTTTTCCCGAATCGACTCCGCCACTGAATCAAGATCGCCGGGATTCACAACGAAGTCGATGCTGTCGTTGTTGATGACGAGCACCTGTCCGAGCGAATAGTTATCGATCCAATCGTTGTACAGAATGTTGAGCGATTCAAGGTAGCTGCGTTCGATTCCCTTCTCAAACGACCTCCCGCGCCGCGAAATCTGATCGACGAGCGTATCAACCGACGTCTTCAGGTAGATCAACAGATCGGGCGGTTTCAGGTACTCCATCATGACATGAAAGAGGGAGACGTAGTTTTCATAATCTCTCTCACTCATGTTTCCTATCTCATAGAGGTTCCTCGCGAAAATCTGAGCATCCTCGTAGATCGACCGATCCTGGATGACCGACTCACCAGATTCAACGATCTCTTTGTGATTTTTGAACCGGTTGGACAAAAAGTAGATCTGCAAGTGGAACGACCACCGCTTCATATCTGCATAGAAATCGGGAAGGTACGGATTGTCATCAACCGATTCATAATATGGTTTCCACCCAAATCGTTGGGCCAGGAGCCGTGTGAGCGATGATTTGCCCGCACCGATATTTCCTGCAACGGCGATGAAAAGTGATTTTGAAAGGGGCATAGGCGTCTGCTCAGGTTACCATTCGGTGAGGGGAACGAGAAATTGATTGGGGAAAATATATCGGGAACCTCTCTGAGAAGCAACCAGAAACTCGGGTGGAGAAGGGCGAATCCGGAACCCCTGTTGCTCAGTGACGGAGGCCGGAGGTGTCGTGCAAGGCCTTGATGATGGTCGCCAGACCGTCGACGATTCGGGGTCCGGGTCGACTCACCAGATCTGCCTCGACGATGGTGATCCGCTTGTGCGCGACGGCGGGGACTGTCGAAAGACCCCTCAAGGCATGCGCGACGTCATCGGGTGAAGCGGCAACGTCTGAGGAGACAACAATCACCTCCGGAGCCCTCTGCAATATTTCTTCTTTGCTGAGGAGAGGATATGCGATTGACGAACCGGATGAGACGTTTGTCCCGCCGGCGAGCCGAATGAGCTCATCGAGAAAGGTCTCTTTGCCGATGGAAATGATTGGCTGGATTGAAAGGAGGAATAGGGTGGGAATGTTCCGGCGTGTTGCCGCGAACGCAGTGAGTGAGTCTGCTCTCTTCCGGAGGAGAGAGGCGAGCGAATCGCCGGCTTGTGCCCGACCCGTCAGTACGCCGATTCTCCGGATCGAATCGAACACACCGGAGAGATTGCGGGGATTGGTCACGAAGACCGCAAGGTTCAACCGTTCAAGAGACTCGAAATCCTGACGCGTGTTGCCGGAGACAGTCATGATAACGACATCCGGACCGAGTTCGACGAGCTTTTCGAGGTTCGGATTGGAAAGTCCGCCCACACGCGGGATGTTGCGCACGGAGGGGGGAAAGTCGCAATAGTCCGTGACGCCGACGATCGAAGAATCCAGTCCGAGCGCGAACAGGATTTCCGTAACATGGGGAGAAAGAGAGACAATCCGTCCGGGGACGTGAGGGAGAGAGACTGTGCGTCCCATATCATCCGCGACCGGATGGACAGTCGCCAATTCAGACGACCGATCTCCGCCGCAGGATGAAAGAAAGAGAACGATCCAGAGATAAGCACGAAGGCGCATGCCGATGCAGGGAAGTGATGGCGCGGACCCCGACGGCGCGGTTCGCGTCGGGTCAAACCAATAGAAATATGAAGAAGACGGAGAGGATCGGTTATTTCTTGAACGCGGCAACAGCTTCATCCACGGTCTCGTAGTGATCGAACACCGTGATCAGCTTCGTCACCATGAGGAGACTCTCGATCTTCTCGGATGCCCGGGCGAGTTTGAGATCTCCACCAGCATTGCGCAGCGTGGTGAGCGACCGGATGAGCATTCCGAGTCCGGAGCTGTTCATAAACTTGACATTCCCCAGATCGACAACGACTCGGGCTTTTGATTCTTTTACGAGTCGTTGGAGCTCGTCGTTCAGCGATGTGGCGTCCGGGCCCCCCATGATGTTTCCATCGAGGGCAATAACGGTGACGCCCTGTTTTTCCTCGGATTTGAATTTCATGCGGAATTCCCTCCGGTGATGGTACAGTCCATGAACGGGGGCGGGAAAACCTACTTCGAACCCGTCTCCTTGGTTTTCTTCCTGCGCAGGTTCCAGTCGAGCACGACTGCGCTGGCAATGTAGATCGAGGAATACGTTCCCGTAATGAGACCGACGGTCAGTGTGAATGCGAATGCCCGCGTGACCTCGCCGCCGATGAACATCAATGCCAGAAGCGTGATGAGAAGCGTGCCCGAGGTGATAATCGTCCGACTCAACGTATCGTTGAGGCTCTTGTTGACGACTTCTTTGAGGGACATGCTCCGGTAGATCTTCAGATTTTCTCGAATGCGATCGAAGACAACCACGGTATCGTTCACCGAGACTCCGATGAGCGTGAGGAATGCGGCGATGACCTCCTGGGTGATCTCAAGCGTGAGTGTGGGAATCAATCCATCCATCAAGGAGAGGATGCCGAGCGTGATCAGCACGTCGTGGAACAGCGCAAGGACAGCCCCAACACCATAGATGAATTTGAATCGGATTGCGATGTAGCCAAGGATCGCAACCAACGCGACGACGATCGCATATGTCGCATCACGGCGCAGTTCCTTCCCGATTTTCGGTCCAATCTTGTCTTCTTTCAGCACTTCAAATGTTCTGTCGGAAAAACGTTGCTGAATCGCCTGCTTGATGTTGTCGCCGACGGCCGTTCCGGCTTCCTGTTCCGATGTGCGAATGAGGATATCTCCTCCGCCGCCAAAGTACTTGATTTCGCTCCGTGACAGGCCGATCGGTTCGAGGGCGCTTCGCACTTCGCCGATCGTTGGTGCTTTGTCGAAACCGAGGACGATCTCTGTTCCCCCTTGGAAATCAATCCCGAAGTGGATTCCCCGCACGGCCAGAGATCCCAGACCAAGGAGAATGATGAGCAGAGAGGCAAAATATGTCTTCCGTCGGATTGAAAGAAAATCGATGTTCGTTTTCTTGAAGAATTGCATTGAGGTCGAAACTCCTGTTGAGTCAATCGAGAAGCGAATTCGCCGTCGTGTCTCTAGACGAATTTCGGCGTCATTCCTTTGTCATACATGAAATTGAAAATCATACGCGTGATAATGATCGCGCTGAACAGACTGGCGAGAATGCCGATCATCAGCGTAAGCGCAAATCCCTGCACCGGTCCCGTTCCGAATTGGAACAGAATCAATCCGGTGAGGAACGTGGTGATGTTTGAATCGATGATGGCGCTGAACGCCTTCGAATAGCCGTTGTCGATCGCCGCCTTGAGCGTCTTTCCTCCCTCCAGTTCCTCGCGGACGCGTTCGTAAATGAGTACATTGGCGTCGACAGCCATCCCAATCGTCAGAATGATGCCCGCGATCCCCGGAAGGGTGAGCGTTGCCTGGAATCCCGAGAGGACGCCGAGTATGAAGAGAATGTTGAAGAAGAGTGCGACGTTTGCCACGGTTCCGGCGGTCCGGTAGTAGATGAGCATGAAGAAAACCGTGAGGACAAATGCGAACGCTGTTGCCGTGAGGCCGGATCGGATGGAGTCTTCACCGAGTGACGGACCAACCGTTCGCTGTTCCATGATCTCGACCGGGGCGGGTAATGCACCCGCTTTCAGGACGATCTCGAGGAGGCGGGCCTCGTTCGGAGAATCCATGCCGGTGATTCGCGATTTTCCTCCGACGATCTTCGTCTGGATGACAGGTGCGGAGAAGATGCCGTTATCGAGAGCAATCGCGACGCGCTTATTGACATTGGCACCGGTAATACGAGCCCATTCCCGCGATCCCTCGCTGTTCATCTCCATGTTGACAATGGGTCTGTTGTCTTCCGGATCGACGCTCGCACGGGCGCCCACGATGACTCCGCCGGTCAGTTCCGGGGTCTTCTTGACCGCGAAGAGAGTGAAGTATTTCTTGCCATCCTGGGCCTGGAAAGTTTTTGCAGACCAGAGAAATTCGAAATCGGTCGGGATGAGCCGTTGAACTCCGGGCTGTGCGAGCAGGGTCCGTACCCATTCGCGGTCTTTTTCTTCGACGTACCCCTCTCCGGAACCGCGCTGGTCAGGCCTCACATAGGTGAAAAACGGATGTTCGCGTGAAAATCTCGCTTCCTCGGTCGTATCGGTTGGTGATGCCACACCCTCACCAAGAAGCTGACGGAGTGTTTCCTGTGATTGTTTGTCGGGACTCTCTTTCGGACTCGATGCTTTGGTCGTATCGGCCTGCATTCCGCCGGCGAGGAATTTGTCGATTGATTCCATCACCCGGTAGGCAACTTCAGGATCGCGCAACATTCGAAATTCAAGTTTGGCCGTTCCCTGGAGAAGCTGTCTTACTTCTGCCTCGTCCTTCACGCCGGGAAGCTCCACAATGATGCGCCGTCCTCCTTGTTTTTGGATCGTCGGTTCCGATGCTCCGTATTGGTCGACTCGATTCCGAACGATTTCCACGGCCCGATCAACCGCTTTTTCCGATTCATCCTCGAGAAAGCTGATGATCGTGGCATCGTCATCTCTGATCGTGCCGTAATAGCGGCTCAAGCGGATTCCGCGTTCGGAAAACTTTCCGGCAAAGACCGTAATAACCTCTTCGTCCGAGGCCCCGACCCGGCTTCTGACTTCATCAATGATCGAACGGAAGTTGTCATCCTTGTTACGGGCAAGATCCGTCAGGAGCCGGACGATATCGACTTCCAGAACAACTCTCATCCCACCCTGAAGATCAAGTCCGAGCTTGAGTCGCTTCAACTTGGCCTCGAGCATCTTTCCCCGGTTTTCTTCCACATAATTGAGACTGTCCTGGCCGCTGAGAGACGTTACTTCCTTGCGGTATTGATAATCCCGATATGTCGGGTAGAGAAAGTAGAGCGAGAGAATGACGGCACTCGCGATAAGAATGAGCTTCGACGCTTGTTTTCTCACAGAAGATTCTCCATAACGAAATCCAACGCTGGTGGCAAATCGATCCCCGCGCATCTCCGGAATCGATCTGAACAAAAAAGCAGGCAAAAATATACTCCAATGTGCCTACAAAGTCAACACAAAATCGTTGCATTTCAGGCGATTCACGGCTATATTAGCAGCTAGTCGTTCGATTGAAATGACATTTCCCTAAGGAGCAGTACGTGTTATGGCGTTGATGACTCAAATCCGGAACAACCTGTCAAAGCTCTTTGCGGTCTTCGCGGTTCTCTTCATCCTCTACATCATGCTCGATTGGGGAATGGACCTCCCGAGCATCCAGTTCGGTGCGGATGCCGACGTGATCGGCAGAGTCAACGACGAAAAGATGACCTACAAGGAGTTCTCCGAGGTCCTTCGACAGACAATGGAAACACAAAAGACGCAGACCGGCACGGATCCCGACGACGATACTGAACGCCAAATCCGCGATCAAGTGTGGAACATGCTCGTGAATCAGATCCTTATCCGTCAAGAGATCCGTGAGATGGGAATCGACGTCACCGACAAGGAGATTATTGACCTTGTTCACGGCCCCAATCCGCCGGAGATGTTGGTGAGCCAATTCAGGGATTCGACCGGCCGGTTCAACCGCGACGCGTACGACCAGGCGATCGCCGATCCTCGAAACCGCGAAGCGTGGATGATGGTGGAGCGCCAGCTTCGCCAGCAGCGTCAGTACGAAAAGCTTCAGAGTTACCTCCATGCGATGGTGCGGGCATCGGAAGGAGAAGTGCGCGAACGATTTATCAATGAAACCACAACGATGGAAGCAGAATACGTGCTGTTCGATCCGTCGCTCGTGCCCGACACGTTGGTTCCAGTGACCGACGCGGATAGCCGGAAGTATTACAGCGCGAATCCGGAAGAGTATAAGCATCGTGCCACCCGAAAGCTCAAGTATGTCCTGTTCCCGACCGTTCCGTCAGGTACGGATTCAGCAGATGTCCGCGAGGAGATGAACCGGATTCTCGAGCAAGTTCGAGTCGGGATGGACTTCGCGGAACTCGCGAAAACGTACTCTGAGACCCCAACGATCGAAGCGTTCTTCAAACACGGTGAACTGAGTCGCAACAAAGAAAATGCGGCGTTTTCGGCGAAAAAAGGGGAAATCGTCGGACCGATTTTCGACTTCGATGGCGCTCACCTGATCAAGATTGTTGATGAGAGAAGGGGTGACCGGGAGTATGTGCACGCCAGCCATATTCTCTTCAAGGTGGAAGGCGATCAAGATTCTGATGCACAGCTCCAGAAGGCCCGTCAGGCAGTTCAATCGCTCCACGCAGGAGCAGACTTTGCTCAACTGGCACGAACACAGAGCGAGGATCCCGGTTCGGCTTCGGCAGGAGGGGATCTCGGTTGGGGCGGCAGGGGGTCATGGGTCAAACCGTTCGAGGATGCCGCGTTTGGCGCGCGTGTCGGGGATATTGTTGGACCGGTGAAGTCACAGTTCGGTTGGCATATCATCAAGGTCTTGGGTCGCGATAACCGCGAACTGAAGATTGCGACGATCAGCATGAAGTTGAAACCGAGTCCGCAAACCATCGATCAATTGTACAGCGATGCGCAGGACTTCGCGTATCTCGCCGGCGAGGAGGGATTCGAACGCTCTGCGGAGCTCAGCAACTTCCAGGTTCGCGAGACTCCTGAGTTTACGAAGAGCGGCTTTATTCCCGGCATCGGTATCAACGAAATCCTGATGAACTTTGCCTTCGAGAAAAAACTGAATAAGATCAGCGATCCCATGACGGTCTCCGGGGGTGTGGCGGTCTTCAAGATTTCTGCGGTCAAAGAAGAAGGGATCCGTCCACTCGAGGAAGTGAAAGAGCAGGTTCGTGTGAGGGTCGTCCGTCAGAAAAAGATGGAGCTCCTGAAACAAGAGGCTGAGGAGTTTAAGCGGACGCTTCAGTCCGGAGACAACCTGTTGGCAAAAGGCAGGAATCTCACGTATGCGACCGCTCAGAGTACCGGTTTGTTCCGGCCAAGCGATGCTCCTCCGGCGATCGGCCGAGACCTCAACTTCATCGGCACAATGCTTGCGATGACGCCGGGAGAGATTTCCAAACCGTTCGAGGGAGTGCGAGGGTACTACGTGGCACGTTTGACGGCCAAGACTGCTTTTGATTCGACGAAGTTCGCACAGGAAGATTCATCGCTGAGGACTCAGATCCTCGAAGAAAAACGAAACCGGATCACCCAGGACTGGCTCACCTCCTTGCGTGATAAAGCGGAGATCGAAGATTTCCGCGAACGGTTCTTTCGCTAGCATGGCAGAAGCATGGCGCGGCACGCGATTTCTGCAACCTTTGGGCTTGTTCTCCTCTTCGCAGAGACAGCCGCGGCTCAGGATCCTGACTGGATTACCTCTCTCACCCTCCGCGGGAGCTATACCTCTTCCTCCAAGCTCTTCCTGAATCCCGATGCCTCCAGTAGTGAGCTGAGGGCGCAGCATGACGAGCTCAAAGATGTTCCTGGCGTCGGCCTCGAGGTGAGATACAAGGCGGAAGGATCCGACTTCTTCTTCTCCCTCACCGTCGATGGTCTAAAAAAAATCCGCCGCTCGACCCAGCCAATCACCAATGTCTCTTCGCACCAGTTCCTCCCTTTCGAAGATGGGTTCCTGCTTGTACCGATCGAACTGAGCGGAAACGTTTATGTTCCGCTCGGATCCGAGACCATCCGACTTTCCATGGGGGGAGGAATCGGAGCGTACTATGCCGAACGGATGCTGACGCTGGGAGATACCCGTGCCCCATCGACAGCGGGTTTTCTCGGCTATGGAATCCATGTGAGGGGGAATTTCGAGTACCGCGTCTTCCGATCGACATATGTGTTTTTTGAAATGCGATTCCGCGATCCGGAAGTCGAGGTCACAAACCGATTTCCCGAAGAAGGCGTCAGCTACCGGGGAACCCGCGTGCCGTTGCCGGCAAACGAAATCAAGTCAAAAATCAATGTGGACGGCATCGGGTTTGCCGTCGGTGTCACCGTAGACATTCTCTGATGGGGCAACGCAACCCCAGAGATGTTACGCATCCGCGTCTATCTTGCGTCAAGTCATGAATTCCACTCGACCTGATCTGGCAGAAAATCCGAAGCGCCTCGTCTTCCTGGCCGGATTCATGGGAAGCGGAAAGAGCACCATCGGGCCGATCCTTGCCAATACACTTGGCTTCGACTTCGTGGATATCGATGTCGCGATCGAAAAACGAGTCGGCAAGAGCATTGTGCAGATCTTTGCCGAGGATGGAGAGGCGTCGTTCCGAACAGTAGAACGGGAGATTCTGAAGGGACTGGTCAATCAGACTGAATGCGTAATTTCACTCGGCGGCGGCACGCTCGCAAACGAGGAGAACCTCGATTTGCTCCGTCAAAACGGTGTGATCGTTTATCTCCACCTTACGCCGCAAACGATATTTCAACGCGTCCGGCATAAGATGCACAGGCCTCTCTTACGAGGCGAGGACGGCTCGATGCTGTCCGTGGCAGAACTGCAGGAAAAGATCGAGCGGCTGCTCAAGGCGAGGGAGCAGTTCTATCAGAGGGCGCACATCATCGTTTCCACCGACGAGAAGCGAGTGGGTATCACCGTGGATGAAATCGTGAAGCGATTACGCGGGAAGATCTGATGAACACGACACCGCATCTCCATTCGGTACATGTTGAGCTGGGTGCACGGAGTTATCCAGTGTACATCGGCGTCGATAGGAGTGCAGATCTTGGCCAATTATGCCGGAGCCATCATGTCGCGGATCGGGTCGTCATCATCACCGATCAGAATGTCGCAGCGTACTATCTGAGACCGCTTTGCGGACTTCTGTCGAAGGATGGATTTCGGATTCATTCCGTAGTCATTCCTCCAGGAGAGCGGCAAAAAAATCTCTCGAGAGTCTCCCGCGTTGTGGCCGAGATGCTCAATCAGCGTGTCCCGCGATCTTCCGTTGTCATTGCCCTGGGCGGCGGCGTGATTGGCGACCTGGCCGGATTTGTGGCCGCGACCTATCAGCGGGGCGTTCAATTGATCCATATTCCAACCTCGCTCCTCGCACAGGTCGACAGTTCCATCGGAGGGAAGGTTGGGGTCAATCATCCGATGGGAAAGAACATGATCGGGGCGTTCTACCAGCCGCTCTTCGTCTGGACCGATCTGGAATATCTCACAACGCTTCCGCGACGGGAAATTGTCTGCGGCCTTGGCGAGATTGTGAAGTACGCCATCATTCGTGATCCCGCACTCTTCGACTATCTCGAAAAGCATCTTGAATCCATCCAGTCACTCGAGAGAAGTCATATCCTGCATGTGCTCGCGAGATGCATCTCGATCAAAACCGAAATCGTGTCAGCGGATGAACATGAACAGAGTATTCGCATCGTCCTCAACTGCGGTCATACCATCGGTCACGCCTTGGAGCATGCGGGCGGCTTCCGCGTGCTGAAGCATGGAGAGGCGGTGCTTCACGGCCTTGTGGGAGAGAGTTACATCGCAAAGGAGATGGGGATCCTCTCAGATTCCGACTTCCGCCGCATTTCGAATCTTATCGCCCGGATTTCATTTCCAAGAAACCTATCCAGGCTTCGTTCCTCTGCAGTTCTCAACGCTATGGCTCTCGACAAGAAATCGCGCGCGAACAAAGTACGTTTTCTCCTTCCTTCCGGTGTTGGTGAGACGCGGTTCGTTGAGGAAGTTGATCCGTTGCTGGTGAAACGATCCATCGCCGTGCTGCTCAAGAAAAAAGATGCCCGGGTGTAGAGGGATTTCAGTCGACTCCCTCCCTTTTTTTCGTTGATTTCGTCCCCCTCTCTGGCACATTGGGGGGGAAGATCTCATGAACAACTCGGATCTCACCCCAACCACTCGCTGATACTACGGATGTCCCGTTCTACCAATTCTCCGATTGCCCCGCCTAGCACCCGATAGCGGTACGCCGGTACCCAGACGATGCGACAGATACAGTAGTCGATCGGATGCGACAACTTCTTGTACTTGCTCATGCATCACACCCACTACCTTCTTGCCGGCAAAGCCAAACGTCCATGAGGGGAGAGCCCGGTTTCCATGTCGGACTGAAGGACTTCTCTTTGTCGAACGCGGCATCGAACTCTATCAACACGAACTCCACCAAGAACAACAACTACGTCTGCTGCAGAAAAAGCTGAAGCTCTGGGATTGGAACTCGTACCAGCTGGCTGTCATTAGTAGTTTGTATGTGCCTCCATAAACTCACCTGAAAGCCTCCGTTGGGCGACCTATTCCACCATCTGCCGATTTCTTCTTGATGTAATGATCCTCTTTGGGTAACGTAAACGCCGAGTGAAAGCGAGGCGATTCATTATGCGATCAATTGTCGTTCCCGACCCAAAGCCTATGATAGTGCTTGTCCTATTCCTTCTTCTTACCCTCCCTGCACACCTTGAAGGACAGACGCAGCCGAGCGCTACGGTAGCCGGACTGGTTACCGACAGGAAAGGAGATCCTCTTGAGCTGGTCAACGTACGGATAGTCGGTACCCTCGACGGCGACGCTACCGACCGAAATGGTAGGTTTTCCTTTCGAACTTCAAAGCTGGGTTTCCAACGGCTTACTGCGACAATGGTGGGCTATAATCCTGTCTCGGCAGACCTTAACCTTTCCCCCGACGATTCAGTGTATTTGGTGTTGGCACTTGAGGAAACGTTCATAAAACTAAGTGAAGTGAACGTGCAGGCAGGAGCGTATACAACAGGAGATGAATTGAAGGGAACGACGCTACGCTCGCTGGAAGTGCTCACCACACCCGGCGCAGCCGCGGATATTTTCCGGGCTGTGCAAACGTTCCCCGGTGTTTTTTCCGTTGATGAAGGCTCGGGTCTGTTCGTCCGCGGCGGTGATGTCAGTGAGATAGTCGTTCTTCTTGATCAGGCGACGGTCTTTCACCCGTACCGTTATGAGACTCCCACGGGAGGCGTGTTCGGCACCATCCCACCGTTTCTCGTGCGCGGCACATACTTTTCGACGGGAGGGTTTTCCGCGCGCTATGGCAACGCGCTCTCGGGCATCCTGGCGATGGAATCTCTCGACCTTCCGCGGCGATTGAGTTATTCGGGGGGCTTGGGCTTGGCGGCAGGAACGCTCGGCGCGAATATTCCCGTTGTTCCGGGGAAGCTCGGCGTGCGGTTCTCGGCTAATCAGAGTTTCACGGACTTGATGTTCAGGGTCAACGGCGTGCGCCATCAATTCACGATTACACCGCGCGGGCACGACGCCAACCTGAGTATCATCTATCGCTATTCGGAATCGGGTCAACTAAAACTCTTCAACTTCATGAACTCCAATCGTATCGGCGTTCGTGTTGACGAGCCCTCCTTCGAAGGCCAATTCGTGTCGGAAGAAACGAGCCGTCTGCACAATCTTCAGTGGAAGGACCTCGTGAGGGATTGGGTTGTGAAAGGATCCGTTTCGTACAGCAGCTTTGCGACTGAGCGAGCGCTTGGCAATATGAACATGAAGCCCTCAGATGCAGCCCGAAAGTTGCGCTTCGATGCGGATCGCTCGCTCACGAATGATCTCCGGTTAGCTGTTGGAATCGAATACGAAAGCCTAGACAATTCTTTCAGCGGCACGATTCCGACAAACCCTGAGGTGCTCGATCCTCAAGCAGATGTATATTTGCTGGAAGAACAGTATAAGACAACGAGGGGCGGCGCCTATGTCGAGTTGGAAGCGCAATTGTCGCGTCGGCTTATCGGGAGTGCGGGCGTGCGCGTGGATCACTATGGCATTGCCCGCCAAACGGTAGGCGACCCCCGGTTGACATTTCAGTATTTCATAACGAAGGAGACTATCGCACGGCTCAGTTGCGGACTTTACAGCCAATTTCCACAGCCGATGTTGTACAATAGAGCATCCGGCAATCCTCAGCTGTTATCCCAACGCGCGCAGCATCTCATTCTTGGAATAGAACATACCGACGATCAGCTTATGTTGCGAGTTGAGGGATACCAGAAGACGTATGACGACCTTGTTCTGCGGGAGAAAACAACGCGGTATGCGAACCTCGGCGACGGTCTCGCTCGCGGGGTGGATTGTTTCCTGAAGTACGGCGCATTCCTGCAAACACCGGTCAACGGTTGGATTTCCTACAGTTATTTGCATTCACGTCGCCTCCAAGCTCGCAATCTTGTTGACCGGTATGAGTACGAAACGGCGCCCTCTTCTTTTGATATCACTCATAATTTGACTGTGGTCGCGAAGGCGCAGGTGATTCAGTTTCTCAGCGCTTCTCTGACATTCCGCTATGCCACGGGGCGACCGGTAACGCCTGTGATTGGAGCTGTGCATCATGCCGATCGTGGCTTCTATGAGCCGATCTCCGGACCGATCAACTCCGAGCGCCTGCCCGAATTCATCAGACTCGACGGCGGCTTGAGCTATTTTCTGCCGTTTGGAGAATCGAACGCGGCAACGTTTTATCTCGCGGTATCAAACCTGCTAAACCGGGCGAACCCGATTCGGTACGAATACTCGCCAGATTATTCGGAGCGCCGGCTCAAGACCTCCGAATACCGCCGATTCTTTTATTTCGGCGTTGCCGTCTCCTTCGGATCACTCGATACCGGAATCTGAATCGTTGGGCTTTTGGAATATTCATGGAGGAACACGCGATGAAGATACGAATTGCATTCTTTGTCCTTCTGCTCATAACAGGCGTTCGTCTTTCTCTGCTCGCGCAAGACGGGACCGGGGCCGGGGTTATTCTCGAGGCAAAACGCCTTATGCATGAGGCGGTCACGCTCGCAGACGGGGATCTCTTTCACAAAGCCAAAACCTTGATTGAACCGTTAACGAACGACCACCGGTTTTCGGCGTTAGCTCACTACTATCTCGGCTATATCAACTATCAGGTAGCAATCACCATTGAACGAATGGACAAAGATCGGGCGGTTCTTTCTCTTGATAGAGCGGTCGCTCACCTTGAAGCGGCAACGGAAAAGGATGAACAATTCGCCGAAGCCTACGCGCTCCTGGCAAGCTGTTACGGAATAAAAACCTCGTTTGCCCCACTGAAGGGCATCGTGTGGGGACCGAAATCCAACGCGCTGGTCGACCGGGCGAAGAAGCTTGCGCCGCGAAACCCCCGCGTTGCCTTCTTGGATGCCATTGGAACGTATAGCACCCCGGTGCTCTTTGGAGGAGGAAAGGAGAAAGGATTGAAAGGGATGAGGGCTGCGGCTGAGTTATTTGACCAGTGGGAAGATTCCGACCCTCTGCAACCGAGCTGGGGAAAGGAAGAAGTGTACGCGTGGATCGGGCGAGCGTATATGGAACAAAAAGAGTACATTCTTGCTCGAAAAGCCTTCGAGAAATCGCTTGAGATCAATGAACGGTTCGCGTGGGTGAAGAATCACCTTCTGCCCGCTCTCGAACGACGCGCTCAAGCCGAAAAACGATAAGCGCCGTGAAGGGATCAATAGCATGATGAGCGATGCTTATCCGACTGCGGCGATGTCCCTATCGCGTCATTTTCCCAAACCCCGCATTACCGCGCGTGGCGTGTTGACCGCGTTCGTCGCGTGGCTGTTCTATTCTCTCCTCATGGCCCTCTCGATCGCCAGCGCTGAACGGATACCGTTTGGCTGGGCGATGGCGGGACAAGTGCTCTCGAGTGTTCTTCTTGCGCTCGCAAGTATCCCGGCGTGGCTCATCGTTGTACAGAAATTGTATAGAGCGGGGTGGCTGTGGAAACTCGGCGCTCACGTCTGCATCGCACCGGCCTACGTATACGTGAACTACGCGCTATACCTTCAGTTGTTATCGTACGTTGCCGGTCCCGAGGCGACCTCGGCTGTTGAGCGAGTGCGCATGTGGATTCTTGTTACATACGGTATCAGCTATGTGGTTCAGTTTGCCCTCTACCATGGTATGGAAGCTGTTCGTCAGCTCAGCTTTCGGGAGCGACAAGCGGCAGCTCTCATGGCACTTGCCCGTGAGCAAGAACTTGCCGCACTCAAGTCGCAAATCAACCCTCATTTCTTCTTCAATACTCTCAATAGTATCAGCGCGATGGCATCCTCCAATGTGGAGGAAACCCGGACGATGATAGCCCGGTTAGCCGATCTCCTGCGATATGCGATTGACAGCTCAAAACGCGATCTTGTGCCGTTGCGCGAGGAGTTGGAGTTCGTTCAGTCATATATTGAACTGGAACAGAAACGGCTCGACTCGAGACTGGCTGTTCAGTATGATATTGCGGAAAACAGTCTTAACAATTTGATTCCGCCATTGTCCATTCAACCTCTTGTGGAGAATGCCATTCGGCATGGAATCGAGCCGAGCGAGAACGGGGGAACGATTTCGCTCAGCATCTCAAGCGATCACGGGGAGATGTCAGTGCGCGTTCATGATACGGGTGCAGGTGTGCGCGGGGAATCTGGCGGTCTGAAGAAGAATGGTATCGGTCTGAAAAACACCGATGCCCGACTGCGCACGATCTTTGGTGACGCTGTCGGTCTCTGGTCGAGAGCGCCGGCAGGAGGGGGATTCGAAGCTGGATTTACCATCCCGGTACAACGGCAGGAAAGGCAATAATGCGAGCGATCATCGTTGACGACGAGCCTCTGGCGCGGAAGATCATCAGGGAGTACCTCGAGGACTTTCCCCAAATCAAGGTTGTGGCTGAGTGCTCAACGGGTCGTCAGGCAGTCAAGGCAATCAATCAAGAGAAAGCCGACCTTGTGTTTCTCGATATTCGCATGCCCGGGATGGACGGGTTTGAGGTGATTGAGCATTTGACAACCATTCCACGAATCATCTTCTCAACCGCGTACGGCGATTTTGCAGTGAAGGCGTTCGACGTTCACGCGGTAGATTACCTTTTGAAGCCGTACGACCGGCAAAGATTTGCAAAAGCTGTCAACCGCGCTATTGCCAGGCAACCGAAACAGGGAGAGGAATTGGACCGGATTGCCTTATTCTTACAGCAGATCGCCGGAGGCGCTGCTCGTCCAGAACGCATTTTTGTTCGCAGTGGAAAGAAGATTGCAGCGATTCAAACAGATGATCTCTTGTTGATAGAAGCTGAGGGAGATTATTCAAGGTTTCACACCTCGACGACCACCTACCTTTGTAGTCTTGGTATGAACGCGCTGGAAGAAAAGCTAGATCCATCCCGCTTTATACGTGTGCATCGCTCTGCGATTGTCGCCAAAGAAGCAATGGAACACCTCCGGAGCGACGGCGACGGCGGGTTTACGGCTATCCTCCGAAACGGAAAGAAGGTGCGGGTCAGCCGGAGGTATGCTGCGAAAGTGAAAACGCTCATCTGGTGACAGGGGAGCGAACAGAAACTCTCGACAATTCTCGCATTAACAGCGGCGCAGAAGACAACGCGTACAGGCGCTTTCTCGTCTTGAGCAGAGCCGCTTGATCGAAAAGACCCCCTTCTCCATCCAAGGTTATTCAAGTCAATCTCTCTTGTTCATTCACCTTAGGATCTGGGCTGTTGCATAATTACAGAATTTTAGACCATTGACATGGTTATTATGTTTTGGTACGATCCCTCGCAGACTTTCTGCGAATTAACGGACAAACTATAAATCTCGTTGATTGTGGCTTACGAAAGGAGGTGAGATTGATGGAGCTGGTGAGACTGGAGGAGAGCATGTATTTCCCTCAGGACGAATTGGCAGCAGTGGCAGGGTGGTGCACCTGTACGTGTTGCTGGTGCAATTTTGAGATAGAAATCGACCTGTAAACGAGGGGATACGTAACTACATGCTGCTATGGCGGCGTGTTGCCGACCCGTTGTTTTTTCGATCTATTGCAACAGAACAAGAAGGAACCGACTTTTCTTTTCAGACCTACTTGGGGGTTCTGACCGAAAAGCAACAGCGGCAACATGCCGTGGTTATTGAGAGAATGTTCGGAGGAAGAGTAAGACACCCTAAAGACGAATGGAATAGACCCCCAGTACTTTCTCAACAACGGACAATGCGATGATCAAGCTTCCCAACAGGAGAATGTCGGGAATTGCAGAGGGCGAAAAGGTGATGTGGAATCCCGCTTATAGGGTAATCAAGATTACGCCCAACGAATTCCTCCTCACTCGAGGCTTGCGGTCTTCGTTTACCTATTCTCTCAGAGATCCCAAGGAACTTAATATCTTGGGCAAGATTGCTGATTCATTACACCAACCGATCACCCTCGAAGAGCTTTTTGGTCCGTTTACTTCTGAACAATCTTCCTATCTCCGCGAAAACCTTTTCCCCCTATACGAAGAGGGAATCATTGTGAAGAAGTCTGACGCAACACTCCCGTATTATCAATTTCAATATAGTTCCCCACCAGAGCAGAAGCAGATTGCGTTTGGGTTACTAGGCGCGGGACCGTTGGGGCTTCGTATCGGGGTAAGTTTGGCAGAACTAGTGGACTGTTACCATAATTAACTGAAAATTCAGTATCTTGCATGCATTCTCTCATGTATCACATTCAATGGAGGATGTGTGCGCAAACAAAAATATCCCGTTAACCTGAGCAAGAAGCAGCGG
>VGVZ01000022.1 GCA_016873805.1 Ignavibacteria bacterium
AAAGGTCTTCGTTCTCGCGGGGTCAAGAGACTTCACGGGGGCCGCGGCACTCTGTGCAAACGCCTGCTTGAAATCGGGTGCAGGAGCTGTTGTGCTCGGGGTCCCGGAGTCGGTATTTCCGATCGTCGCAAAGAAAGTCGCTGAGCCAATCGTTGTTCCTTTGGCGGCTACCAAGGATGGCACACTGGGGCGTGGGGCGGTGACGAAGATCCATGAACGGTTGGCATGGGCGGATGTGGTCGTGATCGGCCCAGGTCTCTCGCAGAACGAGGAGACTGCCTACGTCGTTTTGCAGGTGCTGAGATCTGGCTTTGAACGAATCGTGCTTGATGCCGACGGGTTGAACATTGTGGCGACCCGCGGTCTGGGTTTCTTCCGCCGAAGCCAATCGCGATTCATTCTGACTCCGCACGCGGGGGAACTCTCACGAATCACAAAAATTCCATCATCCATGATCGAACAGAACCGGATCGAGATCGCCCGATCGACTGCGAAGAAGACGGGGGCTACCGTCGTCCTCAAAGGTGCTCCGAGCGTCACTGCCGGTCGCGATGGTCTCGTCTACATCAATTCCACAGGAAACCCTGGAATGGCCACGGTGGGTTCAGGGGACGTTTTGGCAGGTCTCATCGGCGGCCTGTGGGCACAGGGGGCGGAAGAGGTGTCTGCGGCTGTTGCCGGAGTTTACGTTCACGGCCTGGCAGGTGATCTGGCTTCAGCGAAACTCGGTGAGCGAAGCATCGTCGCGGGTGATCTCGTCGCGCTGACGCCGCATGCGTTCAGCCAGGTGGGGGGCAAGTGTTGAGGATGAAGAAATTCCTCACCTTCCAATTCCCCTTCATTCTGTGGATGATCTGCATTCTTGGACTCTCTTCGATCCCGAGTTTTCCCACGTTCAAAGCACTTCTTTCGCTGGACAAGGTCGGCCATATCGTGATGTTTCTGATTCTGACTTGGCTTGCGTGGCGGGCGTTCCATTTTCAGGATCGAGTTGAATGGCTGCGCAGGCATGCCCTGCTCTCCGGTTTTCTGTTCGCCGGATTCTATGGCGGCGCCACTGAGATCTATCAAATGGCCCTTCCGAATCGCACGGCCGATATCTATGATGTTGTCGCAAACATCGTAGGGGCCGGGATATTCTTCGTGTGGCGTGTGTATCGTCGCCGTTCGGCTGGCCAGGCGTCTGGGTCGTAGCTCACGAAGAATGCGTTTGACAACTGTGCATTTTCTCCATATATTTTACGCAGACAAGTAAGCAAAGCTGGAGATTCCTTCAATGGTTCGCAAAAACCCAAAAGTCGACCTCAAATTCAAGTATCAAAAGACATTTGAGGTTTCATTGATGATCGCCCTGGCGCTGATGATCGTGGCCTTCAAGTTTTTCCCGGATGTTGAGAAGCCGAAGGGAATTCTCGCCGCCCAGCAGGAGATCGTCGACGTCGAGGATATCGAGATCACGAAGCAGGAGAATCGTCCACCTCCGCCCCCGCGTCCACCCATCCCGATTGAGGCGCCGACAGACGATGCGCTTGATGACATCGAGATCAGGGATACGGAAATAAACGTTCGCGAAGAAGTAGCTCCGCCGCCGCCGAAGCAGGAGGAAGAGGAAGAAGTGTACTTCGTGGCAGTGGAAGATTTGCCCGAACCGATCGGCGGAATTGCCGCAATTCAACGGGCCGTGGTCTACCCCGAGATTGCGAAGCGGGCGGGAGTCGAGGGCACGGTCTTCATCGAGGCGTTCGTTGATGAATCAGGAAGTGTCACCAGGACGCTCGTCGTCAAGGGTATTGGCGCCGGTTGTGACGAAGCGGCTCAGGAAGCCGTGATGAAGACGAAATTCAAGCCCGGCAAACAGCGCGGGAAGCCGGTGAAGGTGCGGATGTCCATCCCCATTCGGTTCAGACTGCAGAAGTAGCCGAACGCGCCACATCGTGGTTTGTCAATCCGCCGTGGGAAGAAAACCGCGGCGGATTTTTCTTGATATGATCATTCGGGATAATTCCAGAGCGTGAGATTCACACTTCTCCAGACTGACGGGAGAGCGAGAGCGGGGCGAATCGAAACCGATCACGGTGCCGTCGAAACTCCGGTGTTCATGGCCGTGGGAACTCAAGGGGCCGTGAAGGCGATTCAACAGCGAGAGCTCGAGGAAGTGGGCGCGCAAATCATCCTCGGCAATACGTACCACCTCTACTTGCGCCCGGGAGAGTCGCTGATCGAAAAGGCCGGAGGACTCCATCGGTTCATCAACTGGAGACGCCCCATCCTCACCGACAGCGGCGGCTACCAGATATTCAGCCTGTCCGATCTCAGAACGATCGAGGAGTCCGGCGTGAGCTTTCGATCGCATCTCGATGGAGGGCTCCACCGGTTCACTCCCGAATCCGTCGTGACGATTCAGCGACAGCTTGGATCGGACATCATGATGGTTCTTGACGAATGCGCTCCCTACCCTTGCGAGCGGGAGTATGCAGAGGCGTCGAATGAGTTGACACTCCGCTGGGCGGAACGGTGCAAAATGCAGTTCGAACGGGAGGCGCCGCGATACGGGCACAGCCAGGCCCTGTTTGGGATCGTTCAGGGAAGCGTGTACCCCGATCTCAGAGAGCAGAGTGCGCGTTCGCTGGTGACGATGGAGTTTGATGGTTACGCTCTAGGGGGATTGGCGGTGGGCGAACCCGCAGAAACAATGTACGAGATGATCAGCATCACGGAACCGCACTTGCCGGATCACAAACCACGCTACCTGATGGGAGTGGGAACTCCGGCAAATCTGCTGGAGGCAGTCGAACGAGGGATCGATATGTTCGACTGCGTGATGCCGACCCGAAACGGACGAAACGGAATGATGTTCACGCGCAGTGGAACCATCAACCTGAGAAATGCGGTACACAAGGAAGATCTTTCACCGGCCGATGAGGATTGTTCGTGCTATACCTGTCGGTCGTTCTCGAGGGCATATTTGCGACACATTTTCGTGTCGCGGGAAATCCTCGCCCTCCAGCTCGCCACTATCCACAATCTTGCCTTCTATAACTGGCTGATGTCGTCCGCGCGTACGGCAATTCTCGAATCACGCTACGCGCAATGGAAAGATGCAACATTGAGAAACATGCAACACCCCGAAACCATGCAGACACACTGACAAATCACCATCACGTTTGACGGAGGACTCCTTGATCACCGATTATGTCATCCTCATGGCACAACCCCAGGGCGAAGGGGGAAGCGGTTTGACGAGCACGCTCATCATGTTCGCGCTCATCTTTCTCATCTTCTATTTCATGATTATCCGCCCACAGCAGAAGAGACAGAAAGAACGTCAGAAGATGCTCGACGCCGTCAAGAAAGGGGACAAGGTGGTAACGTCCGGCGGGATTCACGGCACCGTCGTCGGACTGGAAGAAAAAACATTGTTGGTTCAGATTGCCGACAACGTGAAAGTGAAAATTGAACGCGGTTCGGTTACGGCGATCACGCGTGAGTCGGAGGGTTCCTAAACGATTCCTGATGTGTCATCCGGATCGTCTGACACGGAGACCACCATGACAGAAAAGATGACTTCTCACTTCAATACCATCGACCAGGCCATCGAAGAAATTCGTTCCGGGAAGGTCGTCATTGTTGTGGACGACGAGGATCGTGAGAATGAGGGCGATTTTGTCGTGGCGGGATCGGAGGTGACTCCCGAGGTCGTCAATTTTATGGTGAAAGAGGGGCGAGGAGTCCTCTGTGCCCCCCTTTCGTCAAAACGCGCCAAAGAGCTCGCGCTCGCGCCGATGGTGGAATCGAACACCTCCCTTCATGAAACCCCGTTCACAGTCTCGATCGACTATATCCACGGAACGACGACGGGAGTGTCGGCCGCTGATCGGGCCGCGACAATCAAAGCCTTGATCGACCGTAACGCGAAGCCGAGCGACTTCGCTCGCCCCGGGCACGTCTTCCCGCTGCGCGCATCCGACGGAGGCGTGCTCCGCCGGGCGGGTCATACGGAAGCCGTCGTGGACCTCTGCCGGCTCGCGGGTCTTCCGCCCGTTGGCGTTCTGTGCGAGATCCTGAACGAAGATGGATCCATGGCACGTGTTCCAGATCTCACGAAGATCGCCAAACAGTTTGACCTCAAAATCGTTACCGTCCGAAACCTGATCGAATACCGGATGGAACGAGAGAAACTCGTTCACAGAATCGTTTCCACCCACCTCCCATCCAAGATCGGCTCGTTTGAGCTGCATCTCTATCGGAGTGATACGGACGAAAAGGAGCACCTTGCCCTCGTGAAGGGGGAGATCTCTCCTGATCATCCGACGTTGGTCCGCGTCCACAGCGAATGTCTTACCGGAGACGTCTTTGGATCGCTTCGCTGTGATTGCAGCGACCAGCTGTCTGCGGCTTTGAGTATGGTCGAACGGGAAGGCCGGGGCGTGGTGCTCTATATGAGGCAGGAGGGACGGGGCATCGGTCTGCAAAACAAGCTTCGCGCGTACAAGCTCCAGGATGAAGGGTGGGATACCGTCGAAGCCAATGAGAAGCTCGGCTTTCGACCGGATCTGCGCGACTACGGTATCGGGGCGCAAATCCTGAAGGACCTTGGGGTCGGCAAGATGCGGCTGATGACCAACAATCCCAAAAAAATCATCGGCCTGGATGCATACGGGCTTGAAATCGTCGAACGGATCCCTCTCGAAATCGATCCCAATCTCGTCAATCAGAACTACCTGGCGGCCAAACGAGACAAGCTTGGCCATCTCATCCTGATCGATAAGCCGAAACAATCGCCATAATTCCCCATTGCGCTCTTCGAGCGCTGTCTGATCTCATCTGCTCTCCCTGCGTGGTATGCACGAACAAAGTGCCGAAAACATCCAACACATCCTGAGTCAAGCGCTCTCGCGTGGCGGCGAATTTGCCGAGATATTCTATGAACGCACGCAGTCGACCTCCATCAGCTTCAACGAGCGGAAGGTGAAGGGGATCTCCAGCGGAGTCTCCGAGGGGATCGGGATCCGCGTTGTGTCAGGGGAGAGGACCGGTTACGCTTACAGCGACGATCTTCTGAGAAGGGGAGTTTCGGCTATGTGATTTACATCCGGCCCGAGCATTACGAGAGAGCGTCCGCCGCGTTGGGGGTGTAGGAAGGATCAAGAAAGAATCCGCACTGCAGAGCGGTGGCCTGTTGATGCACTTCAGCGAGATGCCCCGGCTTCCAGCTTCACGCTGAACACGGCGTATGAGGTGCTCGGTTTTCCCCATTTTGTGCGGTCTCGGACTGAGATCTGTTTGCGGGGATGCTTGGTCCGCTCTCGAGGCCTTACGTCTCAACTACAATCTCTGAAATTCCTCCAACGTAAGCCGAGCCTGCTTGAGGATCTTCCTGAATGTACTTTCGGGAACATCCCCTGTGTGCATAGGGACATAGGTTTGCCTGCCGTCCGGATGGCGCAACACTTTGTGGGAGCCCGATTGTCGTCTCTCTTCGAACCCGGCCCGCAGGAGTTTTGCCAGAACCTCACGGGCGGAGAACGGCATCGTTGACCTCGATGGTAGAATAGAGTGTTTCTGATTCTACCGGCGCAGGCTCGCCGTTTGCCATCTTTTCTTCAATCCATAGTTTCACAAGGTCGATGGCAGCATTCCGGGCTCCATCAATTCCTGCGCCGTGTGTGGTGATATCCAGAGCGGGAATATGGGCATAGTAATAGCCCGCCGGAAAAGATGGGTCGGTGATTTTCTCATAGATGATCGAATATGTCATCATTGTTCCCTTCTCGCTTTGAAGCCCTTGTAAAGTAGAGTACTCCAGAGAGATAATCAACTAGAAGTCTGTCCGAGTAATATTTTTCAGTTGTTGAAGAAAACGAGTGATCGTGTATTATATTTGTAACCGTAGCGTCGATCCCAATCACCATCGAGTGCATCGCAATGGCAAACACGTACCATCCTTACGACGCGGACCAGCCTTTCCTGATGCCACCGTCGTTGACGGAGTGGCTGCCGAAGGACCACCTCGTCTATTTTGTAAGAGACCTCCTCACGGAGATCGATCTGTCACCGATCACCTGGATGTACGGGCGGGAAGAACGGCGCTATCCCCCGTATCACCCCATGGCGATGACGGGAATCCGTTTGTACGGGTACAGCACTGGGGTCACATCCTCTCGGAAGCTGGAGAAACGGTGTCAGGAAGACGTTGCCTTTCGTCTCCTGGCGGCCAAACGAGACAAGCTTGGCCATCTCATCCTGATCGATAAGCCGAAACAATCGCCATAATTCCCCATTGCGCTCTTCGAGCGCTGTCTGATCTCATCTGCTCTCCCTGCGTGGTATGCACGAACAAAGTGCCGAAAACATCCAACACATCCTGAGTCAAGCGCTCTCGCGTGGCGGCGAATTTGCCGAGATATTCTATGAACGCACGCAGTCGACCTCCATCAGCTTCAACGAGCGGAAGGTGAAGGGGATCTCCAGCGGAGTCTCCGAGGGGATCGGGATCCGCGTTGTGTCAGGGGAGAGGACCGGTTACGCTTACAGCGACGATCTTCGACTGGTGGCGTTACTCGAATCGGCACACGTGGCCGCCTGCGTTGCCTCCGGCGATGCCCGTGTCACTCCCCGACCCGCGCGGCAGATCGAAAAGATCGGCGCCCGCAGCAATCGTCCGTTGGATCTGGTTGATGCCTCCGCGAAGACCGGATTACTCTATCGCGCGGACGAGGCGGCACGGGAGTCCGATAGTCAAGTCAGGGAGGTAAGCTGTTCCTACGGAGAGAACACCCGGCGTATCTGGGTGGCGAATTCCGACGGGCTCTGGAGGGAAGCCGAGGACGACTTGTTCCGGATGTCCATCGCGGTGATTGTCGTGGAGGGCGGAAAGCGGGAGTCGGGGATGGAATTTCTTGGAGGTCGATTTGGATTCGAATACTTTGACGCGCATCCGCCGGAAACGGCCGCACTGAGGGCGACGGAACAGGCGATCACAAAATTGAAAGCACGTCCGGCCCCTGCGGGTCAGTTTCCAGTCGTCGTGAATGCCGGCTGGGGAGGAGTACTGGTGCATGAAGGGGTGGGACATGGCCTTGAGGGGGATTTCAACCGAAAGGGAACATCGATCTACTCAGGAAGATTCGGTCAATCGGTCGCGTCACCGCTCGTGACGATCATCGATGACGGCACGATTCCTAATGGACGTGGCTCGCTTCCGATCGATGACGAAGGGACTCCGATGCAACGAACCACGCTCATCGAACATGGCGTGCTGGTCGGGTTTCTGTACGATCGACTGAACGCGAAACTCGACGGCGTAGTATCCACGGGCAACGGGCGACGTGAGAGCTACCGACACATTCCGTATCCGCGAATGCGAAATACCTTCATCGCCGCAGGCACCGACACGCCTGACGATTTGATGCGTTCGGTGAAACGCGGAATCTTCGCAAAGCATCTTGGGGGAGGCCAGGTCGATATCGTCAGCGGCAACTTTGTCTTCGAAATCAGCGAAGGATATTTGATTGAGGGGGGAGAGATTACCGTTCCGGTCCGGGGGGCCAACCTCATCGGGAACGGACCGGATGCAATGCGCAGCGTGATTGGTGTCGGCAACGATCTCGAAATCGAAAAACGAGTCGGCTCGTGCGGCAAGGAGGGCCAGTATGTTCCGGTTGGCGTCGGTCAGCCCACGATCCTCATCCGGGAGATGACCATCGGAGGAACCGAATGGACCGGCTAGGGACAAGCCGTTTTCGATTTTCGCTTGCGTCTGAATTCAAATTCTCCTACTTTTTGGGTGGAAATGACGACCGGCCACCATCGATTGATGATGGCTTTTCTTTTTGATGTCGCTCCGTGATCGCAGGATGATCATGGAGTGCATTTGTTTTCAGGAGGTGCAATGGGAGACAACGGAAGCATCTACTTAACCCGCGAACGAATCGTCGAGCTCGAGCAGGAACTCCGCGATCTGAAGATCAACGGACGCGCGGATATCGCTCAGAAGATTGCCGACGCGCGAAGCTACGGTGACCTGAGCGAGAATGCCGAATACGATGCCGCAAAAGAGGCCCAACAGCATCTCGAACTGCGCATCGCCAAGCTCGAGGAAACTCTCTCGCGAGCCCGCATCATTGAAAGCTCCGAGCTCCCAAACGACAAAGTCTATATCCTCTCTCTGGTCACGCTTCACGACCTCAAGACGGATGAGCAGATCGAGTATCGCCTCGTTTCTCCGGAGGAGGCCGATTTCGACAAGAACAAGATATCCATCACCTCCCCCATCGGAAAAGCCCTCATGGGAAGACGCGCTGGCGAGACGGTGCAAGTGAAAGTCCCTGCCGGCGTGCTCGAGTACAAAATCTTGCAGCTCTCCCGCTGACCGACCGAATGCCCGCCAATCTCGAACTCAAAGCTCACTACACATCGGCCGAAGATGCTTCCGCCATCGCCGCCAAATTCATCAAGAACGAACCGGAACTCCTGTTGCAGGTCGATACCTACTTTGACGTGCGCGACGGTCGACTCAAACTCCGGGAATTCGGTCTCGATGACGCCGAACTCATCTACTATCATCGATCCAATCAAAGAACGGAACGGATTTCGGAGTACTCCACTATCCCGATCCATGACGTCGAGGGTGTGAAACAACTTCTCAGCGGACGGCTCGGGCTGAAGACTGTGGTCGACAAACGTCGACTTGTTTTTCTTTACGAAAATGCGCGCATCCACATCGATATTGTGAAAGATCTTGGCACATTCATCGAGTTTGAGGTGATGGTGACCAGGGGACGAAGGCAGGCCCATCGCCTCATGCACCAACTCCGCGAGAAATTCGAGATTCGGGACGATCAACTCGTTGGACCATCGTATTCTGACCTGCTGATCGCAAAAGCCCCGACCGTGATATCCACGTTGAACCCTGAGACGCATTGATTGATCACCAACCGATCGGAGAAACATGAAATCGTGCATCAAAAACCTTTTCCTTGCAGTTCTCTTCCTTCTCCTGTATTCGGAGCTCCTGGCCCTCGAGCCGTCGGAACGCCCAAGAAATGTCATCGTCATGATCGGCGATGGAATGGGAGTCGCGCATATCACCGCGGGTCGCACGTTCAAGGGGAAGCTGGAGCTTGAGAATTTCAAGCACATGGGGTTGCTGCTGACGCACATCCCAGGAGAAAAGTACGTCGGTGAATCGGCCGGGGGCGCTTCGGCGATCAGCTGCGGCGTGAAGACATACTACGGGATTGCGGTACATCCTGACGGGACTGCGGCAGAATCGGTTATGGAAGTCGCCCAGGCCGCCGGCAAGGGGACCGGCGTCATTGTCACGTGCAGCATAACGGATGCAACGCCGGCTGCGTTCGTTGCGCATGTGAAGAGCAGAAAGATGGAATTCGAGATTGCCGAACAGATTGCGACCTCCAAAATGGACCTCCTTCTGGGGGGCGGCTGGGGCTGGTTTCTGCCGGAGTCGAAAGGGGGACGCCGCAAGGATGGGAAGGATCTGATCGGCGAGATGGAAAGTGGGGGATTCACGTTCGTCAAGGATGAGGAGGCATTCCGTCAGCTGAAGGCCCAACCCCAGCGCAAGATCCTTTTCCTGTTTGCGGAGAATCACGTTGGGAATGCTCAATCGCGTCGTCCCTCTCTTAAAGAGAAAACCGCCTTCGCCCTATCAATGTTTGAGAAGGGGAAGAATGGTTTTGTGCTCATGATTGAGGGTTCGCAGATCGACTGGGCGGCCCACGACAACAATTCCGATCAGATTCTGTTGGAAATGGCAGATTTTGACGACGCGGTGGGAGTCGCCATCGATTTTGTGAAACGGAATCCAGAAACACTTCTCATCGTCGCTGCCGATCACGAAACCGGCGGCTATGCATTGAACGACGGTTCCCTTGAAAACAAAACGGTCGTCGGGAAATTCACGACGGCCGGTCACACGGGCTCGATGGTTCCGATTTTTGCTATGGGTGTGGGTGCGGATGCGTTCACCGGGATCTACGATAACACAATGGTCGGAAAGAAGTTGCTGGAAATGTTGAAAGGGAAGAGAGGAAAATAAGACCTGCCGCTCTGCTGAATGATATAATTCCTCTTGCAAATGTCTCGCGTGAAGATTAGACTTGCATACAGCAGCTGCAATGAGTATATTATCGCCGTTGCTGATCCGGATTGCAGAGCTGATGTTCTGGGCCAGCAATTTCTGTCAGAGGCACCACAAGCGGGAATAGCTCAGTTGGTAGAGCGCAACCTTGCCAAGGTTGATGTCGCGGGTTCGAATCCCGTTTCCCGCTCTGTCCCGGCGCTTCTCGGTGACGGGACAAACCGACAATCCCGCTCTGCCGGGGTTGCCGTTGTTCACTTCCACGATGAACTTGCCCCGTTGCCACCAAATCCCACCTGGCAACGGGGTTTTTGTTATCCGGCAGGGGAGAGTCGGAGTGGAACGCTCGCAAGATTACTGATTGGCGCCGTACCCAAGTGGTAAGGGAGAGGTCTGCAAAACCTTTATTCGGCGGTTCGAATCCGCCCGGCGCCTCATGAGAATGCGGAATGTGGAATGTGGATTACGGAATGAGAGAACGTTCCGCAATCGGAATTCTGCATTCCGCATTCATCTTGCCGGGGTGGCGAAACTGGTAGACGCTCAGGACTTAAAATCCTGTGTTCCGCAAGGGACGTGCGGGTTCGAATCCCGCCTCCGGCACGAGCAGCGACAACAACTTTCCCAACATGCCGCAGTACATCGGCGCGATGAACACCATCGAACAGAGAAAAAAGACAGACGAGCTCAAGCCCTATCATCCAAAGATGGACCGCGCGGACGCCGAGATCTTCGGCATGATCGCCAAGCGAATCAAAGACGACGAAGATCTGGACAAACTGACGCAGGAAAAGCTTGAAACTCTCCACAGACGCTACGTCGTGCGTAAGTCGAAGCAAGACGCCGAGGAACTCTGGAAGAAGCTCACCGGTGGATCCTCGAAGGACAAAGGAGATTGATCGTGAACTATCGCCCTCTCGGCAAGACCGGCCTCAACGTATCAGAAATCGGATACGGCGCGTGGGGTATCGGCGGCGGCCTCTGGCACGGCGAATCCGATGCCGAATCCATAAAAGCCCTGCGCAGGGCAGTCGATCTGGGCATGAACTTCTTTGATACTGCGCTCTTTTACGGAGATGGTCATAGTGAGCGACTCATCGGCGCCCTGAGAAGGGAGTGTCGCGAGGAAATCCTCATCGCAACGAAAATCCCTCCGATGAATCGGAAATGGCCTGCGCGGGATGGAACGAAACTCCACGACGTGTTTCCTGCCTCCTACATCCGTGAATGTACCGAGACGAGCCTCGCAAATCTGGGGGTCGAACGGATCGATGTCCAACAGTTTCACGTCTGGAACGACGAATGGACGGACGATGAGGAGTGGATCGAGGAAGTCACCAGACTGCGCAATGAGGGAAAGATCCGGTTTCTGGGGATTTCCATCAACAACCACGAACCGCACAATGCCATCAAACTGATCCAATCAGGTCGGGTCGATACCGTTCAGGTGATCTTTAACATCTTTGATCAGAGTCCTGAGGATGCGCTGTTTCCGGTGTGTGAAAGATTCGGCATTGGCGTCATCGCCCGCGTTCCTCTGGATGAGGGAGCTCTGACGGGAAAAATCACTCCAACGACCCTGTTTGAAGAAAAAGAGTTCCGGAGCTGGTACTTCCGCGGAGATCGGAAAGCTGAAGTATGGGAGCGCGTGAGAACACTCGAGCCGTTGATGGGACCGGAGGCATCGACTCTGTCTGAGCTTGCACTTCGTTTCTGTCTGCACCATCGGGCAGTCTCGACCGTGATTCCGGGGATGAGAACGGTCTCCCACGTCGAAGCGAACTGTGCCGCATCGGACGGAAGAGCCCTTTCGGCCGAAATCGTTGAGAGACTTCGAAGTCACCGATGGGAGAAGAACTATTATCGCTGATGTTCGGAAGACCGAATTGTACGCGTGCGGAATATTTCCGCGCGTTTCTTGATTGTTCCCGTATTTTTGGCTATAATATCACACCTTTTTGAGAACAAGGGGCTCTTAGCTCAGCTGGCTAGAGCGCTACCTTGACATGGTAGAGGTCATAGGTTCGAGTCCTATAGAGCCCACACCGACACGATGTTGTTTGCCCGAGACTAGCGCGGAGGGGGAAGATCTCGTAATCGGACATTGCTCCGATTTTTTTTGTTTCTGACGAATGAGCACAATCACACTCACATTTCCGGATCGCTCAACAAGAGAATTCGAAAGCGGGACAGCGGGCCTTGCGATCGCACAGAGCATCAGCAGTCGCTTGGCAAAAGACGCGATTGCCGTGCTCGTGAACGACGAAGTTTGGGATCTTGGCCGCCCCATCAGTTCGGATGCTTCCGTTCGAATTCTGAAGTGGGAGGATGAGGGGGGAAAATACGCATACTGGCACAGTTCGGCCCATCTGATGGCGGAGGCAATCGAGGCCCTCTTTCCGGGAACGAAGTTTGGGATCGGCCCGCCGGTAGAGAACGGATTTTATTACGACATCGATACGCAAGATCATGCTCTGACCGCGGAAGATCTGCAGAAGATCGAAGAGAAGATGTATCAGTTGGCCGAGCGTGATGTTCCGTTCATCCGCGAGGAAACAGACTGGAAGAGAGCCGTTGAGTATTTCCAGAAGAAAGGGGATCCATACAAGCTTGAGCTTCTGAACGAGTTGCGCGATCAGCCGATCTCGATGTATCACTCGGGGAACTTCACCGATCTTTGCTACGGTCCCCATATCCCATCGACAGGCCGCATCAGAGCAATCAAACTGCTGAGCATCGCGGGCGCCTACTGGCGCGGGAATGAAAAGAACAAGATGCTCCAGCGCGTCTATGGTGTGACCTTCCCGACGAAGAAGGAACTTGACGAGCATCTGTTCCGACTCGAGGAGGCGAAACGGCGCGACCATCGTAAAGTGGGACAGGAGCTCGAGCTCTTTCTCCTGACACCGAAGGTGGGCGGAGGTCTGCCCCTGTGGTTGCCAAAAGGCACCGTTATCCGGGAAACACTCGAGAATTTCCTCCGAGTCGAGCAGAAGAAACGCGGCTATCTGCCGGTGGTGACCCCGCATATTGGGAATATCGAACTCTACAAGACAAGCGGTCACTACCCGTACTACAAGGAGAGCCAGTTTGCACCGATCGGTGTGGACGAAGAGCAGTACTTGCTCAAACCGATGAATTGTCCGCACCATTTTCAGATCTACGCGTCCAAGCCGCGCAGCTACCGCGATCTGCCGGTCCGTCTGGCTGAATTCGGCACGGTCTATCGATACGAGCAATCGGGTGAGCTCAACGGCCTGATCCGCGTCCGTTCGTTTACAGTCGATGACTCGCACATGTTTGTCCGCCATGATCAGTTGAAGGACGAACTGCTCTCTGTGATCGATCTGATCAAACACGTGTTCGTGACCCTCGGCTTCACGGATTTCAAAACCCGCCTCTCGTTCCGCGATCCGAAGAACCGGGACAAGTTTGGTGGGAGCGACGACCTTTGGGAACGCTCGGAACGTGAAATCCGCGAGGTTGCAGATGAATCGAAGCTCGATTACGTCGTCGCGGTGGGTGAGGCGGCGTTCTATGGGCCGAAGATCGATTTCATGGTGCGGGATGTTCTGGGGAGGACGTGGCAGCTCGGAACAGTTCAGGTCGATTACGTGATGCCGGAACGTTTCAATCTCGAGTATGTCGGGAGTGACGGCCAGAAGCACCGGCCCGTGGTCATTCACCGCGCACCGTTCGGCTCGCTGGAGCGATTCATCGGAATCATGATCGAGCACTTCGGTGGAGATTTTCCCCTCTGGCTGGCGCCGATTCAGGCCGTCGTCATCCCAATTACGGACAAGCACCTGGACTACGCCAAAGAGGTTTTTGCCGAGTTCAAGAGCGCCGGAATCCGTTGTGAACTTGACGACCGAAATGAGAAGGTTGGATACAAAATCCGGGAATGGGAAACGAAGAAGATTCCTTATATGCTGGTTGTCGGCGACAAAGAACAGGCGAGCGGAACGATCTCCGTGCGCCGGCGAATGAAAGGGGACATCGGCGCGGTCGACGCCCGTTCGTTCCTGCGTCAGGTACTTGATGTGATCGAGAACAAGCAACTCACACTATAGGAGATCTGCCTATTAAGCAGCAACGCGCACGTATCAACACCGAGATCAGAGTACCCCGCGTCCGCGTGATCGGAAGCGACGGTCAGCAGGTTGGTCTCCTTCCGACCAGTGAAGCCATCCAGATGGCTGTGCGGGAGGGTTTGGACCTCATCGAAATCGTACCGAACGCCGATCCGCCGGTCTGCAAACTGATGGATTTCGGCAAGTACAAGTACGAATTGGCGAAGAAGGAGAAGCTTCAGAGGAAGCACCAGCATGTCACCCTTGTGAAGGAGATACGGTTCCATCCGAATACCGACACGCATGACTTCGATTTCAAGGTTCGCCACGCGAGAGCGTTCCTCGAAGATGGGCACAAGGTGAAGGCGACGGTCGTCTTCAAAGGGCGCGAGATCACCTACAAGGAGCAGGGAGAGTTGTTGTTGAACCGTTTTACGGAAAAAGTGGAAGATCTTGCCAAGGTGGAGCAGGCTCCGAAAATGGAAGGACGCCAGATGATCGCCTACTATGTCCTCGATCGGGCGAAAAAGAAGAGTTCAGAAAAAGCAAAACAGAATACTTAGTGATCGCGAAGGGATTGAGATCATGCCAAAGATGAAAAGCCGCCGAAGCGCCGCGAAGTGCTTCAAAGTCACCGCGACGGGCAAAATCAAGCGGCGGAAAGCGTTTCGAAGTCACATTCTTACAAGCAAATCGAGAAAGCGAAAGCGCCATTTGCGGAAGCCTGGATTGGTTTCGAAAGAAGAGACGCTCCGCGTCAAGAGATTCTTACTCGCGTAACGTACGATTGAAGGAAGAAGTCTATGCCACGTTCACAAAATAAGGTCGCGTCTCACCGTCGACGAAAGAAGGTTCTCGAGCAGGCAAAAGGATACTGGGGTGCGCGAAGCAAGGTGTACACGATTGCCAAGCACCACGTTGAGAAGGCGCTCTCACACGCGTACAATGATCGGAGACTCAAGAAGAGAGAATTCCGCGGTCTGTGGATTACGCGCATCAACGCAGGGGCCCGCCTTCACGGTACGACCTATGCAAAACTGATGTCGGGACTCGAGGAAAAGCAGGTTGCGATCAACCGAAAAGTGCTCGCCGATCTCGCTGCAAACCATCCTCAGACGTTTGCGGAGATCGTGAAGTTCGCTGTCGCTTGATCCTGATAATCTTCCCACATGCTCAGACAATTGGTGAAATCACCCGTTGGGGATGGTCCGGCGTCCGTGGGAAGACTTTTCCGTTGCAGTGATTGTTCCCCTCTCATCGCCAATCTCGGAATCTCGAATGCGCGATCCCATCCAAAGCATACTTGACGCATTCCGGCGCGAACTGGCAGCTGCATCCACCGCCGCCGATCTTGAACCGATTCGCATCAAGTACCTTGCGCGCAAAGGCCAAATCGCCGCCCTCTACGATGGCCTCCGAGACGTTCCCGCGACGGAAAAACCTGCGGTCGGCAAAGAGATCAATGAGTTACGCGATATCCTCCAACGAGAGCTCGATGCAAAACGCGAGGGCATAGAATCCTCGCGTGTCCAATCGACGTCGAACCTCGACCTCTCTCTTCCGGGTCGCCCCAGGCCAATCGGCACGAAACATCCGATCACTC
Source organism: Ignavibacteria bacterium (assembly GCA_016873805.1). Lineage (GTDB taxonomy): Bacteria > Bacteroidota > Ignavibacteria > UBA10030 > UBA10030 > VGVZ01. The sequence continues at coordinate 15,779 of VGVZ01000022.1, forward strand.
AAACGATTGATGAGATCAAGACGATCTTCGCGCGGATGGGCTTCACCGTCGCCGATGGTCCGGAAATCGAAACGGACTACTACAACTTCGAAGCGCTGAATTTTCCCCCCGAACATCCTGCGCGCGACATGCAGGATACCTTCTTCGTCGCAAACAAGGTTGTGCTCAGAACGCATACTTCCCCCGTCCAGATTCGTGTCATGGAATCGCAGCCGCCGCCCGTGCGTGTGATCATCCCCGGAAGGGTATATCGAAACGAGGCCGTGAGCACGCGCAGTCACGTGCTATTCCACCAGATCGAAGGATTGTACGTCGATCGTGGCGTGACGTTCAGCGAGCTCAAGGGGACCCTTGTGAGTTTCGTCAGGCAATTCTATGGAAGCGACGTGAAGTACAAATTTCGACCGACGTTTTTTCCGTTTACCGAGCCAAGCGCCGATATGTACATTTCGTGTTTCATTTGCTCCGGCAAAGGATGCCGCGTCTGCAAGTTCGGGGGTTGGCTGGAAATCCTCGGCTCGGGAATGGTCCATCCGAACCTGTACAAATACGTCGGGTACGATCCGGAGGCGGTCTCAGGATATGCCTTCGGGATGGGAATCGAACGGATTGCCATGCTCCGCTACGGAATCGACGATATCCGTCTGTTCTTCGAGAACGACATCCGTTTCCTGAAGATGTTCTAGGAACGCTACGCTCAGATGATCGGCAGAAGCTATGCGCATCTCACATGAATGGTTGAACGAATACATTGAAATCGGTCTCTCGCCCGATCGGTTGGCTGAAGGGCTGTCCATGCTCGGATTGGAGGTCGCTGAATACCACAGCATCGGCGAATCCTACGACGGCTTTGTCGTTGGGAACGTCATCGGGATAGAGAAGCATCCAAACGCGGACAAACTCACGGTGTGTCGCGTTAACATCGGAAAGAAAGATCTGCAAATCGTGTGCGGTGCCTCCAACGTCGAGGTCGGCCAGAAAGTGGCTGTGGGACTGGTCGGAGCAACTGTTCCCCGCAATCAGCACGATCCGTCGGGAAAGCCCTTCCGACTTGAGCACGTGAAGATCCGAGGCGTTGAATCCGAGGGAATGATTTGTTCGGAGTACGAGCTTGACCTGGGAGACGATGCCGACAATATCCTGGTGTTGGATGGAAAAGCGAGACCCGGAACACCCCTGGCGAAACATCTCGGGAAGAGAGATGTCTACTACGAAATGGAACCCACTGCGAATAGAGGTGACTGGTTGAGCCACATCGGCGTGGCGAGAGAAGTGAGCGCCTTAACCGGAAAGAAGTGGAAGCTTCCCACTTCCAAACTTCGCGAGTCATCGGTGAAGACGGCACGTCATGCCAAAGTTCGAATCCTCGACAGGGAAGGATGTCCGAGGTATACAGCTCGCGTGATCCGCAACGTGACCGTTGGGCCGTCGCCGCAGTGGATGCAGGAAAGACTCCTGGCAGTCGGTCTCCGGCCTATCAACAACATTGTGGACATCACCAACTATGTTCTGATGGAAACCGGTCAGCCGCTTCATGCCTTTGACTACGACCTGATTGCCGGCGGAACCATTGTCGTCAGATGCGCCCAAGAGGGAGAGAAGTTCACAACACTCGATGGAAAAGAGCGGACTCTCTCCTCATCCACGTTGCTCATATGCGACGCCGAAAAGCCCGTTGCCATCGCGGGGGTGATGGGCGGCATGAACTCAGAAATCAGTGACCAGACCACCAACGTGTTGCTTGAGAGTGCCTATTTCGATCCTCGATCCATCAGACGGACCTCAAAGGCACTGGGTCTCTCGACGGATGCATCGCAGCGATTCGAGCGTGCAGTCGACGTTGAGATGGTCGTCTACGCTTCAGACCGCGCGGCCGAGTTCCTGCGAAGCGTTGCCGGCGGTGAAGTCTTGAAGGGAATCATTGACGTCTATCCGAGGAAGATGGTGACCCGGAAGTGCCCGCTTCGTGTCGATCGCACGAATGCAACTCTGGGGACGGGGATATCGTCGCGCGAGATCTCCTCATTGCTCAAGCGACTCGGTTTCAAGGCGAAACAGAGCACGAAGATCCAGTTAGAAGTGGCGATTCCGAGTCATCGGAACGATGTCCACGAAGAGATCGATTTGATCGAGGAAGTCGCGAGGGTTTTCGGATATGACAAGATCGAAACCAAAATGCGTGGCGCCGTCCGATTTGCAGAAGTGTCCGAGCCCAGAGATTTTCTTGACGAGGTACGGTTGTACTGGGAGGGAGCCGGATTCAATGAAATGATCGCGAACAGTCTGCTGAACAAATCGGACGCGGCCCTCCCGGGAGAACCCTCCATTGGTGTTCTCAATCCTGTAAGCGTGGAAATGGCGGCACTGCGAACGAGTATGATCCCCGGAGCATTGCACGTCGTTCAGGGAAACCTGAATCAGTTCCATAAGAACCTCCGGCTGTTCGAGGTAGGAAGGACGTACCACTTCGGCAAAGAAGGCGAGGCGACTCCTGTGCCGGGCCATCGCGAGGAGCACAGACTGTTGATCGTTGTCACCGGAAAAGTGTTGCCGCAGCAGTACGGTATCGAAGTCCGCGACGTGGACATCTTCGATCTAAAGGGAGAAGTGGAATCATTCCTTACCAAGTTTTTCCTTGACAAACACCGCTTTATTTGTTATGATAGCCACAAACCTTTAAGTGTCGACAACATAGACGTTGAAATTCAAGACACTTACGTGGGTTTTCTTGGTAAGATCAGGAAGGAAGTCCTCACCGAATTCGACATCGGTCAGGATGTCTTCATTTGCGAGTTGAAGCTGGACAAAATGTCCGAACTTCGGCAGAGAGGCCACAAGGTCTCTCCACTTCCTCGATATCCGGCGGTCGTGCGCGACCTCGCGTTCGTGGTTCCAATGGAGCTTCCGTTTGGTGATCTTGAGCGCGTGATCCGAGGTGCGGGAGGGCCCATGTTGCGCGACGTTGTGCTTTTCGATGTTTTTGTCGGGGAGAACCTGGGTACCGGGCTGAAGAGCATGGCGTGCACCGTCACGTTCCAACCTACCGAGAAGACTCTCACGGATGCTGAAGTCAACGGGCTGGTTCAACGAATCGTCGGTACACTCGGCACTGAGCTCGGGGCAACGCTCCGTTCGTGAGCGGAGTGAACGCGACGCATGACAACCCTGAAGGAGCACACGCGTGGCTGATGCGCCTGTGGAACCGGAGGTCAGAACAGGGATCAACAAGGAAATTGTTGAATCTTCGCTCGCGCATTTGTGGGAAAAAGTACGCAGGGTCTCGGATCTCGTTCTCCGATTGAAGCAGGAGAACCGGGGTCTGAAATCAAAGATCCAGCAGTACGAGGGCAATCAGGCGACTATCACGCGCGAACTCGAATCACTCAAGGCCGAACTTGAACGAACGCGCGCACGGCTTCAACAAGAACAATCGAACGGAAGCGGCTTTGTCACCAAGGAGGAAAAGGAGGCGTTTGTCCTAAGAATCAAGGAGCTGATTGGAAAGCTGAATTCTCGACTCTGATCTGTGTGTTACGCAGGCAGTTTCTTTGAGCTTCACAGTTCTAGGCAACGAGACTCTCATTGACGACGAAAGCGAAGATGAACGGGAAGAGCATCAAGGTCAAGATCTTCGGCTCGGAATACCCTCTGAAGGGAGAGGATGAGAGCCAGACGAAGAAGATCGCGTCGCATGTCGATGCCATGCTCGGCAAGATTCATGAGAAGATTCCTGAGCAACCACCGCTGACCGTGGCCGTTCTCGCCGCATTGAATATTTCTGAGGATTTGATGCGGGAACGAGAGAATCAGCAACAGGTTTCTGAACACTTGCATTCTGAGCTTACGAAGCTCTCGAACTATCTCGACAATTGCCTCGACGATAGTGCCGAGTCAGAACCCTCGTAGCATCTTCGGTGTTCTTTGTTTGGTGACAGGCGAAATTCGTATAAGCCGCACCGTTTGCCGCTATCAATAACTTATTAAAGAACCTGACAAGTTGCTTTAATAGGGAGCTTGACTCGCAAGCGTGGAGCACAGGCCATGACCGTCTTCGCACGGGGCTTGCGCGATGACTCCTGATCCATCAGGAAGAGCGAGGCTGGTGGAAGTGTGAAATGCTTGGGCAGGCACCCACCGTGTTAGAACAGAGGTTCTTCTAATACATCGTTGATAGGGGGTAGGCGCGTGCGGTTTTTTTTGTGGGGAAGGCAAGAAGACTATGAATGAACTGGCAACAATCATTCCGGCTATCGTCGGGATCATCGGCCTCGGATTTGCCGCGGGCTGGTATCTCAACGTCTGGCTGGGGAAGAACAAAATCGCAGGAGCTGAGGAGCGCGCAAAACGGATCCTCGAAGACTCCGAACGAGACGCGAATGCCCTCAAGCGTGAAAAACTGCTCGAAGTGAAGGATGAATGGTACAAAAAGAAAAAGGAATTCGACAGCGACATTCAATCCAAGCGGAGCAAGCTGCAGTCGTTTGAAAAACAACTGCTGAGCCGGGAGGAGAACATCGACAAGAAGCTCGACCTTCTGGGCAAGAAAGAGCGCAATGTGCAATCGCTCGAGGAAGAGCTACGTGAGCGTCAGAAGCGGATGGACGAGCGGACGCAGGAACTCTCGCGACTCATCGAGGAGCAAAACGTTCGTCTTGAGCGAGTATCCGGACTTACGCGCGACGAAGCCAAGCGATACCTGCACGACAACCTGATCGAGGCGGCGAAGAGTGAGGCGGCCCAAAGTCTCAAGGAGGTTCGGGACAGGGGAAGGGAAGAATGCCGCCGCGAGGCACAGAAGATCGTGATCCAGGCCATCCAACGGACGGCGGCTGACCATACCGTCGAGACAACCGTCAGCGTGCTGAATCTCGAGGGGGATGAGATGAAGGGGAGGATCATCGGCCGCGAAGGAAGAAACATCCGCGCATTTGAAGCAGCCACAGGCGTCGATGTAATCGTCGATGATACCCCCGAAGCAGTCATCCTCTCAGGATTCGATCCGTTCCGGCGGGAAGTGGCTCGTGTCGCTCTTGAACGACTCATTGCAGATGGACGCATTCATCCGGCACGCATCGAAGAAGTGGTCACAAAAGTCCGGAACGAACTGGAAGAAGAAGTGGTGCGGATCGGCGAGAACACCCTTCTCGAAGTTGGACTCCACGGTGCGCATCAGGAAGTCGTCCGGCACATCGGCCGAATGAAATATCGATCGAGCTACGGTCAGAACCTGCTGCAGCACAGTATCGAGGTTTCGTTCCTCATGGGATTGATGGCGGCGGAATTGCGTTTGGATCCCATCCTCGCGAAGCGCGCAGGACTATTGCATGATATCGGGAAGACCGTCGAAAAAACCGTCGAAGGTCCCCATGCCCTCATCGGCTACGAGCTGTGCAAGAAATGCAACGAGCATCCCATCGTCTGCAACGCGGTCGGTTCGCATCACGAAGATATCCCGATGGAACATCCCATCGCGAGTCTCCTGCAGGCCGCCGATGCGATTAGCGGCGCGCGACCAGGCGCAAGGCGCGAGTCGGTCGAAGGCTATGTCAAGCGACTCGAAAAACTTGAGGGAGTGGCCAAGTCGTTCAATGGCGTCGTCAACAGCTATGCGATTCAAGCAGGCCGCGAGGTTCGCGTGATCGTGAATCATGAGCTGGTCGATGACGCCGCGGCGGATCAACTCTCGCAAGATATCGCTGCCAAGATCCAGCACGAAATGGAGTATCCCGGACAGATCAAGGTGACGGTGATTCGCGAGTTCCGATCTGTCGCGATCGCAAAGTAGATCGCCCTGCTGTAGAGACCTGCCCACACGTTGATGGTCCGTCGCGTCGAGGAAGAACCCCATGCTCCGAATCGGTGTTACCGGTGGAATCGGCAGTGGAAAGACCACCGTATGCCGTTTCTTCGAAGAGCTCGGGGTTCCGGTTCTCTCTGCCGACAAAATCGCGAAGTCCCTTTCCGAAACGGATCCGCAGATCCGGACGAAGCTCCGGCGAATCCTTGGCCGCGACGCATACACCGCTGACGGGAGATTAAACCGAAAGATCGTTGCGGACGCAATCTTCGCCAATCCGATGCTCGTTCGCAAAGTCAACACTGTTGTCCACCCGAAGGCCGCGAGCAAGATTCTCAAGCAACTCCGGCGACTCGAACGGAACGGTGAACCACTGGCCATCGTCGAGGCAGCGCTCATCTATGAGGGGGGATTGGACGCGAACCTTGACGTTGTGATCGTTGTGCACACAGCTCTTCGGAAAAGAAAAGAACGGGCAGCGAGCCGTCGCGGGTTCTCCGCAAAAGACATCATCCGAAGACAGCGCGCACAGTGGCCGGCGGAGAAAAAAAAGAAACTGGCGGATGTCGTCATCGAGAACAACGGCACCCGACGTGACCTCAAAAGAACCGTCAGGCATCTTCACAAGATCCTCATCCTCATGACTACCGGGAAGAAACCCTAATGCACGATCTGTTTATTCAGGAAGAGCAATTGTTCTTCCGCACATACAAACGGCTTGGGATTGATATAGTCCGCGGCGAAGGCTGTATGCTCTACGATCGGGGGGGAAAACAGTATCTCGACCTCTTTGGAGGACTCGCCGTGAACGCGCTGGGGTACAATGTCCCGGCGATCAACCGGGTAGTGCACGATCAGGTTGAAAGATACATGCACCTCTCGAATTTCTTCGTCCAGGAATCCCAGGTCAAATTGGCGAAGAAATTGATTGACGCGACTGGGATGAGCCGCGTCTTCTTCACGAACAGCGGTACTGAAGCGATGGAAGGGGCGATCAAACTCGCCCGGAAATGGGGAAAGAACGGCGGAAAGAAAGTACTGGTGGGACTTTCAAACTCGTTTCACGGACGGACCATGGGCTCTCTCTCCCTCACCGAGCGCGCAAAGTACCGCGAGGGATACGAGCCCTTTCTTCCGAACATCATCCATGTACAATTCAATGATGTGACGGGATTGAGATCGCACATCGATGCGAGCACTCTGGGGATTGTCTTTGAGCCGATTCAGGGGGAAGGTGGAGTGCATCCGATCACATCGGAATTCGCTCACGAACTCGTCACCCTCCAAAAAGAATTTGGGTTACTTCTGATCGCTGACGAAATTCAAACGGGCATTGGAAGGACCGGTCGCTTTCTTGCGTGCGAACATTTCGGGATCCGGCCTGATGTCGTAATTCTCGCCAAAGCCATCGGTGGCGGGCTTCCACTCGGAGCTTTTCTCGGCAATCATCGGGTGGCGGAGACGTTTACCTATGGCGTCCACGGGAGCACGTTTGGAGGTAACCCCGTCTCGTGTGCAGCCGGATGCGCTGTCATCGATACCATCCTCGGCGATGGACTCGTGACGCAGGCGGCAGCGATCGGCGATTATCTCGTTTCGTCCCTCAATGCGATGAAAGAGATGTTCCCACGCTCGATCAAAGTGGTGCGCGGGCTTGGCTGCATGATCGGGGTCGAACTGACGAGCGACGCCCAGCCAGTCGTGGATGAGCTGCTGACACGCGGCATCCTCGCCAACTGTACGAACACCACAGTGATCCGACTGCTTCCTCCCTATACAGTGACACGGGATCACTGCGATTTCTTTGCTTCGACCCTCAGCGATATCCTGAAAGGAAGGGGAACCGATTGATGGATCGCGGAACGAGTAGAACGTTGTGCATGCAAATGGAGAGTGCAGAACCTGACTCTCCATTTTCGTTTTGTCGCCGTGCGTTGCGGTTCCTTGTTTGCCCCGGAAAATTTTGGTAATTTCGACGTCAGATCAACTGTTCAGATCGCGAAATGCTCACGCTCGACTCAGACAAGCCCAGATGCAATTGCGGAATCTTCGGAATCTTTGGCCATCCCGAGGCCTCGGTGATGACGTATTATGGCCTGCACGCCCTCCAGCACCGAGGTCAGGAAGCGTCGGGGATCGTTTCGAGTGAATTCAATCGCAGCGGCAAGAAAGGGAAGTTCAACGTCGTTAAGGGAATCGGTCTCGTCTCAGACATTTTCAAGGACGACGAAACGCTGAAGACGGTGCTGAATGGAACGGGGGCGATCGGCCACAATCGCTATTCCACCACCGGATCGACCGGCAATAAGGCGAACATTCAGCCGTTCATGGTGAACTACAAGGGGGGCAATCTCGCCCTTGCCCACAACGGCAACCTCACGAATTTTCACACCTTGCGTGAGCGGCTCGAAAGTGCCGGCACAATCTTCCAATCGACCTCCGATAGCGAAATCATTCTCCATCTTACGGCTCGAAGTCAGCAACAAGACCAGGTTCTCCAGATCAAAGAGGCGCTGGAGGCCGTGACAGGAGCCTACTCGCTTGTTATCCTCACTGATACAAGCCTGATCGCAGCACGGGATCCGCATGGATTCCGACCGCTGTCGCTTGGAAGGCTCGACGGATCATTCGTTGTCGCTTCGGAAACATGTGCGTTTGACATCATTGGGGCAGAGTTTGTTCGAGATGTCGAGCCAGGAGAGCTCTTGATTGTCGATCAGGAAGCCATCGTCCAGAATGCTCCTCGCTCACTCCGAATCTCCGCTTCGAAGAGCGGCTGTCATCAATGTATCTTCGAATATGTCTATTTCTCCCGACCGGACAGCCGGATCTTCGGCGAAAGCGTGGATCGAGTGAGAAGAAAACTTGGAAAGCTTCTGGCCGAGGAATCGCCGATCGTGCCGGAGAGTCCGGACGATCCGGTTATCGTGATCAGCGTGCCCGACTCGAGCAACACGGCGACGCTGGGATTCGTGAGCCAGAACGTCAAAAAGAATGTGAAGAGTCGATTGGAGATCGGACTGATTCGAAGCCACTACGTCGGCCGCACATTTATTCAGCCGATCCAGCACGATCGCGAACTCAAGGTAAAGACCAAGTTCAATACGGTGAAAGGTGTTCTGAAGGATCGGGTCGTGGTGATCGTTGATGACTCCATTGTGAGAGGGACGACATCGAAGCAGCTCGTCAAGCTCATTCGCGAGGCTGAACCGCGAGAAATCCACTTTCGCGTCTCCTCGCCACCAATCAAGTTTCCCTGTCACTATGGAATGGATTTTCCCAGTCGCGAGGAGCTCATCGCCAACCGACTCGATCAGGACATCGAGGCGATTCGACAGGAGCTGGGCGTCGACAGCCTCGCGTATCTCTCGCTCGACAAGCTCCTGGAATCCGTCCCGCATGAAAGCGGAAGCAATTATTGCACGGCCTGCTTCAGCGGTCAATATCCCGTTCCCATTGACCGAGAAGTCTCAAAAGACGCGCACGACGAATGAATGCGAAGTCCGGCTGGACCCTCGCAACCTATATCAGCGCAAGTCGGATTCTCCTCACGATTCCGGTGGGATGGCTTCTGTTTGAAGGCGGAACGCAAGGACGGCTGTGGGCCGTCGTGATCATCATCATCGGCGTCGGAACCGATTTCCTGGATGGCTACCTGGCCAGAAGGATGCATCAGGTCTCCGATCTCGGAAAGATCCTCGATCCGTTGGCCGACAAGATTGCCGTTGGGGCTCTCGCACTCTTCCTGGTCGTGCTCGAGGAGATTCCGCTCTGGTTTGTGGCCGCCGTTGTAGTCCGGGATGCTCTGATTGTGGTCGGTGGTCTGTACATTCGCCGGAAGAAGAAGATTGTCGCGCAATCGAATATGCTGGGGAAGATCACGGTGAACGTGATTGCATTGTTGCTTGTGATTGCCACCCTCGGACTTCCGTCTCTCGAGATCGTCGAGAGCGTGCTCCTGTGGGTCAGCGCTGGTCTTATGATCCTTTCCCTCGGCGTGTATGCGAAGCGGTTGAGCGTTGGAAGAACCGCGTAGGAGAGTGCATGGGTTTTGGAAATGTGTTTGAAAAGTTCAGGTCGGGTCTGACGAAGACACGCGATTCCTTTGTCGGAAAAGTACAACGCATCGTGACGGCGAAAAGTACGATCGACCAGGAAATGATCGACGATCTTGAGGAAGTTTTGATCGGGAGCGACGTCGGTGTGGAAGCGACGGGGGTTATTATCGAGCGCATTCAACGACGCGTGAAAGAAGAGAAATACACCTCTCCCACTGAACTCACAAACCTGCTTCGAGATGAGATCGCAAACGTTCTGCGAGGAGAGAGTCCTCAGGATCGGGGAGGCGTGATCGTGAATGAGGGTCAGCGCCCCTTTGTCGTGATGATCGTGGGGGTGAATGGTGTTGGGAAGACAACCACGATTGGCAAAATGGCAAACCACTTCCGTGAGGAGGGATTGCGCGTGCTGATTGGAGCCGCCGACACGTTTCGAGCGGCAGCGAACGAACAGCTCGAGGTCTGGGCCCGTAAGGCGCACGTAGACATTGTGCAGCAAAGGCGGGGAGCCGATCCGGCGGCCGTCGCATTCGATACTGTCGCGTCGGCCAAGGCACGGAATCTCGATGTTGTGATCATCGACACGGCAGGGCGACTGCACACGAAGACAAATCTGATGGAAGAGCTCAAAAAGATCAAGCGCGTGCTGGAGAAGCAAACGCCGGGCGCACCACATGAAACGCTTCTTGTACTCGACGCCACAACGGGTCAGAACGGGCTTCAGCAAGTACGGCAATTCGCCGACGCAATCGGCCTGACCGGCATCGTGCTCACCAAGCTCGACGGGACGGCAAAAGGGGGAATCGTGCTCGCCATTGCCCGGGAACTCAAGGTCCCCGTGAAATATGTCGGCGTCGGGGAAAAGATCGATGATCTGCAACCATTCGATGCTCGCGCCTATGTCGATGCGATGTTCGACGGGCGATCGAGTTCTTTGTCTTGAAGCTGCGAGACATCTATGAAACTATCGTCCACAACTTATGATCTGAAACTCAAGCATACGTTTACCATTGCGCGAAGCTCGAGGGAGATGGAGACAGTGGTGATTGTCGAACTCGCGCACGATGGGATCGTCGGTTTTGGAGAAGCGTCACCCTCCAGACGGTACGGGGAATCGGTCGAATCGATTCACGCGTTCCTCTCCCGGCTCGAACTTGGACAATTTCGCGATCCCTTTCAGCTCGAGGCGATCCTGAATTATGTCGATCAACTGGAAGAGGGGAATTCCGCTGCAAAGGCTTCTGTTGATATCGCCCTGCATGATTGGATCGGCAAGAAGCTGAACATCCCCCTCTATCAGTATTGGGGACTCGACAAAGCAAGAGCTCCGCTGACATCATTTACAATCGGCATCGACCGGGCCGAAGTGATCGAGCAAAAAGTCAGGGAGGCGGAGGAATATCCAATCCTCAAAATTAAGCTGGGCTTGGATAATGATGAGGAAATCATGAAGACGATCCGCGGAGTGACGAAGAAAACACTGCGGGTCGATGCCAACGAGGGTTGGAGGAACAAGGAGATCGCGGTCGAGAAGATCAAATGGCTTGAACAGGAGGGAGTCGAATTTGTCGAACAACCGATGCCTGCGTCCGACCTTGCGGGCACGGCATGGGTGAGGGAACGAGTCGCTCTCCCATTGATTGCCGACGAGAATTCCATCCGACTGTGTGATGTCCCGAAACTGCAGGGCGTATTCGACGGAATCAATATCAAGCTGATGAAATGCACCGGCTTGCGGGAAGCGCATCGCATGATCTCGACCGCCCGGGCGTGCGGACTGAAAATTATGATGGGCTGCATGATCGAGACCTCGGTGGCAATATCCGCCGCGGCCCATCTTTCACCCTTGATCGACTATGCGGACCTGGATGGGAACGTCCTCACCTCGAATGATCCCTTCGCGGGAGTCACCATCGAAAATGGAAAGTTGGTCCTTCCCGATCACCCGGGAACCGGGGCGGTGAGGAGAAGTGCTTAGGATGTTTTTCAGGAGACCCAAATACCGGCGGTTTGATTATGAGCCGCGCTTCTATCAGCCGGAACGCGATCCGGGCGAGAAGTTTCGCGAGAGGATGCAAAGAGAAATGCGTCGCGCGCGAAAGAAGCGAAAGCCGATCTTTCTCTGGGTCGCCGTCTTTGCACTTATCATCTATTTCTACCTCTACGTGAGCGGCATCATCCGCTGATATGTCCACCAAGATCTGCATACTCGACCAGGATATCGCGAACAAGATCGCCGCCGGCGAAGTCATCCAGCGTCCGGCATCGGCCGTCAAGGAACTGCTGGAAAATGCAGTAGATGCCGGAGCACGCAGCGTCACCGTTGTGGCGAAGGAGGCAGGGAGGTCTCTCATCCAGGTCGTCGATGATGGTGAGGGGATGCTTCGCGACGACGCGCTGCTCTGTTTTCAGAGACATTCGACCAGCAAGATCGTCGCCGCTGAGGATTTGGAAAATATCCGCACACTCGGATTCCGAGGCGAAGCGCTCGCTTCGATTGCCGCAGTTGCCCAGGTGGAGATCAAGACGCGGACGAAGTCTGATGAGACGGCGGTGTCTCTCCGGATCGAAGGGAGCAAACTCATCGAGGAGTCCCGGGTCGCCGGCCCAATCGGAACCTCTATGGCCGCGCGCAATCTGTTCTTCAATACCCCGGCGCGTCGGCAGTTCCTCAAGACCAACGCCACCGAGCTTCGGAACATAACCGAGACGGTCACACGCGTGGCGCTTGCCTATCCCGAAATCGCTTTTCGCTATTACCATGACGACACGGAGATCTACAATCTCTCATTTGGCAGCGAGGAACAGCGCCTGCGGGCGATTCTTGGAGACCCCCAATTCGATCAGTTGATCCCGGTGGCGGAGTCGACGCCGTATCTGCGGATTTCCGGATTCGTCGGTCGCCCAACCTTTTTCCGGAAGAGCAGGGCGGAACAGTATCTGTACTTGAATAGGCGGTTCATTGTCAGCAAGGCACTCAATCACGCCGTCTATCACGCCTATGAACATCTTCTGGAGAAAGGGTCTTTTCCGTTTTTCCTCCTCAACCTGACCATTGATCCCCGACACGTCGATGTCAACGTCCATCCGTCGAAGATGGAGGTGAAGTTTGAGAATGAATCGAATGTCTATCGTGCCGTGCTCTCAGCGGTCCGCCACGCGCTGGGCGCGCACGATCTTCCGCAGAGCGTCGACCTCGAGAAGGAGACCCGAATGCCGGTTTCCGTCAGCAGGTTGAACACTCCCGGAGAGGACCCGCGCGGCGCATCGGCCTTCCCTGGATCTGCAAGATCGTTCGGTCGTGGGGAGCACGCACGCGCAACTCGTCTCGATGCCCTGTTTCAAGAAGGGGACCCCGAGGGTGTTGCCATCAACTCTTTCGGGTTGCGAAAAGAGGCCGCAGATCGCCTCTACGCGCACGCCGGCAGAATCGACGAGCTGGATGATGGACACCGTGAAACGCGTCCGATCTGGCAACTCCATAACAAGTATATCCTGTCGCAGGTCAGGACGGGCATCATCATCATCGATCAACATGTCGCGCATGAGCGCATCTTGTATGAGAAAGCGGTCGCGGGATTCGAAAACAATCTCCCATCCACCCAACAGCTTCTGTTTCCACAGACTGTCGAGCTGACGGCATCGGACTATGCCCTGGTTGAAGAGTTGCAGCCGCATCTCCAGGGACTCGGGTTCGGCTTGAAGCTGTTCGGGAAGAATACGATTGTCATCGAAGGAATCCCCGTTGACGTGCGTGTCGGAAACGAAAGACGAATTCTTCAGGATGTTCTCGATGAATACCGCCACATCGAACAGGAAGTGAAGCTCGACGTGAGGGATCGTTTAGCGAAATCATTTGCGTGCAAGGCGGCGATCAAGGCAGGCGACAGGCTGAAGCCGGAGGAGATGGTCCATCTGGTCGATCAGCTCTTCGCGACGTCGATGCCCTATGTCTGTCCGCACGGGCGACCGGTGGTGATCAGACTTTCCATAGAAGAATTGGATAAACGCTTTGGACGAACGTAGCATGCAACAGGTGAGGGAGCGATCATGATCTACGACGAGAAAAGAATGAACACCGAGAAGAAGAAGTGGGAACACAATGTTCGCTCGGCGGGCCGGATGCGTGAAGCGGTCTTTACGACCGTGAGCGGCGCGCCGGTAGAGATGCTGTACACACCCGATGATATTGCGCATCTCGATTTCGTTCGTGATATCGGGTACCCGGGAGAATTCCCGTATGCACGCGGCATCCACCCGACGATGTACCGTGGACGTTTGTGGACAATGAGGCAGTTTGCAGGATTCGGGACGCCGGAGGATACAAACAAGAGGTATCACTATCTCCTTGATCACGGACAAACAGGACTCTCCGTCGCATTCGATCTTCCGACGCTGATGGGCCGCGACGCGGACGATCCGCTTTCGGTCGGAGAAGTCGGGATCTGTGGCGTGGCTGTCAGTTCCCTTGCGGATATGGAGATTCTCTTTCGAGAGATCAATCTTGGAGAGATATCGACCTCGATGACAATCAACGCTCCTGCACTCATGGTCATGTGCTTTTATCTCGCCGTGGCCGAGAAGCAGGGTGTCGACTTCACGCGGCTGCGAGGCACAATCCAGGCCGACATCCTCAAAGAATACATTGCGCAAAAGGAGTGGATCTATCCCCCCGTACCTTCGATGAAGCTTATCATCGACATGTTTGAATACATGAACAGGGAAGTCCCGCAGTGGAATCCGATTTCCGTGAGCGGCTATCACATCCGGGAGGCCGGCTCGACCGCGGCGCAGGAACTCGCGTTCACTCTCGCCGATGGATTCGCATACGTGGAGGCCGGCATTGAAAGGGGATTGGACGTTGATGAGTTTGTCCCACGCATATCGTTCTTCTTCAATGCGCATATGGATTTCTTTGAGGAGATCGCGAAGTACCGGGCAGCCCGACGAATCTGGGCACGGAAACTCAGAGAGAAGTACGGCGCCAAAAACCCGCGGTCCTGGATGCTTCGGTTTCACACGCAGACGGCAGGTTGCTCGCTGACGGCTCAGCAGCCCGAAAACAACATCGTCCGAACGGCCTTCGAGGCCTTGTCGGGCGTTCTCGGCGGCACGCAATCCCTTCACACGAACTCGATGGATGAAACGCTGGCGTTGCCGTCGGAAAAAGCCGTGCGCATTGCCCTGCGTACCCAGCAAATCATTGCGCATGAAACAGGGGTGACCAATACGATCGATCCGCTTGCGGGCAGTTACTACCTTGAAACCCTCACCAATCGGTTGGAGTCGGAGGCAGAGACCTATTTCGAACGGATTGAGGCGCTTGGGGGAATGATTCCGGCCATCGAAGCAGGTTTCCCGCAGAGGGAGATTGCGGACGCCGCGTACCGGTATCAACGTGAACTCGACCGAAAAGAAAAGATCATCGTCGGCGTGAATGATTTTGTTCAGGAAGATGAGAAGATCGAGATCCCGATTCTCGAAATATCCCCGGAGGTCGAAAAGAAGCAGAAACAGCGGCTGGCCGAAGTCCGGCATAGCCGAAATCGGGAAGATGTAAACGCGAAGATCAATGCGTTGAAAATCGCTGCCGCTGACGGCACGAACGTGATCCCCTCCCTGCTTGCATGCACCCGCGCCTACGTCACGCTGGGGGAGATGTGCCACGCGCTGGCCGAAGTCTATGGAGTTTACGAAGAACCGGCGGTGTTCTAGCCGATCCCGCTGATTGAAACGGGGACTACCGATGAAATCGTTCGTCGTCCTTGCTCGACCACATCATTGGGTGAAGAACGTATTCCTCTTCGCCCCGCTCGTCTTTTCGCAGCACCTCTTTGACGGCGAATACGTGAGCGCATCTATCATAGCCTTCGTCGTGTTCTGCCTTGTTTCCAGCGTCGTCTACACCGTCAATGACATTGCCGACCGGGATCTCGACCGGGCGCACCCGGTCAAGAGCCGCCGCCCCGTCGCGTCGGACGCCGTTTCACCTCGACAGGCGGCGATCTTTGCCATCCTCCTCACGGTCGTCGTGCTTCTCCTGGCTCGGAATATGCGTCCGGAATTTCAGATCGTTGTTGCTCTCTATTTCTTCGTCAACATCCTCTATACGTTCTGGCTGAAGCATATTCTTCTCGTCGATGTCTTCATCGTAGCGGCGGGGTTTATGCTGCGCGTTCTCGCAGGAGCATTGGCGATCCACGTCGAGGTCTCGCACTGGCTCATCCTCTGTACGCTCTTCGTATCACTCTTCCTTGCGGTTTCCAAACGCCGGGGGGAATTGATGCTGGTACAGAATTCCGTCGAGTTTTCCGGCCGCATAGTTCTCCGGGAATACGAACTCCCTTATCTGGATCAGATCATCACCATCTCCGCGGCTGGAATGGCGATTTCGTACGCACTCTACACCGTCGCGGAACGAACCGTTTCGATGTTCGGAACGGAGAATCTGATCTTCACCACCGTCTTCGTGCTCTTCGGGATCTTTCGCTACATGCATCTCCTCAGAAAGCGGAGTACGGAGGACAATCCGACTTATCTGTTGTTGACCGATCCCGTGATGATCGTGAACATCGCTCTTTGGTTTCTTTCGTGCATTGCGATCATCTATTCGCGTCGCGTATTCTGAGGGTTGATCACAGAATGAAATATCCTGAACCAAAATCGCCGACACGCATTCGAGACATCGCCGCACCGAAACCGATCGTGGCAGTCGTTGAAACACGTCCCGAGACAATCCTGGACGATATTCAAAAAGCCATGGAGATGGCAGGTGTTGAACAGGCGCTCACCCCCGGGAAGCCCACAATCCTGAAGGATAACATCTCGTGGCACTTTCCTTTTCCCGGCGCGAATACAACCCCGTGGCAACTTGAAGGAACGATCCTTGGACTGCGGACGTACGGCCACCGTGACCTCGTCTGCGTTCAGAATCAAACTGTGGTGACGGATGCCTTCAAGGGCGAGGATCTCAACAAATACCGCCCGATCTTTGCGAGGTATGACGTTCCGGTGTTGTTCAATTTCAAGCCGGAGGACATTCGGTGGATTCCATATTCCCCCAGGCACTCCCTTCTCGTTCTCGATCAGATCTATCCTGAAGGGATCTATCTCCCTGAATTCTTCCTCGGGAAGAACATCGTTCATCTCCCAACGGTGAAATGCCATATCTACACGACGACAACAGGGGCGATGAAGAACGCATTCGGGGGATTGCTGAACATCCATCGTCACTATACGCACACGTGGATTCATGAGACGCTGGTCGATCTGTTGCTGATCCAGAGAGAAATCCATTCCGGTATCTTTGCCGTGATGGACGGGACAACGGCGGGTAACGGACCGGGTCCGCGCACCATGTACCCCGAAACGAAGAATGTCATTCTCGCCGGCGCAGACCAGGTGGCCATCGACGCCGTGGCGGCGAAGCTTATGGGTTTCGATCCGATGTCGATTGGATACATTGCCCTGGCACACGCGCGTGGATTGGGATGCGGGGATCCGCGATCAATCGAAGTCCGCGGGATCGATGTCAGCACCACCAATTGGCGCTTCAGCGTGGGCGACAACAGCGCCAGCCGGATCGGCGACATTCTCTGGTACGGTCCCCTGAAACATCTCCAACATCTCTTTTTCCGCACGCCTCTCGTCCATCTTTTTGTGTTCGGCTCTGAATTCTATCACGACTACTACCGATGGCCCCTCAAGGATAGACGAATCTTCCGGCGCTGGACAAAAGAGAGTCAGTGGGGAAGACTGTTTGATTCGTACCCGTCTATCTAGCGTATCAGATCGTTCGCAGCTTCGATGGCAATGTTGTTGGTATCGCGGTTTTCCACATATGGCATTCCGACCGAGATGGTGATCACGTACGCATGACGAAAAGAACTGTCGCTGAATTCTATCTGTTTGTCTGCACGTTCATCTGGGGCGGGACGTTTGTCATCGTCAAGCAAGGTCTGGATGATGCGTCTCCGCTGATGTTCATCGCTGTGCGGTTCGGCATCGCCTCGGTACTCTTCCTGCTATTCGCCTTCCGTCATCTCAAGAAAATCACATCGAAGGCGATTCTCCACGGGAGCATTCTGGGGTTTCTCCTCTGGGTTGGGTTCGCGACGCAAACGATCGGCTTGCAGTATACGACGGCCTCGAAATCGGGATTCATCACGGGTCTTCTCGTCATCTTCACCCCGCTCTTCCAGATTCTCATCGAACGGCGGCCGCCCAAAACCGGTAATATTCTCGGCATTATCCTGGTTGTCGTCGGACTCTATCTTCTGACCAGTCCGGGAGGGTCTTCCTTCAACATCGGTGACGGCCTCACGCTGATCTGCGCCGCAGTGTTCGGTTTGTATATTGTCTACCTGGACCTCTTCTCGAAGGAATCAAGCTTCTGGCAGCTGGCATTCATGCAATTTGTGCTGACCGCATTGCTGTCGACAATTGCATCTCCTTTCTTCGAGGTTCCCACGTTTGTCCTGACCGGAGATTTGCTCATTGGGCTGGCATATCTTGCGATTCTCGCGACAATTCTGACGTTGACGCTGCAAACCCGATATCAGAAGGACACCACACCGACACGGGCCGCAGTGATTTTTTCACTTGAACCGGTTGTGGCGGCCGCAGTGGCCTATTTCGCACTTGGCGAAACGATCGGAAATCTCGGGATCATCGGGGGCTTCCTGATCGTATCGGGGTTGCTGATTTCCGAGCTCTCAGATCGCATCTTCGGAGCAAAAGGGAAAGCTCCGGAATAAAGCATCCCAGGCCGTTGCGCTCCGCGGCAATTGTGTGACGAAGAAAAAAAAGACTTGTGCCTTACTGAAGGAAGTTCTATATTTGACTCGTATGAACATGCGCCTTCTTTCCATGCTCGCTCTCGTCGTTGCCGTGCTCGCGGTTCACGTGAGCGTTGCGCAGGTGATTAACGGAGCGATCGCTGCCGAGCCTCGTGAAAGTTACATCGTCTTGCGCTGGTATACGCTTGATGAGACCGGAGTCGACAAGTTTCAGGTCCTCCGTCGCGAAGCGACGCACGGTGATTTCACCGTGGTCGGAGAGGTAGCACGAAAAGGGAGCAACTCGACCTACGAATACATCGACAGGTCGGTGTTCAAGTCGAACGGGAGGGTCTTCCAATACGTGGTTCGAGTGATAGGGTCCGGAGGAGTGATTTCTGAAGAACGGCAAACGAGTGTGTTGTATGGCCTGAGTTCGACCGCGCGGCGGACCTGGGGAAGCATCAAGTCGATGTTCCGATAGTTCTCCGGCACAATGATGTTTCACGACCGAAAGCGATATGAATAATGTCGCTTTTTTTGTTGTATGCCGAAAGCAAACCGAAGACCACTCATACTCGCATCGCGCTCACCGCGTCGCCGATTGCTGCTCAAGCAAATCGGATTGAATTTTCTCGTGCGACCCAGCACCGTCGATGAACGATTTCACGATCACGAATCCCCGCGGAGCGGTGCACTGCGCATCGCGGAGGAGAAGGCAATGGACGTTGCAGGACGATTTCGGCGAGGCATCGTGGTCGGAGCTGATACGATTGTCGTTGTCGGAAGGGAAGTCCTCGGTAAGCCGGAGACGAAACGGGAAGCACGGGCGATGTTGCGGAAGTTGAGCGGTCGGACGCATATCGTGTACACAGCGATCGTGCTCGTCGACGTGGAGACGAAGAAGAAGACGTCTGAGGTCGCACGGACGAAGGTTCAATTCCGGAAGCTGACGACGGAGGAGATTGCTCTCTACGCGGCATCGGGCTCACCAATGGACAAGGCAGGGGCGTACGGCATCCAGGATGATTACGGGGCGGTATTCGTTGAGAAGGTCGACGGCTGTTTCTACAATGTGGTTGGTTTTCCCCTCTCGCGGTTTCATCGCGCGTACGAAAAGCTACTGCGGGAGCTTCACCGATAACGAACTCAGAGGTTTGTATGGGAGATGAACAGAAGATTCGCGTGCTGATTGCCAAGGCAGGTCTTGATGGTCACGACCGGGGTGCGAAGGTCGTTGCTGCCGCGCTGAGAGACGCCGGGATGGAAGTAATTTATTCCGGATTGCGGAAGACTCCGGAGATGATTGTGGAGGCGGCTCTCCAGGAGGATGTGGATGTCATCGGCATCAGCCTCCTGAGCGGGGCACACAACACCATCTTTCCCAAAGTCCTCGCGCTCATGAAGGAGAAGGGACTCGATGATGTTCTGCTGTTCGGTGGCGGCATCATTCCCGAAAAGGATATCGACCAGCTCCGGCGATCGGGAGTCGGCGAGATCTTCACACCGGGAGCCTCGACCCTCGAGATCATCGAGTACGTAAAGAAATGGATTCAGGAACACCCCCGGAAGGGCTAGAGGCGCCGAACACCTGGCATGGAAAGAAAAATCCCGCGCTGAAGTCTGTTCAGGCGGGATTTTTGCTGAATCCGAAGGAACGACAATCACGTTTTGGAAACGTTAACTGCCTGAAGGCCCTTGGGGCCTTGCTGCACTTCAAACTGCACCGCGTCCCCCTCGTTAAGCGTCTTGTACCCGTCTCCCACGATGGACTTATAATGCACGAACACGTCTTCGCCGGTGCTTCGCTTGATAAAGCCGTAGCCCTTCGCATTATTGAACCATTTGACTGTACCCTGCTCCATATGGACACTTCCCATATTGAGTTTAACATGTACACCGGTACGTTGTCTCTGACAGTCCAAGAAGAAATCAACCGCGAGGCCGATGTTCTTCTCGTATCGTGCGAGATACAGAAATCGGAAGCGGATACGTCCGATGGGAGAACTGCATCATCACTCGGTAGGAGTGCCGCATCAATCGACGCTGTTGAAACAAGAAACGGTGCGGTTAGTTGCGAGTCCAAGATACCAACCGCCCCAGAAAGAATCAAGTCTGGCTGGGGTTAACCGGGAGCCGTTCAAACGCTTGGAAATACGAAGAATCCACGGATTTTGTGCAGGAGCGCAGATTTCACCGGATGCGATGGTGTTATCCCGGCCTCTGCTTCAGGAGATGTGAATCGAATCCAACGGATCGCATTTGTCATTCTTTGTCGTCAAGCCAGATCCGAAAATCTCCCTCCACGGCCTTTCCGCGCTCCGTGTCCGATCGTTCGCGGGCCGCAGATTCCCGGCGTGTGACGATGGCGATGTCACGGGGATCAAACTCGAAGAGTGAATCGTGCGTAAATAGTTTCTGAAAACTCGCCTCCGAAAACAGCATTTCGAATCGGGCGGCATATTCCCGCAGTCTCATCAGATAGAAGTCTCTGTTTTCGTCTGGAAAATTCGGGTCCCACTCTTCGGATGGTCGTACGTTCTCGGATATTCGAATGTTCGTTCCTGATCCAGTGACATAGAACGCGACCGTTTCTCCCACCCCTGCATAGGTTCCCGCGCGCAACAGTGCTTCGTAGGCCGCCGAAGGCTTGCGATCTCCTTTCTCCACCGCCATCTTGTACTCATCGAGCGACAGGTGAAGCGTCTCTCGTCGTTCAAAATCCCGCACCGTCCACTGGTGTTGGAGAATCGACTGCGCCGAGGCCTGGTAGAGGTTGTGCAGTCCGGCGATGTTCTCGTTCAGGATATTCGCAATCGCCTGCTCGACAAACCGACGAAGGTACAGCTCGATGCCGTGTGGGAGAATGGACGGCCCATGAATCTGAATCCGTTGCGACAAGTCGAGCGTGACGTAGTTCTTGCGCTTGAGACTGAGGAGCCGTGGATACGTTCCGCCCACGATGGGCTCAACTCCGGAGGGAAGCGACGCCAACATGCGTTCAAGAAGCTGCAGTTGCTCGTCCCGACCGATGACATTGTCCGGGGCACTGAAAAAGTGGGCAGAACCGTCGCGGAGAACGAGCTCAGTGTTGAACAGGGAGGCAATCTGCTGGATCTCGATCCGGAGCTGGGTCGTTGCCTCGACGATCCGTTTGCTCATCGGGGCGTCATTGAGGATCCCTCTCGACGATGTGAGATGAGCGTAGAGCCCAGCCAAAAGCGTATTCATTCCTCCTACCTCACTGTCGAAGTGTCGCTCGGCGGAATCAGTTCTCGTTTCTGTCAGATTCTGCCGCAGAGCGAGAACCGCATCGAGAAGAGTCCGGACTACATGCAGCTCATCGCGCTCCGGAGATAGGTCCAACGATTGGATGATCCGCGCATGCAGATCTGGGAATTCGATTTGCAGGACGTTTGAAAAAAGACCGGTATAGAACAACTCGCTCTCATCCGGGAGAGTTATCGATGTGTCCGATGTTTTGGGGAGCGCGTGTCGTTGGTCGAGGTAATAACGGAGAATGACGGATTCAATTAGCTGGCTCGGACTTGTTCGCACCAATGAGCCGAGTGGAAACGGCGCGATGCGCGCAAGAAGGATCGCCCCGGGAAGCAGAACGGTGGAAAGCCGTTCGGTGACTTCCCGTTCGAGGATCGCCTGATTGCGGACCATCTCAGGATCGTCATCCCACGATGATCGGAGATGGGAGGGTTGATCGGAGGAGCTTCGGTATTTCTCTTCGCCGAAATACGAGACGAGCAAGTCCCGCGGCGAAGACTTTTCCGCGTGGCGTCGGAGCGTATCGTACATCGCCACGAGGGATTCAAGGTCGATCACGTGACGTCCGGCGATGTCGTAGGGGGGGTATTCCAATTCGGTCGATGACCGCGGAAACCGGGGAGCGGATGCTCGCGGTTCCGATCCGTCTCGTCCCAGTGGACACTCAAGTTGATGCAAACTGCAGCGCCGCAGGAGATACGGCAGCGATTCGGACGTGAGCCGCTGGCCGATGATCAGATCGGGATCTCTTTCACGAACAATTCCGAGGAACGCACTGATGAGTTCCTTCTCGCCCAAGCGTCTTCCATCGAGAGTCTTTGACCATCCCTTCCCGTCGGAAAGGTCGATAACCACGATCCGATTGCTGCTCTTGGCCGCGATGGGAGATTTACCGCGGGGCGCGACGGCCGCGAGGGAGACATGCAAGCAGGCGAGGTCTCCAACCTCGAGGCCACGAAAAAGAGTGTTTCCCGATTGAACAAGATACTGCCACGCCGGGTCGGGGTGGGTGTAGATTGTGCCCAGCTCCGCGTAGCTCGAGGGACTGCTTCCCGTTCGCTTCCGGGTCGACTCAAGAATGAGTCTGATGGCGTCCCAGTATTCGCTCCAGCGAGGGAATGCTGTGAGGTATCGGAAGAAATTGTGGCCGGCGAGTTCCTTGAGCCAGTACTTCTGCTTGAACTCTGAAAGAAGCGAATCGTCGGAGAGATAGAGAAACGGGAAGAATTCGACGTCGCTCGTCGAAATCTTCCCGCCTTCTCTGAGATACAATCTGATGTGCTGGTCGCCCTGCTGCTGAACTGCTACGACCTTTCGTGCGGAGCCATGGCCATACAGCAGCGCGTCCATTGTTCCTCACTTCCTCTTTGATAATCCTTCGAGAAATGGAGTGATGAGATCGATCGGCACGGGGAATATGGTCGTCGAATTGTTCTCGGTCGCGATTTCTCGAAGCGTCTGCAAATACCGGAGAGTGAGCGCACTGGGCTGATCGGCCAGGATCTTTGCCGCATCGGCAAGTCGGGTTGCGGCCTGATACTCGCCTTCCGCAGCGATGACCTTGGAACGGCGTTCGCGCTCGGCTTCCGCCTGCTTGGCCATCGCGCGCTGCATTTCCTGCGGAAGATCGACGTGCTTGACTTCGACGTTGGAAACCTTGATTCCCCACGGTTCAGTCTGATGGTCGATGATTTCCTGAAGTTGCAGATTGATCTTTTCGCGTTCGGAAAGCAGATCGTCAAGTTCGGATTGGCCCAGAACGCTGCGAAGGGTCGTCTGTGAGAGCTGCGAGGTGGCAAAGAGAAAGTTCTCCACCTCCACAATTGCTTTTTCCGGAAAGACAACGCGGAAATAGACCACCGCATTGACTTTAAGCGATACGTTGTCCTTCGTGATGATATCCTGTGGCGGGACATCCATCACAACGGTCCGGAGACTCACTTTGACCATCTTATCGATCAACGGGATCAGAATGATGAGCCCGGGGCCCTTCACGCCGACGAGTCTGCCAAGCCGAAACACGACGCCCCGTTCATATTCCCGAAGAACGCGGATTGCATTTGCCAGAACGATGACGGCAAAGACGATGATAATGACAAAAACAGTCGGAAAGGCAGGTGCCATTGTCTCACCCTTTCGAGGTTACATGTTTGTTTGATTTGTCTACTTTGAGAACAAAGCCTTCAATTGCGACGACCGTGATCGGTGTCCCTTTCGGGAGCTTGCCCGCGAGTGACGTGGCATCCCAAATCTCCCCATGGACCCTCACTTTGCCGGCTGGATTCAACTGAGTGGTCGTGATGCCGCTCTCGCCGACGATTCCCTCGGACCCCGTCGTTGGTTTGAGGCGAAGCGCTTTGATGCCGAACCCAAGGATGAACAGGAAGAAGATGATCGTCAGAACGGCCGTCGTGATGATCACGCTGCTGGAAATTTCGATGAATTCAAGTCCCGATTCCGAACGGATGAGCATCAGCGATCCCAGAACGAAGGAGATGATGCCTCCGACAGTCAGCAAGCCATAGCTCACCACTTTGATTTCCGCGATAAATAAGATGATGGAAAAGATAATGAGTGCCAGTCCGGCGTAGTTGATGGGAAGCGTGTGGAGCGAATAGAACGCCAGGATCAGGCTGATGACGCCGACGACGCCGGGCAGGATGGAACCCGGGTTGTAGAGCTCGAACAACAGCCCGTAGACGCCGAGCATCAAGAGAATGTAGGCGATATTCGGATCGCTGAGAATGTCGAGAATTTTTTCGGACCAACCCATTTCGAGCGCGGTGATTTCCGCTCCCTTCGTCTCGAGAGTGACAGTCCCTGCGCTCGTTTCCACGTTCTTCCCGTCGATCTGGGCGAGCAGATCGTCGAGATCCTTGGCGATCAAATCAATCACATTGTCCTTGAGCGCCTCCGTCTCCGTGATCGACAGGCTTTTTCGTACGGCCTCTTCGGCCCAACCAAGGTTGCGCTTTCGTTTCTCCGCGATGGTCCGAATGAACGCGGCCGCGTCATTCGTGGCCTTTTCGTTCATGATCGAATCTTGCCCACCCTGGAGTGACACCGGGTGTGCAGCTCCGATGTTTGTCCCGGGTGCCATGGCGGCGATGTGCGCGGCAAGTGTGACGAATACTCCCGCGGATGCCGCCTGAGAACCGCCGGGCGAAACATAGACGATCACGGGAATCCTGGCGGAGAGAATATCCGCCACAATCACACGAGTGGACTTGAGGAGGCCCCCCGGCGTGTTCAGATGCACGATGATACATTCGGCTTCGGCCTTCGTTGCCTTCTCGATGCTCCGGTGCAGGAATTCAGCAGCGGCTGGATTGATCGCACCATCGATCTTGGCTGTGTATACCGTCTGACTGAAAACATCAGAGATGACAGCAATAACCAGAATGGCAATTACGAAGGACGTGTGACGTGGCATGAGGGATACCCCGATTGACGGAAAAATCCTGCAACACGGTTGCCGCGCATTGCAAAAACGTCTCGCTGAGATCTTGGTTCAGCGGAGAGGGTGGGATTCGAACCCACGGTACGGTTACCCGCACACACGCTCTCCAGGCGTGCCAGTTCAACCACTCCTGCACCTCTCCGAATTTGTGATATGCGCTTTCCTTGAAAACCGGGGTAACTGCTGATCAAGCCACTTTCTTCCTTGGCCGCTTTTCAGGAACCGTTCCCTGGTGTTGGCACTCTTGTGATCTAGATCTTCCTCTGAATAGACGAGAATCCAGGGAATCCCACCGCGTGTAAATCTGTTGTGTCCCTGATTATGTTGCCGCAGCCTCGCTTCAGCCGCACCACTGGATCTTCCCACATAGCGCTTCTGCAAACTGCTACTCCACAGAACATACACGCAAGCCATTGGTGTTGTCCGTAAGTCTGACTACCAGTGTGCCAGTTTCCGCCGAAGGCGGATCCGCCTCAGGCGGACAACCACTCCTGCACCTCTCCGAATTTGTGATATGCGCTTTCCTTGAAAACCGGGGTAGCTGCTGATCAAGCCACTTTCTTCCTTGGCCGCTTTTCAGAAACCGTTCCCTGGTGTTGGCACTCTTGTGATCTAGATCTTCCTCTGAATAGACGAGAATCCAGGGAATCCCACCGCGTGTAAATCTGTTGTGTCCCTGATTATGTTGCCGCAGCCTCGCTTCAGCCGCACCACTGGATCTTCCCACATAGCGCTTCTGCAAACTGCTACTCCACAGAACATACACGCAAGCCATCGGTGTTGTCCGTAAGTCTGACTACCAGTGTGCCAGTTTCCGCCGAAGGCGGATCCGCCTCAGGCGGACAACCACTCCTGCACCTCTCCTTGGTGCCTATGTCCAGAAGTGCGTGTCTCCCCTGAAGGTTTGCATGGAGCATGATCTTCTTCGGGATTCCGGACGAGGATCGATTCGAGATCTGTGGCGAGGTCCGTGCAATTTGGACGAAAAAAGATAGAAAAAGAATGGACGAAAAGCAATTAGAGGAGTACGACAGCTCCACGCTCCGCTGGATCCGACGTTCCTTTCGTCGAGGATTAACTTCATTCATCACAACCGCAATTGATCCGAAGTCATAGAACAACGAGAGTCGTTCTGCAAATCTGGGCGCATAACGGGATCACCGATCTCCTTCACCGCGTGAATTTGATTTTCACAGGACTTTTCGCTTTGTTTGCCCATCGCGTGGGCGCCGCCGAGGTTGATTCGGGTTCGCCGACTGCGAAACACGTCAACTGACCAACTCTCCACATCCGACGGTACGGCTGAGCTTCTATGGGGCAAACGGTGTTGGTTGCGGAGGATCAGGAACACATCCGTGCTCTGATCGAATATAAACTCCGAAATTCCGGATATACCGTGGTTTCCGTATCAGACGGGATTTCTGCGTTGGAGAAGAGCCGCGAACTCAAACCGGACATCATCCTGCTTGATGTCATGATGCCGCTCATGACCGGATTTGAGGTTCTCTCAGCCTTGAAAGAGGACCAGCAGTTGAAATCGATCCCCGTGCTGTTGGTGACGGCCCAGAGCAAAGAGGATGAAATCCTGAGAGGGCTGTCGATGGGCGCGGACGATTACATTACAAAACCGTTCAGCCCGAATGAACTGGCTGCGAGAGTAAAGACTGTTCTTCTGAGACGGGGAATTCGCTGAGCGGATTCCCCTGAGAATTGCCCCCTTCAGATCGCCCCTGCTCATCGGAGTACACGAGATGACTCCTTGCCCATAGTCCCGGCGTGCCGGTGAACCCGCACCTGCGTAAAGAATGACAATCAGCACCCTTCCATTATGCCGCTTGTTCTGATCATAATGATATCCCTTGCCGTTGCCGCGACGGCATTCGCGACCATCGCAGCAACGATCTTGGTCATCAACAAGTCGCTGAACGTTCGGCGACTGGCGGTGCATCGGAAGATCTTGACCGGTTACTCGATGCGAGCGGCCGAGCTTATCATTGGTCCGCTTCCCGACAGGATCGCTGGCGTGTCCGCAGGACGCCGATTCAAATACTACGAGACGCTCGCGAGTCCCACGAAGAGGATGCACAATCGGCTCGGCAGACGCATCCGCGAACTTCATCGCAATGCTCTGAAAGAAGTTTTGATCGGATTGGCGCGCGATCTGACAGGAGAATCATTCGAGAGGCTCGTCTATTTCTTCTATTCGTTCGGCTTCGTTCATGAGGAGATTTCGCGACTCACAGATCGTCGATGGTGGATTCGGGCTCAAGCGGCTCGTGATCTCGGGCTTATGCGGGCGCGTCGTTCAATTACCGCGCTGACGGCAGCGATCGAAGATTCGGACGCGGACGTTCAGATGCAGGCGATGCAGGCGCTGATATCGATCGTCGGCGCCGATGCGCTGGGCGCGATTTTCCGGCTCGCGCGCAATATCTCCCCCTGGAGTGCGATCGAGCTGTCCCAGGTGGTCCTTCGGTATCGAGACCAGAGTGTACCGTATCTCCTTGAGGGTCTCCGGTCGACCGATCAGTCGGTAGTGCTCTTCTGCATCGACATGTTGGCGCAAATCGGTTTTGTGAGCGCGGTAGAGCCGTTGCGGGAAATGGCGCAAGCCTACCCGAATGTGACGATTCGCGCGAGAAGCATCGTTGCGCTGGGAGAATTGGGTGACGAGCGTGCCGAAGGTCTGTTTCGCACGGAGCTGTCGAATCCGAATCCCATTCTCAGAATCGCGGCTATCCAATCGCTTCAGCGCGTTGGTTCACCGGCAGCCGTGCCGCCCCTGCTTGAGCGCGTGCATTCAGCGCCAATCCAGGAGAGAATCCTGGCGGCGCGAGCTGTTGCCTCGACCGGGGATCCTGGAGTCGAAGAGTTGAAGAAGCTCGTCGGAGGTGAAGGGAGGCTTGTCGGCAAGATCGCAGAACAGGTGCTCGAGGAGCGAGGAATTTCCGCCGGGACGAGGATACGATGATCGATATTCTCCACGCCGCACTCTTTACCTATTTTGCGTTTTCCGTGGTGTATTTCATCGCGATCAACTTGGTGTACACCGTCCTGTTGCTCATTTCCTACCGCGAAGTTCAGTACTACATGAGGCACAATTCCTTCAGCGACTATCGTGTCATGGTCCAGTCGGAACTCGTTCCTCCCGTATCGATTCTCGCTCCGGCGTACAACGAAGAGGCCACTGTCGTTGAGAGCGTCAAGAGCCTATTGAAACTGAGCTACGGAAAATACGAGGTGGTCGTCATCAACGATGGTTCCCGCGACAACACCTTGAAAGAACTTGTCGATGAGTTCGATCTCTTTGCGTCGAAGAAGTTGCACCAGGAAATGATTCGGGCCAAGAAGGTGCGGGGAATCTACAAGTCGGGACTCCCGCAATACCGGAATCTGATCGTCGTTGACAAGGAAAACGGAGGAAAGGCCGATGCCCTGAATGTGGGGATCAATGTGTCGCAGTACGAATATGTGTGCGCCATTGATGCGGATTCCCTCCTCGAAGATGATGCGCTCATGAAGGTGATGAAGCCCTTCATGGAAGATGCTCGCGTGATTGCGACTGGAGGAATTGTCCGCATCGTCAACGGATGCGAGGTTGTGAATGGGCGGGTTGTTCGGGTGGGATTGTCACGAAAATTCCTGCCGGTCTTCCAGGTCATCGAGTACTTTCGAGCGTTTCTGTCCGGTCGGATGGCCTGGCATGGCTTGAACGGCTTGTTGATCATCTCCGGAGCATTCGGGATGTTCAAAAAGAGCGCCGCGATCGAGGCAGGGGGATATTATCCTGCGACCGTGGGAGAGGACATGGAACTTGTGGTCCGGATGCATCGAACGAAGCTGGAAAAGCGGGAAGAGTATCGCGTGGCATTTGTTCCCGATCCCGTCTGCTGGACAGAAGCACCGGAATCTCTGAATGGACTCGGGAAGCAACGCAATCGATGGCACCGCGGCCTCCTCGATACGCTCTCCATTCACTCTGATATGCTCCTCAATCGGCGCTACGGTGTCGTCGGCATGGCGGCCATGCCGTATTTCTTCTTCGTCGAACTCCTGGGACCGGCTGTGGAATTCTTTGGTTACGTGGTTGTCGTTCTGCTCTTGCTCTTCGGACAGTTCAACTTGGATATGCTTGTCTTGTTCTTTATCGTTGCCGTCCTCTATGGCGTGATGTTTTCCGTCGGTGCCGTGCTTCTGGAGGAAGTTTCGTTCCGACGTTACCCCAAGCCAGGTGACCTCCTGCTGCTGCTCTTCATCGGCGTGGTCGAGAACTTCGGATATCGACAATTGACGGCATGGTGGCGCGTCAAAGGATTCATCGATTACTATCGGGGGAAAGAGGGATGGGGAACGATCCAGCGAAAGGGATTCGGACCATCAACAAGCGGATCGCAACACGCGAAGAGGTGAAGCGGAAGGGGAGGGATTCGAACCCTCGATGGCCCGGAGGCCATTCCGGTTTTCGAGACCGGCCGATTCAACCACTCTCGCACCCTTCCTGATCACAACGCTCCACCAATATACCGAAACCGTCTGCAATTTCAAAGTTTCCGGACGCATGTCGCTCCCGTGAAACTCTTCTCATCCATCTCGTGTTTGAGCATGTGTCATTCTCACTTCCTTGACATTCCTCGGTCGATTGGATATATTGACTTCAAGTAATGCAAGCAGGAACGTGATGCAAGAGCCGAACACCAAGCGAAGCAGGCAACGCGAAAAAATCTTCCAGGTCCTCCGGCGCACTCGTTCCCATCCGACGGCCGAATGGATCTTCAAAGAAGTCAGGCAGGACGTTCCAAAGATCTCGCTAGGAACAGTCTATCGCAATCTCTCCGTCTTGCGGCGACAGGGGAGAATCCTTGAGCTCGATTTTGGCGAGGGTATCCGACGATACGATGCGGTTATTCAACCGCACTATCACTTTGTATGCTCACGTTGCGGCTCGGTCTGCGATATCGACGTGCCGCCGCTGAACGTCGTAACGGAGCAGGCCCGAACAGTGATACCCGGAATTGTGGATTCCCACCGCCTGGACTACATCGGGACCTGCAACACCTGCCTCGAACATTCCTAGCCAGCGCGGCTACCGGGGGGGAGCGGTTCGATCGATTCTCCCCTGAATCCTCTGGCACTTCGCCCTACGAATGATGAACGAGTCCGCCAACATCTATCATGTTGGGGGCCGATTGTCCAATACTCCGGATACGACACAACATCATCACACATACTCAATTTCACTGAGGAGGATCTATGGCTATCAGAGTTGGAGACAAAGCGCCCGATTTCACTCTGTTTGATACGGAAAAGCAATCGAAATCCCTGAAAGATTTTGCCGGCAAGACGACAGTTGTCGCATTCTTTCCAGGCGCGTTTACCGGAGTCTGCACGAAAGAAATGTGTGCCTTCCGGGATTCGCTGGCAAGATTCAATGAGTTGAAATCAGGTGTCGTCGCGATCAGTGTTGATGCCCCGTTCTCAAACAAGGCCTTCGCAGCCCAAAACGATCTGAAGTTCCCGATTCTGTCAGACTATGAGCGGACAGTCTCAAAGGCGTATTGCGGTGTGCACGAGGATTTTGCCGGCCTGAAAGGGTATACGGCCGCCAAACGCTCCATCTTCGTCGTGGATGAACAGGGAACCATCAAGTACGCATGGATCTCTGAGAATCCTGGTGTGGAGCCGAACTATGATGAGATCCTGAAAGCGGTGAGCTAGGCCCATCCCGATGATCACGGTAGGACAAAAGGCGCCGGACTTTTCCCTCCCGGCAGGTGATGGTACGAACATTCGTCTCCGGGACTTCAAGGGAAAAAGCGTTGTGGTGTTCTTCTACCCGAAAGACAACACCCCTGGATGCACCCGAGAGGCGTGCGATTTTCGCGACAACTTCGCCCGTTTGAAAAAGCTCGGTGTGGTCGTCATCGGAATAAGTCCGGATAGCCCCACCTCGCACCGCGCATTTGCGAACAAGCACAAACTCCCGTTTCTCCTTCTCAGCGATGAAGGAAAAGAGGTGGCGAAGGCGTTTGGGGTGTGGAAGAAGAAGAAACTCTATGGGAGAGAATTCATGGGAATCGTTCGGACGACATTTCTGATCGATCCGCGCGGGACGATTGTCCGGAGATTTGACAATGTCCGCGTCGCGAGACATGTCGACCAACTGATCGAGTCTCTGAAGCACGGAGGATAATTCAGAATGGTCTATGTGACCCGGCGGGCGACGTTTAGCGCTTCTCACCGACTCTTCAATCCCGCTCTCAGCGACGAAGAAAACGAGAAGCTCTACGACAAGTGCGCCAATCCGCGCGGCCACGGGCATAACTATGTCTTGGAAGTGACGGTCGCAGGAAAGCAGTCTGAGAGATCAGGGTATGTGATCGACCTTAAGATTCTGAAACAAATACTCGAAACGGAGATCATTCGGAAGGTAGATCACAAGCATCTCAATGAGGACGTTGATTTCCTCAAGGGTGTCATCCCCACGACGGAAAATCTCGCGCGGGAGTTCTGGAAGATTCTCGAACCCAAAATCCCTGTGGGGACACTATGTTCGATCCGGTTGAGCGAGACGGAGAATAATTCGGTAGAATATCGAGGTGAATAAGTCTATGACAAAGGTGCAGTCGAATGAAAACATTCGCGACGTCGTGAAGGAACTTCTCCGATACGTTGGGGAAGACCCATCGAGGGAGGGATTGCGCGCCACCCCTGATCGAGTTGCTCGAATGTATCAATTCCTTACGCAGGGATATCGCCAAGACATCAAGAGCATCCTCAACGGTGCCGTCTTCAGGGAAAAGTACAATGAGATGGTGATCGTCAAGGAAATCGATTTCTTCAGCCTCTGTGAGCATCATTTGTTGCCTTTTTTCGGGAAATGTCATGTCGCGTACATTCCCAAGGGACGAATTCTGGGGCTGAGCAAGCTTCCACGCATCGTCGAGGTCTTCGCACGACGGTTGCAGGTTCAGGAACGTCTGACACAGGAGATTGCCGATACGCTCTACGAATGCCTCAAACCGGAGGGCGTCGCGGTGGTTGTCGAGGCACAGCATCTCTGCATGATGATGCGGGGCGTCGAGAAGCAAAACTCGATCGCTACGACAAGCGCCATGTTGGGAATCTTTCGGAGCGACGTCAAGACGAGAAGCGAGTTTCTCACGTTGATCGGTCGGAAGCTGTCATGATTGCCAAGGGGAATCGACCTCGAATCGTCGTGGTGACCGGTGCGAGTGCTGGCATTGGTCGCGCGCTGGCGGAATGCTTTGCCCGCGGCGGCGACAGCGTTGTTGCGATCGCTCGCTCCAACGCGAAGCTCGACACGTTGATCAGAAAACTGATGTCCGCGGGGCGTGACGGTACGGCATATGTGTGTGATCTCCGAGACGAGGAGGCCGTCGAAAGGACATTCAGGTCCATTCAACGTCGCGTTGGCCCGATTGATATTCTCATCAACAATGCCGGTGTGACGCGATTCAAGAGCTTTTCCGAAACCTCCCTCCGCGATTTCGAAGAAATCCTTGAGACGAATTTGCGGGCGCTCTTCCTCACGACAAAAGCGGTGTTGCCGGTGTTCTTGAAAAGGAAGAGGGGGCACATCATCAACGTGCTTTCTTTCGCTGCAAAAAAGACGTATGTCAACTCAAGTGTCTATGCGGGATCGAAGAGCGGGGCCGCGGCGATGATGGATGCATTGAGGGAAGAGGTCCGTTCGCGGGGAATACAGGTGATGAACGTGTATCCGGGGGCCGTCCTTACGCGCATGTGGCCTCGAAAGATTCGACACTCGCATGCTGCGCGAATGATCGATCCGAGGATTATTGCCGGAGCAGTGTTCGAGGCGACGAAGCTGCCTTCGTCGGCCACGATAGAGGAGCTCGTCATTCGTCCCGAACGAGGAGACGTGAACGCATGAATCTCAAGAAATCAATATCAGTCGTGACGGGTGCCGGAAGAGGAATCGGCCGGTCGGTCGCGCTGGAATTGGCGAAGGCAGGTTCGACGGTGATCCTTGTTGCCCGGACGGAAAGAGAATTGCGCAATCTCCAACGAGAGATCGAAGCCTCGGGTGGAAAAGCCGAGACCCGGGTGGCTGACATCACGGATGACACGCGCGTCCGTGAGCTGTTCGGATACGTGAAGGAAACGCACGGGCGACTCGATGTACTGATCAATAACGCGGGAATCGGGCGATTTGCTCCGGTTCGGAATCTGGAGCTAAGCGATTTCGACGCCATGTGGAATCTCAACGTACGGGCGCTTGCGCTGTGCAGCCAGGGCGCCGTGCAGATCATGGAGCCCCAGAACAGCGGTATCATTGTGCAGGTCGCCTCGTTGGCCGGGAAGAACGCGTTCGTGAATGGAGCGGCCTATGCCGCAACGAAGTGGGCAGTCCTCGGATTCTCGAAGTGCTTGATGCTCGAGGTCCGGGAGCACAATATCAAGGTGATCGTTGTGTGTCCGGGTTCGGTCGACACCGGCTTTTCGGTTCGCACGCGGGAATCATCGCGGGAAAAAATACTCTCACCAAAGGATGTGGCTGATACGATCATGGCTGCACTGCGATTGCCTCCCCAGGCGATGATGAGTGAAATCGATTTGCGACCGACGAATCCAAAATAGGTGGGCGCTGTCTCTCCCCGCGCGACGGACACCACGTACGCAACACAGAAGCCGCTGGTACCGGAAATGAAAAAAGGGGCTGTCTCAAAAGATCGCCCAGAGTCACAGTGAGCGACGTCGAACTGTGACATTAGAGCGAAATCGTGGCTTCGACGGAGTCTAGCCCGCCGCATACTTCGACTCCGCTTCCCGAAGGGACCCCTTTGGGGCACTATGACGGCGGGCCTCAGCCTGACGATTTCGCTCTAAGGAGGACTTCTGAGACGGCCCTTTTCTCTTGTTTGTCCTGATCTTTGCGAAAGGACTACCAAGGCGTTGGTTGATGCATCCGCATCCGTAGTCGCATTCCATCTCTCATGCCACGTTGCATCATCATCCCTCCACGCTGTTGTCTCACCTTTCCTGCTGCAAGGGCCTTCTTCCAGACCTTCTGCTGATCCGGGGTGAGCGTCTTGTTTACGGCGAACCAGTGGTTGATTCTCTGCTGTCGCATTTGCGCGTCGATCTGGGAGATTTCCGCGAGCTTCTTGTCGACAGCCCCCTTGTCCGGTGCGTCTGCGCGGAGCAGCTCCCGTAATTCGATACCCAGCGTCGACTTCTTGGCGCGGAGTGCGATCATCTGTTTTTGGGAATCATCGCGCAACTTCTGAAATTCCTTCATCTGAGCATCTGTGAGGTTAAGTTCGTTCACGAAGTTCATGATGCGTTGACCCCCCATCGGTGGCTGCATCGCTCTCCGGGGTTGGGCAATCGTTGCGGCACTGATCACGCAGGCCAACAGGGTCAAGAGGAATAGTCTGGTCATGATGGTTTTTCTCCTTGATTGCAGAATTGATTTCGTTGGTTCTAACGTGCTTTTGATGTCTGGCGTGTGCAATGGGTTTAATCACGCGGCGGATTCTCTTCGCTGCGAGTCGGCTTGATGCTGAAGGGCTTCTTTGGTATATTTGCGACATGGGAGATACCTTCAA
Organism: Ignavibacteria bacterium; assembly: GCA_016873805.1. Taxonomy (GTDB): domain Bacteria; phylum Bacteroidota; class Ignavibacteria; order UBA10030; family UBA10030; genus VGVZ01. Next base: position 50,743 of record VGVZ01000022.1, read on the forward strand.
AACGATCGGAATTGCGATTCTTTTGCTGATGTTCCTCGTGTCGGGGTGCACGCTGCTGTCTCCCGTGGGAGCAGTCATCAGTTCCGCCTATGAGAACACAGTGTCGTATTTCAATGCCTACTACAACGCAAGTAAATTGTTCCACGAGGCGGAGGAGGAGATTCTCGCGCGTTCCCTGGCTCAGCAGGACTTCTTGCAGGGAGAGCGGAGCGCACGATCGACCATTCCTCCTTCAGCCCGACAGAAACTAAATCTCGTTGTCGACAAATGTTCGAACATCCTCTCGTTTCATCCGCAAAGCGCGCTTGTGGACGACGCCCTGATGCTGATTGGGAAGTCGTACTACTACATGGGCGAATACGCGAAAGCAGAAAGAAAATTCACCGAACTTCTGGCTCAGTTTCCCGAAAGCGCATTTGTCCTTGAGAGTCAGCTCTGGCTCGTCAAATCTTCACTTCATCTCGCGAATGCTGACCAGTCTGTTGAAATTGCCAGGCGTCTTGTCGCCTCTGCTTTGGAAGATGAGGAGGAAGCGATTGCCGGGCAGGCGTATGTTCTCCTCGGTGACCACTATGAAAATGCGGGGAACGCCCGAGCGGCGATCGATCACTATACCAGTGCGCTCCCGTTGATGTCGGAGCCGATCGATCAGGCGATCACGACGATGAAGATCGGAAAGCTATGGCTCACGTTGGGCGACAGCCGAAATGCCCTTGACGCTCTCAAGCGCGCGCGTGGCCTGACGTCAGATTCACGTCTGCTGTCACAGAGCGGACTCCTGGCGATACGCGTGACTCGTGAGCTAGGTCAGTATGCGGAATCCCTCGAGTTCTGCAATCTCATGTTGAAGGATTTTCGGGTTCTCGACTACGCGAGGGAAATCAAGCTCGAAAAGGCCTCGACCTTGGTCGAAATGAAGCGAACGGAGGAGGCGCTCGAATTGCTCGCTACCGTCGACACGTCATCCGTGAGATCGGAATTCAGCACGCGTGCGGCCTTCGCCGCCGGTCAGCTTCACGAAAAGCACCTCCGCGATTATCATAGTGCCGCGGCCTCTTATGCCAGAGCGGCACAGTTCAATCTTCCTTCCATCGCACCACAAGCCCAGGCACGTCTTCAAGCCATCACTCGGTATTTCGATTATGTGCGTCAACATACCGTCAACGATTCGCTGCTTGCCCTCCCGGACACCATAGTGGTTCCGTTGGACAGCATGTTGATTGTGACGACACCACTGGCCGGAGGGACAGATTCCACGCAGGAAGCTGTCAAGGTCGATACGCTCTGGAATCGCGTCGTAGTCATCAACCATGATTCTCTGAAAGCCGCGCAGACCAACATCTCGAATCAACTCGGAGAACTATTCTATTCGGATCTCGACGATCCCGACTCGGCGCTGATCTGGTATAGCCGAGCCCTGAGTGCGAGTCCGGATTCGCTGCAGCTGCCGAGAGCGATATTCGTCGTGGCGGAGTTGCGCCCGCGCGATTCTACGGTAGCCATGGATTATTCCGCCAAGCTTTATCGTTCGCTACTCGCGCGGTTTCCGAATTCATCGTATGCCGCAATCGCCAAGCAGCGGCTGGGGATTCCCGTTGAGAATCCATCCGAGGATCCGGCGAGCGACATCTACGCGAATGCCGAACGCAAGCTGGACGAGGGCCTCCTTCGCGATGCCGTGCGGGAATTTCGAGAACTCATTCGCCAGTTTCCCGATTCTCCCCTCGCCGCGCAGAGCGCGTACGCGATCGGCTGGATCTTCGAGCACAAACTCTCCCAACCCGATAGCGCGATCGCGAACTACAAGAGAGTTGTCGATCGGTATGGGGAATCACCCTTTTCCGCCCTTGTTCGCCCCCGCATAGGACTGGCGGTTGCGCCCGTAGAAGAGACAAGGCAGAATGTCCCGGAGGGCGTGCCGTTGGATGATGAGCCGCGCGGGCGCCCTGGCATCCCCGCTTCTCCGCAGAAAGAGGATGTGGGACCTGATTCACGAAGGGAGAGGGCGGCGACCCAAAAGAAGAATATCAAAGACTAGAGGGTGCATGGAGTTTTTTCAGGAACGCGTTCACGTGACCTCGAGAGAGGAAATTGCGCCGGGAATTTTCGTTCTTCGATTCCGCTCGCCTGCGATCGCCCGTCAATGTCGTCCGGGACAATTTGTCAACATCCGTTCTGATGCGAGTTTTGTCCCATTGCTCAGAAGGCCCTTCAGCATCTCCGATGTCGACAAGGATGAGATCGAGATGTTGTTCAACGTGGTAGGGAAGGGAACTCAAATCCTCTCGCGCAAGATTGCTGGAGATGAGGTAGACCTCATTGGGCCGTTGGGCAGACCTTTCGATTGTTCTCGCACGGCAACCCATGCGATGCTTGTGGGGGGCGGCTTGGGCGTCGCGCCGTTTCCGTTTCTCACTCGGGCGTTGATCGCGGAAGGACATCGCATCACAAGTTTTGTCGGTGCCCGTACGGCTGATCAAGTCATTTCGCGAAACATCAAGAATTGTCACGTTGCTACGGACGACGGAACCAAGGGATTTCACGGCACCGTCGTTGAACTGCTCCGCTGTTTTCTGGAGAAGGAATCCGTCGACAATGTTCAAATCTACGGATGTGGACCCGCCGCAATGATGAGAGCGCTTTCGAACCTTGCACACGAGAAAAAGGTGCGGTGTGTGGTCTCGCTCGAAGGCGATATGGCGTGCGGCATCGGAATCTGTCAGGGATGTCCCGTGGAGCGACGTGAGGGGGAGAAGAAGTATTCCCTCGTCTGCACTGAGGGTCCGGTCTTCGATTGTGAGGAGATTGTCATCCGATGAGCCCGGTAACGTCGTTCACTATCCGCAAAACGGAATTCCAGAACCGCGTGTTCGTGGCCTCGGGCACGTTCGGCTATGGTGACGAGGTCGGGAATCTGGTAGACACGAGTCTCCTGGGCGGCATCATGACAAAGTCGCTTTCTCTGAAACCCCGAGCGGGCAATCCGCCGAGACGCATTGTCGAGACACCGAGCGGCATGCTGAACTCTATCGGACTGGCCAACATCGGCGTCGAAAAGTTTCTGAAGGAAAAGCTTCCGTTCCTGCGATCGCTTCGGACCAAGATTATCGCGAATATTGCGGCAAGCAGTACGGACGAGTATTGCGAGGTGCTTCGGCTCATGGACAGCGAGGAAGGCATCGCGGGCTACGAGATTAACGTCTCCTGCCCCAACGTAAAGGAAGGGGGCCTGTCTTTCGGAACCGACTGTAAAAAGGTCCGCGAAATCACCGAAAAGCTCCGTCTCCTCACGGATCGGCCTCTCATTATCAAGCTCACACCGAACGTCACGCACATCTCGGAGTTTGCGCGTGCGGCTCAAGAGGCGGGAGCCGACGCGATTTCGGCGATCAATACGCTCGTCGGGCTGGCCATCGATCTGCGTACACGGAAGCCAAAGCTGTCGACGGTCACAGGCGGTCTTTCGGGGCCGGCCATCAAGCCGGTAGCCCTGGCGAAAGTGTACGAAATCGCACAAGCCGTTGAGATTCCCATTATCGGCATCGGGGGGATCGCGAGCACCGAGGACGCACTCGAGTTCCTCATCGTCGGCGCTTCAGCTGTGCAAATTGGAACGATGAATTTTGTAGAACCATCGATCGCTGGTACCATCGCGCGGGGAATCGAAGAGTATGCTCAACGGCAGAATCTGAAGGATGTTGGAGAACTCGTCGGTACGTTGGATGCAAATATCGAATTTTCACCGCTGTATTCCTGGCTACACTAGCGATCCCTTCCTCTTGTGAAGACTTACCTTGAGACGTTGAAATTCCTCTACGGGCTTCAGAAACGTGGAATGAAATTCGGTTTGCGCGGCATCGAGCAGTTGGCTGCTGCCCTTGGAAATCCTCAAAAACGATTCCCCGCCATTCATGTTGCGGGATCGAATGGGAAGGGCTCGACATCCGCGATGATCGCGGCGATCCTGCAAAGCGCCGGATACAAGACGGGATTGTATACATCCCCCCATCTGTTGGACTACACAGAAAGGATTCGAATCGATGGGGTACCGATAGCGCCGCGGGAAGTTATCGAGAGTGCGAAGGGACTGAGGCGCGTCGTGCAACGATCGGGAGCGACGTTTTTCGAAACCACAACGGCGATTGCGTTCAAGCACTTTGCGGAACATCAGGTCGATGTCGCCGTCGTCGAGACGGGACTGGGCGGGAGACTGGATTCGACGAATATCGTTGATCCGATGGTCACGGTCATCACAACGATCTCGCGAGAGCACACCGATGTGCTGGGGAGGACGTTGTCGAACATTGCATTTGAAAAAGCGGGAATCATCAAAAGAGGTGTCCCCTGTGTCACGGGGGTGCAGTCGAAGACCGGACTTGAAGTAATTCGGGACCGCTGCCGACGCCTGCGCGCTCCCATCGTTGTCCTCGATGTGGTGGAGAGTGGTACGGGTGTCTCGACGATCGAAAGTTCCTGCATCGATTTGCGCGTCAATGGCACCGAGTACCGGCAACTGAAGGTATCGCTGGCCGGACGATTTCAGATACGCAATGCGGCGCTTGCGGCGCTTACGGTCCGGGAACTCCGGCGGGTTTCGACCCTCACTCTCAACGACTCACATGTGCGAAAGGGGCTGGGACGGATCCAGGAACTTACCGGACTGAACGCTCGTCTATCGATTCTCCAAAGGAATCCCCTCATCATTGCCGACGTTGCGCACAATCCCGAGGGGACGGAGCGACTGGTGGAATCTCTCCGCTCGGTCAATATGGATGGATTCACACTTGTCTTTGGCGTAATGCGGGACAAGAATGTCAAGGCGATGAGTCGAGAACTTCTGAAAGTCGTCGATCGCATTGTGCTTGTCGAGCCGCGCACGGATCGGGCCCGTCCGGCAAGCGAACTCGTCTCGTTCTTCCGTCAGAGGAGGCGAAATCCGATTGTCGCCGGCACAGTGGCGGAGGGGATTGAGGCGGCGAAAGCGGTGCGTGGGAAGCAGCGGAGGATCCTGATCACCGGTTCTCACTTTGTTGTTGGCGAGGCAGTGGCACATCTCCAAGGGAGAAAATACTTGACAATAGGGCAGTAATGGGCTATATTGCACCGTGGATTCTGTAGAGGGCGAATCATCTCGCGGTAGCTCCACACAGCTCACTTCATCTGTTCAGATCGCATACTCCCAACCTCAGATATCTCAGAAACCCCGAACCCAATAGTCCGCGCGCGCAACGCGCCTCAGTCGCTTGATTTATCTTTCTCATTTCAATTCCTCACCAATAGTTAGGATGTCACGCCATGTCGATGGACATTACTGAGCTAAAGTCCAAGAAGATTGCTGAACTCAACAAGATCGCAAAAGATCTGAATATCAGCGGCTACAGCGAATTGCGCAAGCAAGAACTGATTTTCAAGATCCTGGAGGCACAGACAGAGAAGGATGGGTTGAGCTTCAGCCGCGGCGTTCTGGAAGTTCTGCCGGACGGGTATGGATTTCTCCGATCTGTCGACTACAACTACCTTCCGTCGCCGGATGACATCTATGTTTCTCCTTCGCAGATCAAGAAGTTCGGTCTCCGGACGGGCGACAGCGTAACGGGCCAGGTTCGTCCCCCGAAGGAAGGGGAGCGTTTCTTCGCTCTCCTGCGTGTTGAGGCGGTCAACGACGACCATCCCGATGTGATGCGTGAGCGGACGCTCTTCGACAACCTGACTCCTCTCTATCCGACCGAGCGAATCAAACTCGAAACTGCGCCGGGTGAATACTCGATGAGAATCCTCGATTTGCTTGCCCCCGTGGGAAAAGGCCAGAGAGGAATGATCGTTTCGCCTCCAAAGGCCGGCAAGACGATCCTCCTCCAGAAAATCGCAAACAGTATCACCCGCAATCATCCCGAAGTTCGCCTGATAGTCCTCCTGATTGATGAGCGGCCCGAAGAGGTCACCGACATGGAGCGCACGGTGAACGCGGAGGTCGTCAGCTCAACGTTCGATGAGCCGCCCGAACGACACGTCCAGGTGGCGGACATGGTTCTTGAGAAGGCCAAAAGACTGGTTGAGGCGAAAAAAGACGTGGTTGTGCTTCTCGACAGTATCACGCGGCTTGCCCGTGCGCACAACACCGTCGTTCCCCACAGCGGCAAGATTCTGTCGGGGGGCGTCGACGCCAATGCTCTGCACAGACCGAAACGATTCTTCGGCGCAGCCAGAAACATCGAAGAGGGGGGGAGTCTCACCATCATTGCGACCGCTCTGATCGAAACAGGAAGCCGGATGGATGAAGTGATTTTCGAGGAGTTCAAGGGAACGGGCAATATGGAAATCGTCCTCGATCGGAAACTGAGTGATCGGCGTATATTCCCGGCGATCGATGTGAACCGATCAGGAACACGCAAAGAAGAGATGCTCCTGGAATCTGAAGAGCTGAATCGCGTCTGGATTCTCCGAAAGCTTCTCAGCGATCTGAATCCGGTCGAGGCGATGGAATTCCTGCTGGAGAAGAAACGGGGAACGAAATCGAATAAGGAATTCCTCAAGTCCATGAGCGGGTAATCCGGTGACCACCATATTCTTTCCGCTGTACGATCTTTCCGTTTCAATCAACCCTTCAGCAAACATTCATTCATACCGGGAAAGTCATGAATACTCCACACCATGACGTTGTGATCGCGAGCGCCTGCCGCACACCGATCGGCTCGTTCCTGGGAAGCCTCAGCAATGTGACGGCTCCTCAGCTCGGAGCGATTGTCATCGGTGAAGCGGTTCGCCGCGCAGGAATCAAACCAACGGATGTCGATGAAGTCATTATGGGAAATGTGCTCAGCGCGGGTGAAGGTCAAGCGCCGGCGCGCCAGGCTGCCATCTATGCGGGCCTCCCGGAGAGCGTCGAATGTATGACGATCAACAAAGTGTGCGGATCGGGTCTGAAAGCCGTCATGCTCGCCTCGCAGGCAGTGAGTCTGGGAGATGCGTCGGTCGTCGTTGCCGGCGGAATGGAGAGTATGTCGAATATTCCGTACATGCTCCCCAAGGCACGAGCAGGGTATCGCATGGGTCACGGTCAGCTGACAGATCTCATGATCTATGATGGATTGTGGGATGTGTACAACGACTATCATATGGGAAACGCCGCTGAGCTTTGCGCCAAAGAGTGTGCGATTCCCCGTGAAGAGCAGGACGAATTTGCCATCATGAGCTACACTCGAGCGCTCGATGCGACGAAGAACGGACGCTTCAAAAATGAGATCGTGCCGGTGACGGTCACGGAGAAGGGAAAGGAGATTGTTGTCGAGCAGGACGAAGAACCGGCGAAGGCAAAATTCGAAAAAGTCCCTACTCTTAAACCCGCATTTCAGAAGGATGGGACCGTGACAGCGGCGAATGCGTCGAAGATCAACGACGGCGCGGCGGCGGTTGTCGTGATGTCCGCCACCAAGGCACGCGAGCTCGGGATTCGTCCGCTCGCAAAGATCGTGGCATCGTCCTCTGCGGCAAAGAAACCGGAATGGTTTACAACAGCCCCCA
>VGVZ01000023.1 GCA_016873805.1 Ignavibacteria bacterium
TCGTTCCGCTGCTTCTTGCTCAGGTTAACGGGATATTTTTGTTTGCGCACACATCCTCCATTGAATGTGATACATGAGAGAATGCATGCAAGATACTGAATTTTCAGTTAATTATGGTAACAGTCCACTATGGTCCGATTGATGATGGTACGACCGGGGGTGTGGCCGGCACTGTTACGAAGAAAGGCTATGTCATGTCCCACTATGCGCGGTTTGTTCGACCCGGTTTCGTGCGGGTTCTTGTGGCAATTCCGAGGACGCCGAACCCCGTGTTTTTCACTGCCTATAAAAAGTAGTTCGAAAGTGGTCATTGTCGCTCTCAATATGGGCTCATCGTCGGTGGGCCAGCCGATACGAATTCAGAACATCCCCGGAACGATCACAGCTATGACGCCCTATGTTACTTCTCGAACAAAGAACTGCGAACAGCAAAGCGCTCTCACCGTGACTGCTGGCAGTTTTGTTGCGACTCTCGCGGATTCGAGCATTACAACCTTTGTGGGCGATGTTGTTTCCGACGTTGAAGAGGGTACAACGATTCCGCATTCATTCCAGCTGTTTCAGAACTATCCCAATCCGTTCAATCCCTCAACGACCATCCGGTTTGAAATCGCGTCGACCGCTCACGTGACCCTCACGATCCATGATGTGCTCGGACGAATGGTTGCCAATCTTGTCGACGGGGTTCACGAGCCAAATCGATATACAGTTCGGTGGAGTCCATCCGGCCTGGGGAGCGGGATTTACCTTGTGAGAATCGCCGCCCGAGGGAGAGATGGTTTCGTGAATTTCGTTTCGACAACGAAAGTTGTTTTCATAAAGTAATCCATTCTCATTTCGTGCGGTTCCTGCTATGCTTCCCATATTTTGGGTGGGGCAGGCGTGGATGATACCCGGTTGGACGGTGCTCTCACTCCGTCGCGCCAGTGATTGCATAGTGTGACGCGTTGCGAGGCTTCATATTGTTCCGAACCAAGGAAAACCTCATGTTGAAAATCGAAGCCTGCCAGAAAACGGTCGTCTGGTGGTGGATTCTTCATATTGCGATTGTCGCGATCTTTGCGTCACCTGCACATGCACAGTCGGATGCCATCCAAACCAATGTCCCTGCCATCAAAGATGTGTATGCGAAGGATTTTACCTTCGGCTGTCTCCTTTCCTATCGCCATGTCGGCTTTCCCACTGATCCATATGTTCCCGGGCAATCATCGGTCATCGCGCCCAACGGCGGCAATCTGATAAAGTTCCACATGAATTCGATGTCCCCCGGCAACAACATGAAGCCGCAGTACACCGTCGATATCTCCGCAAATGCTGCGGCATATAGCGGCGCAGCGACGCAAGCCGCGCGAGATTCCATCGAGATCAATCCTGTCGTGAGGTTCAACGGCGACCTGATCGCCCAGCTCAATTGGGCGAAGAGGCAGGGATTCACGTTCCGCGGGCATACGTTGGTCTGGCACAGCCAGACTCCCGGAACAGCTTTTTTTCGGTCGGGATATACAACGACAGGTGCGCGCCTGACCAAAGAAAAGATGACCCAGCGGATGGAGAACTATATCAAAGAGGTCATCCGACTGATCCACGAAGGATGGCCGGGAATGCTCACGGCGATGGATGTTGTGAATGAAGCTGTGAGCGACGGTTCAGGATCCGATCGCACATCGGACAGTGAGTGGCATGTGACGTTCGGCGATAACAGCTACCTGATGAAAGCATTTGAGTTTGCCCGCAAGTACACCGTTCAATACGGCGAAACGTAGATGAAGCTCTACTACAATGACTACAACACCCACGATTCCAACAAAGCGAACGGCATCGTCCGCATACTCACCCCGATCTTCCAGGCGGGCTACCTGGACGGGATCGGCATGCAGGATCACGATGGACTTACATCTCCTACCGCCGCACAATGGATCGCGTCCTACGACAAATTCTATCCGATCTGCACGGAGATGTCGGTCACTGAGTTGGATGTGAATCCCGGTAGCAGTACTCCGTCACCAACCACGCTCCAGATACAGGCGAACCAATACGCCATGCTCTTCAAGCTCTTCGTCGAACGAAATCACGGCTCAGGACGAGGCAAGATCGTGAATGTCTCCAAAGATGGATTGAATGATCAATATGCATTCGTGGCGAATGCCTCGTTGTGGGATGCCCAGAACAAGTGCAAACCCGCGTTCTATGCCGTCGTTGATGTTGGAATTCACTATAACGGGCTGGACTCCCTCATCACGTATGCAAATACGTTGAAACAGGGCGAGTATACCTCATCATCATGGTCCAACTTTGCGACGGCACTGACCTCAGCAAAAACTGCAAGGGATCAAGATTACTCAGCCAGTCTTTCTGCCGCGGAGGGACTGTATTCGGCAAGGCAGAATCTGACGACCGCCATCCAAAATCTTGTGAAGGTGCTCGTAAGCGTCGGCCATGGCAACCAAAGTCAACCGACCTCTTTTGCCCTCAACCAAAACTATCCCAATCCATTCAATTCCTCCACTGTCATTCGTTTTGAACTCCCCGTCTCGAGTCGCGTCTCCCTCAATGTCTTCGATGTTCTGGGTCGCAAGGTTGCGTCCCTTGTGCAGGGAGAGATACCGGCCGGATATCACGAGGTTCGATGGAATGCTGAAGACGCCTCTTCTTCCTTCTACTTCTATCGCATGGAAGCAAGGCCGGCCGATCGGGACGGAATGCAGGTGGTCGATACTCGAAGGATGCTCCTCCTGCGATAGGACCATCTGTGACAAATCTATCAAACAGGTAAGAAGCTATGAGATCATATCCGATCGGCCGCTACGGCCGTTTCCTCCGGAACCATGTCGTTCCGTGTATTCTAGTGCCCATCCTCATCCTGCTCGGTGGTTGTGCGCCTGAGCAGGAGTCTCAGATACCCCAACTGAGAAAGCAAGAATCTGCCACTCAGCTTATCGTTCAGGGCAAACCTTTCCTGATGCTCGGAGGCGAGCTTGGAAACTCGACCGCGTCGAGTCTCGAGTATTTGCGGCCGCACTGGAAAACATTCCGCGCAGCAGGGATCAACACAATCCTTGCGCCGGTGTACTGGGAGCTGATCGAACCCCGAGAAGGAGAATTCGATTTCTCTCTGGTCGACAGTTTGATCACAGACGCTCGGCAACACAACATCAAACTGGTCTTGTTGTGGTTTGGATCATGGAAGAACAGCATGTCGTGTTACGTGCCCTCGTGGATGAAGAGAGACTTTGAGCGATTCCCGCGCTCGCAGGACAAGAAGGGCAGAAGCATAGAGATGGTTACCGCGTTCAGCCGGAACAACCTCGAAGCCGATCGAAAGGCCTTCGTGGAGATGATGCAACACCTTCAGAGGATCGACGGACGCGAGCACACCGTGATCATGATTCAAGTCGAGAATGAAATTGGAATGATTCCAGAGGCGAGAGACTACTACTCCGGGGCCACATCGGCATTCCAATCGGCGGTGCCTCAGGAACTGATGGCCTATTTGCAGGAACACAAGGAGCACCTCCAGCCGGAGTTCAAGGCCATGTGGGATAGGGGCGGGTTCAAGTCCTCCGGAACGTGGGAGGAGATCTTCGGCAAGGGATTGCATACCGATGAGATCTTTACCGCGTGGTACTGTGCCCGGTACGTGGAGGAAATCACCGCTGCCGGCAAGAAGGAATATGCACTCCCCATGTTCGTGAATGCGGCGCTGATTCGGGAGGGGTATCGCCCCGGCCAGTATCCGAGCGGCGGACCGCTTCCACACCTCATGGATATCTGGAAAGCGGGAGCTCCTTCGATCGACTTTCTCGCACCCGATATCTATCACGGCAGTTTCGTCGATTGGAGCAGCAAATTCCACCGAGCAGACAACCCGCTCTTCATCCCCGAGGCGGGACTTTCGCATCGATCCGCTGCCGATGCATTCTATGTCTTCGGCCAGCACGATGCGATGGGTTTCTCCCCTTTCGCGATCGAATCGATCGATCCAGAAGGACACCGCCTCACGAGAGCGTACGCCCTGTTGAACCAGATGACCCCGGTCATTCTGGAGCACCAGGGGAAAGGGGTGATGGCAGGAGTCTCGGTCGATCAGAGCCGCCCTGTGACCCGAAGGCAGTTCGGTGAGTACATGTTCACGGCGTCATTTGAGCCGCTCGACCGGTGGGCTGCCAGACCGGCCGACACGGATCCGCGAGGCGGCGCAGTCATCATTCAGGTGGGGAGGGATGAATTCATTGTCGCCGGTTCCGGCGTGATCGTGACATTCGAGTCGCTGAATTCAGAGCGTCCGCTTGCCGGAATTCTCAGCATCGACGAGGGAGTCTATGAAAATGGCGTGTGGAAGCCGGGACGGCGACTTAACGGCGACCAGAGCCACCAGGGACGGCACATGAGACTCGCGTACGGAAACTTCCAGATTCAGCGACTGATCTTGTATCAGTACAAATAATCCGCGATGATCTTCTGCATGATGGGAGGAAGATGTGATAAGCACGCGCACTGAAAAACTGGTCGTCGGCCTCCTTGCTCTTTTTGTCAGTCTTCTTTCTTCGGTCTACGCGCAACCTGCGCATCAATACCCGATTCTCCCCGTCGATCTCAATCAGGTTCAGATCGTCGATGGCTTCTGGCAGAAAAGAATCGAGACGAATCATCAGGCAACCATCCCCCACGTTCTCAACAAATGCTACGAAACGGGACGAGTGGATAACCTCATGTTCGCGGCGGGATTGAAAATAGGGGAGTACTGTACCGTCTACCAGTTCGACGACTCGGATGTATTCAAGTCGATCGAAGCGGCAAGCTACTCGCTCATGAGCAAACCCGACACATATCTCGAGGCCCGGATCGACAGCCTGATCATTCTCATTGCCGCGGTACAAGAGCAGGATGGCTATCTGTACTCTCCGCGGAAAGCGCCGTCGGAGAGGATCACAAAGGGGATCGGCCCTGAGCGTTGGTCAAACCTGCAGTGGAGCCATGAGCTGTACACGCTCGGTCATCTCTTCGAGGCGGCTGCCGCCCACTATCGGGCAACCGGAAAGCGGACACTGCTCGACGTCGCGCTGAAGAGTGCGGGATTGGTCGTTCACACATTTAACCCTCAGGGCCTCCGGATTCCACCCGGGCATCAGGAAGTCGAGTTGGGATTGATCGAGCTGTATGAAGTCACAAGTGACGAGAGGTATCTGCGTCAGGCAAAGTACTTCCTGGATATTCGCGGCAGGGGAAAGAAGTTGACGGGGCGCAGTTCATGGGGAGAATATGCCCAGGACCACGCACCGGTGCTCGAACAGCGTGAGGCGGTCGGTCATGCGGTTCGAGCCGGATACATGTATGCCGCGATGGCGGACGTCGCCGCTCTGACTGGCGACCAGAATTACGCAAAGGCGTTGGATGTTCTCTGGAATAATGTGGTCGGGAGAAAACTCTATGTGACGGGCGGAGTCGGGGCAACCGGATACGGTGAGGCGTTCGGAGGCGAGTACGATTTGCCAAATGCCAGCGCCTACAACGAAACCTGTTCTTCCATTGCCAACATGATGTGGAACTATCGGATGTATCGGCTGTTTGCCGACGCGAAGTTTCTGGATGTCTTCGAGCGGACGCTGTACAATGCGTTCCTCTCCGGCGTCGGAATGGACGGCACATCGTTCTTCTATCCCAACCCGCTGCAATCGTTTGGGACTCACGTTCGCACTCCTTGGTTCACCTGTGCCTGTTGTCCCCCCAACGTCGCGCGCTTCATCGCGTCGCTCCCCTCCAAAGTCTATTCAACCAGCGGGACAAATCTGTTTGTCAATCTCTTCGCCAGCAGTGACGCGCGGTTGTCGATCGGGAATGCGACGGTAAGCGTCCGTCAGCAAACTGGCTATCCGTGGGATGGAGACGTCCGCATCACCCTCCAACCCGATAGCCCGGAATCGCACTTCACTCTTCTGGTCCGGATCCCCGGCTGGTGTGTGAACAAGCCCATCGAAGGGGATTTGTACCGATTCAAGGAAGAAGGAGCAAGGCCCGTGCTCATGGTGAATGGCACTCTTGTGCCGTTAAATGTGGAGCGAGGGTTTGCGACCATCTCCCGACGATGGAAACCGGGCGATGTAGTCGAGCTCCGACTTCCAATAGATATCCGCCGGATAGAAGCGAACGAGCGCGTCGAAGCTGATCGCGGGAGGATCGCACTTCAGCGCGGACCGATTGTCTACTGCATCGAGTGGCCTGATACCAAGGACGGCTCAGTCCGAAACCTCATGCTTCCGGACAATTCATCCCTCTCCGCATCGCTCCACAAAGATCTGCTCAACGGCATCGTGAGTATCAAAGGTGCAGCTGTTGGATATGCCTTTGTGAAGGATGGAAGGATGGTGGGGGAGGAGCAGTCGTTCTCGGCCATTCCCTATTACGCGTGGGCACATCGAGGTCCGGGGGAAATGAGTGTGTGGATTGCACGCGAGGAAAAGGCTGTGTCGCCTCTCCATGGACCGACACTGGCTTCGCGCAGCGCTGTCACGGTCTCCTCTCGGAAGAACGCAAAAGCGATCAACGACCAGATTGAGCCGAAGAGTTCGGGAGACGAATCGGTTCCATTCTTCCACTGGTGGCCAAACAAAGGAACAGTCGAGTGGGTGCAGTTCGACTTCCCTGACGCAGTGGAGGTTTCGCAGATCGAGATCTATTGGTTTGATGACACAGGCAGAGGGGAGTGCAGGGTCCCGCAAGAGTGGAAAGTGCTGTACAGAGTTGACGGAAAGTGGAATCCCGTCTATTCAACCGATCCTTACGGTGTTGTGAAGGATAAGTACAACACGGTGACCTTCGAGACTATAAGGACGACGGCTCTGAGAATCGAGACCCGATCCCAGCCGGATGTCGCTGGCGGCATCCACGAAATCAGATTGAAATAAGCGTCGAAACGGACGAGGTCGATTCACTGTGTTCCTTCAAGGTAACGCGATTCGCAATGAGTCAGACTGTTTACCGGAACTACTGCCGCTCCCAAAAATAGATGTTGTGTTTTGATGCGGGATCGGTTAATGGGAGCGAGCACTAGTGCTCGTTCCAACTTGATGCTCGATGATCGGACACAAGATTGCTTTGTTGGAACGGCACTAGCTTGAGAGGAGGCACTATGACAACAACCACGCTTGGAGTTCTTGTCGGAAACCGCGGGTTCTTTCCGGCTCACTTGTGTGAATCCGGCCGCGCAACCGTTCTCAAGGTTCTCGAAGAGGAAGGAATTGGTTCCGTTGCCCTCCCGACCGATGCAACACAATTCGGTGCGGTGGAGAGTTACGCAGATGCGCAGAAGAGTGCGGCGCTCTTTCGCGAACATCGCGAGACGATCGACGGCGTTCTTGTCACGCTCCCGAACTTCGGTGACGAGCGTGCCATCGCAGATACGCTTCGGCTGGCCGGGCTCAACGTTCCCGTCCTTGTGCACGCGTTCAACGATGATCAGACCAAGATGGGCATCAAGTACCGGCGCGATAGTTTTTGCGGCAAGATGTCGGCGTGCAACAACCTCCGGCAATACGGCATCAAGTATTCGCTCACGCGGCTTCATACCATCGATCCGGCAAGCGATTCGTTTCGCGAAGAGCTAGGCGCGTTCGCGGCAACGTGTCGTGTGGTGCGTCGACTGAGGAACGCGAGAGTTGGAGCTTTGGGCGCCAGACCGGCAGCGTTCAATACCGTCCGCTTCAGCGAAAAGCTCCTCGAGGCATCCGGTATTTCGGTCGAAACGCTCGATCTCTCGGAAGCGCTCGGCTGGGTACGAAAGATGAACGATTCCGACAAAGCCGTGCAGGAAAAGCTCTCCGGCATCAGTGCCTACACGACCATCAAGGGGGTTCCTCAGGAAAGCCTCATGAAGATGGCGAAACTCGGCGTTGCCATCGACCGGTGGGTGAAAGAAAAACAACTCACGGCGACCGCCATCCAGTGCTGGACTGCCTTGGAGGAATTCTACGGCATCGTCCCGTGTACGTTGATGAGCATGATGTCCGATTCTCTCATGCCAAGCGCTTGCGAGACGGATGTGGCGGGACTCGTGGGGATGCTGATTCTCCAATCGGCATCCAACAAACCGGCTGCGCTTCTCGACTGGAACAACAACTACGGGACCGATCCTGACAAGGGAGTCGTGTTTCATTGCTCGAACCTGCCGAAGTCGTTCTTCAGCCATCAGAAGATGGACTACCAGGAAATCATCGCGGGGACTGTCGGGAAAGAAAATACGTTTGGTGCGATTGTGGGGCGGATTGCGCCGGGGCCATTTACATACTGCCGCGTTTCGACCGACGATCTCCGCGGGCGCATCACCTCGTATGTCGGCGAGGGGGAGTTCACGGACGAGCCCCTCGAAACCTTCGGCGGGTATGGCGTGATCAGAGTGCCAAACTTCCAGGCACTCCTGCAGCATATCTGTCGGAATGGGCTGGAACATCACGTGGCGGCGACGCGCGCGAGCGTCGGCAATGCCATCGCTGAGGCAGTGCAGAATTATCTTGGCTGGGAAGTCCATCACCATCACTAACAGGAAGACCGAACATGGCGTCTCTCGACTGGCTGGTCATCGCACTCTATTTTGGTGGTATGTTGGGTCTGGCGTGGTGGGTCATCAAGAAGGGAAAAGACACAACTGACGATTACTTCCTCGCCGGAAGAAACCTCGGTTTCTGGATCATCGGGGCCTCCATCTTCGCCTCGAATATCGGGTCAGAACATCTTGTCGGACTTTCCGGCTCGGGAGCCACCAGCGGCGTGGCGCTGGCGCACTATGAACTCCATGCGTGGTGTCTTCTTGTCCTCGGATGGGTT
The DNA here is from genome assembly GCA_016873805.1 of Ignavibacteria bacterium. Classification (GTDB taxonomy): domain Bacteria; phylum Bacteroidota; class Ignavibacteria; order UBA10030; family UBA10030; genus VGVZ01. Next base: position 8,818 of record VGVZ01000023.1, read on the forward strand.
ATGGCGCCGTTCTATATCCGTTTCCGCGTCTTCACGATGCCCGAGTTTCTCGAAAGGCGGTTTTCCGCAACGGCGAGGTGGGTCCTTTCCCTTATCTCACTCGTCGCATATGTTCTCACGAAAATCGCCGTCGGTATTTTTGCCGGCGGAGTTGTCTTCAGCACCTTGCTTCCCGAGATACAACTCCAGATCGGCTCTGTGATCTTCGACAGCTTCTGGATCGGGTCGGTGCTCGTGATTCTTCTCACCGGATTGTACACGGTCCTCGGCGGAATGCGCGCCGTTGCGTATACCGAAGCCGTCCAAACTTTCGTGCTGATCGTCGGTTCGGTCCTCCTGACGTGGTTCGGTCTCTCAAAACTCGGCGGGTGGAGCGAGCTTCGGGCCATTGTCGATCCCGACATGTTCAATCTCTGGAGGCCGCTCGTCCCCGCCGGCATGGAGGGAACGTGGGCGCCGGTGAAGGAGTCGACCCGCATCGCGTGGTACTTTAACACCAACTACCCGTGGGTCGGGATGTTGCTCTGTGCACCGATCATCGGACTCTGGTACTGGACAACCGACCAATATATTGTGCAAAGGGCGCTCGGGGCTCCTACCGAGCGCGAGGCGCGTCGCGGCAGTATCTTTGCTGCATTCCTAAAACTGTTGCCGGTCTTCATCTTCATCATTCCGGGCATCATCTGGCTCGCACTCGCGAAGAGCGGGAAAGTGCCGGAGTTTGCTTCCATGATCGGTCCGGATGGGAACGCCATCGTGGGTTACGCGCAGTCCTCGTTCGCACTCCTGGTCCAGTACGTCATGCCGGCCGGACTGCGGGGACTTGTTGTTGCCGGACTGCTCGCGGCGTTGATGAGTTCGCTGGCAGGAGCGTTCAACGCAAGCTCGACGCTATTCACGATCGACTTCTATCAGAAGATGAAGCCGCAGGCATCGCAGCACCATCTTGTCTGGATCGGACGCGTCGCCACGACAATCCTCGTTCTCATCGGACTGATGTGGATCCCTGTCATTCGCGGCGGCAAAGGGCTTTACGAGTACCTGCAGGGCGTGCAGGGGTATCTCGCGCCCCCGATCTTCGTGGTGTTCTTCTTCGGAATCTTCATGAAGAGGTTGAATGCCAAGGGATGCCTCTCCGCGCTTGTGGTCGGATTCATCCTCGGCATCTTCCGGCTGATCGTTGACACGCCGGTGACGCTGAAGCTCGCGGGATTTGAAAACGGGTATTCCGAAGGTTCGCTCTTCTGGCTCGTCAATAATATCTATTTCCAATACTATAGTCTCTTCATCTTCCTTGTCTCAGTCGTTGTGATGATCGTCGTGAGTTACATGACCGAGAAACCGGAAGAGGAACACCTGCGGAATCTCACATTCTCGACGATGACGGAAGACCATCGACTCGAATCCCGCAAAAGCTGGAACAAATGGGATGTGATCAATTCCGGAATCGTCATGCTGCTTATTCTCGCAGCGTACCTGTACTTCACCGGCTGAGCGAGACAAGATAATCGTCCATAAACAAAAGATACTCCATCGGACTTGATTTCGGCACGAATTCCGTTCGCGCCTTGGTTGTCGATACTGCCACCGGTCGGGAGGTCGGTACGGCAGTCTGGAACTATGAACACGGGACGGAGGGAGTCATCCTTTCACGCGATCCCAATCTCGCACGCCAGCATCCGGCTGACTACGTGAAGGGAACAGAAGTCAGTCTGCGGAAAGCGCTGGCGAATGCCCGGCGCCGCGTGCGAGAATTCGGACCGGAGCAGGTGATCGGGATCGACACGACAGGAAGCACACCTCTGCCCGTCGATGCAAGAGGCCGACCGCTCGCGTTTCAGAAGAAATTCTCGAAAAACCCGGATGCGATGGCGTGGCTCTGGAAAGACCACACGGGCGTTGCAGAAGCAGAGGAAATCACCCGACTTGCCGCATCGATCCGCCCTCAATATCTCGTAGCGTGCGGCGGTGTGTACTCAAGCGAGTGGTTCTTCAGCAAAATCCTCCACTGCATCCGAACGAATCCCGGTGTCGCACAACATGCGGCATTGTGGGTTGAGATCGCGGACTGGATTCCCGCGATGCTGACCGCCACCGAGACGCCGGAATCGATCACGCTCGGAATCTGTGCAGCGGGGCACAAGGCAATGTACAACGAGGAGTGGGGCGGTTATCCGGACCGTGAGTTCCTGGGGCAACTGCATCCAACTCTTGCGGAGCTCCGGGAGAGGATGAAGTTCAAACCGAGAACGGTGAGACACGCTGTTGGCGGCCTGACCCGCGAATGGGCTCGCAGGACGGGACTTCAAGAAGGTACGCCTGTCGCGGTAGGGGCGTTCGATGCCCATCTCGGCGCGATTGGCGCGGGAATCTCTGAAGGCGCGCTCGTCAAGATTATCGGCACCAGTACATGCGATATCGCCATTGCCCCGGACGATCGGAAGTTGCCGGCCATTCCGGGCCTGTGCGGCATCGTCCGCGGCAGCGTTCTCCCCGGTTATTACGGGCTCGAGGCGGGCCAGTCTGCGGTCGGTGATATCTTCAACTGGTTCGTGAGCTACATCCGGCCCGACGGCAAAAAAGGAACGCACGCATTGCTGGCTGCCGCGGCCGCAAAATTGAAGCCGGGAGAATCGGGCCTTCTCGCGCTCGACTGGAATAATGGGAACAGGACCATACTCGTCGATCAGCGCCTCACCGGTCTCCTTGTCGGTCAGACCCTCTATACGACCCCAGCCGAAATTTATCGCGCGCTCGTGGAGGCGACGGCATTCGGTGCGCTCGCGATCATTCAGCGGTTCGAAGAGTACGGTGTGACGATCGAACGCGTGATCAACTGCGGCGGAATCGCGGAGAAGAACCCGTTCGTGATGCAGATCTACGCAGATGTCACAGGCAGACCCATGATGCTCAGCCGCTCGGCCCAGACGTGCGCGCTCGGATCAGCTATTGCCGGAGCGGTCGCGGCCGGAAAACGGGCGGGAGGTTATGATGATTTCAGCGAGGCACAGAGAGCGATGACCGGATTGAAGACGCGCGTCTTCACGCCTGATCCATCCGCCTACGCAGTCTACAAAGAGCTGTATCAGGTATACCGCACGCTGCACGACGCATTCGGAACGAGCCAGTGGCAAGGGAGCTTGTCCCATGTTATGAAACAACTCATCGAGATTCGCAACAGAACAAGGAGTCGTCTGTCATGAACTCGCATGTGCTCAGGTGCATAGCTGTTTTCTTCCTCACTGCGGGGTTGCTGATCGCCGCAGAGGATCCTGGAAAAACAGCGAGCTCACATACGCTGACCATTCATGCCGATCGCGGTACGCACACGATCAGTCGGCATATCTACGGCCATTTCGCTGAGCATCTCGGTGGCTGCATCTACGGGGGCGTTTGGGTGGGACCGGAAAGTTCAATTCCGAATACGCGGGGGATCCGGAACGATGTTACTGCCGCGCTCCGGAAAATCAAGGTGCCGAACATCCGCTGGCCCGGGGGCTGTTTTGCCGATGACTATCATTGGAAGGACGGAATTGGCCCGCGCGAACAGCGTCCTCCTCTCATCAATACGTCATGGGGCGTCGTCGTCGAGAACAATCATTTCGGCACGCATGAGTTCATGGATTTCTGTGAACAGGTTGGCGCTGAGCCATTCATCTGCGGCAACATCGGCAGCGGAACGGTGAAGGAGATGGCCGAGTGGGTTCAATATCTTACCTCTGACCACGGAAATGCTATGGCCGAACTGCGCAAGAAGAACGGCAGAGAAAAACCGTGGAAGGTGAAGTATTGGGCAATCGGAAATGAAACATGGGGATGCGGTGGCATCATGTCGGCCGATCACTATGCCAACGAGTTCGCGAGGTACTCCTTCTTCCTGAAAAACTACGGCGACAACTCCCTCTACAAAATTGCCTCCGGCGGACTCCCGCAGGACTACGTCTGGACGGAAACGATCATGGAGAAATGGAGCCGCACCGACGGGTGGCTTCAGGGGTTCTTGGGCGGGTTTTCACTCCATTTCTATGCGGTAACGGACTGGGGTAAGAAGGGCTCGGCAACGAAGTTTACCGAAAACGAATGGTTTACCGGGATTTCAAAAGCCCTCGAAATGGATCAGTTGGTCGTAAGACACTCTGCCGTGATGGACAAGTATGACCCGCAAAAGAAAATCGGACTCATCGTTGACGAATGGGGGAATTGGTACGACGTCGAGCCGGGAACCAACTCAGCGTTCCTCTATCAACAGAACAGTCTGAGGGATGCCGTCACCACGGCCATCAACCTCAACATCTTCAACAATCGAGCCGAGCGGGTGAAGGTGGCAAACATCGCGCAGCTCGTCAACGTCCTGCAGGCCCCGATTCTGACGGATACAGAGAAGATGATCCTCACGCCGACGTATCACGTGTTCGAGATGTACACCGTACATCATGACGCGACGCTTTTGCCCGCTGAGATCAAAGGCGAAGAGTACTCGTTCGGCGGTAGGAAGCTTCCGGGGGTCACGGTTTCCGCTTCACGCGATCAAGCCGGCGCGATCCACGTTTCCCTCTGTAACCTCGATCCGAATCGTCCGGCCACCGTGAGCGCCCAGTTCCGTGGGGCTTCGCCGAAAACAGTTTCCGGCAGAGTACTAACGGCGTCCGAAATGACGGCGCACAACACGTTTGCCAATCCCAACGCCGTCACGCCCCAGCGATTCACCGACGCCCGGATTGCCAAGGATGGATTCTCTGTGACCTTGCCTCCAAAATCGGTGGTAGTCCTTCAGTTGAAATGAATGAAGTCGTACCCTCCCGACCGCGAAAGGGATCAGGGAGAGCAATCGACGCGTATGAGGAATCGATCGACCTATGCTTGAGAAACTCAAACAAGAAGTGTATGATGCGAACCTTCGGCTTGTCAGGGAAGGTCTGGTACTCCTGACGTGGGGTAATGCCAGCGCGGTGGACAGAACCGAACGAGTAGTCGTCATCAAGCCTTCGGGCGTTCCCTACGCCGAGATGAGGCCTGAGCATATGGTACTCGTCTCGCTCGATACCGGTCAGATCATCGGTGGTCAACTTGCGCCGAGCGCCGATACGCCGACGCACATCGCATTGTATACGGCCTTCACGGAAATCGGCGGAATCGCACATACCCACAGTCTCTATGCAACCGCCTGGGCGCAGGCGAAGCGTGAGATTCCTCCTTTCGGCATGACTCACGCAGACCATTTCCACGGCGCGGTTCCGTGTACGCGAATGCTGAAAGACAGCGAGATCAGGACCAACTACGAGAAGAATACTGGCAAAGTGATCGTCGAGCGATTCAAGAAGCTCGATCCGCTCGCCCGCCCGGGAGTCCTTGTGGCCAACCACGCCCCGTTTACTTGGTGCACGACTGTTGGGAACGCGGTTGAAAATGCCGTTGTGCTCGAGCGTATCGTGCAAATGGCGAGCGAGACCCTGATGCTTAACCGGTCAACCACGCCTTTAAAGAAATCGCTTCTGGAAAAACACTTTCTTCGGAAGCATGGCAAGCAGGCATACTATGGTCAGAAGGACAAATAGTCACGAGAGATGAAGAACATTCAGAGCGTCGTGTTCGATTTGGACGGACTGCTTGTCGACAGCGAGCCGGTCTGGTTTCGCGTGAGGCAGGAGATGTTTGGACGATATCGGCTCACATGGACCGACGACGATCAGAAAGCCCTTATGGGGAAAAGCACGGCGGCCTGGATCGAGTATGTGGATGAGAAGCTCCAGGGACAGCTTCGGCGGGATGAGATATTTGATGAAACGATCCAAGGGATGGTTTCGCAGTACCGTGCAGGGAATGTCCGCGTGATGCCCGGTGCTGATGAGGCCCTGAGATCCTGTGCGCGAAACTCTAAGCTCGGTCTTGCCTCCGGCTCGCCGCGGATTCTGATCGATTCAGCTCTCGCAGCAAATCGCTGGGAGCACTATTTTTCTCAGATCATTTCGAGTGATGAGGTGCTACGTGGGAAGCCCGCGCCAGACGTCTATGCTGAAGTGATGAAGCGCCTCGAGGCAGATCCTGCCGGGACTGTTGTCCTCGAAGATTCCGAAAGCGGTATCATTGCCGGCAAGGCGGCCGGTGCCGCGGTGATTGCAGTCCCGAACGAACACCTGATGCCTTCTCCCGAAGTTCTTCGGACCGCAGATGTCGTTATCCCTTCACTCAAGATGATCGAAGCGGCGATGAAGAAAATCGAATCGAGCAGGACCTGAGTCAAATAGGACGGAGCGCTTCCATGCGAACAACAACCCGATGCTCACCGGCACCATCAACGCTGATTCCTTTGATACTCTTGATTCTCATCCTCACACTTCTTCCGGCGTGTGCAGACAAGGAAGCACGAAACATGAATATCACAACAGAGCTATACGGAAAAATGCCGGACGGCAAAGACGTTTCGCTCTTCACGCTGACGAACGGTGTCACGCGCGTGAAAATCACCAACTACGGTGGAACCATCACGGAACTCTGGGTCCCTGATCGACAGGGCATGTCCGGCGACATTGTCCTTGGCTATGAGCGACTGGAAGACTACCTTCGCTCCAGCCCGTACTTCGGCTGCATCGTCGGTCGGTATGCGAACAGGATTGCGAAGGGAAGATTCACGCTGGACGGCGTCGAATATTCTCTCTCCACAAACGACGGTCCAAATCACCTCCATGGCGGTATAAAGGGATTTGACAAGGTTGTCTGGGAGGCGGCAACAACCCGTGGTCACGACTCCGTTTCGCTCATCCTGAAGTACTCCAGCAGGGATGGAGAGGAAGGATATCCAGGCAATCTTGATGCGACAGTCATCTACACGCTCGATGCTCACGACCGGCTGACGGTATCATACGAGGCGACAACCGACAAGCCGACAATCGTGAACCTCAGCCATCACAGCTATTTCAATCTTGCCGGCGCGGGGAACATCCTCGGTCACCATCTGACGATCAACGCCAAACGCTACACGCCGGTCGATGAGACGCTGATTCCGACCGGAGCTCTGGGGCCGGTCGAAGGAACTCCGATGGATTTCCTCACCCCCCAGATCGTTGGTGCGCGCATCGGCGAGGTCCCAGGCGGATATGACCACAACTATGTGCTGGATCGGGAGGGAAGCGGATTGGAGCTCGCGGCCAGAGTGACAGAGGAACAGAACGGGCGCACGCTGGAGATCTGGACGACGGAGCCGGGGATTCAATTCTACAGCGGTAACTTTCTTGACGGATCGCTCTCGGGAAAAGGCGGACAGAAGTATGAAAAACATTTCGGTTGCTGCCTTGAGCCGCAGCACTACCCCGACTCTCCGAACAGGCCGGAGTGGCCCACCAGCGTCCTCAGGCCCGGCGAAAAGTACCAATCGCAAACGGTTTTTCACTTTGGAGTTATCGGAGAATAGATTTCTTTCCACCGTGTTGAGAAACCCGGCCATGACGTTGTGAAATTCTGGATGGTCGATCCCGGTGTCGTTTTGTAGAAGATCATGGTGGAGACCGGCTCTGTGACACTGAGGACCCTGGGTCCGCCGAAAAGTATTGGCATTCTCCCACGGAAAGGAGACAAATGATGGTGAACGTAACAGCAACAGCACAGAAATTGAAGAACGCGTTGATTCTCGTCGGCGTTCTGTCGACGATGATCACGGCGGAAGCTTTCGCACAAATGGCTGTGGGAAAAGGAAAATACCTTGGAAATGTATGGGGAGCATTTGGTTCACCCCCGCTCAATTACGATCTGTACTGGAACCAAATCACGCCGGAAAACGCTTCGAAATGGAGTTCAGTTGAGGGGACGAGGAACAGTTACAACTGGGCTCGTGTCGACGAAATCCTCAACTATTGCCTCGACAAAAAATACCCGTTTAGGTTTCACACCCTGATCTGGGGACAACAATATCCAAGCTGGCTGACATCGCTCGATTCCCTCAGCATTGCGCAAGAGGTTGAGGAGTGGATCAGGCTGACGGGAGAACGATATGTCAGTGCGTCGTTTGTTGACGTGGTAAACGAACCGCTCTCTGGGCATAACCCTCCGCCCGCGCCGGTCATCAACGCGCTCGGTGGAACCGGGGCGACGGATTGGGATTGGGTCATTCGATCATTTCAATGGGCGCGCCAGTATATGGCGAAGAGGGTCAAACTGCACCTGAACGACTTCGGCATCATCAATGACACTCAGGCCACAAACAACTACCTCGTCATCATCAATCTTCTCAAGGAACGAAACCTGATTGATGGGATCGGCGTTCAGGGACACCTGTTCGAGTTGGAAAATACAGATACGACCACGATCAAGAGAAATCTTGATGCGCTCGCTGCCACAGGGTTGCCGATTTACATCACAGAACTAGATATCCAACCGGGAAATCAACTCAGCGACGCCACGCAGCTGGCCGAAATGCAGCGTATCTTTCCCCTCCTGTGGCGGCATCCGGGTATCAAAGGCATTACGTTCTGGGGGTACATCCAAGCGCAAATCTGGCAGCAGAATGCTTATTTGATCACGTCGACGGGAGCTGAACGGCCCGCGATGCAGTGGCTCAGATCCTTCATGGCGAGTATTCCCTCCGATGTGACCGGCGGACAGGATCTTCCAACCAAGTTTGCTCTGGCGCAGAATTATCCCAACCCATTCAATCCAAGCACAACGATTGAGTATTCGTTGCCGACGAGGTCGAAGGTCAACATCTCCATCTACAATCTCCTCGGAATAAGGATTCGAACACTCGTCGACTTACATCAACAGGCTGGCAGTTACTCTGCCCAGTGGGATGGATTGGATGAACGCGGCATGGCGGTACCGTCAGGGGTGTATTTCTATCGTCTCACGTCGGGGCAAAACGTACAGCAGAGAAAAATGAACCTGATCAGATAGTATCGAAAGGCAAAGGCAACATGAGGCCAGAGCAGTGGCACATGTTCAAGACGGCGGCGAGACTTGAGAAACTGGACAAAATTCCGATGGCGCTCATCATCGACAGTCCGTGGATACCGGGGTACCTCGGTCTCAACCATATGGACTACTATCTCGATCCTGAGTTGTGGTTTCAATCGAATCTCAAGATTCACAAGGAATTCCCGGATATCATTTTTGTCCCTTCGTGGTGGATGGAATACGGGATGGCCGCAGAACCGTCGGCACTCGGAGCAAAGATCAAATTCTGGCAGGATAACACGCCAAGTGAATATCACACCTTGTATCAGATCGAGGACATCGAGAAGTTTCCGGAGTATGAAGTCGAGGCCGACGCATTCATGGGATTGACGCTGCATAGGATCCGGATGCACAGGCAGCGGATCCTCGACACGGGAGAGATACTGCCTCTGGTGACGGCTCGCGGCCCTCTTTGCACAGCCGGATTTGTCCGGGGGACAACCGATTTCATGATCGACATCGTGGAAAAGCCGGAGTGGGTTCACAAATTGATCGATCTCTGCACGGGACTTGTTATCGATTGGCTCAAAGCCCAGTACAACGCGATGGGCAATACAGTTGAAGGAATCTTCATTCTGGATGATATCGTCGGGTTCATCAACGAGGAGCACTATCAGGAGTTCGCACATCCCTATCTCAAGCGAATCTGCGACGCCTTTCTAAAAGACTGGGTGAAAATCTATCACAATGATGCGGATGTGAATGCCTGTCTCGAACATCTCCCCGAATGCGGATTCAATGTCCTGAACTGGGGAAAACAAACCGACATCGCTAAGGTCAGAGAGCGGATCGGCGGACGAATGTGCTTGATGGGAAATGTGAATCCCCTCGAAGTGGGCGTCAGCGGGACGCCCGAAGAAGTGCGTGAAGCGACGCTCGAGGTTCTCGAAAAAAGCGGTGGTGAAGGGCTCATTCTCTCGGTCGGAGGCGGAACCAGTCCGGGCATGCCCCGAGAAAACATCCTTGCGATGGTAGGAGCTCTCGAAGAATTCAACGCGGCCCATGCCAGACCGTAGGTGCAGAAAGGAATTGTCGGATGCCTGACTATGCATTGCTGAATCAGTATCTTTACGAAGGCAAAGCGAAAGAAGTGGAGCAGATGACCAAGGACGCGATCGCGGAGGGGCGGAGCGTCCAGGAGGTGCTGTCGGATGGACTCATCGCCGGAATGAAGGTCGTCGGAGAGGACTTCAAGCACAATATTCTCTACGTCCCGGAAGTCCTGATTGCGGCGCGCGCGATGAAGGCAGGCATGACCGTCCTGAAACCACTTCTCACGGCGAAGGAGTCGAACGTGAAGCCGGCAGGAGTTCTGCTGATGGGAACAGTCCGTGGAGATCTGCACGACATCGGCAAGAACCTCGTTTGCATGATGGCGGAAGGAGCGGGCTTCCAGGTGCACGATATCGGCGTTGATCAAGGCGTCGAGAAGTTCATCGCAGCGGCTGAAGAGGTCAAACCGGATATTGTCGGCATGAGTGCATTGCTGACGACGACCATGACATATATGAAGGTGGTGATCGACGGATTCAGGGAACGAGGTCTCGGTCACATCAAAACCGCAATTGGTGGTGCGCCGATCAGCCAGATGTTTGCCGATGAAATCGGCGCGGACGGGTACGGAGCCGATGCTTCCGCTGCCGTCGATCTGTTTCTTACACTCATGGAACATTCATCTCGGGATTAGCAGGATCTTTGCCGGGCCAATGGATGAATCTTCCCAGAACGGTCTCACGAATCCTTCCTGATAACTGCTCATGAAGAGACTTCTTCACGATATCGTGCGTGAACGACGGCTCGTCTGCGACGGCGCGATGGGTACACAGCTGATGCTTGTCGGATTGGACGCCGGCGGATGCGGGGAATATTGGAACCTGATTCGCCCGGAGCGTGTCGTGGAAATCCATCGGAGGTATGTTGAGGCCGGAGCGGATTGCATTATTACGAATACGTTCGGTGCAAACCGAGTCGTTCTTCGGCGGCATGGCTACGGGGAAAAGGTTCGGGAAATCAACAGCGGGGGAGTGCGACTTGCCCGCACGGCTGCGTCAGGCCGGGAAACATACATTCTCGGCGGCGTCGGTCCGCTCGGTGCGATCTTGCAGCCGTACGGCGATTTGCCGGTCGAGGAGGCGAGGAACGCATTCGACGAGCAGTGTTCTGCGCTGGTCGAGGCGGGCGTTGATGCGATCATCATCGAAACGCAGACTTCCCTCGAGGAACTCGGTATTGCGATCCAGGCCGCGAAGAGCGCGTGGGCCAAATGTATTATCGCCTCTCTTGCATTTGATTTATCTGCCAACAAGGAGTTCTTCGTCACGATGATGGGCGTTTTACCGGAAGCGGCCGCGGAGTTCATCCAGGGAAACGGTGCACACATCGTTGGCCTGAACTGTGGCACCGGCATAGACATGGCGGCCGTCGCAAGTATTGTGCAGACATATCGGAAGCATACTTCTCTCCCGACGATGGGTCAACCCAATGCCGGTCTGCCGGTTTTGGACGGAGGTCGGGCCGTCTACAAACAATCCCCGAAGGATATGGCTTCTGGTGTCCTCAAGGCGCTTGAGGCCGGAACGAACATCATCGGATCTTGCTGCGGGAGTACCCCCGAACATACACGGGCTATTCGCGAAGTCGTCGATATGTATAACCGTGGCTAAGGTCGATTCGCTCGTACTTGACGGCGCGTGTGATTCACTGGAGCAATAATGCAGACACTGCGAGAAAAACTACACGAGTCAAAGGAATTCCTCTTCGGAGTTGAACTCGTATCGATCCGCGGTTCCATGGGAACGGCAAACGCGGTGAAGGCGCGAACGTTTGCAGGTCAGCTTGTCGAAAATCCCCGCGTCGATTGGATTTCCGTTACTGACAACGCCGGAGGCAATCCGCAGCTTGCACCTCAAGCTCTCGGACGACCAATCCTCTATGCCGGCAAGGAAGTGGTTCTACATCTCACCTGCAAAGATCTTAATCGCAACGGACTGGAGAGCAAGGCATGGTTGCTGAACAGCGAGGGATTCCATAACGTTCTCGCGATGACGGGCGATCACCCTGCTTCGGGGAATGAAAGAATGGCCAAGCCCGTCTTCGATATCGATTCGGTGGGACTCATCTGCATGCTGAGCAAGATGAATGCCGGCTTTGACGAACGCCACGAGAAGACGCAGTTCTGCATCGGTGCGGTAACGACAAACTACAAACTGCTGGAAGGGGAGGTCGTTCCGCAATATCTCAAGTTGAGGAAGAAAATCGAGTGCGGAGCAGAGTTCATCATCAATCAGGTCGGGTTCGATGCCAGGAAGATGCATGAACTGCGGCTCTACATGGACGATCATGGGATCGGTCATATCCCGCTGATTGGCAACGTCTACGTGCTCAACGCGCGTGCGGCTCGTTTCTATCACGAGAACAGAGTACCGGGCGTCGTCGTGACTCCCGCTCTTCTGGAGCTTTGCGTGAAGCACGGCGCATCACCGGACAAGGGAAGAGAGTTCTTTCTCGAGTTCGCAGCGAAGCAAGCGGCAATCTATCGCGGATTGGGGTATCGCGGGGCCTATCTCGGCGGTCTGCACGATGCGAATGCGGTCCGAAGGATCATGGAACTCGAACGACAATTTGCTGCAGATGATTGGAAATCTTTCGCGAAGGAACTGCGGTTCTCCAGACCCGGCGAATTCTTCTACTATGAAGAGGACCGCGAAAGCAGGTTGGCCGATCGAACCCGGGTTGCTCAGCGCCCGAAGAGACGGACCGTTTCCGGTTCTCTGTTGTATCGCCTCTCGAGGCGAACACATCATTTCATATTTACTCCCGGTTCCGGTCGAGCGCGATGGGGCGCACGAACGGTCAGCCGTTCGAGTGATCCTCTGCAGGGACCTCTGGTCATGAGAGCTGTCGAACGGGTCAGCAAATCACTCCTGTATCGGTGCAAGGATTGTGGAGATTGCTCGCTGCCCGATATCGCGTTCCTCTGTCCGGAATCGCAGTGCGCGAAAAACCAACGCAATGGTCCTTGCGGTGGTTCAAGGGAGGGTAGCTGCGAGGTCGAGGGTATTGGACCATGCATCTGGCTGCGTGCCTACGAGCGATTGAAATTGGATGGAATGGAGGATAAATTGCTGACACACGCACCGGTCGTGCAGGATCAGCGACTCCGGGGAACTTCGTCGTGGGCAAATAACTGGCTCGGTCGCGACCACGCATCAAAAGATTCGAAAAAATAGAAGCCAGTCACGAGGAGGTGATACAACGATGACTACTCCAAACATGCACCTTATCGGGGATCTCATCAACAATGCCTACGCCCGGGCCAGGAAGGCGTTCAGTGAACGCGACCTGAAAGGATATCAAACCCTGGCAAGACTCCAGACTGAACTCGGAGTACACTATCTGGATGTCAATCTCGACGGGACCCAGAAGATCCAGGTGAGACCTCAGGAAATGCTGGACTTTCTTCCCGAGATTATTCCCGCGCTGCAGGAAGCCTCTTCACTGCCTCTCTGCTTTGACAATCCCTCCATGGAATACCACAACGTTGCCCTGAAGCACTACGATCGGGCCCGGGGCGGAAGGCCGATTATCGACTCGATCGCGGCCTCCCGTGAGCGACTCGAAGAGATGATTGAGCTGGTACGGGAATACGATACGATGGTTGTGGTCATGGCGTCGGAACGGTTCGACGAGGGTGGGACGGCACAATGTGTGAGCCCTCAAGACGTCCATGAGGCCGCGAAGTACTTTGTCGAGCTTCTGGCGACGAAGGCAGGACGGACTAACGATCAGATCATCATTGATCCCGGGCTTGCGCCTGTGGGGGCGGATACATATGGCTTGGTCAACATCGGCCTGGACGCAATGCGGTTGATTCGCAAGGACCCGGATCTACGGGGTGTGCATATTACCGTGGGTCTTTCCAATCTTGCGTGGGGGACGCCGAAGCATATCCGGCCGGAACTTGAGAAGGCGTATCTCACGATCGCAGCAGAGGCGGGTCTGGATTTTCCGATCGTCAACCCGGAATCAGCACGAGAGCCGTTGCCCGCTAATGACAGGATGGTAGGTCTGCTCCGGGATGCATTGGATAAGGGGAGAGCCTCTGAGGGAGAAAGCATGGAGACCGCTGGGTTCCGGCAGGCGGAGGCAGTGATGAGGCTCTGGATGGACGCAGAGTCTGATAATGTCTGACTGCGTTTGCAATGGTGATTCACATACCGATCAGTATTTCCGAATCGGTCATCTTCAACTTGACCCCGGCTGCCGCGGCGGCCTCTTCAAGTGCGGCGGCGAACATGGCGACCGGATCCTCGCTCACCTCAAGTCTTCGCATTAACCCCTCACCTTTCTTTTCTCCGATTGCCAGAGTGATCTTTAGTCCTTTCCGCTTACAACTCACGCGGGTTCCATCCTCGAGACTCTTGTTCATCGGCTTGATGAACGCATCAATGTAGTGCACACCGATCCCGGATTTGTCCTGACACTTCGGCGGCAGTTTTTCCTTCGCAGACTGGTCGATATCGCAAAGTTTGATCATGATGGCATCCTTTGTGGTTTCAATCCGGCTCTCCGTCGACGTGGCTAAGGGCAACGTGAAGCACTTCAAGAACCAGACCCCACTTGTGATTGCGGCTGAGAGGGTCGCAGTAACATCCTGAAGGGTCGTACGGCCGTTTCCAATCGAAGATATCATTCAGATTTCTTCCCAGCAATGGCTGTTCATCTTTGATCCCCCTCATCAGTTCTTCGGCGTTCTCAATGTACTTACACATTGATTTGTGGCCCGTATCGCCGGGGGCGGGTTCACAACGGGCTTCCAGAATCCTGTGTCCATCAGATTTCGGTCCAAGCCGCAGATGATAGTCAAACTCAAGCGGCCGGCCCAAATTGGAACATGTCGTCCCTTCGTACCGGAACCTCGCCGCAATAGAGTGATCAGCATCAGTCCTGAATTGCAGTCGATTCCGCGCCCACTTTCTCAATGTGGCGATATTGAACGTATACTGGTGTCTGGCTGAAATCTCGGCGGATCGGTCGACAGATGAATCACTTCTGGGCTGGAGTCTCAAGACATCTTCGATTTGCAGTGGTTCATGCGTGTACGGTGCGCGTCGATATTGACACGGAGAGAGTGAGCACTTCTCGCACGGGGTCAATTCGGTGAGACGATGGGCCTTCCCGACGCAGGAGGTGATTCCGTAGAGTGCGAGGAGAGATTTCTTTGGTGTCAGCATGCCGGTTTCGTACACATCAAGCTCGCCCGGCAATGTCTGCTTGTCTCCCTGTCGGATTGTTCGCAGAAGTCTTTTCTGGTCCGAAACAGCCCAGCCCGGATATCCCGGGCTGTAATGGGGCAAGACGGACTTCCGGTTTCTGTCAGCCCACTCAC
Organism: Ignavibacteria bacterium; assembly: GCA_016873805.1. Lineage (GTDB taxonomy): Bacteria > Bacteroidota > Ignavibacteria > UBA10030 > UBA10030 > VGVZ01. The sequence continues at coordinate 24,149 of VGVZ01000023.1, forward strand.
AGAGACGATATGCGGCAACGGTAGTCAGATGCTCGACGACCGCAGATCCGTAGATCTCGAGAAAGAAATACTCATCCGGTTTCTCCCCCATCCAGAGTCGCCGGGCTTCTTCCTCAAGTTCTTTCCCTGCGCTCACAGCCACGAGCATCGCCTCGTCAGCATGCGCCTCCATGAGTTGACCATGAAGTCTCGGAGAAGTGATGACCTCACCGTCGATAATCACCGTGCCGTTTGAGATGATGAGTGCCTCGGCCTGACGGATGTACAGCCATGGTTTTCCGTTCCGCTCGTACCACCGGGCTGCCCAATCAGCGAGTTCACGCGATCGTCCGGTGAGTTCATAGCTGACGGGAAAGCCAAGCAGTCGCTTGTACTCGGTTTCCTGAACCGCAATTTCTGGACGGTTGTCGGTGAATTCAAACATCGTGAATTGCTGTCTCTCGCGCTAGGAGTGTTCTGATTTCTTTATTGATTCAACTGGATTGAATTGACATCCTTCTACGAAGTAGTGGAAGAAGTGTGGATCCGACTCGAGACGGCAGTGGGTGACGTTCTTGACCGTCTGTTCAAGCTCGTTGCGCTTGCTGCGCGATAACAGGGCAAGGCATGCCCCCTCGATCGCGGCATTACCGACCTGCACGATTTTCGACTCGTCGATATTCGGAATCAGGCCGATCCGTTTGGCAGAGCCGATATCGAGATGCCGTCCAAATCCCCCCGCCAGATAAAAGACATCGAGATCCTCGAATCGTATCCCGTATTCCTTGAAAACAATCTGAAGCCCCGCGACGTTCGCTCCCTTGGCCTGCGCGAGTTCATTGATATCGCTTTCGGTCAGCGAAATCTCTCCATTCTCGCTTGTTTTAACAACAAGGCGATCTCTCTCCACAACAAAGCGTCCGAGCGTATTGATCCTCCCCGTTCTCAACAGTTCTCCCAGAAGATCGATGAGCCCGGAGCCGCAGATGCCTTCTGCGGGACGATCCCCGATGACCCTGCAATCAACCGTACCATCACCCCGGATCTTTACTTTGTCGATCGCCCCCGGGAGTCCGGGCATGCCGCACGAAATCCTTCCCCCCTCGAATGCCGGTCCCGCGGGGCAGGAAGCTGCCAGAATCTTGTGCCTGTTGCCTACGATCAGCTCGGTGTTGGTGCCGATGTCCATGATGGCGACGAGCCGTTCCTCATTGGCAATGTCGACTGCCAACATACATGCCGCCGCGTCAGCTCCGACGTGGCCGCTGATAATCGGCAAGCCGTACACGCGTCCTCGTGGATGAGTGGGAAGACGAAGGGGTTTGGGGGCCGAGATGAGCGAGGTCGTTGTTCGCTTGCCCTCTCCTATCTCCGATTCGGTGATCGAACGGTACGGGTTCTGACCAATCGAGTGGACGTCGAGCCGGAAGAAGAGATCGCGCATCGTTGAATTGCCAACCACGACCATTTCATAGATCGTACGCGGATCCACAGGGAACTGTTCAATGGCGTGCGTGACATACCCGGCGAGGGTCTTCTGGAGGAGCTTTCCCGGGTGAACCGTGTCGAAGTGAATCCTTGACATCACGTCGGACCCGCCGAAGCGCTGCGGATTTTCGAAGGACGCGTCGGCAACAATTTCACCCGTCCCGAGATTCAACAATCGGATCACCACAGTTGTTGTTCCCAGGTCGATCGCGACGCCATGCAATGGCCCATCACGGCTTTCAATTTCCACGCCATCCAGGAGGATCCTTTCGCCATCACGCGTCACGCAAGGATCCGGTTCCGCGATCGCACGGTTGATCGGCAGGTTGAACGCGTGGCGCTCGATGTTCATTCCCCCCCGCCGCATCGGATGGCAACGGATGGTTCCAGCGTCGCCCGTCACCCTTGCGCGGCACGACAAACGGTATTGATCGTTCAGATGTGATTCATGAGGCGTGCGATCGGAGAGGAACTCCATTCCCTCAATCACTTCTACCAGACACTCCTTGCACTTCCCCTGTTTCTGGCACGAAGTGGGAATGTACAAGCCAAGCGATTCGGCGCATTCGAACAGTGAAGCACCCGACGGCGCCAGAATCTTCCGGTCGTTGATGTGAAGTTCGATACTCATCTTCTGGTTTGGGGACGAGTCGATGTCGACGAAAAGAGAAACTGCCATGATCGGGCTATTCGGCGAGAGCCCGGTTGAGATGGCTCACCCATCGATTGTAGGCATTCAGAGTGATGCCCCGATTGCCTTCGCGCGGTTCGATGGTATCCAACGACGTGAAGGATCGGAAGGCTTCTTCGAAGGTACACGCCTTGCTCCCCACGGCCGCACCTCTCGCAGCCCCCTGAGCGCCATCGGTATCGTACAGTTCGATTGCCGCACCCGTTACCGTAGAGAATGTCTGACGGAATACGGGACTCAGGAACATATTCGACCTGCCGGCACGAATCACGCGGATGTTCAATCCCATTTCGTTCATGATGTCGACACCGTATTTCAGCGAAAACGCGATTCCCTCTTGCGCGGCGCGAACAATGTGAGCCAACGAATGCCTGTTGAAATCGAGTCCGAGCACGCGGCTGCCGATGTTCCGATTCTCGAGCACGCGTTCTGCACCGTTGCCGAACGGCAGGATGCTCAATCCATCCGCTCCGATCGGCACTCGATCGGCCTGCCGGTTCATCTCGTCGTATGAAAGTCCTGCCGCCGCGTTCTTCCGGGGCCACGAATTGAGAATCCCCGTTCCGTTCACGCAGAGCAGCACACCAAGTCGGATGTGATCGTTGGAATGATTTACGTGTGCGAATTGATTCACGCGTGAGAGTCGATCGTACCGGACCTGATCGATCACTCCGTACACAACGCCGGATGTTCCTGCTGTCGCCGCGATTTCGCCGGGTTGCAGGACGTGAAGCGACAATGCATTGTTCGGTTGATCTCCCGCGCGGTACGAGACGGCAATCCCCTCTTTCAATCCGAGCTCTTGCGCTGCGCTTCGTGTGACGGTTCCCTGAACGGAGAAGGTGGGATGAAGGGTGGGGAGAATTGCGGCGTCGATTTCGTACGTGGTGAGAACGTCCCTCGACAACTCATTCTTTCGAAAATCCCAAAACATGCCTTCCGACATGCCGGAAATTGTCGATGAAATTTCACCGGTCAGTCTGTACGCGATGTAGTCACCTGGAAGCATCGCCTTGAAGATCTTGTCATAGGTTTTCGGCTCGTTCTCTTTGACCCACCGGAGCTTCGAGGCGGTGAAGTTGCCGGGGGAATTCAGGAGATGTTCAAGACAACGTTGTGGCCCGATCGCTTCGAACGCTTTGTTGCCGATCTCGACCGCGCGGCTGTCGCACCAGATAATCGAGGGACGAAGGACCTTCCCCTCCTTGTCGACAAGCACAAGTCCGTGCATCTGGTACGAGATTCCGATCGACATGATCCGCTGAGGATCTGTCGAAGCACGAGAGAGAGCCATCTTTGTCACGGTCTTGACATGTTCCCACCATGACTCGGGATCCTGTTCTGCCCATCCCGGTTTGGGTGAGCGAATCTCCATCTCATCGGGGGGATACGAGGCGTTTGTGATGAGCTTTCCGCTCTCGTAATCGAACAGCGCACACTTGATTGAAGAGCTTCCGATATCATATCCGAGCGCTATGGGCATTGGAACTTTCCTGGATGATTCACAGAGGGGAGAGGCCGCCGTCTCTGACGCCGGTGGTTTCCGGAAAGGTAAGATGGCCAATCAGAATCCCTTTATCAAGAAGAAAGTTGGATTGTGGGGTGATGGAACATCCTGGTTTTCGCGGGAGTCAACGGGTTGGATAAATGCAAACATATGGATATACTATAATTCGTGCTTCGTCCCACTTCACGACATCAGGGACTGGAGCGCAGCATCTTCGCGGAGGAACGAAAGGGCATGAGGTTGGAGCAAACATGGAGATGGTTCGGTCCGAAGGATCCGATCACGCTCCGGGAAATCGGGCAAACAGGAGCGACAGGGATCGTGACGGCGCTTCATCATATTCCCGTCGGGGAAACGTGGAGCGTCGAGGAAATCATGGTTCGGAAACGGATGATCGAGGCGGAGGGATTGTCATGGTCCGTGGCGGAGAGCATCCCGGTGCATAAGGAAATCAAGACACGAAGGGGAGACTACGAGTCGCGTATTGCAAACTATGCCGCATCGATCCGGAACCTGGGACGTTGCGGAATTGATACGGTCTGCTACAACTTCATGCCTGTTCTTGATTGGTCCCGGACCGATCTCAAGGTCGTCTTCCGCGACGGATCGATTGCGACGAAATTCGAGACACACGTGTTTGCCGCATTCGATCTCTTTCTTCTGAAACGACCGAATGCGGAGAGAGATTACACCCCGGATCAAATCGAGAAGGCAAAGGGATTCGTCGCGAGTCTGGGAGAAAAGGAGAAAGAGCAGTTGATCCACACCATCCTTCTCGGATTTCCCGGTTCGCTTGAATCGTACACTCTCGATGAATTCAGATCAGCGCTCAGGGTATATGACGAGATGGGTGATGTCTCGCTTCGCGAACACCTCGCTTCATTTCTGAAAGGGATCATTCCTGCTGCAGAAGAATCGGGTGTGCGGATGGCAATGCATCCGGATGATCCACCGTGGTCCCTTCTGGGGCTGCCGAGAATCGTCAGCAACGCAAGCGATGTCAGACAGTTGCTTGAGGTTGTGGATTCGCCTGCGAACGGGATAACGCTCTGCACAGGCTCGTTTGGGGCGAGCGTGAAGAACGATCTCGAGGAGATGACAAACACGTTTGCGCACAGGATCAATTTCGTCCATCTCAGGAATGTGAAGAGAAATGCGCATGGTGATTTCCTGGAGGACAATCATCTGGATGGCGACGTCGACATGTACGGAGTGATGAAGGCCCTTCTGCTTGAACAGAAACGGCGCGCCGACGAGGGACGAGAGGATCTCCGGATGCCTTTCCGCCCCGATCACGGTCACCTGATGCTGGCTGATCGCCACTGGCAACACATCTATCCCGGCTATTCGCTGTTCGGTCGCATGAGGGGACTGGCCGAGCTGCGCGGGCTGGAGCTTGGGATCAGGCGTTCGCTGGGCCTGTAGGTTGAGAGTGACAGCTCGGACTCTCGTCAGGATTTGAATCCCTACATATCGAGGCACAATGCGTCCCGGAAAAACTCACGTGTTCGATTCCTTCCTGACATCGAAAGAATCGAAGATCGTCTCCACCCTTGACACACCGGCCAAGATTCAGGCCTACCTTGACAGCATCCCGTACAGCGAAGAAGAAGCGTACCGCTGTCCGCTCGCTGTCTTGCGTGATCAGAAAGCGCATTGCTTCGACGGAGCCCTCTTCGGCGCGGCGATGCTCCGGCGGATCGGGCATCCACCGGTTCTCGTCGACATGGTTCCCAACGATCGCGATGATGATCACGTGCTGGCCATCTTCAAAGTGAATGGGTATTGGGGGGCAGTTGCGAAATCGAATTTTTCCGGATTGAGATATCGTGAGCCAATTTTCCGCACGCTCCGTGAACTTGTTCTCTCCTACTTCGAAAACTTCTTCAATTCACTCGGTGAGAAAACCCTTCGGGCATATACTATTCCTCTCAATCTCAAATCCTTCGATGCGGTCAACTGGATGACGAGCAACGCGCGTCTGGATGACATTGCCGACCGGCTCGACGAGCTCAAACAGGTGAAGATCCTGACAAGCAAAATGATCAAGAACCTTGCTCCCGTTGACGAACGTTCTCTTCAGGCAGGGCTGTTGGGCTCGAACGAGGCGGGGCTCTTCAAGCTGACGTAACGAAAGCGGTCGATCGTCCATTGTGCAGCCCCATGAAAGCATCTCCTATCAGGCAAAGGAAACTCAAGCGGGGCCCGATAGGATGATACGCGGAGCAATGGTGATCTCGATCATATGATGGATCGTATTGTCGATTCTGGGAACAATTCGATTGACGTTGGCCCGCCTTCTTGCTAGCTTTTCCTACCCGCAACTCTTCATCCGAGAATGCTCCGCGTGAAATCGTCGAAACTGTGGTCGCTGAAAACTCGTTCAATCGTTGTAACCTCCGTCAGCGTTGTGACGTTTGCCGCCGTCGGATGGTGGCTCGATGTTGTTCAACGCGACCGATTGATTGCAGAGAAGCGAGACGAAGTGAGCCACCATACCACTCCATATGCGAACGCGATCGTCGTTGCCTTTGCGCAGTTGACCTCTAAGCTGGATGGTCTCAGCGTCTTCGTCTCTCTGAACACCCTTGGACAAATCGTCGATTCAATGAGTTTTGACACGTATGCATCGGGATTGCATGCCGCAAGTCCGTGGGTTCGCACATTTCAGCTTGTCAAAGATGGGATCATTCGCTATTCCTATCCCCTCGCAGGTAACGAAAAGATCATCGGTGTAAATCTTTTGAAAGATCCGCGTCCCTTTATCGGGAGGGATGTTCACCGTGCGATCGAACGCAATGCCCCCACGATCACGGGGCCGACGGATCTGATTCAGGGGGGATATGGTCTCATTATCCGGCAACCCGTGTATGACCGAAACGAGCGATTACTTGGACTTGTCGCGGTAGTGATTGATCTTGATGGATTCCTGAAACGAGCGGGGGTGACTGCGCGACCTGAGGAATATCGCATCGCCCTCGCGGATACGAGCGATGTGATCTTCTACGGCGAGCATACCGTTCAGGAGTCCTCGCCTGTCGTCATCCACGTTTCCCTCCCGGACGGGCACTGGAGACTGCTGTCGATGCCTGCGGTTGGCTGGGAGGAGAGTGTTTCTGCCGGTCGGGGCGCGTTCCGGTTGAACGTTTTGGCGATCATCCTCCTTCTTGGAGGAATCGTATACCTCGTGGTGAGCAGACAGGAACAACTCTCCGGTCTTGTCCGGGAACGGACAAAAGAGCTCGACACGACAATCGGTTTGCTTGAAACGGACATTCGGGAGAGGGAAGCTGCGGAACGGTCACTGCGCGAGAGCGAACTGAGATTTCGAACTCTCGCAGAAAACGCGCCGGTGGGTATCTGGCTCGCCGATCCTGACGGGAGCGTTGGATACATCAATCCGCATCTGGCGGAAATTACCGGACTGAGTATCGAGTCGGCCCACGGAACGGGATGGGCCTCGAGGTTGCACCCGGATGATCGCGAGAGGGTGTTCGCGGCGTGGACACGCTTCGTCAAGGGAGAGGTCCCTTATGCATTGACCTATCGATTTCAAAGAGCGGACGGCGAGATCAGGTGGGTAATTGGACAAGCGATGCCATCGAGGTCAAACGAAGGCGAGCTCATGGGTTTCGTGGGAACGCTCGTCGATGTTACTGAGCAAATGCGCGCGGAAGAAGCGCTGCGAGCCAGTGAGGAGCAATACCGCCAGTTCTTCGAGGATGATCTCACGGGTGACTTCATTTCATCCGCCGATGGAAAGATCCTTTCCTGCAATCCCGCCTTTGCGCGAATCTATGGCTACGGTTCGGTCGAAGAGATCTTGAAACTGGATGCCAACGTGTTGTACCGAAGCCGGCATCAGCGCGAAGATTTCCTCGAGAGATTAAGGGAACAAGGGCGAATCGAATATCTTGAGTCTGAGTATGTCCGTTCGGATGGGTCGGTCGTGTACACCGTTGAGACGGCGGTCGGAATATTCGACGAGAACGGAAATCTCGCGAGTATCCGGGGATATATCTTCGATGACACCAAGCGGAAACTGCTCGAAAAACAGTTTCTTCAGGCGCAGAAACTTGAAAGTCTCGGGACGCTGGCCGGGGGGATTGCTCACGATTTCAACAATATCCTCGGGATTATCGTTGGCAACGCGTCTCTCATGGAACGACTCGCCAACAATCCTGAATCCGTTGTGAAGCGGTCGGAGGCAATCCTCAAAGCGGGGACACGCGGGGCCAATCTCGTGAAACAGCTTCTGACGTTCGCAAGAAAGACAGAGGTGCAATTTGAAACAGTTTCTCTCAACGATATCGTGCACGAAGTGTGCGGGATGCTGACGGAAACTTTTCCCAAAAACATCAAGACGACAATGGAACTCGATGGATCAATTCCTTCCGTCGTGGTCGATGCGACACAGATCCATCAGGTCCTGCTCAATCTCTGCGTTAATGCACGCGATGCGATGCCCAAAGGGGGAACGCTGACGATTTCCTCGACTCGTGTCGCGAGTGCATCGCTCAGACAGAAATTTGATAACCCCTCTGCTCCCGAGTATGTCAGGATTGCCGTTGGGGATACCGGAACCGGGATGGACGAGCAGACGCGCGTACGGATCTTTGAGCCGTTCTTCACAACGAAGGATAGAGGAAAGGGAACCGGACTTGGCCTCTCGCTCGTCTTCGGAATCATGGAGAGTCATAATGGCTTTGTCGACGTCGAAAGCGTTGTAGGATCGGGATCGACATTTGCACTTTACTTCCCTGTGTCAGGATCGATCGATGAGCCGTCCGACATTCCCCGGGAGAGAATCGAAGATGTCCCCGGTGGAACCGAGACGATTCTCTTTGTCGAAGACGAAGCGACGCTGAGGGAGTTGGTGGAATTTGTTCTGAGCGGAAAAGGCTACACAGTGCTTACGGCCGGCGATGGGCAGGAAGGAATTGAAATGTACAGGAGCAGGAGAGAGGAAATTCATCTCGTCCTCTCAGATCTCGATCTCCCGAGGTTGAGCGGATTCGAAGTCGTGAAGCAGCTCAAGGAAATCAATCCCTCGGTTCGAATCGTCCTCGCGAGCGGCTTCGTGGCTCCGGACGCAAAAAACGCCCTTCTGCGCGCCGGCATCGCAGAGTTTGTTCACAAACCCTTTGCCGTCAATGAGCTCCTCAAGATTGTGCGCTTGGTCCTCGACCAACGATCGTAGCCAGCCGGCTCACACATCCGCCACGCTATCTTTCCCGCGTCAGTTTCGCCGGGTCTCTGATGTACTCGGCGGCAGCTCTACATGTCGCGAACCAGACCCGCTTGTGCTTCTTCATATGCTCAACAAGTTTCTCGGGAATCATGATTCGCGAACGGTGACCGATCACCTGCGGATGCAGTGTCAGGAGAAACATCGATTCTCCCACACGCTTCTCGAACTCGTCGACGCATACCTGCAGCACTTCCCCGCGAGAACTCAATGTCGGCCGTTGAGAGTGGCGGAATCAGAATTGTTCAATAGCTATTTGGCTGATCGGGATGCTGAGGGGGGAACAAATCTCAGAGAGATGGAATTGACGCAGTGTCGCGTGTTCTTCTTGGTAAAGCCCTCGCCGAGAAAGACATGACCGAGATGGCCGCCGCAATTTGCGCAGATGATTTCGGTTCGCAGGCCGTCCGGATCGGGAATGCGCTTCACCGCCCCCTTGATCTCGTCGTCAAAGCTGGGCCAGCCGCAATGTGAATCGAACTTGTCGTCCGAGCGATAGAGGGGTGCGTCGCACCGCCGGCAAAGGTACGTTCCCACCTCCTTGTGGTTGTTGTATTCGCCGCTGAATGGCCATTCGGTTCCTTTGTGGAGGATGACGCGTTCTTCTTCGGGGGTGAGGGGATTGTAGGTCATGTTCTTCTTCGATTGAGAGGGTGTGATGGTCAATGTGCTCAGGAGGAGGACGAGCAGTACGGTCAACTTCTTCATCTGCATTCACCTTTCGGACGATGATGAAATCCGCTGGTATTCAGAACGCCATTACGGGGGTTGGAGTTCCGTAGCACAATCAAATTGATTGTTATGGGAATTGAGAGGATTTGTCGCCGGTGCGGTGCATTTTGCGGATGAAGGGATTGTTTCTATCATAGAGCCAGCGGGTTGGATTGTCGATGATGTATTGACGAATACGATTGAGATCTCGTTCATCGCGGATGATGTGTTCAAAATAATTACGTTGCCACAGCGGAACGCCGCGCACCCCGCGAACCGAATTGATCCGACGCGCCGAAAACGTTTTGAACGATCGCACGATTTCCGACAACGGGTGTCGTTTGGTTGTATCGATCGCGCCCGTAGGGACAGGTTCTGAACCTGTCCCTACGGTGTTATCGTTTATCAAGAATATTATCCCATGCACATGATTCGGCATCACAACAAATTGATCCAATTGAACGTGCCGGTAATGATTTGGCAAATCCCTCCACGCCTCGTCTACCAAAAGACCGTACTCTGATAATCGTATCCCGTCTGTGGTGATCTCACCGAGGAGACATTCACGGTGGCGAACGCAAATGGTGACGAAATACCCCCCGGGTAGGGAGTAGTCGTACCCCTTGAGACGGATAGACCGGCGATGGTGGATGTGTGGGTCGTATTTCATGTTATGGTGGAGAAATGCGAGATGTGAGGGAGGTTGCGGCGAAAAGAGATGTTTGTCATGGGTCCCCTTCTATCGCAATCATTTCCTCCTGCGATATGGCTCTTCTGGATGGTTGCGAGGTTGTCCAAAAAGGAGCAAATGTCATTCTGAACGGAGCCCTGCCTGCCGGTCCGAAGGACCCCTTTGGGGCAGGCAGGGAAGCGGAGTGAAGAATCTGCTTTTTTGAATCAGATTCTTCGTCCAACTTGGGAAGCAGTGAGACTCAGAATGACTTTTTGGTCAGCCTCGATGCTTCTTCTACTGATGGTGCTAACTTCGAGTGCTGTGTTGCGCAATCGGAGGTGATTGCTTTGCGCTGTTCGAGCGGGGAGTGACTCGAGTTTGTTTTGGGGAGGTGTTTCGGCGGACTGGTAGCACAATCAAAAATTGATTGTGCTACGTGGCTTCGACAATCTTGATCTCCTCCTCTGTCAAGCCGTACAGGTTTTACACCAGCTGGTCGATTTTTTTGTCCGTCGCGGTGATCTGGCGCTGCCTGCCCCCCTGCTGTTCAGCGGGGGATCGGTTCCTTCTCGCTGTCGAAGTCGGCTTTCTTGAGCTTCTTGTGAAGCTCAAGCATCGTTTCGACAGGTACGACGAGATCGTCGTGCATCTTCATTTTGGCGGCTTGCCCGCCGTCTTTTTGGCGGGGATCGTTGAAGTCGATGGTGCGGATGGGGGGGGAACCGGTGTCAAATATACATCTTTGCCGCTGAAACGGCAAAACCATCTCCCTTCTTTTCTCTGCGAACCTCAGCGAACTCCCCGCCTGCCGCAAAAAGATCCATCAGGCGGGCAGGTGCGGTTCAATGCATCAAGAGGGTATCAAGAGTTCACCTCACCCCGGTGCACCACGGGGGCCTCCCCGCGAAACTAAACCTCTTTCCGTCCGTTGTATCCAATAATCTGCAAACAGATCCTCCTCCATTGAATCGTCGAGATATGAAACCACATCCTCTTCGCCGAATCCCTGAACTTGTCCTACTCTCCATACTGCTCGTGCTGCACGCCTCAGCCCAGACTCTCTCCCTTCAAGGCACTGTCGTTGATCGGTCGAACAAGAAACCTCTGCAAGACGCCCATGTGATTCTTATGCAGGTCACCGACACCGCAAAACTGGGTGCCGTGACATCGGCGACCGGTGGATTCAAGTTCAGCCGACTTTCACGCGGGAACTACGTTCTGAAGATCACTCACGTCGGCTACGCGCCGTATCAGGCCTCTGTTGTTCTCACCGGAGAGGAGGTCAACCTGGGGAATATCGAGCTCGTGGAGATCAGTATTCCGCTCGGAGAAGTGGAGGTACAGGGAAAACTTCCCCTCGCCGTCGTGAAAGGCGATACGACCGAGTTCTTCGCGGATGCGTTCAAAACAACTCCTGACGCGAACGCGGAAGATCTTGTCGCGAAAATCCCCGGTGTCACCGTCGAGGAGGGGAGGGTGCAGGCACAGGGGGAGACGGTGAGACAGGTTCTGGTCGACGGCAGGCCATTCTTCGGTGAAGATCCGAACGCGGCGCTCAGGAATCTCCCGGCCGAAATCGTCGAGCGTGTGCAGGTGTTCGACCGGCAGTCCGAGCAGGCGGAGTTCACGGGCTTCAGCGACGGCAATGAATATCGCGTTCTGAATCTCATCACGCGCATGGGAATGCGCAATGCGCAGTTCGGGAGGTTTGGAGCCGGATATGGTCCGGACAATCATTACAAAGTGGGGGGGATTTACAATCGCTTCGAGGGATTCGAGCGCATCACGCTTCTTCTCAATTCGAACAACGTGAACGAGCAGAATTTTTCGTTGGAAGATCTTGTCGGCGCAATCAACGCGCCCCGCGCCGGCATGGCGAGACAATTCCTCGGAAGGGGCGGCGGCGGAGGAGGACGAGGCGGCCTCATGGGGATGCAGGGGCGTCTCGGAGGATTGATGGGCGCAATCGGCGATGTCGGCTCGCGGCTCGGCGGTTTGCTCGGCGGCGCGATGATGGGGGATTTCCTCGTTGCACCCCGCGGGGGAATCTCCACGACGCACGCAGCAGGAATCAACTACTCCAACAAGTGGGGGAGCAATCTCGATCTGTCGGGGAGTTACTTCTTCAACCTTAGCGATGCGGATGAGCGGAGCGATCTCTTTCGAACGTACATCGTCTCTTCTGATGCCGGACGGACGTACGATGAAGCAGAAAAAACCTCAAGCCGCAACATCAATCATCGCTTCAACATGCGTCTCGAATGGCACATCGATTCGTCGCACTCTATTCTCGTCAGGCCGCGGCTCTCCGTACAGCAGAATGACGGAAACACCGGGCTCCTTGCCGCGTCGCGTCTCGGGTCAGCTTCGCTCCAGCAAGCGGGGAGCGACGTTTCGTCTGAGCTGTCTGGACTGAATGCCTCCAATGAATTCCTCTATCGCTATCGCTTCGCGACTCGCGGCCGCACTTTTTCCCTCAGCATGAACACGAACTACCGGAAGAATTCAGGAGAGAGCGAACTCGAATCGGTTTCGATGTTCTTTGTTCCGCGCGTCTCAATCGATTCCATTGCTCAGATTTCCGATCTCAACAAGAACGGATCCACCGTTGGCCTGAATGCAGTCTACACCGAACCTCTCGCTGCCAATCAGCTTCTCCAGCTCACGTATGCGACGGCCTTCACCTTCGACGACTCGGAGAAGCGGACATTCAATCAATCTCCCATCACATCGCAATTTGACCGACTTGATACGTCACTGACGAATACCTACTCGAACCGGTACCGCACGCATGCATGGGGAGCAGGATATCGCTTTCAGGGGGAAGAGATGCAATTGATGATTGGTGCCTCGTTCCAACAAGCAACGCTCAGCGGCGATCAGAAATTTCCGGCATCGGTTCAATTGTCGCGTACGTTCCAGAACATTCTGCCCCAGGCGACACTCCGGTGGCGTTTCTCAAGCAACCGGAATCTCCAGCTCTTGTATCAAGCGCGCACATCTCCCCCCAGCATCGACCAGCTCCAGAACGTCATCGACAATTCGAATCCAATCCAACTTTCGGTCGGCAACCCTGCTCTTCGGGAGCAATATCAGCACATACTCACTACCAGATATTCGCTTGCCAATCCGGCCTCGGCAGAGTACTTCTTCGTGATGATGGGGGGGATGTACAGCACGAACTTCATCGGCAACAGCACGATTCTCGCGATCCGTGATACAACGCTTCCAGGGAATCTCTTCATCCCTTCCGGATCGCAGGTGCGCCGACCGGAAAATCTCAGTCCGGCATTTTCCCTTCGCTCGCTCGCCACCTACGGCTTCTGGTGGGAACCGATCGAATCGAACATCAACCTCAATGTCACGCTGGGAGTGACGAAAACACCGAGTCTGATCAACGGAAAATCGAATGATGCCACGACTCCGACAATTGGTGGAGGCGTCGTGGTGAGCAGCAACATCAGCGACAAGGTCGATTTCACCATATCCTCACAAACCAGCTACAGTACGGTGCAGAACACGCTGCAGCCCGACCTCGATACCGACTACCTGAATCAACGAACGCGGTTCCGTCTCGAGTGGATTTTTGCCGAGGGGTTCGTGGTATCATCAAACATCTTCCATCGATACACGTCAAACCTTTCGACGAACTACAAAGAGAATTCTCTCATCTGGTATCTCGGGGTCGGCAAAAAGTTCCTCGAGAATAACGCGGCAGAAATCCGACTTTCCGTCTTCGACCTTTTGAATCAGAACACAAACATCCAGCGCAATGTCACCGATACGTACATCGAAGACACGCGCACGAATTTGCTCCGGCGGTACATTCTTCTCACCTTCTCCTACAATTTGAGGAACATCGCCTTTCAGCCGCCGCGGTTCTTCTAGTGCTGAAACAAGAAGATGTTCTTGTGTCTTCTACGTCCTCATTTTCAGCATCGACTGTCCGAAGGACCCCCTCGGGGAAATCCCTGCTCCCGCTTGCCTAGGAGAATTCATGGAGGCGGGCAGGCGCCTCACCGGGTACCATGGAGGCAGGCGGGGACGCCTATCTTTATCGGCAGAACCCGTCCGAAGGACCCCTTCGGGGAAGGGTTTGTGATTCACCGAGGGCTCGAGCCGTCAGATTCATCTGATGGCGGTGACAAAGTCAACGCCTAGTTTCCCTCGTCAAAACCCGAAGGCTTTGTGGTTCGCAACGCACTCAGCCGTCCCCGCGTTCCGCAAGCACGCGGTCGCGCGCCGAACAGGGATTCATCCGATGGCGGTGGAGCTGAGTCGACACCGTTCGGCGCAAAACCCTATTCGATATCCATTGAAGGAGTGTGACGACCGTACCTCGATACCTCACTCGGAGGCAAGAACGCGCAACAATAATGCACATTCACCTCAAGTCTCCTCTTTCCTCACTGGCGTTTCTCCTTGCAGTTCAGGCATTTGTCTTGTAAGTTCTCCGCTACTGACCAATGCGGATTCACACACCGGTCACAGAACGATTCGTGCTAGGGATTGCCTCAATGTCGCTCTCCACGGGTTCCATACCGAGATCGCGTCCTTCCATCACAAGAACTTCTCCGTTCCGCTGATGTCAATTCTCATCAAGAACGGAACCATTGTCACCGACGAGGGTATTATTGACGCCGATATCTTCGCGGAGGGAGAATTGATTTCCGCCATCGGAAAAGATCTCTCGTGTGATGCTGATCGAATCGTCGATGCGACGAAAAGGTTGGTCATGCCGGGAGGAATCGATGTGCACACGCATCTTGAACTTCCCGTTGGAGATATCGTTTCGAGCGATGATTTTGAAACCGGTACACGCGCGGCCGCGTTCGGAGGGACGACGAGCATAATCGATTTTCCGACGCAGTTGCGCGGACAATCGCTTATGGAGGCGTACGATGTGTGGCGCGCGAAAGCACAAAAAGCGACGATCGACTACGGCTTTCACATGATCATTGCGGATGTGAGCGGGAATCAGCTGGATGAAATCGACGAGCTTGTTGCCGAGGGGATCACGAGCTTCAAAGTCTTTACTGCCTATCCCGACCGACTGATGATCGATGACGAGGCGCTTCAAAAGATCATGGTGAGGGTGGGCCGGCAGGGGGGCATTGTGGCGGTGCATGCCGAGAACGAGGCCTCGATCGCTCCCCTCGTGAAGAAGGCGCTCGCTGAGGGGCGGAAATCGCCGCTCAACCATGCCCTCACGCGGCCGGCGAGTTCGGAGGCAGAAGCGGTCGCGCGGGTTATTGCGCTGGCGAGAATTGCGGATGCCCCGATCTACATCGTGCACGTCACATGCGCGGAAGCCCTTGCAGAAATCGCACGTGCGCGGAGGGAGTGGCCAAAAATCTTCGGCGAAACGTGTCCGCACTATCTCTTCCTCACGAAGGATGATCTTGACCGCCCCAGCTTTGAGGGGGCAAAGTACGTCCTCACGCCCCCGCTGAGGGAAACCAGGGATCATGACGCGCTCTGGAACGGCCTCTGTGCCGGCGATCTGCAAGTTGTCTCAACCGATCATTGCCCCTTTATGTTTGAAACGCAAAAGAAGCGGGGAATCGATGATTTCACGAAGATTCCCAACGGCGGACCGGGTATTGAAAACCGTCTCCAGCTTCTGTATCATTTTGGGGTGAACAAAAAGCGCATCAGCGTTCGCGAGTGGGTTGACCTGGTGGCGACGAATCCGGCAAAAATCTTCGGCCTCTATCCCCGCAAGGGGACGCTGAAGGTTGGAGGCGATGCAGATATTGTGATGTGGAATCCGGACCAGATGTATACGATATCGGCGAAGAGCCATCATATGCGCGTTGACTATTCGATGTTTGAGGGATTTGAGGTGCGAGGAAATGCTGAGACGGTGATTTCGCGAGGGGAGATTATCGTTGAGAAGAACCAGTGGTTCGGTCGAACGGGTAGGGGAAGGTTCTTGAAACGCGCTCGATTTGATGCAAGCGTGATGATGTGAATGAAACGACGATGACGACAAAGACGAACACCATTTCATTTGTGCTCGATGGAAGGTTGGTCGAACTTTCTTTCGCGGGTTCATCGACACTGACGCCAACGACAACCGTTCTGAACTTTCTCCGGTCATTGCCGCACCATCGTGGTGTGAAGGAGGGATGTGCGGAAGGAGATTGCGGCGCTTGTACGGTGGCGCTGGGCGAACTGGGGGAGCGTGGCGAAATGAAATATCGTGCATTCGATTCGTGCCTGCTTTTCCTTCCGATGCTCCACGGCAAACAGCTTATCACGGTAGAGAACCTTCGCGCTCCCTCCGGAGAGCTGCATCCGGTTCAGCGTGCGATGGTTGATGAGCACGGAAGTCAATGCGGATTCTGCACACCGGGGATCATGATGACGCTGTTTGCGCTGTACAAGAGCGGCGGCAAACCCTCTCGGATGGATATTGCAGACGCGCTCGCCGGAAATCTCTGCCGGTGCACCGGGTATCGTCCGATACTCGATGCGGCGGAAAAGGTAT
This sequence comes from Ignavibacteria bacterium, assembly GCA_016873805.1. Classification (GTDB taxonomy): domain Bacteria; phylum Bacteroidota; class Ignavibacteria; order UBA10030; family UBA10030; genus VGVZ01. The sequence continues at coordinate 40,939 of VGVZ01000023.1, forward strand.
GTCACGGAGACGGGCAGGACCATTTCGTGGGTACCGAAGCGAATATCGCCGCGATGTTGAAGTCGATTTCCCGGGCGAGTATTTCCGTCTCCACTCGAGGCCAGCGGTACGATCAGCCGTCGACGCTCGAGGAATGCCTCGCCCTGCTCAACGAAGCGCCTGGCGCAATCGTGATCAATGGTGCAAGCGATATTGCCCTCAGGGTGACCAAGAAATTCGAGCCGCTTTCACATATCATCGACTGCTCGCGCATCAAGGAGCTGGAAGTCGTGCGGGATGATGGAAAAGTATTGAGCATTGGCGCCGGCATTCGCTTGACTGATGTGATGAAGATTGTCCGGCAAGATTTCCCCGCGCTGCACGGTATGCTCGAAGTGTTTGGAGCCCAGCAGATCCGGAACACCGCCACGCTCGGAGGGAATATCGGAACCGCCTCGCCGATCGGTGACACCTTGCCCGTGGTGATCGCATACGGCGGATCGATTGTCCTGCAGAGTTCAAAAGGAAAACGAACCGTTTCAGCCGATTCGTTTGTGACCGGGTATCGCAAGACCGAGCGGCGGCCCGAGGAGCTGATCACGGCGATCGAACTGCCGCGTCCCTCGCCGAAGTCCCACATTCACGCTTACAAGATCTCGAAGCGACGGGATCTCGACATTTCGACCCTCTCGGGGACATTCCGGCTCGATCTCGATGACGCGGGAACCATCAGCGATGTGTTGCTTGTGTATGGCGGAATGGCTGATCGAACCAGGCGGGCTACCTCGGCGGAGAAATTTCTCAAAGGGCAATTGTGGAGTCGCGCCGTTGTTGAGGAGGCACAACGACACATCGACAACGATTTTGCTCCGATATCTGATGTCCGGGGGAGTGCTGAATTCCGAAGAATCGCGGCCCGCAATTTGCTTTTGAAGTTCTGGTTCGAAACAATTGACCGCGGATAGACGCGAAAAAGGCACGGATTAGCGCGGATTGAGGATCTCAATTCGCGTACATCCGCGTTTCTTCCGCGTGATCCGTGGCGAATAATCATGACCAAGCACATCCCACATGAAAGCGCAGAGCTTCACGTATCGGGTGAGGCGCTGTATGTCGACGACATATCGGCGAGTCCGGATCTCCTCGTCGGACGCGTCGTCTACAGCCCCCACGCGCGCGCCCGGATCATTTCGTTCGATCTGACGGAAGCCAAGCAGGTCCCGGGTGTTGCGGCGATCCTCTCTGCACGCGATATCCCCGGACACAATCAGATGGGTCCGGTCGTCAAGGATGAACCGTGTCTGGCCTCCGAGGAGGTGACGTTCGTCGGACAGGCGATCTTTCTGATTGCCGCGGAGACCGACGCGCAATGTCGCGCGGCGGAAAAGAAAATCAAAATCAGTTTCGAACCGCTGGAACCGATTCTGACACTCGATGATGCAATGGCCAGGAATAACCTTCTGGGTCCGCCTCGCACAATGAGCAGAGGGGATGCGGATTCCGCACTTCAAAAGTCAGTGCATGTCATTGAGGGTGAACTGCGCACCGGCGCGGCGGAACACTGGTATCTCGAAACGCAGAGCTCCCTCAGCATCCCCGGTGAGGGAGAGGAGATGATGCTCTACAGCTCTTCTCAGAATCCCTCCGAGACCCAAGCCCTCGTGGCCGAAGTGCTGGGGGTGCAGAAGAAAGACGTCGTCGTCGAAGTCCGAAGGATGGGGGGCGGCTTCGGTGGAAAAGAAACGCAGGGAAACCATGTGGCCTGCTGGAGCGCGTTGCTCGCCCATGCGACGCGACGGCCGGTGAAGATCCGGCTCTTCCGTGACGATGATATGATCATGACCGGGAAGCGGCACAGGTTTCTGGTTCGATACAAGGTCGGTTTTGATGACAATGGAAAGCTCGAGGCGTTGAAAGTCGAACTGAACAGCGACGCAGGCGCCGCGACCGATCTGTCGTTTGCGATCATGGAACGTGCGATGCTCCATTGCGACAACGCGTACGTTGTTCCCCATATGCATGTCGTTGCACGCGTCTGGAAAACCAATCTTCCTTCGAACACGGCGTTTCGCGGGTTTGGCGGTCCTCAGGCAATCGCGACAATGGAACACATTATTGATCGGATCGCCCGCACGCTCCACAGAGATCCCGCCGAAATCAGACAGAAGAACTTCTACGGTCTCACGAACAACAACGTCACCCACTACGGACAGCGTGTGGAAGAAAACCGGCTTCACACGATGTTCGAACAGCTTGTGAAATCGTCGGACTATGCAGAGCGGCGTCGGGCAATCAGAGCGTTCAACGCTTCAAATGAATTTTTCAAGAAAGGGATTGCGCTCACGCCGGTGAAATTCGGGATCTCGTTCACGACGACATTTCTGAATCAGGCCGGTGCACTGGTCAATATTTACAACGACGGAACGGTTTTGGTCAATCACGGCGGAACGGAAATGGGACAGGGTCTCCACACGAAAATCCGTCAGATTGCCGCGAGGGAACTTGGCGTGAGTCTCGATCGCATCCGTGTCAACGCGACGAACACATCGAAAGTCCCGAACACTTCTCCAACTGCCGCATCGACCGGCACAGATGTCAATGGGATGGCGGTCCGCAATGCGATCGGGACATTGAAAGAGAGGATCGCAGAATCGATTTCCTCAATGTTCAATGAGGAGAAAAAGTCTCCGACGACGAATGCGGTTGATATCCGGTTTGAGCGGGACGAAATATTTGATTCAAAACACCCCGCTCGTCGTCTTGCATTCGCCGATGCGATGAGAATGATGGTGATGCGTCAGGTCAGTCTGAGCGCGACCGGCTACTATCGTACTCCCGGCATTGGTTGGGACAAGATCAAAGGTCACGGAACGCCGTTTCGGTACTTTGCGTTCGGCATGGCTGTCTCGGAGGTGCTGGTGGATGTTCTGACCGGTGCTGTTACTCTCCTGCGAACCGATATCCTGCACGACGCCGGCGATTCGGTGAATCCCGCGATCGACATCGGTCAGATTGAGGGGGGATATATCCAGGGTGTGGGATGGTGCACGACGGAGGAGATCAAGTGGGATGCCGCCGGTAATCTCATGACGCATTCGCCCGATACGTACAAGATTCCGACATCGAAAGATATTCCTCTCGATTTTCGTGTTTCGCTGTTGAAGAACGCCACGAATCCGAATGCCATTCATGGGAGCAAGACCGTTGCCGAGCCGCCGCTGATGCTGGGGATTTCAACGTGGCTGGCAATCAAAGATGCGATCTCCGCCGTCACCGATCACAACGTTGAGCCGGAATTCTCTCTTCCTGCTACGAACGAGGTCGTCCTGCTCTCGATCGAAAAACTCAAATGCCACACCGCAACGAAAGCCTCTCCACACACGATCGCATGAATCCTCCTTCCCATTCTTTTGTGACAGGGCTTCGCTGTCTCGTCTGCAATGCGCAGTATCGATATGGAAATCAGCTCACCTGTCCGGCGTGTGGGATTGATGGGATCCTCGACGTGCAGTACGACTACGACGCGATTACTTCGATCATGACGCGCGACGCGCTTGCCCGCCGGAAATTCGATCAATGGCGGTACCGGGAACTCATTCCGATTTTGCCCTCTGCCGAGTTGCCTCATCTGCAGATCGGCTGGACTCCGATATACGATGTTCCGCGGCTTGCGTCGGAGATTGGAATTGCACAGCTTAGCTTGAAAGACGACGGCCGGAATCCAACAAGCTCGTTCAAGGATCGCGCAAGCGCGGTTGGGGTCCTCAAAGCAAAGGAATTCGGTTTTCACACGATTGCCTGTGCATCCACGGGAAACGCGGCGTCGTCTCTGGCTGGACTTTCGGCCGCCGTGGGATTGCGGAGCGTCATCTTCGTGCCGCAACGAGCCCCTGAACCGAAAGTTACTCAGCTTCTGATCTTTGGAGCGACGGTCGTTCGCGTCAGAGGGACGTACGAAGAGGCCTTTGATCTCTGTCGCGTATCGTGCAACACGTATGGCTGGTACGACCGAAACAGCGGGACGAATCCCTATCTCGTGGAAGGAAAGAAGAGCGCGGGCCTGGAAATCGCGGAACAATGTGCTTCCGATCTCCCCGACTGGGTGGTTGTGCCGGTAGGAGATGGATGCACAATCGGCGGGATCGGAAAGGGATTGCAGGAGATGAAGAAGATTGGATTCATCAAGAGGGTTCCTCGTCTTCTCGGTGTGCAGGCGCAAGGGGCTCGGCCGATTCTGGATTCCTTCCGCAGCGGAGGTCATCTGGTCCCATCAGTTCCAGATACGCTGGCGGATAGTATTGCCGTCGGTACTCCGCGCAACTGGCGGCGCGCGATCGAGCAGGTAAAAGCATCGGACGGCACAATGATCTCCGTCTCTGATGAAGAGATTCTCGAGGCGATGCGCGTGACCGCGCGACTCGGAGGAGTCTTTGGTGAACCGGCCGGTGTCACAGGAGTCGCGGGATTGAAGAGAGCCGTGAACGAAGGAATGATCAAGAGAAATGAATCGGCTCTGGTTATCATTACGGGGAACGGTCTCAAGGATATCGACTCCGCGCGGCGTGCGGCCGGAAACGCAATTGATATTGAACCAAAATCTGATCTTCTTGAAAAATCGTTGAGAGAACTCTCCATCATTTGAATCAGAACTCTATGGGCTTTATCCTTAAGAACGCGAGTGTGATTCAACTCGAACCGCCGGCGATCGAAGCGTGCGACCTCCACGTTGATGCCGGCGAAATCATCGATCGGTCAAAGAAAATCAAACGAAGATCCGACGATGAGATCATCGATCTGAACGGCGCCTTTGTGATGCCCGGCTTCGTCTGTTCTCATACGCACCTCTATTCCGTCCTGGCGCGCGGCATGCCTGCGCCGAAGTCGACGCCGAAAAACTTCGTCGAAATCCTTCAGAACATCTGGTGGAAGCTTGACGAGGCGCTCGACGAAGAATCGATCTACTACAGCGCTCTCGTCGGGGCGATGGATGCGGTGAAATTCGGAACGACGACACTCATCGACCATCACGCCTCCCCGAATGCCATTCGCGGTTCGCTGGACCTGATCAAGGAGGGAATGAGTCAGGTCGGTCTGCGAGGAATCCTTTGCTACGAAACGACAGACCGCGGCGGGATGAAGCGACGCGATCTTGGCATCGAGGAAAACGAACGATTCGTCACGGAGAATACGAGCAATCACCACTTCCGCGGGACCATTGGTGCCCATGCATCGTTCACGCTGAGCGATGATTCTCTCGACCGGCTGAGCGAGCTGGCGGAATTGTACGACAGCGGTGTTCACATCCATCTGGCGGAAGACAAGGCAGACGTTCTCCACGCGCGGGCCAAGCACAAAATGGAGATCGTCGATCGATTGGCAAAGCATGGTATCCTGAGAAAGAAATCGATCTTCGCTCACGGCGTCCATTGTTCAAAGAAAGAACTGAACAACGTGGATGCATCGGGGGGATGGATGGTGCATAACCCGCGGTCGAACATGAATAACGCCGTGGGATACGCTCCCCTCAACTGGTTCGGCTCTCACGCGGCTCTGGGTACAGACGGATTTCCGGCCGATATGTTCGAAGAAATGAAGTGCGGTTATTTCCGGAATGCCGAATCGGATTCGCGAACCGAATTCACCCGCCTGCCGATGATGCTCCACAATGGTCAACGACTTGTATCGGAATTTTTCGGTCGACCATTCGGGGCTTTGAAGAAAGGGAGTCCCGCCGATCTTGTCGTTCTCGATTACAGTCCGCCGACTCCGTTGACGTCAAAAAACATCTTCGGTCATTTCATCTTTGGAATGAACTCGACGATGGTGAGTCACGTCATGGTTGATGGGAAATGGATTGTCTGGAACAAGCAGTTAGTAGGGATTGATGAAGAGGCGGTGCTGCAGAAAGCGCGCAAGGTGGCAACCAAGCTCTGGAAGCGTTTGAATGGGAAGTAAACACAAAATCATTGGAAAGCCCGAACGGCGCGTTGATGCGTGGGGCAAAGTGACCGGCCGAGCGAAGTTTGCCGAAGATTACAGCGTCGCGCATCAGCTCTGGGGAAAAGTGCTCCGCTCAAAACATCCTCACGCGAAGATCTTGCGCATCGATACGACGAAAGCGGAAACACTCCCTGGAGTCGAGGCGATTGTGACAGCGAGGGACATCCCGGGAAGCAAGGTCTTCGGGATCGTCGTCAAGAACCAGCAAATCCTCTGTGAAGATCGCGTACGATACCTCGGCGACGGCATTGCGCTTGTGGCGGCACGATCGAGGGAGATTTGTGAGGAAGCAGTTGCGCTGATCGAAATCGACTATGAACCGCTTCCGGTGATATCGGATCCCGAGGAGGCATTGAAGCCCGGGGCCCTCCCGATCCATGGGGACAAGAACGAATTTGTCCATCACAAAGTCTGCAAGGGAGACGTCGAAAAGGGTTTTGCTGAAGCGGATTTCATCATCGAATGCACGTTCAAAACGCAGTTCGTCGAGCATTCGTATATCGAACCTGAAGCAGTCCTTGCCGAGCCGGCTGAGCAGGGGGGAGTGGTGATCACCGGCTCAGTCCAGAATCTTTTTTCCAGCCGCCGGTCGGTGGCAGAGGCCCTCAACCTTCCTCTCAGTCGTGTCCAGATCATCCAGGCGACGCTCGGAGGATCGTTCGGCGGGAAAGACGAAGTGATGACGTCGATGTGTTGCCGGGCAGCGATTCTCGCGACGAAGACAGGCAAGCCCGTCAAGATGGTGAATTCGCGTGAAGAGTCGATGCTCGAAAGCTACAAGCGCCATCCGTATGTGCTCTACTATAAGTGGGGCGCGAAACATGATGGAAGCATCACGGCGATGGAAGTCCGGTGTATTGCGGATGGAGGAGCATACGCTTCGATGAGCCCCTTTGTGACGTGGCGATCGGTAGTGCAGGCAACGGGACCGTACTGCTGCGAGAATGTGAAGACGGATATCTACGCCGCATACACGAACAACAACTACACCGGCGCGATGCGCGGCTTTGGCTCTCCGCAGGTGAATTTCGCGATCGAATCGATGATGGACGAGCTCGCGGCGAAGGTTGGGATGAATCCGCTCGAGATTCGGATGAAGAATGGATTCGAGAACGGCGCGGTCACGGCGACGGGTCAGAAACTCACCCATACGGTGAGTCTGAAGGAGGTACTGACAAAGGCCGCGCAGGAAATCGGGTTCGAGGCAAAATGGCAAAAATATCGTTCGCTGAAAAGCGGCGAAAAGAAACGCGGCGTTGGACTGGCTTGCAGCTACCGCGGCGTCTCGCTCGGCGCGGAGGGAACTGATGCCGCGGAGACGATCGTCTCGGTCCAAACCGACGGAAGTGTCATCGTTTCTTCCGGTGTGACCGACATGGGTCAGGGTGCGCAGACGCAGATGTCGCAGATCGCTGCCGAAGTTCTCGGGATTACGATGGATCGAATTCAATTCCTGAACACGAATACCAGTCGAGTCGCGGACTCCGGACCGACTGTCGCTTCCCGGGGAACGATCATGGGGGGCACGGCAGCGAAGAATGCCGCGGAAAAAGTGAAAACGACGCTCCTCGAGGTTGGTGCGGCGATGATCGGCTGTGACGTCGGCTCGCTCGATCTTGCGGAGAACTACCTCATCAACGTAAAGACGAATGAACGACTCGCATCATTCTCCGAGCTCTGCGCCGAATGCTTCCGCAAAGGGAAACCGATGATGGGATTCGGATGGCATCATTCGCCTCCAACGTCCTGGGATGAGGAGCATGGTCAGGGGGATGCATACTTCACCTTCGTGTACGGGGCCAATGCCACGGAAGTCGAGGTGGACACCGAAACGGGTAAGGTCAACGTGATCGATTTTGTGTCTGTTCATGATGTCGGAAAAGCGATCAACAGAGGAATGGTGATCGGTCAGATGTGCGGCGGCGTGGCGATGGGACTGGGCTACGGATTGCTGGAAGAGTTTGAGATTGAAGAAGGAGTACCGAAGCAGCTCAACTTCGACGAGTATCTCATCGCGACGGCGATGGATGTTCCCCGTATCAGGACGATCATCGTTGAGAATGAAGATCCGGCAGGACCGTTCGGTGCCAAATCAGTCGGAGAGCCGACGAATGAGTTGGCGGCTCCGGCGATCGTAAATGCGATTTTCAACGCCACGGGGAGGCGCTTGTACGAAATCCCCGCAAATCTGGAACGCGTCTTGCTGGGACACAAGCTCACACGCACCGGCAAGCGCGGGTCTGAGGTAAAAGCAAACCACGGATAAACGCGGAAAAAGACGGATGGTCGCGAATTGAGGACCTCAATCCGTGTACATTCGCGTGGTTTCGGTGTTCATCCGCGGTAAATATTCTATGAGACTTTTTGAATTCTACTCACCAAGGACATTTGACGAAGCGACTGCGCTGCTTTCGCAGTACGGCGCGGATGCCAAGATCATTGCCGGCGGAACCGACTTGCTCATTGAACTGCGCAAGCCCGGTGCGAAAACACCGAAGGCAATCATTGATATCTCGAAGATATCCGAGTTGACCGGAATTCGTGAAGAAGGAGATCTTGTGGTGTTGAATGCCCTCACCACGCACTCGGACATTCTTCGTTCCCAAACTCTGCAGAAGCACGCGTCTCTCCTCTGCAGCGCGGCGTCGACGATCGGCTCACCTCAGATTCGTAATCGTGGAACGGTCGGCGGCAATATCATGAATGCCGCGACGTGTGCCGACATGGTTCCTCCTCTCATTGCCCTGGATGCTCAGGTTACACTGAAGTCCAGGGGCGGTACACGCACTTCGAGTCTGTCGGAGTTCTTCGTCAAGCCGTATGTGACATCAGCCCGACCTGATGAAATTCTGATCGACATCCGGTTTCCGAAACCTCCGGCCGCGGCGTCCAGTTCATTTGTGAAACTCGGACGGCGCAACGCGGTCTCGATCTCCCGATTGAGCGTTGCGGCCATCCTTCATGTCGAGAAGAACGCCCTGGTGAAGGAGGCGCGTATTGTACCCGGCTCGGCATTTCCAACATGGCAGAGAGTGATGGAAGCGGAAAGTATCCTCGTCGGTAAGAAACCGTCGCGTGAGTTGTTCGCGGAAGCGGGGAAGAAAGTCGCAGAAGTTATGATTTCCATCACCGGGAGACGCTGGTCGACAGAATACAAAGAGCCGGTGATTGCCGTACTTGTGCGCAGGGCGCTCGAAGCTTGCTGGGACAATTAACCGCGGATGACCCTGAAAAAGACGGATTCACGCGGATTGAAGATCAGACATCAAAGCATCTGAGAATGAGAGAATCTGTTGGCATAATTGCGACCATAAACAAAAAGAAGTATGAGATCGAGGTCGCACCGAACACAACGCTCCTTGATGTGTTGCGCGATCAGCTTGGCCTCACAGGCACAAAACGCGGGTGTGAGATCGGGGAATGCGGCGCATGCACCGTGTTGATCGACGGCCAGGCTGTGAATTCCTGTCTGGTCCTCGCAGCTCAGATCGACGGCCATGAGATCGTCACGATCGAAGGACTCGCCGATGGCAATACGCTTCATCCCCTTCAAGAATCGTTCCTTGATCACGATGCGGTCCATTGCGGGTTCTGTACGCCCGGGATGCTGATGAGTGCCAAAGCACTCGTTGATGGAGACATCGATCCCTCCGAGGAAGAGATCCGCATCGCGATCTCCGGAAATCTCTGCCGATGCAGCGGCTATCAACAAATTGTCGACGCTGTCAAAGAGATTCCCAAGAAGTAGTTTGTCCAGAATCTGAGATGCACGTCAGCCCTCATTCCTTCACATTTCAAACAGTCATCGTATGAATGTCCAACAGGCAAGAATTGAATCGGAGCGCTGTCTCCAATGCTTCGATGCTCCGTGTACGGCAGCGTGCCCGACGCACATCGATGTGACGAAGTTCATTGGCATGATCCGGAGCGGAAACATCCTTGGTGCGGCTGAAGTCGTGAAGACCTCGAACGCGCTCGCGAATACGTGCGGCAGCGTCTGTCCTCAGGAGATCTTTTGTCAATCGGTCTGCACGCGCGCGCAGCAAGATTCACCGATCCAGATTCGCGAGCTTCATCGCTTCGCCACACAGTATGAACGCGAACGGGGCTATTCGATCCCTAAGGTGTTTCCGAAAAAAGTGGGAAAGGTCGCGGTGATCGGAGCAGGTCCCTCCGGACTCGGATGCGCGTATGAGCTGGCGAAGTTCGGATACGATGTATACGTCTACGATTCCGGCAGACCCGGTGGCGTTCCGAGGAACAGCATTCCGTCGTTTCGTCTTGCCGACGACGAACTGGACCTCGATACGAAGTTCCTCTCCCAGTTCTTTGCTCTGAAAAGACAGACGATTGATGCGAAATCATTCAAGAACATCGTCCAATCGCATGGTGCCACATTCGTGGCAATCGGTTTGGGGCTTGATCGTTCACTCGGTATTCCGGGGGAGAATCTGAAGGGTGTCGTCCCTGTGCTGACATTCCTGGAGAAGGCAAAGGCGAAACCGCGGAGCATGAAGATCGGCAAAAAGGTGGTCATTGTTGGCGGAGGGAACGTCTCGCTCGATGCCGCAGCAACAGCGAAACGATTGGGAGCCGAAAGTGTTATTCTCATCTACCGCCGAAGCGAAAAAGAGATGCGCGTGTGGAAGAGTGAGCTCGAGGAGGCGCGGGCACAGGGTGTTGAGATTCGATTCCTGACGAATCCCGTCAAAGTTGTTGGAAAATCGAGAGTCACAGGAATCAAATGCCGCAACACCCGTCTCAGCAAAAAGAAAGACAAGACCGGAAGACCTATTCCGGTTGAGGTCCAAGGATCTGATTTCGTTCTCGAGGCGAATGCCGTGATCGTTGCGATCGGACAGAAGATCAAAGCCGACTGGCTGGGGGGGATCAAGCGCACAAGCGCAGGATATATTAAGGTGGACGATGATTTCCAGACCTCTCTACCGGGCGTGTTTGCCGGAGGCGATGTGATTGCCGGGGAGGGTACGGTTGTTCAGTCGGTTGCCCACGGAAAGCATGCGGCTCAGGCCATTCATGAATTTCTTTCAGCGAAGTGAGGTGTGTCGTGGAATTCAGATCATTCAAAGAAATCGAGGTGTACCCCACACGTGATCTCTCGTACGACTTTCTGGGAATCCATTTCGAGAATCCATTCATACTTGCCGCCGCTCCCTCGACCGACAACGTTGACATGGTGCGTCGTGCCTTTGACATGGGGTGGGCCGGTGCGATCCTGAAAACGACCTCCGTGGAGGGAACGCGCGTTGATCTCTGCTATCCAATGATGTCGACGTTCGATCACGAGGGGAAGAAACTGTTCGGGATGGGGAACATCGATCTGATCTCCGAACATCACATCGACAAAGTCGAATACAATGTCCGGATGCTGAAGAAAGAGTTTCCTGAAAAAATGGTCGCGGCAAGCATCATGGCGGGCCGAAAAGAAGATTGGCAGTCACTCGTCCAGCGGCTGGAGGAAGCAGGAGCCGATCTGATCGAATGCAGTTTCTCCTGTCCGCAAGGAAATATCGGCGAAGATCCCGGAAAGATGCTGGCACAAAGCGTGAGTGCAACAGAACTGACTGCGCGCTGGGTGAAGGAAGCGACAAAGAAGATACCGGTCTCGATCAAAATCACGCCTCATGTGACCGATATCGTGGAAGTTGCGAAGGCGGTCAAGCGGAGCGGATGCGATGCGCTGACGGCGTCGAACTCGATCCAGGCGTTGATGGGAATCGACATCCGAACGTTCTCCCCCTATCCGAGTCTCGGCGGCAGATCCACCTACAGCGGAATGACCGGTCCGGCGATCAAGCCGATTACCCTGCGCACGATCGCGGAAATTGCCCGAAATGTCGATATCCCGATTCTCGGTACCGGAGGCGCGTCGACATGGGGGGATTCCGTTGAATTCATGTCCGTGGGGGCCGGTGTGGTGCAGTTTTGCACGGTTGTGATGCACTACGGTTTCAGGGTCATCGATGACCTCAAGAGCGGGATGTCACATTATCTGCAGGAGATGAAGTTCTCGTCGCCGGTCGAGATCATCGGCAGGGCGCTCCCGAACATCGTGACGCACGATGATCTTCCGCGCCGAACCATCCGAAGTCATATCGACGAAGAACTCTGTATCGCCTGCGATCTGTGCGTTGTCGCATGCCGCGACGGTGGTCACATGGCGATCGATCAGAGGCCAAGCCGCATACCGTCGGTCGATCACGAGCGGTGTGTGGGATGCGGACTCTGCCAGCATGTCTGTCCAGTCGATGGTTGTATCAGTATGCAGGTTGTTCCCTGAACACACTCAAAGGAAACTGTTCAATGCCGGAAAGACGCATAAGAAAAGGCCACCTGGCCGCGATCAATGAGCTCAAGAAGTTGAAGCTGAAGCTGTACAACAATGATTTTCTTCTCACATGGGATCGCAGCGATGACGAACTGAGGTCGATTGTTCTTGTGGCGGAGTTGTTCAAAGAACTGCACAGGGCGGGGATATCGTTTCGAACGTTCGATACAGGTCTGGCGATCTCGATATTCCGAGATAAATCCACTCGCACCCGATTCAGTTTTGCGTCCGCCGTGAATGCGCTCGGACTCGGACTTTCGGAGCTCGACGAAGAAAAATCCCAGATTTCGCACGGCGAGACCGTGCGCGAGACGGCGAACATGATCTCGTTTCTGACCGAGACGATCGGCATTCGGGACGATATGTACCTCGGTGAAGGGAACAAGTACATGAGAGAAGTGGCGTCGGCCGTGCAGGATGGATTCGACAACGAAGTGCTCCATCGCAGGCCAAGCATCATCAACCTGCAGTGCGATATTGATCATCCGACACAGACGCTGGCCGATCTCATGCAGTTGACGCGTTACTTTGGATCACTGAAGAACCTGCGTGGCAAGAAGATTGCCATGACGTGGGCGTATTCTCCGAGTTACGGCAAGCCGCTTTCTGTCCCTCAGGGGATTATCGGACTGATGACACGGTTCGGCATGAACGTCTCGCTTGCGTATCCGAGAGGATACGACCTCATTCCGGAAGTGATTACGCTCGCCAAGAAGAACTCGGCGCGGAACGGTGGTTCGTTCGAAATCGTGGATAACATGGAAGACGCGTTTGATCGTGCAGATGTGGTCTATCCGAAATCGTGGGCACCGTACTTGGTGATGCAGAGACGAACGGAGTTCTTGCACAACGGCGACGAGAACGGACTCGTTGCATTGGAGAAAGAGTGTCTGGCGAACAACGCCCGCTACAAGAGCTGGGAGTGCGATGAACGGAAGATGCGTCTCACGGCGAAGGGGAAGGCACTCTATATGCACTGCCTGCCGGCCGATATCTCCGGTGTGAGCTGCGAGCAAGGGGAAGTCTCGAAGAAGGTGTTTGAAAAATACCGGCTCGCGACGTATGCGGAGGCGGGGTACAAGCCGTTTGTGATCGCCGCGATGATCTTCCTGACCCGCGTCCAGGATCCCGCGAAGCGTCTGCAGCAGATCATCAGGAAAAACAGTAGTCGCGGATAACACGAAAGAAACGGATTCGCGCGGATTGCAGATCCGCGTTTTTCCGTGCTGTTTCAGCGCGATCCGTGGTTCCATTTCAATGGGGGGAATATGGGAACACTCATTCACGAGGAATTGTCGAATCGGATCATCGGTTGTTTCTACCAAGTCTACAACACGCTGGGGCACGGATTTCTTGAAAAGGTCTACGAGAATTCATTGTTGATAGAGTTGCGGAAGCAGGGACTTCAAGCGGAGCAACAAATACGGAGAGATGTATTCTATGATGGTCTTCGGGTGGGAGAGTATTTCGCGGATATCGTGGTCGATGATCGTGTGATAATTGAATTGAAAGCAGCCGATGGTATTGCTCCGGAACATGAAGGGTAATGTCAAGAGTTATGTGTAAAAGCAGCTGGGCGATTGTTCCAGTTGTGGTTTAAGAGTCCAAAGACGTTGTGATAGATCCGATCAGCACTTGCCGGGTTAACGAAGGTACCGCCCATAGGTCG
>VGVZ01000024.1 GCA_016873805.1 Ignavibacteria bacterium
CTCGGTTAACTTTCGGATACGCATTGTGGGTCTCCTTTCTGAAAGTTTGCTGGATTGCACTGACCAAGATAGGTCAGACCAAGCACAACTGAAAGTGAGACCCTTTTGTTTTCAATTTACCGCAGAGGGATAGATGCTGGATACCTTCTCCGCGATTCCTCTGCGCCCTCTGCGTCCCCGCCTGCCTCTGAAGGACTACTAGAGGCGGGCAGGTCTGCGATTAGCTTCTTCTCACGGGGAAACAAGAAAAACACCTTCAACATTCCGGGGGGAATATGCATGAGAATCAAATCTCTGAACAGGTGATTGGCTGCGCAATTGAGGTACATAGAACACTTGGGCCTGGACTCTTGGAGAGTGTCTATGAGGAATGCCTTGCCGCAGAAATGAAGGCAAATGGAGTGCAATTCGAGCGACAGAAAGCAGTTCCTGTGGTCTACAGAGAGATAAAGCTCGATTGTAGCTACCGAGTGGACTTTCTAGTCGGAGGTAAAGTCGTGGTAGATCTAAAGGCTCTCGAGGTCATTCCTCCGGTCATGTACGCGCAGGTGTTAACCTATACCCGATTGCTGGACAAGCGACTTGGTTTGCTGATCAACTTCCATGTCGAACAATTGACGAAGGGCGTTCGTCGCGTCGTCAACAATCTTGATATGTGGATCACCTAAAGAAAAGCAACATCGCGGAGACGCGGAGGACGCGGAGTTGCGCAGAGTGAGAGACTTGGCTCTTTTCTCCGCGTATTTCTGCGACCTCCGCGACTCTGCGATAGGCTTTCAAACATGAAAAAGAACTCCACCAAACCTCTCTACATCTCTACACGCAAAACCTGGCGCGAGTGGCTAAGGAAGAACCACAACCGCAAAGCCGAAATCTGGCTCGTCTACTACAAGAAACACACCGGCAAGCCGCGCATACCATACGATGATGCCGTCGAAGAGGCCATCTGTTTTGGTTGGATTGACGGAATGATCAAGCGAGTGGACGACGAGACCTTCATTCAACGATTTACTCCACGAAGCTCCACCAGCAAATGGTCGAGACACAACATCCGTCGCGCCGAAAAGATGATCGCCGCCCGAAAAATGACCCGCACCGGAATGGCGGCCTATCAATTGCTCCTGGATGATCCGAAATCCCGGATGGCTGATCAGAATCCTGCATTCGAAAATGCCGTGCATCCCGATTTTACAAAGGCAATGAAGGATCATAACCGCGCCCGAACGAATTTCGCGGAATTCCCTCCCTCCTATCAACGATTGTGCTATGGCTGGATCAACGCCGCAAAACGCGATAAGACCCGCCAAAAAAGAATCGCGCAAATCGTGCGACTTGCTGCGCGGGGTGAAAAGATAGGGATGGTTTGATTCTCTCTCACAACATCCTTATTATCGACGACGTCCCATCCCGACCGATCATACCAAGACGAGAGGAACCGATATGGAGCAGCCGACACCGATGTCCCCGGGCGAGGAGATTCTTTCGCTCCTTCGCAGGTTAGAAGCGCGTGTTCAGCGAATCGAGGACTACCTCGGAATCAAACCGCTGAAGGAAGAGACTCCTCAGCCGGCTCAAGAACTTCCTGCCGTCCCTGTCACTTCGGAAGAAGAGGACGAAATGGAATTCGAGCTCGGTCAGGCGTGGTTTGCCAAGGTCGGGATCATTGTCCTCGCGATCGGCATCGCGTTCCTCCTCACGTTTCCGTACGAAGCGCTCCCACCTTCAGCCCCGGCGATTTTCGGATACTTCATCACAGGAGGAATCTTTCTCCTTGCGCATCTCTGGAGGAATTCCTTCACGCTCCTCTCCCGCTACCTTGTTGGGGGCGGGATGGCGCTCTTGTATTTCACGACGCTTCGACTCTACTTTTTTGGCTCCTCACCGACACTTTCGACCGAAACATTCGGCGGAGCGATTGTGCTGATCCTTGCCGTCGCGGTTAACGTTGCCATCGCTCTCAGCCGGAAATCGGTCTACCTGCTCGGTATCGCGATCACAACCGGCGGCGCGACGGCCCTGGTGATTGACAGCGGAATCTTCTTCTATCTCTTCCTTGGCCTCCTCGCTCTCATGACGTCATATTTCAGCGTGCGGTATCACCGCCGCGGATTGATTCTCTACACATCAGCTCTGTTCTACATCGCAATCCTGACCTGGCTCCTCAACAATCCGTTCCTGGGGAGGCCCCTGGAGATCGTTCCTGTTTCCCTCATCCACGTGCTGATGATTCTCGTGTATGCCGCCGCGTTCGCCATCGGCGAGATGTTCCGGAGCGAATATCACATTGAGAGTTTCTCGGACGTTGTCATCACGCTCGTCAACGCGATCGGATCGTACGGACTGCTCCTCATGATCACATTTGCAGCGATGGATGAGGGGATGGTCACTGCGAATCTCCTCTCCGCCGCGGTGTACCTGGGTCTGGCGATTGCATTCTGGAACCACGAGAAGAGCCGGTACGCGACCTTTCTCTATGCCATGCTCGGCTATTTGGCTCTGAGTGTCGCCATCGTCCTTCAATTCGATGTGCCCGACCTGTTTATCTGGCTTTCCATCCAAAGTGTCGTCGTCGTCGCCACGGCCATCATGTTCCAATCCCGATTCATCGTCGTGGCGAACTTCTTCGCGTATCTGATCATTTTCGTCTCGTACCTCTTCATCGTTGAAACGGTCAATCCGATCAGTCTGAGCTTCGGATTCGTTGCGCTCATCACTGCCCGGTTGTTGAACTGGAAACAACATCGTCTCGAACTGAAGACGGAGATGATGCGAAACGCATATCTCGCGTCGGCCTTCGTCGTCTTTCCCTTCGCGCTCTATCATATCCTCCCAACAGAATACGTCAGCATTGGCTGGATCGGGATAGCTCTTTTCTACTATCTGGTCGGTTTCCTCATGGGGCTTCAGAAGTATCGCTGGATAGGACACTTCACGCTCCTCATCACGGTACTCTATCTTCTCATCATCGGAATTATTCAGCTCGATCCGGCGTACCGCATCGTCTCATTCCTGATTCTCGGAGTTGTTCTGATCGCAACATCGTTGGTCTTCACACGCATGCGGCGGCGAAAGCAATCGCCGGAGACGGAGCAAGGAGGAGGATAGGATTTCTAAGCTTCGGGCAGTCGAGGAATCTTCCCGAGAATTCACGACTCATCGCCAGGTCGAATTCCCTCCATCCCCCATTCGTGAACAGGGGAATCCTCGGACTTCCATCATCGCCACCCCGATGGACTCATCCGTCGATTCCTTACGATGAGATTCAGGGGAGATCAGAGTCCCCGCAACCAATCAGTTCTGCTCCACCTGGGATTCGGCAAGAGGTGGTACCGCCAAACTCCATTAGCCACAATCCAACAGAGCCCCTCCTCTTTTGTGTTGACACTGCGAATTGTCTTGAAGCGCGAATACCGGCAGGATCAGCTTCCACAGAAGGAACTGAATCCCCCTTGATGAGGCTGACCAAAAGGTCATTCTGAGTCCCACTGCTTCCCAAGTGGGACGAAGAATCTGATTCAAAAAAGCAGATTCTTCACTGCGCTTCGCTCCGTTCAGAATGACATTCGCTCCTTTTTGGACAACCTCAATCCTCGGACTTCCATCATCGCCACCCCGATGGACTCATCCGTCGATTCCTTACGATGAGATTCAGGGGAGATCAGAGGCCCCGCAACCAATCAGTTCACCTGGGATTCGGCAAGAGGTGGTACCGCCAAACTCCATTAGCCACAATCCAACAGAGCCCCTCCTCTTTTCTGTTGACACTGCGAATTGTCTTGAAGCGCGAAGACTGTCAGGATCAGCTTCCACAGAAGGGACCGAATCCCCTTTGATGAGGCTGACCAAAAAGTCATTCTGAGTCCCACTGCTTCCCAAGTGGGACGAAGAATCTGATTCAAAAAAGCAGATTCTTCACTCGCTTCCCTGCCTGCCCACCTTCGGCGGGTGAACCGGCAGGCAGGGCTCCGTTCATAATGACATTCGCTCCTTTTTGGACAACCTCAATCCTCGGACTTCCATCGCCGCCACCCCGATGGACTCATCCGTCGATTTCTTACGATGAGATTCGGGGGAATTCAGATCTTCCGTGCGTGTTCCATTCCGAGCGGCCTGACGCTCAACATTCAACTTGATTCTTAGAACCCAGATTGCAATCTTGAATTTGCCTATCACATGGCCTTTCGATTCCCGGCCCTGTCCATTCCGATGACACATCCGGGAGTTTTTTGCCACCACCGCAATGCACCAGGTGACCTATGACAATGATCAAAGACAAAACCGTGCTCGTGACTGGAGGGGCCCAGGGAATTGGCCGACTTGTCGGCGAGTACCTTCTCCAGGCCGGAGCAAAGAAGCTCATCATTTGGGATATCGACAAGCGGGGCTGCCATGAAGCTTCGCGCGAGTTGAGGAACGCGGGTCATAGAGTGCAGTTCTATGTTGCCGATACTTCGAAGCTGGCCGACGTCGAACGCACAGCGGGTTCGATCCTCAAGAATGTCGGCGAGATTGATATCCTTGTTCTCGCGGCGGGGATCGTTGTGGGAAAGAACTTCGTGGAGCATTCCCACGCCGACATCGATCGTTCCATCAACACCAATCTGCTTGGAGTGATGCACGTGACTCGAGCATTTCTCCCGCATATGATTGAACGGGGATCCGGACATATCGTGACGATCGCCTCCGCGGCCGGCCTTCTTCCGAACCGGCGGATGACTGCCTATGTCGCCTCGAAATGGGGATTAGTGGGATGGTCGGAATCACTTCGGCTCGAATTGGAAAAACTCGGGAGGAAACTCCATGTCACAACCGTGACCCCCAGCTACATTTCAACAGGAATGTTCGAGGGTGTAAGAGCCCCGCTGCTCACACCCATCCTCAAACCGGAAAAGATTGCGCGGAAGATTGTCAGCGCGATCAATTCGAACAAAATCCTCGTCCGTGCGCCGTTCATGGTGCACTTCATCCCGCTGCTCCGAGGAATACTCCCCTCGCGACTATTCGACTTTGTGGCAGGGAAGATCTTCGGCGTCTACGATTCGATGACAACATTCACCGGACGGCGGCGACCTCCTCAGCACCAGCAGAGGAGGAGGCCTCGTCGTTTCTATCGACCCCGGCAGAAGTCTCAGCAAGCCACCCCTCCGCCATCACAATAGCACAGTGAGGCCCTATGCCTTCCATCGGCGATCTCGTTCATGCACAGCAAACGTTCTTCCGCACTGGCACCACACGAATACCCGCCTATCGAATCGAGGCACTGAAGCGGCTTCATCGAAATCTGGCCGCCCGTGAAGAGGAAGCTTTCGACGCACTGTGGAGCGATCTTCGCAAGCCGAGGTTCGAGGCGTACGGATCGGAAATCGGCTTCGTCCTCAATGAACTCCGGACCGCCATCGCCCGCACCACCGCGTGGGCGAGACCGCATCGCAGCCTTGCACCGTTAGTGCTGTTCCCCGCCTCAAGCAAGGTGATCCCGGAGCCGTTCGGCGTCGTCCTGATCATCTCCCCTTGGAATTATCCCCTGATGCTCGCGCTGTCGCCGCTCATCGGAGCAGTGGCCGCGGGAAATTGTGCCGTGGTCAAACCGTCGGAATCCGCTCCCCACACGTCGGCATTCGTTCTGCGACTGGTCAGGGATTCATTCCCCGAAGAGCATGTCGCCGTCATCGAGGGGGGACCGACGATCAGCAAACGCCTGCTGCGCGAGAAGTTCAATTTCATTCTCTACACCGGAGGGAGTCGTGTCGCTCACGAAGTGATGAAGGCGGCATCAGTCCATCTTACGCCGGTGGCTCTGGAGCTTGGAGGAAAGAGCCCGGCGATCGTCGATGGAGACGTGGACATTGGACAGGCAGCAAAACGAATCGTCTGGGGAAAGTTCTTCAACGCCGGCCAGACCTGTGTGGCGCCGGACTACGTGGTCGTCCATGTGAGCGCGAAGGAGCGTCTCCTCGCGGCGATGAAACAATGCGTCGGTGAATTCTATGGGCAGGACCCCTCCAAGAGCACCGACTATGGTCGCATTATCGACTTGAGACACTTCAACCGGCTTATCTCTCTCATGAAGCGGGGCCGCGTCGTCGTTGGCGGAGGGTATTCGAAGAAGGACCTCTTCATCGAGCCGACGATCATTGATGGCGTATCCTGGGACGATCCGATCATGAAGGAGGAGATCTTTGGTCCATTGCTACCGATCCTCGAGTACGACGACTTCAACGACGTACTGAAGGTGATCCGCAATCGGCCCAGGCCCCTCTCGCTGTACATCTTCAGCAACAACAGGAATCGTCAACGACAGGCAGTCGATTCCATTCAGTTTGGTGGAGGATGCATCAACGAGACGCTTTCTCATTTTGCCAATCCCAGACTCCCGTTTGGCGGAATCGGTGAAAGCGGCATAGGCCGCTACCATGGCAAACATACCTTCGATCTTTTTTCCCACCAGAAGAGCGTACTCCGCAAGCCGACATGGCTGGACATCCCGATCCGGTATCCTCCCTATCGCGGGAAACTCGGACTCGTAAAAAAGATCCTGCGGTGATGTCGCCTGGGGGTGAACCTTCGGCATCGGTTGAAACCCCTGCCCGCCTCACCGGCCACCATTGAGGCAGGCGGGGACGCCTAGACTTCCTCGACCAAACCCGAAGGGTTTATGATCCATAGAGAACGCGAGCCGTCGCCTGCCTGCTGCAGGCAGGGATTCATCCGATGGCGGAGGACGCGAGCCGTCCCCGCCAGACGGCGCAGCGGGCTGGGGATTCATCTGATGGCGATGAAGCCGCATGATGACGGGGAAATGCCGCGAAGATGCGGGTGAACCTTCGGCATCGGTTGAAACCGACGCCTAGATTTCCTCGACCAAACCCGAAGGGTTTATGATCCATAGAGAACGCGAGCCGTCGCCTGCCTGCTGGAGGCAGGGATTTATCCGATGGCTCCGGAGGGGAAATCTGAGCCACCAATTATGAGAGTGAATCCATGAAAGGGGAGTTATGGGAACGCGAAGTCGTACTTACAGCGCCATTTACTATCATTTCATCTGGGCAACGAAACATCGGCGTCAAATCCTAGAGCCCGACATTGAAGAATTTGTACGAATTGCGATCACGAACAAGGGCGAGGAGCTGGGTATTGAAATCATCGAGCTGAATGGGACTCTCGATCACGTTCATGTTCTTGTGAAATCAAGCCCCCTCCTCTCCCCATCGGAGATCGCAAAGTTCCTAAAGGGATCGACTTCATATTACGTTAACCACGTGAATCTCAGGGATGACCCGACGAGACGTTTGTATTGGCAGGACGGATATGGAGTCATCACAGTGAGTTCAACAGGGGTTGCGAAAGTCCGATCGTACATTGGGAATCAGAAGAAGCATCACGCGGATCGCAGCGTTGTTGGAGAATGGGAAATCCTTGGCATCGACTGAAGTCGACGCCTAGTTCTCCCGGCCAAACCCGAAGGGTTTGTGATTCACCGAGGACGCGAGCCGTCCCCGCCAGACTGCGTAGCGGGCTGGAGATTCATCTGATGCGATGAAGCGGCATGATGACGGGGAAATGCCGCGGAGATGCGAGTGAACCTTCGGCGTCGGTTGAAACCGACGCCTAGATTTCCTCGACCAAACCCGAAGGGTTTGCGATTCGCCGAGGACCTGAGCCGTCGCCTGCCTGCTGCAGGCAGGGATTTATCCGATGGCTCCGGAGGGGATTCATCCGATGGCGGAGGACGCGAGCCGTCCCCGCCAAGCGGGACCAGTGGGGCTTGTCGAGAAGATGGATGTTCGCGTTTGCCACGACGCGGAAACGGGCATCACAAAGAAAGGAACTGTCATTCTGGCGAAAGCCAGAATCTGCATCACCGGGGAAACCCGGATACCCACCTGCCCACGCGTAGACAATGACGGACGGGACCGCCGCACCTGAAGCACACCTCTTCAAAAGGACAAACCGCAAGAAGATGGACTGATCTTGCCTCAAAAGAGGAATCAGAGGGGACTTGATCCAAACCTCAGAAGAGAGATCCCGCCGATACTGGTTCTCGGTCCACCTGCGGTTGGTCAGACAATGACATGTCGTGATAACACACCACGAATGATCTTTTCAGTCCTTCCTTCACGATTTGTGTACTTCGACGTCGACTAACGTCCATAATCGTCTCCCCAAAAGAGAAATCGGTTGCCAAAAAGATCTCAAATCATGATATTGAATCACTAATCCGAATATGCGCATCCAATCGTTCATCATCCCCATCATCCTCCTCTCGATGATCCACGTGGGCTGTGGCACACCGGTGAAGAGCCGAAGCGACGCGGAGCTACTCGCGGCAGACTTCGCGTTCGCTGCGATGTCGGAAGCCCATGGCCCTGTTGCCGCGTTCGATGCCTATCTCGACGACGATGCGATTCAACTTCCTCACGGAGCTGAGCCAATCTTCGGTCGGGACGATATCGTGCGCGAGATGGCCGAAGGTCCTCCTTTCACCCTCCTGTGGACTCCGGTGAAGGCGGAGGTTGCACGATCCGGCGAGCTCGGGTACACGTGGGGAACCTATGTCGCAGAGTCAAAAGACGCCGACGGGAAAATCCAGCGACGGCAGGGAAAATATACGAACGTTTGGCGCAAGCAGGATGACGGCTCATGGAAGGTGATTCTGGACATGGGCAATCACACTCCGGAGTCACGCTCGCCGCAGTAACGCTCAGCACAGGACCTCGAGCGACGGAGGTGCGGAACCAGTTCCTCCAAACGACTGAAGAAAGAACATACGATGACGAAGAAACAAATCTTCAAGAAATCACGTGTTGTGACCATCGACGGGAAGAAGCTCCGCCCTGAGAGCCTGATGATGTCATACGGGTATCATCCCGAATGGTCTGAGGGTGCCTTGAAGTGTCCGATCTTTCAGACATCCACATTCGTCTTCGAGAGCGC
Organism: Ignavibacteria bacterium; assembly: GCA_016873805.1. Classification (GTDB taxonomy): domain Bacteria; phylum Bacteroidota; class Ignavibacteria; order UBA10030; family UBA10030; genus VGVZ01. Next base: position 8,935 of record VGVZ01000024.1, read on the forward strand.
TGAGAAAGGAAAGGCGTTCTTTGAAATCGCGTACGGATTGCGTGATGACGTCTCACAGGAACAACTCGGGCTGATCTACAGCCGCCTCAACAATCCCGATTTGGAAATCCTGGAGGATCGGTTGACGCTGTGGGACGAGGCGGAAGATTGCGCCGTATTCGAAAGCGGGATGGGGGCAATCAGCAGCTGCTTCACGACGTTTCTCAAACCGGGAGATCTGGTCCTCTTCAGCGAACCTGTCTACGGCGGGACCGACTACTTCCTCAACAACATCCTGACGAAATTCGGTATCGATGTTCTGGGATTCCAGGCGCAGACCGACCCCGCTGAAGTCGAACAGATGCTGAAACGATCGGGCAAAGCAGACAGGTTGGCGATGGTCTACATTGAGACCCCCGCGAATCCTACGAACGATCTCGTTGACATCGGCGCGTTCAGCGATCTCGCCAAGAATTACTCGACAAGCGAGAAGAGAGTCCTCGTTGCCATCGACAACACGTTTCTCGGACCGCTGTGGCAACATCCTCTCAAACACGGAGCCGATCTCGTTCTCTATTCCGCCACAAAGTTCATCGGCGGTCACAGCGATGTCATTGCCGGCGCCTGCCTTGGATCTGCGGAAATGATCAAAGATGTGAAGGCAACGCGTACCTTTTTCGGCGCGATGGCCGGACCGTGGAGCGGATGGCTCCTCCTGCGAAGTCTGGAAACCCTCAAGATGCGGATGACCCAACAAATGGAAAACGCCAAGATCGTAGCCGATTTTCTCACGACCCATCCGAAGATCGAAAAGGTGTACTATCCGAACCTGCTCAAAGAGGGAAGCAAACAGTACGAGGTCTACAAGAAACAGTGCCTTTCCCCTGGTTCCATGATTTCATTCGATATCAAAGGGGGAGAGAAGGAGGCATTCCGATTCCTGAATGGCCTCTCGATGATCAAGCTCGCGGTCAGTCTTGGAGGCACAGAATCGCTCGCGGAGCATCCTGCAACAATGACGCACTCGGACATCGAGCCGGCGATGCAGAAGGCAATGGGCATTACAGAGAAGATGGTACGGCTTTCCGTCGGCGTCGAAAACGTCGACGATATCATCGCATGCATCAACCATGCGCTGGAGAACGCGTAACGTGCGCCACATGCGCGTGTAATCACAAACAACCGGTTGTATCCATGGAATCGTGACCGATCGGAGGAAGATACGATGGCCAGCGAGATGAACTACCTCGCGGTGGTTGCGACGGCCCTTGTCATGTTCGGGCTTGGAGCGGGATGGTACTCCCCCCTCCTCTTCGGAAAGAAATGGCAGGAGCTTGTCGGGAAATCAGAGGATGAGTTGAAGAGAGCCGACATGACGAGGATCTTCGGCTTGAGCTTTCTCGCGTACCTGGTTGCCAGCTATGTGCTCGCACATTTCGTGTTGTTCACCGAGGCAAGCACGCCCACAACCTTGCTCATCAACAACCTCTTTCAGCGACAGTCGCTGCGACTCTGGGCAATTGACGCATCATACTACTTCTTCGCATTCTGCCTCGGCGGAGTCATCCTCGCCATCTGGCACTGAACAGGAGATTGATGATCGAGAGGAAGCCGCGAGTTGTCATCGGGCTTCTCACCCCCCCCACGTGATGAGCGAACGCAAAGAGGTCATCGAACGATCCATGTATCTTGCGAGTACCGGTTCGCCCGGAGTCCTCGCAACGATCGTCCGCACCAGCGGTTCAACATATCGCCGGGCCGGCACTCGGATGCTGATCGAGGCCGAGGGGAAACTCACGGGCTTCATCAGCGCGGGATGCCTTGAGTCCGATCTCTCCGAGCACGCGAAACGCGTGCTTGTCACCTCGCAAGCCGCGCGTGTATCGTACGATACCACCGCCGAGGACGATATTATCTGGGGACTGGGCCTCGGCTGCAACGGTCTCGTCGAAATCCTCCTCGAACCCGTCTCCTCCCCCAGCGCAAGGGCCAAACTTGAGATTCTCTCCCGGGCTCTGCAAACGACCTCCAAGGGATACCTGGTCACAGTCGTTGAATCGACACACCCTGCCGCGGGCACCGGATCGTATCTGTTTGCCGAGAACGAAGGAAACATCCTGAGCGATCTCAAAGATCCACAACTGCGCCTCCAGCTCGAACGCGAAATTCACCGCCAGTCGGAGAATATTCACCCGTGGTACACGACAGTTGGATTCGAGGGCTACCATCTGGCGCTGATGGTCGAGTTCCTTTCGCCCCCAATGGCCTTGACGATTTTCGGTTCAGGACCCGACATTGCGCCCATCGTGGAGCTCGCTCAGTCGCTCGGATGGAACACGACGGTCATCGACAAGCATCCCGAAGCCGAACTTCGAAAACGCTTCCCCAAGGCACATTCCGTCAGGACGCTGAGCGTTCCGGTCTCCATCGAATCGTTCGCGATCGACGAACAGTCTGTAGTCCTCATCATGACGCACAACTACTTGGTCGATATCGAATTGTTGCGCGTGCTTCTTCCTTCCTCCGTTCGGTACATCGGCCTGCTCGGTCCGAAACGAAGGGGAGAGCAGATCCTGGACACACTGCGTACGGAGGGAATGGAAATCACCGGGGAGCAACTTCTGCGATTGCACTCGCCGATCGGCCTGGACATCGGTTCCGAAACCTCGGCAGAGATTGCGCTTTCCATCGTCTCGGAGATTCAGACGGTACGTTCTCATCGGTCGGGCGGCTTCCTGCGCGATCGAAACTCTACCATTCACGACAAATCTCAGGAGGCATCATAGAACTGAAAGGGGCACCAGGTGAAACCTTTCAACGAAGCGAAGCGAATCGGCATCGTTGTTCTGGCAGCTGGTGATTCACGCCGACTCGGTCAACCGAAGCAGTTGCTTTCATACAAAGGAAAGACGCTCCTGCGACATATTGTCGACGTTGCCTGTGACGCAGGGGCATCAGATGTTTCTGTCGTTCTTGGAGCGCATCGGGAGGTCCTGGAACGTGAACTCCGCCCCGAGGTTTCAACAATCAGGAATGATGAGTGGAAAGAAGGCCTTGCCTCCTCGGTACGGGCAGCCGTCAATCACCTCGGCGGCGACATGGACGCACTCCTGTTCATGACGGTCGATCAGCCTCACGTCGACGTTCATCTTCTGCAGTCCATCTTTTTTTCGTATCTTCAGTCCTCAGCGAGAGTCGTTGCATGCACGTACGGCGGAACATCGGGCATTCCGGCTCTCTTCGATCGCTCCTTCTTTTCCACTTTGCGGCAATTGGAAGGTGACCGCGGAGCCAAGGAGATTATCGCTTCCATGGGGAAGGAGGTCCGATTGATTCCGTTCCCTCAGGGGGCGATCGATATCGATACGCTCTCCGACTACGACACAATCTCATCATGAGCAGGAACCACACATTGCCTGCGTCACACATCCTGCGCCGGCGTGAACGAGCTTCCGGGCCCGGAGCCCATCTTCGGCATCTCCTGAAGACCATGGAGCCCAGCGTCTCCTCCTTGTCGATCGGCGATCACCGGATTCCCCTGTACGCCGCGGAATTTTGGACCTCGAGACAGCGGCAAGCATTGTCAATCCACGAAGTGTCGTATCGTGCGTGCTTCAAAGCTCAGCTTCCGCAGTTCTTCATCGAGCGACTCACGACTCCGGGGGACACGGTCTATGATCCCTTCAGCGGGCGAGGGACAACGATCGTTCAGGCCGGAATCTCCGAACGCCACATCATCGGCAACGATGTCAATCCGTTGAGCACGATTCTCTCGAAGCCGCGGTTTTTCATTCCTTCCCTCGACGACGTACGGACGAGATTGGCGTCGATTGCACCGACCAGACGTCGGTCGCGCCGCCGCGACCTTTCCATGTTCTATCATCCGCAGACGGAATCAGAAATCTTTTCGCTTCGAGCGTATCTTGCCTCCCGCAAGCGGGATCGCTCAGAGGATGAGATCGACGCGTGGATCAGAATGGTCGCCACCAATCGACTCTCCGGTCACTCCAGAGGATTTTTCTCGGTCTATTCGCTTCCACCCAATCAGGCGGTCACACCCGATCGGCAGATACTGATCAACAAGAAACTGAAGCAGACCCCGGAGTATCGCGACACACGGGCGCTCATCATCCGCAAATCAAAAAGTCTATTGCGGGATCTCTCCCCCACGGAAATCAGCACGCTCAGGACTGTCGGCCGGAGGGGCATGTTCCTGAACAGCGATGCTCGGCGCACGCGCGCGATCCCCACCGAGAGCGTCCAGCTTACTGTCACCTCCCCTCCGTTTCTGGATGTTGTGAACTATTCCACCGACAATTGGCTCCGGTGCTGGTTCAACGAAATCGACGATCGGGAGATCGCCGCCGGGATTACGCATACCCGGAATGTGACCGAGTGGTGCGATGTGATGCGGCACGTATTGTGGGAATTATTTCGAGTCACGCGTTCCGGAGGTTGGGTCGTGTTCGAAGTTGGGGAAGTTCGAAAGAAGTCCGTTCGCCTGGAAGAGCATGTTATCCCACTCGGCATATCTGAGGGCTTCGAGTGTGCCGGGGTTCTGATCAATTCACAGGTCTTCACGAAGACCTCGAATATCTGGGGAATCACAAATAACACTGGGGGAACGAACACGAATCGAATGGTCGTTTTTCAGAAACCATGAATGGTTCAAAGGGAGGCGCGATGGAAACAGGGACTCGCGGAGGATTCCAGCGAAACGTCTTTTGGGCGCTCATCCTGATCGCAGCAGGCGTTCTGTTTCTTCTCGACAACTTTCATCTTTTGGATGTGGGATCGGTCGGACGACTGTGGCCGCTGATCATCGTGGCAATCGGGTTCGAGCAACTGATCCGATCCCGGACGCCCCATCAGCGCCTGAATGCATGCTGGTGGCTCTTCGTTGGTGCCTGGATTTTCATCAGCTACAATAGAGTATTTGATCTCACATTCCGAGACACATGGCCGCTGCTTCTGATCGCATGGGGAGTTGAACTCATCCTTCGCAATTCCATTCGTCGTCGTGTCCAATCATCCACGGAGAGGTAACATCATGGCTAGCGCAACACGCATTCGCTTTTCGGCCCAGATGACGATCGGTCTGGTCGTCATCACCGTCGGTTTGATCTTCCTGCTCGGGAATCTCGACCTCATCGAAGTTCGCGACTATCTTCGATACTGGCCCGTGCTCTTGATCCTTGTCGGCCTGCCCCGTACCATTCAGCCCCCCGGTTCACCGGGTCGCATGTTCGGTTTCTTCCTCATTGGAATCGGAGTGCTGTTGCTTCTTGATGCGATCGCGTACTTCGACATCCGGTTCTGGGATTTCTGGCCGCTCATTCTCATCCTCATTGGATTGGCGCTCCTGAAACGATCCACCAGATCACGATTGCGGCCCACGGTGCTCTCCGGCTCGGGAGAAGCGTCGATGCAGGGTGAAGAAGCATTGAACGAATTCGTCCTCCTCGGAGGCAAAAACCTGGTCAGCACCACAACCGACTTCAAAGGTGGCGCTGCGACGGCGATCATGGGAGGGTGCAAGATCGATCTCCGCAAAGCGTCCATGAAGGGGGAATCGGCAGTCATCGACGTCTTCACATTCTGGGGAGGAATTGAACTCATTGTCCCGGACGATTGGAGCATCGCCTTAGAGGGCGTGCCCATTCTGGGAGGAATGGAAGACAAATCCGTTCCGCCAAAGGGAAAGAGCCCGAAGACCCTCGTGATCAAGGGATACGCAATCATGGGAGGCGTTGAAATCAAAAACTGACGACACTCACCCATCATCCCGACGGGAGCAGACCTGAACCCTCATGACGCACGAGATCATTCCATACGGCGGCTGGCAGAAATGCCTCCGCCTCGCAAACGACAATTGCGACCTCATCATCACGACGGAAGTCGGACCGCGTGTTATCCGATATGGCCTGGTCGGACAACCGAACGAGTTCGTGGAATACCCCGATCAGATGGGACAGACGGGGGGTACCGCATACCGCAGCTATGGAGGACACCGACTGTGGGTTGCCCCGGAGGACAAAGTCAGAACGTATTTTCCTGACAACGCCCCGATTGGATGGAAAGTCGAAAACAACAGCGCCACACTCGTCGCGCCCACTGAGAAGTCTACCGGACTGCAGAAGGCAATCACGCTGACACTGGACGAGGATTCTTCGCACGTGAAGGTCATTCACCGCATTACGAATCGTTCCGCCAATCCTCAAACGCTTGCCGCGTGGGCACTCAGCGTGATGGCACCCGGTGGCCGTGCAATCTTCCCTCACGAACCGTATCGTCCGCATCCCGATTCGCTCCTGCCGGTCAGGCCTCTGGTCTTCTGGAGCTACACGGATATGACGGACGGCAGATGGAACTGGGGAACGAAGTTCATCCAGCTCTTCCAGGACGCGAAAGCGGAGAGGCCTCAGAAAATCGGTGTGTTGTGTTCCCTGGGATGGGCCGCGTACGCAAACCGGAAACACCTGTTTGTGAAACGATTTCCTCACGCCCCGAACGTGAGCTACGCCGACTTCGGGTGCAATCTGGAACTCTTCACCAACGCCCGGATGCTGGAAGTGGAGAGTCTCAGCCCTCTGGTGACACTGGCCCCCGGAGAGGCGGTGACCCACAAGGAAGAGTGGTATCTCTACGACGGTGTGTCACTGGGAACTCGTGATGAGGATTTGGACGTTCAATTGAAGCAATACCTTGAGCAATCCCAACCGGAGATATCCGCATGATTATTTCGACGACGCCTTCTCTCGAGGGGAAGCCGGTGGTGAAGTATCTTGGTCTCGTCTCCGGCGAGGCGATTCTCGGCGCGAATTTGTTCAAAGATCTGTTTGCAAACATCCGTGATATTGTCGGCGGACGATCCGCGGCATACGAAAAGGAATTGCGGAAAGCAAAGGAGCTTGCGATTGAAGAGATGGTTCGTGAGGCGAGAGCACTTGGAGTAAACGCGATCGTCGCCGTGGATCTCGACTACGAATCGATCGCCGGAAACAGCGGCAATCTCCTGATGGTCAGTGCAAGCGGAACCGCGATTATCACGAAGGAGTAGGCCGGTTGGACGGGAGTTCCTTCCCGTCTGATATCACTGAGATCCCCTCTCATCCACAATGTTGATAGACCCTTCCCGACTGATTTGGAAGGAGACTCATGTGAGGTCGGAGCAAATCATTCATCCGGCCTTCGTCAATCCACATTTGTATTCCCAACCGGAGGTACATCATGGGCAACGCCGTCGTCCACTTTGAAATCAGGGGAAAGGACGCGAAGCAGCTCCAGGATTTCTATTCAAACGTATTCGGATGGAGCGTGAACGCCGACAATCCAATAGGGTATGGACTCGTCGAGACCGGTTCGAAGTCCGGAATTCAGGGCGGAATTGCCGACGAGGATCAGCAAAGTCCGAACGTCATGATCTACATCGAAGTAGGCGACGTCCAGGCGCATCTCGATCAGATTGAGAAGGAGGGTGGCAAGACGGTCACACCGGTTACCGTAATCCCGAACATGGTAACTCTGGCAACCTTCCGAGATCCCGCAGGAAATATCATTGGCCTCGTCAAGAATGAATCTCAACCGTAGGACGGGAGTCCTCTCCCCTCCGAAATGTCGGGAGCCATTTCCCGCCAGCAAGATCTAAATCGTCCTTGAGCACTCATCGCAGTACCACATGAGAATGATCCTGCTGCTCATACCACTTCTCCTTTCGATCTCCTTGGAACGTGCTCAGAAGTCGCGTACAATGCAACTTTTACCCAATGCAGGCGCACCACCCGCCTATGATCACTACTATCCGGTCGCCCGCCGCTATGCCCCATTCATCTATCATGCAACCGATCCGAGAGGCGGCCGGCAAGACATCATCTCGAATATTGATTTCGACGGAGACCTCGTTGGGAACAACAACTGGGATAACTTCGATCGTTTTGAACTCAAACCGACAGTGTATTACGCCGTGCTGGAAACAAGCACTCACTATTTCATCTCTTATCATCTCTTCCATCCCCGCGACTGGAATCACTTCACCTTCTACCTTCACGACACGCATGAAAACGACGGCGAGAATTTGCAGGTCGTGGTGAGAAAGAAAGACAATGCAGTCGTGATCCTCTGGACCCAGGCCCACTATGGGAGTGACGTCTACGCGAATCGCGGATCGGGGATAGGAGCGGGAAAGGTGAAGATTGCTGGAATGTTTCAGCTTGTCGATTCCCTTGGCGTGCCGTCGCTGGACGCGCACCACGCGGCAGTGTTTGTCGAAGCGCAGGGGCATGGGATCTACGGGACTCTTGATTCGTCAAGCGAGGTTATCATTCGAGTTGACGGCACATGGGAGTTCGAAGAAGAGAGCGGAATTCTGTTTCGTCCGGCATTTGATGGTGAGGAAGTCTTCGAACCAAAGAAAACTTCGTCGGGAATCGTACCGTATCAGCTTGTCTCAACGACAGAGGTGCTCTGGCCGCTGCTGCGGGACGGTCTTCTCACCGGCGACGGGAGACTCCTTGACGGTTCCGTTCCGTACCGGGATGGGTTCGTCACGATCACCGAAGTCCCTCGCTACTACGACGCCGATCGTTTCAGCGGTCCATTCGGTCCAGACCGCGGCATTTCTCCATTTGCACTCGATTTCGGATTCAAGGAAGGAACAATCGGTTCGCTCTTCTTCAACCCTGCAAGGCGCTACGCCGAAATGCTCTCCATTACCGGCGAGTGGAGCAGTCTCTATCTCCACTATCCCTTCCATCAAAATTCTCACCGCTAGCCCATCCTTGGCTGGCGCTACAGTTGTCCTACTATTGACCACCCGCCCTCGGGGAACTTCTCCGTTGAATTCTGCATTGAGGAACAGAACCACAGCATCACTCCGGAGAATACACCGATGCCTGTGAATACCCTTTCGTCCGTCACGCGATTCATGTTCGCATGACACTGGTCACGACCCTCGCCGCGACTGCGAATGGGCAGGGTTCGTCAAAGGCGGCCTGATCAAGTGGAAGCGCGAGAACCGCCCCATTCAAGAGTCCAAATAGTCAGAAATAGCTTAATGAAACAAACCCTTACACTCGCAGTCGGCGTACTTGCGCTCCTCTTTGTCGGTGCACAGTTCTTTCAGCCTGATCGAACGAATCCACCGCTCGAACCCTCGCTCACGATCGAATCGCACCTCTCCGTTCCTGCCGCCGTCGACTCCCTTCTCCGGAAAGCATGCTACGATTGTCACTCCAACGAAACCCGCTGGCCGTGGTACAGTTATGTGGCGCCAAGTTCGTGGCTCGTGGCGCGGGATGTGGAACAGGCACGCCGACATTTGAACTTCTCCGAGTGGGGGCGGTACCGGAAAACGAAGGCAATGACTACTCTCGAATCTCTCTGTGATGAAATCACGGCCCGCACGATGCCCCTTTCCCAGTATGCGTTGATGCATCCCAGCGCGCAACTCACACAACAAGAAATAGATCTACTCTGCGAATGGAGCGAATCACAAATCGCCGCGATCCTCTCGGCCGACAATAATCCGTAGCATCGACAACGAATGCATACTCTCTCGCACACCAAAGGAATAACTCTATGAAAATATTTGTGATGGTTGGATTCTTCGCCGTTCTCCTCTCCGGTTCATTCTACGTCTCCTCCACAGAGACGAGCGCGCACAAAACCAAGCTCACAGAAGCCCGACTCCAGGCGAAGGGATCAGATCTCGATAAGATTCGTGCGGATCTGAAGACCGCCAAACGGAGCCTCGCACGTGAAGGAAAATACAGCTGTTGTATTGCTCCATCGTGCGACTTTTGCGCTCTGACCGACGGGGAATGTCCTTGCGGCGACAATCTCGCGAATGGAAAACCTGTGTGTCATGAGTGCAAGGGTGGATGGGAGGCGGGATACGGTTCCATCGAGGATGTCAGAGCAGAAGACGTAAAATCTCTTCCTGCAGATAAAGCAAAGATGATGTACAAGATGAAGGCAGACCACTACTTCAAGAAATAAGCGGCGAAGATCAATCAGCAAAGGAAAAGGATCATCTATCGGTCCGATTCTACGCGGTCGATTCGAATCCCAAGGCGAGCCAGATCATGCAGCGTGCGTTTCGGATCGACGACATGCCCCATCATCTGCAATCCCCTTTCCGGGAGATTTCCTTCGACGTATTGATTGATGCACGACACAACGGGAGCAACGGTAAAGTAGTATGGATCGGAATGCTCGAGCCGCAGCAGGACCGATTTCTTCCGATCCGATTCCATACCCTCTCCTACTGCTTGCATCACAACGCACAATTCACGACGAGAAAACGTGTTCGTTCCCCAGTAGAGGAGGTACTGGAGGAGTCGATCGCCAAATCCCGGTTTGATCTTGTGCAATCCCATGATGAGCGGAAAGACGAGGTAGTCGACAAACCAGTTGAAGCCCGCCACATACGCTCCGATTTCCCGGAGGGGGAAATCATCGGGCATCGCGCGGAGCTCTTCCAACCGGAGCGGCCAGCATTTTTTCCTTCCGAACGGTGATCCAAAGTCAACCGTCACCACATCATCGTATGTTGCTTTTCTCCATCTCCCGTCGGTGAACAAGTCCACGTCAAAATCGCGCGATGCTTCAATAATCTCGCGTGTCGAATCGGGAGTCGGGAACCGAGCATTCATGGCCATCGCAACGCGGGCGAAGTGCATTTCGGTAAACGACGGAGCCATCGCCCGAACAAGGACCGCCGCCATTCCCGGATGGAAACCTGCCTGAGTGATAAAGAGCCGATGCTTCGCGAGGATTTCCTGTTCGAGCACTTTCAGCGATCCCACCACCGTTCGATCGAACATCAGATCGATCCAATCGACTCCTTCGCCGATCACAACCTCTGCAAGATGTTGGACCATGCCCGAAACCGGCGCAGCAACAACGACGAGATCGACACCTTGCAAGGCGCGCACGACAGAACCATCATGCGCTGCGTCCACCTCAACGCACTCGAAAGAACGATTCGAAAAAAGTCTTCGCAACGACTCGGCATACTCCTCCGCTCGTTCCTTCCTGCGTCCTCCGATCACGATGGATGCTTCAGTTTCCTGCAACAGGAGAGGAATCAACGCTTTTCCGGCGCCGCCATAGCCACCGAGTACAAGAATGCGGGTTGGAACCATAGTCTTCTCAACTTAGGAATCGATTCCTGCTTGCGCGGGCATGACAGAAAGCCGTGGGAAGTACGCTGTCATTTCCACGAAAGTGGGAATTCACGTTTCAGTTCTGCTAAATGATTCTCCCTCTTGCGTACGCGGGCCCGGACATTCTCATACAATCCTACCCCAATCCGCGACTCTTCTCCTGAATCAACGTCCACGCCGCATCGACATGACGCGCCTCGGTATGTGCCTGACCGATCGAAAGCCGAAGCGTGATCTTGCCACCAAGACTCGTGTGCGTGAGGTAAATCTTACCCGACTGATTCAATCGCTCGAGAAGCTTCAGATTCGCCTCATCTCCCTTCTTGTGACGGAAACAAACGAGGTTGAGCGGCACGGCGGCGGCAAGTTCGAAATCGGGATGTGCACTCACCCGCCTCGCGAATTCCTGAGCAAGCTCTACATGCCGGCGAACATGAAATTGCAGCCCCTCGATGCCGTAGTGCCGGATGACAAACCAGAGCTTCAACGCGCGGAACCGTCTGCCGAGGGGAATGTGCCAGTCGCGATAATCAATGACCGCACCCGAGTCTGTCGGCTTGTTCCGAAGATATTCCGGCATCAAGGCGAGCGTGTTGATCAATATTGTTCGATCGGCCACATAGAAGCAATCACAATCGAAGTTCGTGAACATCCACTTGTGCGGATTGAAACAGTAACTGTCGGCAAGCTCAAGCCCATCCTGGATATGTCTGAACTCCGGACAAAGCGCCGCCGTCCCCGACATCGCCGCATCGACATGGAGCCAGATCTCTTCTTGCCTGCAGATCTCTCCAATCGCGCGGACGGGATCAATGGCGTTTGAGGAGGTCGTTCCCACCGTCGCGCAGACGAAACATGGCGTCAACCCCATTTCTCTGTCACGCTTGATCTGAGACGACAGCGCGTCAGGACGCATAGCAAAATCCTGATCGACGTCGATCACGCGCAGGTTGCGGCGCCCGAGCCCTGCGATCTTGACTCCCTTCTCGACCGATGAATGTGCCTGCGTTGATGTATACGCGACAAGTGTTCCGTCACACCCTTCTTCATTCGAGCGATACGCCGTTGCCCGTTCGCGCGCGGCAAGCAATGCGCATAACGTTGCACTCGATGCAGTATCCTGAATGACTCCACCCCCCGCGCGATCCGATCGGAAAGTCTCAGGAAGTCCGAGCATTCCCACAAGCCAATCGAGGACGTGTGTCTCAAGTTCTGTACACGCGGGACTTGTCATCCACAGCATTCCCTGTACGCCGAGTCCGGAAGAGAGAAGATCTCCCAAAATTGCCGGACCTGATGCGTTGGCCGGAAAGAACGCGAAGAAGTTCGGTGATTGCCAGTGAGTGATCCCTGGGAGAATGTGGGCGTCAATTTCCTTGAGAATATTCTCCAGCGATTCCCCCGTGATCGGCGGGGCTGTTGGGAGCAGAGAGCGGACGTCACCGGGCTTGACCTGCGAAAGGACGGGATATGATTCGATCCGCTCGTAGTAGTCGGCAATCCAGTTGATGAACTCCACGCCGCGTGTGCGGAACTCATCGGGAGTCATATGATAGGAATCTCGCGTAACCATGGAAATCGCCTGTGGACGTGATGAAGATGAGACGTGAGTGAAGTTGGGCTGGCCGATCGTGTTTCAACATCAACCTTGGAGCTTGTCGGCGATCCGTTCCACCGCTCGTACCAGTCGTGTCACCAGCACGAGCACATAGATAACGACGACGATGTACGCAAGGACAAACAAGAACAGGAAGGGCCCAAAGTAGAATGGTTCCATGCTGTGACCTTTCAGGGAGTTTGTGATCATGTGACCGCGACCGATGAGTCGAAGACAGCGAATCCCTCGATCAGTCGCTCGTGGCGGCGACCGCCTCGATTTCGATCAGGAATCCGTAATGGAGATCTTTCGTGGGAACGACTGCACGGGCTGGTTTGTGATCGCCGAAGATGCGCGCATAGACGGTGTTAACGCGTCCCCACAACTCGATATCCGAGATATAAACCGTCGTCTTGAGCACTCGATGAAGACCGCTGTTCGCGGCGAGGAGCACAGCTTCGAGATTGCGAAGCGTCAGCTCGGTCTGCTCCTCGATCGTCCCCAGCTTCTTTTCACCGGTCGCCGCATCGATCGGGAGCTGCCCGGAGACATAGACAAGCCCCCCGTGGACGATCGCTTGAGCGTAGTGGCCTCCCGGTTTGGGGGCTTTGTCTGATACGATAGTTTTCATCTGATTGTCGCACTCACGGTTGAGGAGTCGACGCGGGTTCCGATTTCTTGCGCAGGAAGATCGCGAGAATGAGTGATACGATAACGCCTGTAATCGTCGTTCCGATGAGACCGAGGAATGCCTGCATGAACGGAGTCTGAGTCGCGGCCATCATGTCCAAGCGTGTCTGGATATCGACTTCAGACATCCCCTGCGCTCTGAACAGTTCCTCGCCGGCACGACGCACTTCCTCAAAATACTCAGGAAACGCCATCGTCGTGAAGACGTATGACCCGACAAATGCGATCGCGCCTCCGATGAGCGACATAAACAATCCTGCCGCAATCTGCCCTCCGTAGGTCTTTCCTTCCTTTGCCGTCAGACGAAGGCCCCAGAAGAGAATCACGATTTGAAAAAGAATGACTGCCCAAAAGAGCGTTTGCAGCATCGGATCTTTGTACCATCCGGTAAATCCCATGACGAAGGTCCAAACAACGATGACAAGACCGAGAACAATCCCTGCACGAAGAGTGGCTGACATGCTTGCCTCCTGAACGGTGATGGATGGAATGCAACCTTCCCACAAAGTGGTCCTGCGGACGAAGGTTGCAGAGATCTTTCCGAGAAACCTATGGAAGGTTTTCCAGGACTATTTCTCCCACCAAAACTTCGCGCGCGTCTTTGGATGATTGCCAATCTCATCACCCGAATCACCATCATACATCCGACCGTTGAGCATCACATACCGAATCTGTTCCGTATTGCGGATATCCTCCAGTGGATTGGCTTTGAGCACGACAAGATCGGCGAGCTTGCCCGCTTCGAGTGAACCGAGATCTTTATCGAGTCCGATGTACCACGCGCCATACAGCGATGCGCACCGGAGCGCTTCCATGTTCGTCATTCCCCCCTGCTGCAGCATCCAGAGTTCCCAGTGAACACCCAATCCCTGAAGCTGACCGTGTCCGCCAACCTGAACCCGCCCTCCCGCATCGAGAATGCGTTTGAGTGATTTCGATGTTTGCATGTATGAGTAATCATCCGGACTCGCCATCTGCCTCCGGCGGGATCGTGAGTCGACAATCTCACGCGGGGTGAAGCTCAGCAATTTCTTATTCTCCCATATGTTCGATTCCTGATACCAATAGTACTCTCCGGACAACCCGCCGTAGTTGACGATGAGTGTCGGTGTGATCCCGGTCTTCGATTTTCCAATCACGTTCACCACATCATTGTACAGCGGAACGATTGGCAGATTGTGCTCCACACCGGTATGTCCGTCGAGCACCTGCGTCATGTTCCAGAAGAAGGTTGAGCCCCCCTCGGGTACGACCATCATTTCCAGCTTCCGTGCAGCTTCGACGATTTGCTGGCGCTGATCCCTGCGCGGCTGGTTGTAGCTCTTCACGGTGAACGCGCCGACAGCTTTCAGGCGTCTCAGATGCGACATTGCGTCATCAAAGTCGCCGACAATTGCCTTGTACGAACCTTCGGCCCCGTAGAGAATCGTCCCGGTCGAATACAACCTGGGACCAACCATCAACCCGGCTTTGATCATTTCGGAATTCGCAAAGACCGACTCGGTATTCGCCGATGGATCGTGCATCGTGGTCACCCCGTAGGCGAGGTTGGCATAGAAGCGCCAATTCGTCTGCGGGGAGAGACTTTCAAAATTTCCATGCGCATGCACGTCGATAATTCCCGGAATAACATAGTGCCCCCTTACGTCGATCCTCTTCGCGTGAGGGGGGATCTCCACTTTCGAGGATGGACCAACGGCCTTGATCCGATTTCGCTCAACGAGGATCGTTCCATCCTTGATCACCTCATCCCCCTTCATCGTCACGACTGTTGCTCCGGTGAGTGCAATCGTTCCGGTTGGATTATCCGTCGTCGCCTTGAAGCTGATATTCAGTCCCGTCGTATCGGGCTTCTCCTGAACAGTGTCCTTCGCGCCCGGAACGAAGGTGAACGTGTTTGTGAGATCCCGCCAGTAGATCTCAGGCCCGAGCGACCAATAGATCCGTTTGCTGTCGTGCGACCATTGGAGGTAAGTTCCCGCATCGCGCGTAAGCTTCTTCATCGGGTAGTCCGAAGTTCCCGGACTGATATTGACTGATTGACCGGTTTTAGGAAACACTGCGACGTGAGCGTTGTACCTCTCGACGAGTGCGACGTATCCTTCATCGGGTGATGGAACGATCTGCTGTGCATTGTCTGAAAGAAGATGAACGATTTTCTCTTCGCCCTTCAGGCCGATGCTCACGAGAGCAGTCTTCCCCGATTCACTCCCCGTGTAGAAAATGCGATCCCCGGTCTTCTTAAAGAGCGGTTGTGACCCTGTTTCAGTGATCAGAGAGGCCTCTCCTCCTTCCGCGGAAATCCAATAGAGTCCTGTTTCCTTCCCATACAGTGGCCCCCGCAGTTGATCCCCTCCTGACTTTCGATACACAACCTTCTTTCCATCATGCGAATACGATGGCTCAGTGTACGTTCCCCTCGTGGCGCTGAGCTTCTTCGGATTCTTTCCGTCGGTCTGAATTTTCCAAATTGCTCCCAGCTCATCGTCATTCCACGTCGTGTAGACAATCCACTTCCCGTCCGGCGAGAACGATGGGAACATCTCGAAGTTCCTTTCATCTTTCGTGAGACGCACGGGGGTGCCGTTCGGAAGGAGCCGAATCCAGAGTTTCCCGAGCGCGTTATAGACGACCGACTTCTGGTCAGGTGAGACTCGCACCCAGCGCAGCAACTTCACATCGAACTTCTCGGGAGCGACATTCTGCGTGAACCGCACGACATCGGTGAGTGCCTGCTTCACGTTTGCTTTGAACGGAATCGCAGAGACACGCTGGGTCGCGACGTCGATTCTGTGAATTGTTCCTTTCGCCCAGAAGATGATCGATTTGCTGTCCGGCATCCACGCAAATCCCGGGTAGACGCCGAAAATCGCCCACGCTTCCTGCTGATCGTGATCGAGTCCGTCGAAGATCGGTGTCTCCCGGTTGCTCTCGATGTCGTACAAGAACAGCACAGACTTCAAGCCGACACGCCTCACGAACGCGATCGTCCGTCCGTCGGGTGACGGCTGAGGTCTCGCCGATCCTCCGACACCCCGAATGTACTGCTCGGACTTCCCCGTCCGCAGGTCGAATCGCTGGACGACGTAGATGACGCCGTACGGATCCTTGTTGTATTCAAATCGTCCACCGGGCGTCACATCTTCACTGTAGTACAGGTATCGACCATCCGGCGAAAGAGCCGGTTCGCCGGCATCCTGTTCCCAGTTTTTTCTCTTCGTCAACTGGAGTCCGTTTCCTCCGCCGATGTGATACATCCACATCTCTCCGGCGCCGAGCGATCGGGTGTTCCGGTAGTGTTTCCGGCCGACGAGATACATCCCGTCCGGTGTCCAAACCGGATTGTTCACCTGACGTTCTTTTTCCTTTGTGATCTGTTGAGCGCCGGAGCCATCAACATTCATGATCCAGAGATTGTCAATCCCATCCCGATCGCTTGTGAATGCGATCTTCTTTCCATCCGGACTGAATCGCGGTTGCACGTCGTACGCCGGACCGCTCGTGATCTGCTTGGCATCTCCGCCGGAGATCGGCAGGAGATACAAATCCCCCAGCATATCAAAGACGATCTGTTTTCCATCCGGACTGACATCGACCGCCATCCACGTCCCCTCGTCGGTGACGAATTCCACGTTGGTGACCGGAGCATGGTGCTTCGTAACATCCCACTTCGTTTCTTTTTTTGTGGTATCCCGGCCTGCTTGCGGAAGAAGGGTGAGAGGAAGAACAAGAAAGACGAGAACGAGAAAGAGGCGAATAGTCGACGGCATGAGTTGGTCCTTTCGGAAGAGGTTTGAATGGATCAATGTACGGAGATGAGACGAGGATTTCAAGAACGGTTCAACGACGAAAAACGTATTGTGAATCTTACCCCTGGCTTTCGCGACGATCATCATTTTGCTTTTGAGACGCTTTTCCGCTATTCTCTTCACGGGAGAACGCACAACCATGACAGATACGCAGATCACGATTATTGGAGCGGGCGTCGTCGGACTGGCGATCGCCGCGCGGCTCTCAACCACCTCACGGAACATCGTTCTCCTCGAGAAAAACGTCAACTACGGAATGGAGACATCGAGCCGAAACAGCGAGGTGATCCACGCCGGCATCTACTATACGCCGGGATCGCTGAAGGCACTCCTCTGCATCGAAGGCCGTGACGAATTGTATTCGATGTGCCGCGCCCACGATATTCCCCACAAGAAGCTCACCAAGATCATAACCGCGTCGGACGAATCCGACCTCCCGAAGCTCAATACAATCTATGAAAACGGATGCAAGAACGGCGTTGAACTAAGAATGCTTTCGGGTGCCGAGGCGCTCGCCATGGAACCGAACATCCGATCGGCGGGCGCAATTTTTTCTCCCCTGACCGGCATCATCAGTGCGCATGCCCTCATGGACCGCTTCTACTGGGAAGCATCGAACAACGGAGTCACGATCCAGCATCGCGCGGAAGTCATTGCGATTGAACCTCAGCCAGACGGATTCACTCTGACGATTCGGGAGGGGGAAGACAGGTCTCAGTTCTCCAGCGAGTGGGTGATCAACTGCGCCGGTCTGTATTCCGATGTCGTTGCCGAAATGGTCGGCATCGATGTCGATGCGGAGCATCTGCGGCTCCACTACGCAAAAGGTTCGTATTTTTCAGTGACGCCGTCGAAAGCGGGAATTGTCTCGCGATTGATCTACCCCGTTCCTCGCAACGAGGGGCTGGGTGTGCATGCGTTGATCGATTGGGGAGGACGACTGAAATTCGGACCGGATGTGGAATTCATCGATCGACGCTCAATTCAATACGACGTATCGGAAGAGAAGAGGAAGCCGTTCGGGGAATCAATCCGCAGAATTGTGCCCGGCATCACGGATGACGATCTCGCGCCGGACATGAGCGGCGTTCGCCCAAAACTCCAGGACAAAGGGGGTCCGGTGAGAGATTTCGTTATTCGTCACGAAAAGGAGAGGGGACTGGAGGGATTCGTCAATCTCATCGGAATTGAGTCTCCGGGTTTGACCGCCTCACCCGCTATTGCACGGTATGTTGAAAAACTGCTAGACTAGGGGGATTCCGGTGTCTAACACGAGCCGCATACCGGGTGAGCGATCGCGATTAAACCACCTACGAACCATCGGTGTCTGAGAATCAGATTTTCCCTACGAAACCCCATTCAACCATCAGGAGAGAAACATGAAATCCATCGGTCTGCTGCTCGTTGTCCTATTCGTCCTGGCAGGCTGCAACAGTCCCGTTGAGGTCACTCAGGAGGAAATCTATACCGAATCGATGATGATGGACATCACCGACGCACCGGAAGGGGTGCGCGATGTCGACACCCCGAACGGCGTCGATCGAAGATTCGCCCGCATGCTCCTTTCATTGAAGCGATTTGTGAGGTTGGACTCCACCCAGTGGGTCGCGGTGAAAGGATTTGCTCTCACGCTCGCCAACGAGACGAAGGCGATTCATGAGGGAGTCAAGAGCGGCGCTCTCACACGAGAGCAAGCGCGGCTGCAGTTGAGAGAAGCGCGAAAGACCTTCGTTGAATCCGTCGCAAGTATTCTGACGGAAGAACAGAAACCTCGCTTCAGACGGTGGCTGCATCTTTTTTGGTGATCAACGTTGCATCTGCTGTAGGATTGCAGGACGCACAAGTGTGCAAAAGGCTGCCTCATCGGCAGTCTTTTGTGTTGTGGAAATGGGGGAGGAAGATCGATCCGGAGCGCTGGGAAGAAACGCTTTGAATCGTCCCCGCCTCCACCCACGTCTACGGAATCTCACCCTCATCGTTGATGTTCCCTACTTCGCTGCTTCCACGCTCGAATAGAGAAGAAGTCGACTTCCCCCCTTCTCGATCACCTTCCCCTTCACCGTAACGGTTTTTGCAACGTACGGCAGGAGCGCTTCGTTTGCCCCTTTCATTCCCCTTGCAGGAACGATGGTGTAGACATCCCCGGTCTTTTCATCGAGAATTCCCACGGGCAATCCGCCTTTGACACATGCAACGGCGCATTCCTCATGTTGAGGACCTTTGCCTCCCATCATGCCGGAGAGGTAACACTTGACATCGACGATCTCGCCCTTGATCGTCACATCCTTCGCTTTGTCGGATGCAAGCGATACTGCAGAAATCATCAGCGAGAGGACGAGCAGCGTGAACACCATGCGGACGATTTTCATCGTGCGGCTCCTTTGTTGATCGTGATTGATTGAATGAATTAGGATTTTCCGACTCTGGTCTTCGCGGATGCCTCACCACTCTCAACACCGAAGGCTGTGCTTGGGACGAAATCAGCCGCGGCGTATTTTCCTTGGATCGATTGTCGCCTAAAATGGAATTGTCGGAGATACTACAACACAGATCGAAGAGCTGTTGTTCCCGAAATCGCGGTCTTTCCGCTTGTGAAAGCTTTCATCGTTTCGTACACTTGCAACGCGGAGCTCTCGCTATTGCGTTCTGCAACTTTTCCTGCAATTCCGGGTAAACAATAAGGCCGGGGAATCTTGAAGTAGTGAAACCATGCGGATGTGGCCAACCACGCTCTGAATGATCAGCTTCGAATAGACGGGAGCCTAAATCGTGAACACACCACGCTACCGTTTCCTTCAGCATCTTCTCCCGTTCTTTCTGTTGCTTGCCGGGCTCCAATCGTGCAGCAAAACCGAGAATCCGGTTGAGCCGATTCGCGAAGAGCGAGGCGCCATCGTCAAGCAATCCCTACTGGGAAACTTCACAGCAGCGAATCTGCAACAGCTGCTTTCATCCAACAATATCACGATGCCCTTTGCGCTGAGCTACTCGGTCACATCTCTTTCCATCGAGTACTATACCGTCGATGCGAAGGGGAATCTCTTACTCGCGTCAGGTGCTCTGGTCGTCCCGCAGGGCCCCGGTCAGTTCCCTTTGGCCAGCATTCAACACGGAACCCAAACAAGAAGCACTCTTGTGGCATCAGTCTCCCCCTTCAACTCGACCGAAGGTTTGATCGGACTGGTGATGGCCTCGATGGGCTACGTGGTGGTTGTTCCCGACTATCCAGGGTTTGGCGTGTCGAAGGGGATCCATCCTTATCTCCATGCGGAATCGCTGACCCCCTGCGTCATTGACCTGATGCGCGCGGCTCGTGCGTTCAGCACAACGAATCAAGTGTCTCTGAACGGCAAAGTCTTCCTCACGGGATATTCGGAAGGGGGTTACGTCACGCTCGCTACGCAACAGGCCATTGAAGAGAAGTATGCCTCCGAATTCATCCTCACCGGCGTCGCACCGATGGCAGGCCCGTATGATCTTCAAGGCACGATAGAGTCAATCCTTCAGACCAATACGTATACGACTCCCGCGTATGTCGCCTTCTTCCTGACGGCGTACAATGACGTGTACAAATGGAACCGCCTGGAAAGTTTCTTCAATCCCCCCTATGCATCACGAATGCCCGGTCTGTTTGACGGCTCCAAAACATGGGGGGAGATCGTCAACCAACTGCCGACGACGTTTTCGGCATTGATGAATCCCGCATTTGTCGCGAACTACCTCGGTGGAAGCGAGCAAGCCGTCCGAGCGGCTGTGCAGGAAAACACGCTGTTGAACTGGAGGCCCCGAGCTCCCATCCACTTCTTTCACGGCGACGCCGACGACGTCGTCCCCATTCAGAACGCACACACTGCCATGAGCGTGTTCCGATCAAGCGGCGCATCAAACGTTCAGCTGACGATCATCCCCGGCGGAACGCATGAATCTGCCGGACCGATCGCCGTTGTCGGGGCATTGCAGTGGTTCAGGACAATGTAGATCACACCAAGACGAGATCATCTTTGGAATTCTTTCTGACTCGGAGGATGATCCGGTTGGAGGGACTTTGGATACGAAAAGACAACCAGGCACCTCATCTGACGTGATCCCCCTTCTTGATTTCTCCTCACGACTTTCGTACAATTGCGGAGACTCTCGCGATCCGGCGCGGTTCTATCAGCCCAAGCGGGTGATTACGGCATGAGATTGAACCTCCTTCTTCTTTTCCTGCTCTGGAGCATTACATCCAACGGCTGTTTTTCCGACATCGGGCTCGAGGATAGTTGGATCGACTTCGGATATCACTATTCAATCCTCGAACATCCCTCCCCCCCTACACTTCTTCATGATACACTTGTTGTGCACGTCGCGTATAGCGGTTGTTCCGGTGGCCACGCATTCACACTGCAACACCGCATTTCGGGCTCTTCACAAATCGAGCTCTGGCTCCACAAGGATACTCCGGACCAGGTGTGCGACGCATACTGGAACGAACTCCGCCGTTGGCGCCTACCGGAATCGTTCCGGACGCATCGGTCGGTGGCTCTTGTCGATCCTCGTGGTAAGAGGTTCATTCTGAGGTAACTCACAGAATATTCCACCTGAAAGGAGGAGAGGTGATCACCGTCCACAACGTATCGAAAACGTTCAAGCTCAGCCGGGAACAAAAGAAGGAACTGAGTGACGACGAGGCGCGGAAAACCGTCGATGCCGTCTCCGGCGTGAGTTTTGAGTGTCGGCCAGGAAGAATTTTTGCCCTTCTCGGTCCGAACGGCGCAGGAAAGACGACGACGCTGCGACTCATTGCGACACTTTTGAAGCCGAGCTCGGGCTCGATTACGGTTTCCGGTCACGACGCGGTCAAAGAGCCGCTGAAGGTTCGGGCACAAATCGGCTTCCTGACCGGCACGACGAAGCTTTACGAACGCCTGACACCGAACGAGCTGGTGAAGTACTATGCAGACCTGCACGGCATGGAGCCGGGGCACTTTCAGAAACGCAAGGAGGAGATCTTTTCCCTTCTCAACGTGCACGATTTCGCCAATCGACGGATCGGCAAACTCTCGACCGGCATGAAGCAGAAGGTATCGATCGCCCGGACGATGATTCACGATCCGGCCGTCGTCATATTCGATGAGCCGACGGTCGGACTTGACGTGATCACTTCCCGAAGCATCATTGAACTTATCCGGGCGTCCCGCGATGCAGGCAAGACAGTGATAGTCTCGACGCACATCATGGGTGAGGTAAGCCTGTTGAGCGATGATCTCGCGATTTTCCACAACGGCAAGCTCATCTATCGGGGGGCGTACAAGGAATTTCAATCGCACATGCGATCAGATTCGCTGGAAGAAGAATTCATTCGATTGTTGAAGGAGGCCCGCGCATGAAAATGATCATGACGATTTTCAGAAAAGAACTCCTCGACTCTCTTCGGGATCGCCGGACCCTCGTGACCATGGTTGTCGTTCCGCTTCTCCCGTTCCCTCTCCTCATCGGCATCTCGTCGCGGGTGACGATGTCGCAGATCAAGAAGGCCCAGGAAAAGGTGCTGCGCGTGGGCGTTCTCGCGACCCAGACTCCGCTGAACTTTCGATCGATGCTCGCAGGCCGCGAAGATATCAGAATCATCGACCTTCCGACCCTCGATGAAGGGACAGCGCTTGTGCAGTCGGACAGTCTCGACGCGTTTATTGCCTTCGATCCGGCATTTGAACGCGCGGTCACGGAACTTCGCAGCGGCGGCGTCACCCACGTCTTCAAAGCAGCCGAACGGCGGGAGATCGAAACCGACAGGGTGCGAAAGATCATCGATGCCTATGCCGCCACGCTCCGAGAGGCACGATTCAAACGGATGAATCTCGACGCATCCATTATCAACACCCTCAACGTGAACGAACAGAACCTCGCCTCTCCGAAAGAGCGCATCGCTGAGGTGATCGGCGGATTCCTGCCGTATCTCTTCATCATCTTCTGTTATCTCGGTGCGATCTATCCCGCCATCGATCTGGCCGCCGGAGAAAAGGAACGCGGTACGCTGGAGACCCTTCTGACCGCGCCGGTCGGACGCATGCAAATTCTCCTCGGCAAGTTCGGCGTTGTTACGCTGACCGGAATTCTGTCGGCCGGGGTCTCGATCTTCGGCCTCTATATCGGCATCCAGCAGGTGCGGGAGATTCCACCCGAGCTATTTCAGACGATCATGAGCATCCTCGAACTGAAATCAATCGTACTCCTCATCTCTCTGTTGATTCCGCTGACAGTCTTCTTTGCCGCCGGACTCTTGTCGCTCTCGATCTATGCCCGTTCGTTTAAGGAGGCGCAGAGTTTGATCAGCCCGCTGATGATTGTCGTGATCGTCCCTGCATTCCTTGGCCTGCTCCCGGGCATGACACTCACCGAAGTCACGGCGCTAATTCCAATTCTCAATATCTCGCTGGCGACAAAGGGGATTATTGCCGAGACAGCGTCTCCGTGGCTCATTGCCGAAGTATTCGTATCGATGATCGCCCTTGCCGCATTGAGTCTCTACCTCTGCTCGAAGATATTTGGCCGCGAGTCGATTGTGTTCCGCTGATGCGTTACCGGAATCGAAAAGGATCCGCGCATGATTGTCTCGATCCCACGCATCTTTGAAGTTCACGTGTTGAATGGGCTGTGCTATGCCGTTGAGATTGTCTATATTGTATGGAGAGGTCCCCACCGATCATGGCACGATGCGTGGTTCCTCAATGTGCTGGATCGGTCGGCGGAGAGCACCGAGTTGTCCGGGCAACATCACTACTGGAGGAGGGCTTCATCATGAGAAAGACTTTGACTGTGATGCTATTGCTGGCAGCAATCTGGACGATACAAGCACAGACCAATCCTCAAATCCTCATTGCATATTACAGTGAACAGGGTCATACCGAGGCGTTGGCAGAAGCGGTGGCGCAGGGGGCGCGATCAGTCCGGGGCGTCTCGGTGAAACTGGTGAAGATCGAAAACGCAACGCGCGACGATGTCGTCGGTGCGGACGCCATCGTCGTCGGCTCCCCCGTCTACAATGCGAACGTGGCCCCGACTGTGCAGGAATTCATCAACACCTGGCCGTTCGACGAGATTACGATGAAAGATAAAATCGGAGCGGCATTCGTGACCGGCGGTGGTATTTCGGCAGGCGAGGAGATTGTGCAAACGAACATCCTGAAGTCGATGCTGATTTTCGGGATGATCGTCGTGGGCGGACCGGATTGGAGGCAGGCATTCGGGGCGTCGGCCATCACGTTTGAGCAGCCGTTTGACCAATCGACAGAAACAATCCATCCGACTTTTCGTGCGAAGGGAGTAGCTCTTGGAGAACGTGTTGCACAGGTCGTATCCGTCTTCAAAAGATAGTCCTGTGTGTCCCTCATCCAGTTTTCAAGGAGAATGGCATGGCAGATCATGTGTATAAACTGGTCGAGTTGACCGGCTCATCCACCACCACTATGGAGGATGCCGTCCACAATGCAATTGCGCGAGCCGCGAAAACCGTTCGCAACATGAGATGGTTTCAAGTCGTTGAAACGCGCGGTCATAGTGGCTATGACGCGAGCGGCGCGAAACTTCGGTGTCGCGACAGCGCTCAAAGGTCATCTGTTCGCCGCGAGGTCGCCAGGACTCAGACGTCGCACTCACTTCTCTTTTCGAGGGCATACCAATGAGGAGACTTCTCGGTATTCTACCGCTTGCCGTCATGATACTTTCAGCCTCTGCTCAGGAGGCGTTTCAGTTCGACGTCTTCAAAACGTCAGCCGGTGATCTGAAGATCACGTTTATCGGTCACGGCAGTCTGATGTTCACGTTCGGCGGGAAGGTCATCCACGTCGATCCGTTTACACGCGTTTCGGACTATACAACACTCCCGAAAGCGGATCTTCTCTTGATTACCCACGAACACCGTGACCATCTTGATCTAAAGGCCATCGAACAAATCCGCACGGAGTCGACCAGGATTGTTCTCACCGAGACGTGTGCGAAGCAACTCGCGGGGGGAGAAGTGATGGCAAACGGGGATGTGAAAAAGGTCGATGAAGTCACAATCGAGGCCGTTCCCGCGTATAACCTTGTCCACAAACGGGAAAACGGCCAGCCCTTTCATGCGAAGGGGTCAGGAAACGGGTACGTGATCACATTCGGAAATCTTCGGGTCTATGTTGCCGGAGACACCGAGAATTTTCCGGAAATGAAAGATCTCAAGAACATCGACGTGGCCTTCCTCCCGATGAACCTTCCCTACACCATGACGCCGGAGATGGTGGCAGACGCTGTCCGCATGTTCCATCCGAAAATCCTCTACCCGTATCACTACGGCCAACCGACACCGGCAAGCTCCTCGATCTGCTGAAGGGAGAAAAGGGAACCGAGATTCGGATTCGCAAGATGTGAACGTTCACACGTGACGTTTACAGAAAAGCCCGACAGAGCATATCTGCCGGGCTTTGTCTTTCGTGCAACTCAGGCGAAAGCGGACGTGTCAGCTGCGCGTCGCCAATTGACGATCGAGCATCAGTAATCCAGCGGGCGCATCCCCCACCATCTTGAGCTGTTCGATGATTTCCGATGCGCTTTTTTCCTCTTCCACCTGCTCTTCGATGAACCAGTGCAGCATGACCTGCGTAGGATAATCCTTTTCTTTTGCGGCCACTTCGTAGCACTCGTTAATGGTCCCCGTGATTTTCTGCTCGTGCTTGTAGGCGGCTGTAAAAATCTCAAGCGGAGACTTGAACTCTGCTGCGGGCTTCTCGATGGCCTCCAGGGTGACCTTGCCCCCCCGCTCGTTGATGAAGTTGAAGATCTTCATGCCGTGTTCGATTTCTTCTTCGTACTGCTTCTTCATCCAGTGCGCGAAACCCGGGTAGTTTGTGGCTTCAAAGTGCGCTGCCATCGAAAGATAGATGTACGCTGAATGGAATTCGTTGTTGATCTGGCGATTCAAGACATCTTGTACTGGTTTCGACAACATTGAACCTTCTCCTTTGTGTTGTCATGGATGGGAATGGTGAAATGCAACACGCTGCTGGTGTGTCGGCAACATGACTCTAACAACGGGGGGGACTATTTTGTTCCGAGAACGTCGATAAGCCAGAGACTGAGCTCGGGGATGTACGTGATCAGCAGAAGGGCAATGAGGAGCAAACCGATGAAGACCAACACCGACCGTGCGATTTTCAGAATCGGTTTTTCAAATCTCAGGCTGGAAAGAAAGAGATTCAAGCCGACAGGGGGAGTGAGATAGCCGATCTCGAGGTTCGCGAGGAAGATGATTCCCAGGTGAATGGGATCGACACCGAATTCTCTCGCGATGGGCAGAATGAGAGGCACCACAACGATGATTGCCGAAAAGATGTCCATCATCATCCCGACGAGGAGCAGAAAGATGTTCAGGATGATGAGGAAGGTCACTCTGCTGTCTACACGTTCCTGAACGAACGCGAACAGCTTTTGGGGAATCTGTTCATCGATGAAATAGTTTGTCAGACCGAGGGCTGTGCCGAGGATCGCCAAAATGGCCCCCACGAGAATCATCGACTCCTTCATCACACGGGGGACATCCGCCGTGAGCCGGAGATCGCGATAGATGAAGACCTCGACGATGAACACATAGAAGGCCGTGACGGCGGCGGCTTCGGTGGCCGTCATGAATCCCGAATAAATGCCGCCGATGATGATAAACGGAAGCGGAATCTCCCACACTGCCCCTCGAACCGCACGCACGACATTCGCATACTGAAACGGGATTCTCGGGACGTGAGTCCGCGCGCCGGCAAAGATACTGTAGGCAGAAAGAATCACAATCATGAGAATTCCCGGCACAATCCCCGCCACAAAGAGTTTGTCCACGCTCTCTTCCGAGATGAGCGCGTAGAGAATGATCGGCAGACTCGGAGGAAACAGGAGTCCAAGACTTCCCGACGTTGTCACGAGTCCAAGCGAAAAACGCTCAGCGTAGTTGTCCCGCAGGAGAATTGGAAACAACAGACCACCCAACGCAACGATGGTCACACCGGAAGCTCCGGTGAACGCGGTGAAGAACGCGCAGGTGATCAGCACAACGATCGCCAGACCGCTCGGCATCCAACCGAACAGGGCATGCGCAAGATCGACGAGGCGTTTGGGCGATTTGCTTTCCGCAAGGAGATAGCCGGCGAAGGTGAAGAGCGGAATCGCGATCAGGGTCGGCATCGACGAGATCTTGTACATCTCAATGATCACCGCCGCAGGATCGGTACCGAGGGATGCAAACGCAAGGAGCGCAAACGCGCCGATGATTGCAAAGAGGGGTGAACCGAAAAACGTCAGAAGAATGAGACCGATGATAATCAACGCGGTCCCCATCACGTCCGTCCTCCCCTCACTGTCTCATGGAGGGCCACGATCATCCGGACGGCGAAATGAATCATCAAGAGGCTAAACCCAACCGGGATGATGATCTCAGAATACCATTCGGGAATGCCGCTGAAGAGTTCGCGCTGGTCCTCGATTTCGAACTGCACGAATGTCAGTGCGGCATCAAAGAGAAGGTAGCAGACGGCAATCGTAAAAAGGTTGGTGATGACCCGGATACCCGCGCGCACGCGGGGCGTGATCATGCGGGCGAAGGCGTCGATGCTGATATGTCGTTCCTGACTCGCCGCGAGCGCGGCGCCAAGGAACCCGACCCAGAGGACGAGATGGCGAAGGAGGATATCAGCCCAGAGGATTCCCTCAGAAAAAACGTTCCGCAGAACAACCTGCAGGAACGCCATCAAGACCATCACCGTGAGGAAGGTGATGAGCAACGCGCCTTCGATTCTGTTCAGGAATCCATCGACGCGGGAGAGAAACTTCATTTGGATGCCCGATGGTTGTTCTTGAATTCCGTCAGGCTCCGTTCAACCCGATTGAGAAATTCCTCGCTATAGAGCTTTCCGACGAGGGATCGTCGCGCCCGCGCCCCCGCTCGAATATACTCCGTCAAATCCTGTTCCTTGACCTTGATCATCTGGAGCCCGTGCCGCTTCAACACCTCGAGCGCGTTTTTGTTTTCATCCCGACTCATGTGCGTAAGCTTGGTCATGTACTTCTTTCCGTTGCGGAGAAGGATTTCCTGGAGGTCGTTCGGAAGCTGATCATAATATTTCTTCGAGATGAGAACGGCACCGGATGCGTCGGCCAGCGGAGCTTCGACGATGTACTTCACACGCGTGAACCATTGCAGCGCGACCGCAGCCAGCGGGGAGGTATAGAACGCATCGACAAGTCCGGTCTGCAACGACGTCAAAACGTCCGTGATCGAGAGAGGAATCGGATTGATCCCGAGGGCGCCGAATGCCGCCTCGGCGACCGGATCACCTTCCCACGTCCAGATCTTCATCTTCCTCAAGTCTTCCGGCTTCTGGATGAGGGTGTTCGTAAAGACGTGAACGAATCCAACTTCAGCCCAGCCGAGGAGTACGTATCCTCCCTCCTCAAATGCCTGCTGAAATTCTGCATCGAAGGTTTCGTAAAGAAAATCGATCTCCGCGTACGTGCGTGCGAGGAAGGGACTATCGAGAATCCTCACCTTCGGGGCAATCTCCCCCATCCCCACACCGGTGAACCCACCGGCCTGGATCTGTCCGACGCGAATCTTTCTGAGGACGGTCTTTTCGTCCCCCTGAATATTCGCCCCGTAGATCCGAAATCCGAGACGTCCGTTGCTTTCCTTCCTCACGGCCGCATCGTATTCCCTCATCACATTCATCCACGTGCTCCCCTCGGGGGCCACCGTCGCAAACTTGATCGTATACTGCTGGGCCGATCCCAGAGAGGCGCAAAGGCTAAACAGCAATAGCAATGAACGAAGTCTCGTCACAGACATCTCGCGCAGTTGATGAGTGGATGGCGTGCCCACAGGCACGCAGGTCTTCTAGAATAGCTCGTTGATTTGGGACAACCAGCGTTCAGCTTTCCGCTTCGCTACGGCATTGGGAAGTCTGGCTTCCGGGAGGATGTCGGCCGGCGCATCGAGAACGGTTTTCAAGAGCGTTTCGAACAGCTCCCGATTCTGAACCTGCACGGCATAGGTGGACGCGAAATAGACGTGCGTCATCAAGAATTTTCCTTCGTTGATCCGGAGACAGGTTTCAAAGTGTTCCCTCGCTTTTTCCGGTTTGCCGCCGAGCATCGGGGGTGTGCTTCCTTCGATCGTGCCAAGGGAGAGATACGCGCCGCCGTAGTAGTACGTCGAATCGTGCCTCACGACAAAATCCATCAGCGCATTAACGCGGGGAAGATCTGCGATCGCGGCGACATCGGCTCGCCCCGTGTTAATGTAGGCCCCCCAGGCGAACGCCGTCCAGAATATCGACGGCAAATCTTCCCGGGAAAAAGAGACGAGTGCCGCACGAAAAGCGTCGAAATCTTTTGCGGCCGCGTTTCGAAAGCGGGCTTCTTGCGTGAGGATACGCAGTCCATAATCTCGAGCCCTGCCATAGAGCGCATGGGCACGGACAGGATCGTCATCCTCGGCGAATGCCAGGGCATACGCACTGTACCCCTGCGCGGCGAGAAGAAGCAGCTTCTCATTCTCGGGATCCCCCTTCAGAAGCGCCTCAATGAGCTTCAGATTTGCCCCCAGGGCTTCCTGTGCGAGCTGGAGGTCCCCCTCCTCATTGAACGCCTCCAGACCGTGATCCATGATCCCACCGACGGTGCGAATCGCGATCGTCTGGACACAACCGACAAGGAGAATTGCGGCGCTGAGTATCAACAGGATCGTCTTCATGAGAATTCGATTGAAGATAGCAAAAAGGGGGTGAGTTTCAAAGGAGAATTGAAACTCTTCCTAATAAGATGTATACTTTCCTACGTTAGGACAGGAGTATTTCAATGAAGATCCTCCTTATTGAAGACGAGGAAAAGGTCGCGGGATTCATCCAGAGGGGCCTCCAGGCGGAGGGATTCAGCGTCGACATCGCGTCCGATGGAGAGAAAGGGGAGCGGAAGTTACGGAGACAAACGTACGATCTGCTCATTCTCGATCTTTTGCTCCCGAAGAAGGATGGTTTTGAAATCATCAAATCGCTTCGCGGCGACAAGAGCTCGATTCCGATCCTTGTGCTGACTGCGCGGAGTGCCACCGAAGACATTGTCCGGGGACTCGAACTCGGAGCCGACGACTATCTGGTCAAACCGTTTGCCTTCAGCGAGCTCGTGGCTCGCCTCCGATCGCTGGCACGGAGGGACAAAACCTCTTCGATAATTCTCAAGCTCGCGGACTTGCAGTTGGACACTGTCCGGCATCAGGCCGTACGGAACGGATCCAAAATCCCGCTCACGCGGCGGGAATACAATCTCCTCGAATATTTTCTCCGTCATCCCTACTCGCTGGTCACGCGCCGCCAGCTTGAGGAAGAAGTCTGGGGGTACGACTACGACCCCGGAACGAACATTGTCGACGTATACATCAACCACCTGCGCAAGAAAATCGACCACCCTCACTCCATCAAGCTCATCCATTCGGTACGGGGAAGAGGGTACATCTTCACCGATCGCCCGGATGATCTCAAGAAATATTGAAGTTCTTTCATTCCATACGTACGCGGCTGACCCTCTGGTTTTCCGCGTGGCTCACGCTTATTCTCTTTGCCTTCGGGGGCGGAAGCTATCTCGTCATCCGCTCGACCCTCTCGGACAATCTTGACCGATCCCTCCGGAACGAGGCGATCTGGCTCCACGACTTCATCACACCGCGGATCCCTTCGCTTCGACCGGGAAAGCCTGTTGACACTCCGGCGCCGAGAGAACTCGTCCAGCCGCTCCTCCTGAGCGACGAAGATTCGCTGATGGAGATCGATGAGATTGATTCCGCCTGGCAACAGATTTACAAACATACGATTCTTCATCCTCGCAAACGGTACATCAGCATCCAGCAGACGAGCGGAAAGATCATCTATCAATCCCCCGCAACGTCTCCCCTGAACATCGATTTCGACCCGATTGCCGAGGGAACCGTCACGGTCTCAACGATCACGGATGCATCGGACAATCGGCTTCGACTTGCGCTGATCAAGACATCGGACCTTCGCATCTCGGTCGCCTACCCCCTGAGCGAACTGAACGAGATTCTCGAAAACCTCTACTCCATCTTCGTCATCCTCACCCCTGTGGCTCTCTTTCTCGCCGTAGTCGGGGGTTGGTTCCTCGCAGACCGATCCCTGCGACCAGTCAAGAAGATCATCGAGGCCGTACGGCAGATTACAGTGCGCAATCTCGACCAGCGGCTCCCGATCCGGGAAGCGGACGACGAGATCTCCCGGCTGGCAATGACGTTCAATGATATGATCGGGCGGCTCAAGTCCTCCGTGGAAAAGATGCAGCAGTTTTCCCTCGACGCCTCTCACGAATTGCGCACTCCGTTGACGATCATCAGAGGGGAAGTCGAGGTCGCGCTTCGGGACAAGAAGGTACAGCGGGCGACCCGCAAGATCCTCTCCAGCATCCACGAGGAGCTTCTTCGTCTCTCGGCCATTGTCGACGGATTGCTCCTCTTGATGAAATCCGATTCCGGACGCACATCGTTCCATTTTCACGAAGTACCTCTGCACACGTTGATCAACGACGTTGTCTCCGATGCGATAGTCCTGGCCAGCACGAAAGGGATTCGAGTCTCCCTCGAACAGAATCACCACTCCACGATACTCGGAGACCCGATCCGGCTCCGTCAGCTCTTCCGTAATCTTATCGACAATGCCGTGAAGTATACGCCGCGGCACGGCACGATTACGATTTCCCACACTCATCGGGATTCCAACGCCATCGTAAGTATCCGCGACACCGGAATCGGCATTTCCCAGCGAGAGCTCTCCGCGGTGTTCGACCGATTCTACCGAACTAAGCAGGGAGAGCGTGCGACCCCGACGGGAAGCGGCCTCGGATTGTCAATCGCGAAGTGGATCGCGGAGTCGCATGAGGGATCAATCGCCGTTCAGAGCCGGCTTCGCGAAGGAAGCACGTTCACCGTATATTTGCCTCTGGCTCACCCAAAGACACACCGCTGAAGAGATCTCTACGCCGTCTTGAATTGCCTCACAAATTTTGATACTTTTGGATGTGTTGTGCGAAGATCGATGCGAAGTCCATGAACCCAGTTCTCCAAACCACGTCGTGCCTCCCCGATGAGCGCTGACCAGCAGAAGCCGTTGCCACACAATCAGACCAAGACCCCGAAGCGGACGTACTTCTTTTCCGATGCCCATCTCGGCCTCGGCAGCCGGGAAGAAAATCAGCAACGCGAGCGACGAATTGTCAAGTTCCTCAACCGTGTTGCTTCCGACGGGGAACGATTGTTCATCGTCGGCGATCTGTTCGACTACTGGTTTGAATACCGATCGGTCGTGCCGAAGGGTTGGATTCGGCTCCTGGGCAAACTTGCCGAGCTGAGTGATCGTGGAATCAAGATCTTCTACGTAAACGGGAACCATGACTTCTGGATGAACGACTATTTTCGAACCGAACTCGGCATCGAAGTCCATCACGATCCTTTGGAATGCACGATCAGCGGGAAGAAGTTCTACATCCATCATGGCGACGGGTTGCTGAAGAAGGACCGAGGATATCGGATCCTCAAAAGCATACTCCGCAACAGGTTCAGCATTGCACTCTATTCCATTCTTCACCCGGATTGGACAAACGCTCTTGCCCGTTGGTCCTCCCGGACGAGCCGCAAACACGCATCGAACAAAACGTTTGAAGGAAACGATATGGTCGAATTTGCCGAGCGCCGAATCCGTCAGGGCTTCGACTATGTCGTCATGGGGCATCATCACCGCCCAATCGTGCGGAACTTCGGTCGGGGTGTCTACGTCAACCTTGGAGACTGGATCTCGGAGAACAGCTATGCTGTGTTCGATGGAAAGCATCTTCGCCTTGAATGGTGGCAACAGCGACGGGGACGCGACCGATTTTGGCGCAGACGAAAACATCTCAACCGGACCTCATGACTGACTCCCACGATTCCAAATACAGCTCAGAAGACATGGAGCGGTACTTCAGCGATCCGGAGTATCGTCATTCGCGCATGAAGAAGCGGCCCGGATTGTTCCGCAGACATTGGGGGAAGGTCACGCTGATCGGAATGGTGATCTTCCTCGCCACCACGTGGTACGTATACTACATCGTCGATGGACTCCCTTCACTGGAACAGCTGGAAAATCCGCGGCCGGAACTGGCGACCCGGATCTACTCGATCGATGGTGAAGTACTCGATCAATTCTTTGTGAAGAACCGGACACGCGTTTCCCTCCAGCAACTGCCCCCGGGATTCCTTGAGGCGCTCCTCGCGACCGAAGACAAGGCGTTTTATGATCATTGGGGATTTCATCTCCGTCGTGTGTTTACCGCAATGGTCAAGAACATCCTCGCCTTTGACCTGGATC
Source organism: Ignavibacteria bacterium (assembly GCA_016873805.1). GTDB lineage: Bacteria > Bacteroidota > Ignavibacteria > UBA10030 > UBA10030 > VGVZ01. Next base: position 42,575 of record VGVZ01000024.1, read on the forward strand.
GGGAAGGCGCCAGCACCATCACGCAACAGCTCTCCCGGAGTCTGTACTTCAAGCCCGATCGCCACGCTTTCGACAAGATCACACGGAAATTCCGCGAGCTGATTACCGCCGTGCAGATCGAGCGCAACTTCACCAAGAATGAAATTCTCGAGCTGTATCTGAATGTCGTTTCCTTCGGACGCGGAACATACGGAATCGAATCCGCGGCACAAACCTATTTTGGCAAGCCGGCATCTCGACTCACGCCGGCAGAGTACTCCCTCTTCATCGGAGTGCTGAAGGGATCGGGATATTATGACCCCATTCGTCATCCGGATCGGGCATTTGCTCGCCGCAACGTCGTCATTGCGCAGATGAGAAAGGGGAATCTCATCACCCCGGAAGAGGCCGACCGGATTCGAAGCGATTCTCTGGTGTTCAAACTGCCCGATGCAGAAACACGAACGGGGATTGCTCCTCATTTCGTCGAATGGGTGCGTCAACAACTGGTGAAAAAATCGGAGACGTACGGGTTTGACATTCTCCGCGATGGATTGCGCATCTACACAACTATCGACAGCCGCATGCAAAAGTACGCGAATCAGGCTGTCGAGGAGCATTTTGCGGAGTTTCAGCCGAAGTTCGACGAAACATGGAATTGGAAGACGCACCCCGAGATTCTCGCGGATAACATCGGCAAGAGGATTCGGGAATCTGAATCGTACAAAAAAGCCAAATCCCAGGAAGAACGCGACAGCATCAGCGCGGCTCTGAAATCGAATCCCATGTTCATCGATTCGGTCAAGCGGCTGACGACGACCGTTGAAGTCGGCTTCGTCGTAATCAATCCGCACTCGGGACACATTCTCGCGATGGTCGGCGGACGCAATTTTCGGCAGTTCAAGTACGGCCTGAATCATGCGGTCCAGATTCGACGCCAGCCCGGCTCCGCATTCAAGCCGTTTGTCTATACCGTCGCGCTCGACAACGGATTTCCCGTCTCATATGAACTATTGAACCAGCCGGTAACCATCCCGATGATTGACGGAACCCGCTGGACGCCCGGGAACTACGACGGCGATTTTGGAGGGAAGTACACTCTGCGCGAAGGATTAAAGAAATCGATCAACCTTATCGCCATTCGCGCCATCCTGGAGATCGCGCCCGCGAAGCAGGTTGTCGAGTATGCCACCAGAATGGGAATCCGCTCACCGATTCGACCCTATGACGCGATCGCGCTCGGCACCGAAGAGGTGTCTCCTCTTGAGATCACTTCCGCGTACGGAGTATATGCGCATGAGGGCATTCTCGTGGAACCCGTTTCGATCCTCAAGATCGAGGATAAGGATGGGAATCTGATCGAGCAGACCATTCCCGAGAAGAAGGAAGTCTTGAACAAGGAATCGGCGTTTCTCATGACCGACCTTATGCAGGACGCGGTCAACAGCGGAACCGGCATTCGTGTCCGCAATTATTTCCATCTCCCCGCCGCGGGAAAAACCGGAACAACCAACGACTATGGTGACGCGTGGTTCATTGGATTTACCCCGCACGTTGCTGCCGGGGCGTGGGTCGGGTTTGACGATAACCGGATCAAATTCCGCTCGAGCGACGGACAGGGTGGCCGTGCCGCCGCACCGATATTCGGAAAGTTCATGGCTCTCACCTACAACGATCCATCGATCGGATTTCCCCTCGACTACTTTGTCCAGCCGGATGGAATTGTTACCGACACGATCTGTACCGACACCAAGAAAAAAGCCCGCGAGTATTGTCCCCAGCGGACAACCGAAATCTTCAATTCGAAGTATCCCATCGGACTCTGCGACAAGCACACCAGTCCCAACTGGCAGGAGGGATTGGACAAGCCGAGCAAGATCAGCTGGTAGCATCCCCCCTTTCTGGCAATCTTCTCTCAACCCAAAGCGAAGAGATTCGTCACTCTACAATCCACTACGTTTCTTCAATCGTCGGATCCTTTGGCGCAGAAGACCATCCCTCAATGCAGAGCGATGAGGTTCATCGCTCTACGAATCACGACGATCCTCGAATACACAGATTTGATTTGCAGACTTCAGTGCGCCCAAAGAGGTGCGGAGCGGGTTCCTCTAGAAGGGCCAAAACACCGGCAACACAAAAAGGACGAAGATCATGACCACGATCGTGAGAGGGGGCTTTTCGGGCTGCACGTTGCGGGCACGGCCACAACTTAGAATTATGGTGGGAGGAGCGTAGGGTGAGTGATTACATTTGCGAGAAAGAAGAAGACCGTAAGTACTCGAGCAGATGATTCACCAACAGGTATGTTCCGATGGACATACTCTTCGATGGTCTTCCCGCTTTCACGGGAACGTACTGCTGTGTGCGGAAGTTCGTTATCTTTGTCCGTTCTCGTTCGTGGAAGCGCTCGACAAATATGCGGAACATCTCCATCTTTTCATTGTGCTCAAGAAAGCTCCGGGGAGAAATACCAATGGTTTGGTGAAACGCTCGTCGAAACGGGGTATAGGAAGCATATCCCAACATCTGGCAGAGATCGTTCAGGCTGAACGTACCGTTTCTGCGAGTGGGGTCGCACATTAAATACATAGCAGCCATGACACGCAATTCGCGAAGCAAACGATACGGCGTGCGTTGCATATCACGGGAGAAATCCTGGTGCAATCGTTTTTGATCAATGTTCGCTTTCTGACAGAGACATTTGATGCTTGTGACCGTTTGAATGTTTTCAAAGAGCACATCGAGAAAGAGGACCGTCGGTGAGCTCAACGCGTGTTTCTTTCGCAATGATTGAAAACATTCTGCAATAAACTCTCTCAAGAACGGCTCGACGTTCGACATTCGGTGCGAATCCACCTTTATCAACTTCTCCCGCATCTGTAACCTCCAATTCTTCTCTTCGCTATGCTTGGCTGACAATACGGTCAACCAATCCAACGCTCTTCTGTGGAGACTCTCGCCGGTTAATCTCTCCTGGCTTTCTGTCTGGTTTCAAGCCGCGGTAACAGCACTTCACGCACGTAGTAATTCTCGGGATTCACCGTCAGCGCTTCTCGGATATAGTGCTCAGCCTCTACGAGTTGTTCGGCACTTAGATATACTCGAATAATCCATGCATACGTATCGTCACATCCCCAATCGGGCAATGTTGGCGATGGCTCTCGATGAGTTTTCCAGAGTCGAAGCGCATCCTTCAATTTCTCAATGGCTGCTTCCCTGCCCCCACCATACGATGCCGGCTTGTAAAGTGTCGAAATGCCGTCGACAAGAACAAGCCGAGGATTGGTGGGAGCCATTTGTTTTGCCTTCGCAAGGTGATTCTCCGATTTCATGCCTAGCGACTGCGCCTCATCCGGTTTCAAGCCGATCGTAAACCCGAGAACACTTGTAAGAAGAATATGAGTCTCGACAAACGCACTATTTCTTTTGACCGACTCCTCAAGAAATGCGATTGCACTGTCAAAGTATGGAGATGCTTTTTGCCTCGTTTCGGTCCTGAGATAGTGAATGAAGCCTATGTGGTAGTCTGCCAAAGCTCTATAATACAACAGTAAATAGTCTTCTCGGTGTCTTGCCAAATGGGATTCAACGAACGCACGGGCGTTACTCAGTGCATCCATATTCATCATCCGATAGGCTTCGGCAATCCGCACGTTTGATACGATGTAAACGCTGTCCTGAATCGTATCGTCTCGGTTTACGGACTGGTCGGAGCCAACGAGGGCTTGGTAGTTCCAAGCCAGAACGATGAGACTAGCAACGAGCAGAAGGGGTGTGAGAATTTTGCGTATTATGGGACTCATTGTAATATTTCACCATGTTGTTCCTGTGCTTGTTCAATACGTTTCAAACTTTGCGCCAGGCGGGAGTGATCAGGGAATATGCTTTGGGCTTTTCTCAAGACTTTGAGAGCTTCCGGTTCGCTGCCCAATTTCGCATAACACCGCGCCAGCCAATGCCATGCTTCTGCGCGTCCCCATCCAAGCTCCTCGCGGTTCCGCCCTCTCTCTTCGAACAGATAGACTGCATGCGTTAACTCGCGACATGCACGTGAAACCCCGCCGCCAAAAAATTTTGGTGTGCTGTACAGACAAATCCCCCGAAAGAGATACAAGCGAGGATTGGATGCGTCGTTCAGGAACGCCCGTTCAAATTCGATTTTCGACCGTGTACCGCTTGTCATACCGCGGAAACCGAGCAGCCCGCTTTGGACTGCGAGCGTATAGCCGAACAGGGCATGGGAATCGGAAGATGCATTGTTCAATTCAACAGATCGTTGGGAATGCCGAAGAGCCTTCTCGAGAATGCGCTTCGCAGATTCTTTGTCTCGTGTTGTGTGAAGATAGTACGATACCAGCCTGCTGTACAGCAATCCGCACTGATAGTGACACCGATAACATTCGTGAGCGCCTCCCATCGCTTCCGCCAACTTGGACACGGCTTGGTGGAAATACGATTCTTCCCATTGGTTCTCTCCCACTCTGAGCAACTCTTCGACGTCTTCGATCGCACGCCGACACCTCGCCGCTGCGTTTTCGTCCATCTGGATCCGGTTTCCGATCATTGATCCGTATTTTGGAGGATGGTCTTTTTGCTGATAACAAAACAGACAAGGAGTAGAGCAAGAAGAATGAACGCCCTCTCCGATTCGTCGGCGAGTCCGTGTCCTTCAAGGATGATGTTCTGGAGACCTTTGATGTAATGGTGTATGGGATTTATCTTGGCGAATTTCTGGAGAAATTCAGGGTACATCGAGATTGGCATAAACGCCCCACTGAGAAACATCAAGGGCACAAAAACGACCTTCGCAATGGCATTCGCCAGGGTAATACTTCTTGAAAGCCCGGCAACAACACCGCCTATCGAAAGAAGAGAGAGAATACCGAGCGAAAGGAAAAGTAAAAGACTCAGCAAGTCACCTCGTATGGTAAGACCGAGAACCAACACGGGGATGGCGAGCAGGAAGAGAGACTGAAGAAAAACAACCAGAAACCGGTGGGCAATAATGCCGTACATGTAGTTCCGGGGTTTGAGCGGCGTAAGAGAAATTCTTTTCAGAATACCGCCTTCCCGGTAATAGGCAAGCACAAGTCCTACAGAATACAAGGCGCCGGAGAACGTAACGATGGCAAGCAACATGGGCGTAAGCATTCCAAAAAAATCGGGTGAACTGCCCCATATGCTCCCGAAAAGAAAAAGAAGGAACAGCGGAAAGAGAAATGTGAAGAAAACGGCAGCTCTTTCACGCAGGAAAAGTTTCGTTTCGATGACCAGAACGCTTAGTGCCGTCTTCATCTTTTAATCGTTTTCCAGTCAGTTTTAGATACACATCTTCCAAATTCGGATTCATCAGCCGAAGACCCTCTACTTGGAAACCCCTGACTGCCGCAATCTCAAAGACCTTTGAAAGAACGCGTTCCGGCGTTTTCGAACGCAAGATCGTGACCCCGTTGTTGCATTCACCCAATTCCACTCCTTCCATTGTTTCGAGGAATGTGAGGTCAACCTTTGTTGTCGTCCTGAACTCGATCCTCTTCTCAGCGTCTATCATGCCCATGAGGCCTCGGGGAGTATCCAGGGCAATAATTCTCCCCAGGTCGAGAATCGCAACTCTATCGCAGAGCCGTTCTGCTTCTTCCATGTAATGGGTTGTGAGGAGGAGGGTCTTTCCTTGTTGGCGCGTCCGCTCGAACACATTCCACATATCTCTTCGTGCTTGTGGATCCATTCCCGTCGTCGGTTCATCGAGAAAAAGAATCTGCGGGTCGTTCACAAATGCTAAAGCGACGGATAATCGCTGCATTTCTCCCCCCGAGAGATTTCTCACGAGGGAATCTTTCCTTGCAGCGAGCTGGAACATCTCGATAAGATCGTCGGTAGGGACTCTCTTTTGAAAGAGGTTTCCAAAAAACTTCAGCACTTCCCACACCTTGAGTTTTCGGAATATGGCGGTACGTTGGAGCTGAACACCGATAGCCTCCTTAAATTCAGCTTTGCCATCATGGGGATTCATGCCGAGAACAGCGACATTGCCTTTGTCCGGTTTCCTCAGTCCTTCCATTATTTCTATCGTCGTCGTTTTGCCCGCGCCGTTTGGACCGAGAATCCCAAAGATCTCCCCCCGGGTAATCTCGAAACTCACATCATCGACAGCGACGACAGCGTTATAGGCTTTCGTAAGTCTGCTCACTTGTACAACTGTCTTCACGGCAGCTCACCGTTTTATGGAAAGGGAATGCTTGATGTCCGCAGCTCTTCGAACGTAAGACTGCTTTCTCGTAACCCCACTTGCTTACCGAGATGATAGAACCGTGGATGTCCGAGAAAGCGAGGAATCATGAAATAGGTTGATAATTCCGGTACGATGCTTCGTTGGATCTTGAGGTTTCGGAAGTACGGGGGGGTAAGATCGAAGCATATGGGTGTGAGTTTCCTTTCCCGGAAGATCTCCAGTAACCGCTGGTGCTTTGAAGGGAAATCGTGAAACGTTCTGCCGTCCTCCAAATCGCCGACGCTCACTTCCTTCGATCCTTCATAGAATTCCTCCACCTTCTGCAAATTCCTGTCGTAGCCATAGTACGCTATCGTTTTGAATAGGTCGGTAATCTCATCGTATTCTGCGTCGGGATCGATCTCCATCATGGGAGGCATTTCCCCCGCTCTCGGTATAGCAATAAAGAAGAAGGTCTTTTCGGCTTGCGCTACTTCCGCGACCGCTTTCTGGAGAGCGCCGGAGAATGTGACATCGGCGCCCACACCAGGCAGATATTTCAGCCGCCTAAAGTCTTTCAGCACACAGTGAACGCTCACCGCGTGAAAACCCGGAATATCAACGGTCCAGTGATAGATTCTCATATCCACGTGAGGGTTTTTGAACAAGTAGAACTGATCAAGTGGGAGGTGATGACGCTCCAAGTCTTCCGGCGTGAAGAGAACGCGTTTCGGGGGAAACCCGCAGACCCAGCCGATATTCAGTTGATCGCGCTCAATGAATTCACAAAGACCATGATATCGCGCTAGCTCCATTGTAACATGGGAGGTCAAGCCGCCGCTGCTTGAATAACAAATGGGGGTCTCTTTCTTGAAAGGTTTATATCCGAAGACGACAAACTGCGCCGGCGCATACACGGTTTCCCCTGTAAGGATGTTCTGCCCGTCGATCCAGCCCACATAGGTCTCCGGCGTGAACGGTTTATAGAACATTTGTTGGTCGCGAAACTGCTCTTGAGCAAACAGTTTCAGCGAGTCCGGTCCTACAATGTTCAATCCTTGTTGCTCCAATTCCCGGGGAGTGCCGCCGATAATCCTCCCGCGTAGGAATTTTTCGGATAAGAGAGGGAGAATTCTTTCAATGGCTTCACCCAACGTACCGGCGAAGGCGTTTGAAAGACGGCGTCCCTTACCGGCGGCAGGCACGATGGAGAGAGAAATCTTCTTCTTACTCAATTTTTGGATATCTCCATGGTAACCGGTGCCGCAGTAAAGCGGCATCCCCCACGCCGCATCGAATTGGAAACAAAGACTACGGACAGGACCAAGAATCGGATTGAACATTGCTGTAGCTTCGTGGAACGCACGGTAATCGTTCAGTTGTTGAAGAGGTGAGAGAAGCTCGAAGCCCCGATTGAGCACATTGATCTGCACGGACGACCTCGCTGAACGTGAAAGGAATCAGACGCTGTTCCTTTGGAATCGCTACGTGTCTGTCATCCCGACGGTAAGGAGAAGAACAGGGATTTCGTGGCGCTCCAACTGCAGGAGGTTTGCAAACCCGTCCTGATCAAGCGCCGCCACGATACATGATCCTAATCCCAGAGCGGTAGCAACCAAATGAAGGTTTTCCACAACACACCCGGCGTCCACAAGAGCAAACTTGTAGTATCTGGAGAGATATTTCCATATTCCTCGCTGCATCATCATCGTCAACAGAAGAACCGCCCCTGCTTCGGCAACCATCTCCTGAGCGCAGAGCTTACGCAGCTTCCCCTGAAGGATTCCTTCGAAGACCGGTTCAATGGAATTTCGGTGCGCGTTGAAATGATACAATCCTTGCTTAAGCCCTCCAACCCGATTGACGATCAGGTACAACTCTGTTCCCTGTAGCCCACCGGCGGAAGGGGCTGTCCGAAAGGAAAACCTCGGGTGATTGTACGACGGGGCGATCTTTCGGATGCCGTAACCATATGTCAGCAATGCCGAAAGTGCGGCCATGGAGACCGGGTCTTTCGTGTATTCTCGTGCCGATTTCCGGGCGAACATCAACTCGTGCAGCGAAGTATTGCACGGTTCAAAAGAAGAGAGAGGGATTTCTTGCTCTGCGGTGTACCTTTTTTCGAACGTGACCGAGGAAGGTATCCGCCACTTCGACGAGAGAAAGAACCCGAAGTTTTCTTCCGCGCCGTACTTCAGCAGATTGTCCACGAAAAGAATCCGGTCTATCGGATCCCCCATCGTTCGACGGACCTGATCAATCAATTCATGGTCGGTGCGAGTTATTGACTTCTCGGCGGCAAGCATTTATTCCTCTACAAAGATAAGCCCGTGCACCGAGCATACGCGCCCATCCATACCAACGATGGCGTTCAGCGCGTTATCACGGAAGACGACGGTCGAAGTAAGCGATTGGTGTTGCTGTTCGAGGGTTCGCTCTGCACTGTGGATGAGCCTGCCGCACTCTGCCAGGACAACCCGATACCCTCTCAGCCCGAATGCGGCGCGAGCCATCATGTGATTGCCGTAAAGAGCGACAACCATCGAGAATCTTCTCTGCTTACCATCCGGATGTTCCGGAAGGAAGCTGTTTTCTTCGCATTTCTCAAACATTTCAAGCCCCTCCTGCTTCGTGAGCATCAGATAATGAGGCCTGAGAAACCTATACAGTGTCGCTCGATGGTCTTCCGCCATAAGGACGTAGAACCCGACGTATGGGGGGAGACTGCTCGCCATCGTTTCCACAATCTTCCGCGGGACATCCGGTAAGGATTCTACCTCTCGAAACATGCCGCCCAGCTTCACAAAAGTTTTCAGCGATGCAATCATCCCCTCCTCCATCCGATGCGTCTCTTCTTGGACTGCCTGCAAGCAGCCGGCAATATCCCCGAACTCCACCTTGACCCGCGAGAGCTTGCTGTTCTCGTGATACAGCTCATCAACCAGAACGCCGGCTGAGCTGTGTCGCGAAAGAAACGACGCCACCGGACTTCTACGCAAGAACAACGATTTGAAAGGCGCAACCAGCGGGTAGAAACTGAGGAATAACCCTACCCGGGTTTGCTCGTTTTGGTGAACTCGCCACGATGACATATTCGCGACTTGCAGTTGATTAACGAATGATGGGAGCGGTTTGCGGTGATTCAAGATCTGAACAAGCCGGGCAGGCCGGGTTCTTGAGGATGTCTTCCACTTTCATCTCAAGAGTATCAAAATCAATACATAACATGCGATCAAGGAAAGGAACACTCGACGCTTGAAAGAGATACCGCACGATAGCGTCAACAAGAAAACCAGCCATCACATCGTGCAGCGGTGGCATACCGCCTATGCGCGAATCGCTGCCGTTCTCTTCCACCCCCTCGACATACGATTTGACCGACTGGAATGTGGATTGGGAAAGAATGTTGCTTTCCAGAAGAGATTCTAGACATACATAACAGGACGTCTCGCCAGGAATCATCAGGGGCCCCACGAACGCAATACTCCCGTCAACGAAACTATACATGACGGGCTTTCTTGCTCTAAGCGCAACGGCATTGACCTCGGCAAACAGTCGCGGGTGATAGACTTCCATTGCAAGAAGAACTATTGTTGAAGAACTAAACAACCGCGAGATACCCTCTCGATCAACAACCGGTATTGTCTCGACGTTAACAGGTGTCCCCCGAAGCACACCCTGCGCAAGATGTTCACCCGCAAGCTCCGCGTAGGACTTGTGTTGATGTTTCGAGCCATCCTTGACGTACCACGGAAACATCTTCCCCCCAAATTCATCTCCAGTGATCTTTCGTTCGTCTGCAATTATCAGAGACTTGCACACTCCTAGTGGACTGTTACGATGATTGTGTGACATTGGCATAATGCCGGGCCATGGTTTCTCGTGCCCGGTTCGTGGTAAAGCGCCACGAGATGGTGGTTCGATGACGGTTACGCTGTTGCTCCCATGAGCGAAC
>VGVZ01000025.1 GCA_016873805.1 Ignavibacteria bacterium
GGTTACGAAGTCACCCTGAGGCCTCGACCATCGGACCTTCTGAGGTTCAGAAAGTCTCTTAGCCATGTTTCAAAATCATTTCCTTGCAAAACACTTCAGTGATAACCGTTTTTCAGCATCCTGCTAGATACCGCCGATGCGAATCACCTTCTTTCCAAATTTGCGACGGAGTGCATCCACCGCCGTCAGCATTTCTTTCTTCTTGTCTTCGGAGGGGAAGAGGGGGAGGTCGGGTGGCGATGCATCCGTGAAATTCGTAATGTGAACACCCACGAGGCGGAGCGGTTTATCGCCGCGATAGTTGTGGTTGAACAGCTCTTTGACCGCCGCGAAGACATCGGGGTCGTGGTCGGTCGGTTCGATGGTTTTCGAGCGTGTGATCGTCTTGAACCCTGAATCCCGAAGCTTCAGCGTCACCGTTCGTGTTTTCCACTTGCGCTTCCTCAAGGTGGAGCAGACGCTCTCGACTTGGGAAAAGAGAATCTTCAGAAGGAGTTGATGGTCGCGTGTGTCGGAGCCAAACGTCTCCGCCTGAGAAATGCTTTTCCGAACGTGTTCGATCGCAAGAACGTCGCGACCGGCACCCTGGGAGACGCGGTGAAGCCATGAGCCGTGCTTTCCGAGCAGATTCACGAGGGAATCTTCGGACACTGCCTGAAGATCTTTGATGAGACGAAATCCGTGCTCCTTGAGGAGTTGCTCCGTCTTCGCTCCTACACCGGGAATGGCGCCAACCGGCAACGGGGCAAGGAATTCCTTTTCCTTTCCATGCTCCACGTAGCAAAGTCCCTGCGGCTTCACGGTATCCGTGGCAATCTTCGCAACCGTCCTGTTGGATGCGAGCGCGATCGTGCAGGGGAGATTATACTCATCACGCACGACAAGCTGAAGAGTCGCCACAAACCTGAAGAGATCGCCATAGAGCCGCTCACAACCGGTGAGATCGAGGTACATCTCATCGATCGACGATTGCTCCACGACCGGAACGAGTTCACACAGCCTGCTGTAGATCTTGCGCGAGTACTCGGAGTACGATCCATGACTCCCGCGCACCACGATCAGCGCGGGACAGAGCTTCAGCGCTTGGCCCGTCGGCATCGCCGAGCGGACACCGAACTTCCGTGCTTCGTATGATGCAGAGGTGACAACCCCGCGTCCGTCCGGACTTCCTCCGATAACGACGGGCTTGCCGATCAGAGCAGGATTCTTGATGCGTTCAACCGAGACGAAAAAACAGTCGAGATCGAGATGCGCAATGTAATGTTTGAGAGGCTGGTCCATGGTGAATTCGCGTTTGAAGCTGATGGAATAGAACTCTCAGTCCGCGCGCCTCACACTATTCCCTCTGCACTCGTCGTCCCTGTATCGATATAAACAAAATACGAAAGGATTCCGACCTCCTCCACCACGACCGAATTGCGCCCGTGCATGAACTGTTGTGCGGAGGGTTCTGTTATCGAAAGTCCCGGACAAAATCGGAGGATTTTAGTATTCGATCTGATTCAAGAAGCGACATCCGCGGGCGAATTGCGGTGCGAAACGCTTCAATGGGGATGTCGGCATCCGGGAGGTCGGGCGTGGCCCTCCGATTGTTGGTGAACACGTTATCGGCGATGAGAAAGTTCGGCGGAATGCGTTCGAGGGCCAAAGCGCATTGCGTGCAATAGTAGTCGGGGGAGTCGTAACGCGGATTCTGTGCGGTTTTGGTGAGAATGTTACCGCGGAATGAACCCGGATCCCCCTGCTCCGATGCGCGTGTGATTGCCGCGCCGCAGGCCCCGGTATTGTAGATAACATTCTGTTCGATGTGCGCGGAAGGAATCCCCCTTTCCGCATCCCACAATTGAATTCCCCACGTGACGATATCTTCGACAATATTCTCTCGGACTGTCGCTCGGGCATCGACGAAAATCCCGATTCCTTTCCAATATCGTTTCACGAGATTGCGCCGAATGTCCGCGGCGGCGTTCCAGGAGAGGCCGATCCCGACGCCTCGTCCTCCGCCGATATCTCCTCCGGTTGCCTTGTCAATGCCATCGATGATGTTCCCTTCAATCGAGGCCCGAGCATCGCGATAGAGCGCGATACCGTCCCATGAGTTCCGGACGATCTCGTTGTTGACAATCGTCATTGTAGAATGTTCCCGTCCGGCGATTCCGATGATCCCGACAATGCGCTTTGTGACAAGTGCGGAGTCCCCGATATTTCCCACAATCCGATTGTTTCGAACGACTGCTGAACTCCGTCTGACGACAACAGCGGCATCGGTCGCCATCCCTGATGTGTCGCGTTCGCCGCCGGTAATCGTCAGATTTTCGAGAATCGCTTCATTGCAGTCCTCGATGAAGATCCCGTAGCCGGCGTGAGTATGGATAGTCGCAGAACGATTGGGAGGACCTGAGATTACCACGGACCTGCCTCGGATATGGAGTCCGACTGTTGCATGCACCGATGTGGGAGGGCCTTCACAATTGCCGCACGATTCATCGATGAAATGCGTAGGAACGAGGTGATACGTTCCCGGCGCGAGCTCAACCCGAATTGAATCGACAGGATTCCTGAACAGATCCTGGAGCTCGTGAGCAGTGGAGATACGACGGACCTCTTGACCACAAAGGGAAGAGAGGTAAAGGAGCACCAGGGGAGAAATTGATGAGAATCGCATGGATCCTGTAGCCTTTTTCGGTCGAAACCTGCCGGAACAATTCACGTAAATAGTCCTCAGCATCTTCATGCTTGACAAGTCTCAGCCGAATCTTCTTTCCAACCGCGGGTGAGGGTCCGTTCGTGGAGGTGATTGATTGGGCGCGTAGAGCATAGTACTCACTTCATGCCGCTCAATCAAGAATCACGTTGCTATAGTCATGAGACTTTCGTTACTTTGAACACATCCATCCAAAAGAACTTCGCTCCAACTCTTCTCACAGCACCTATGGAGGTAGGAACAATGCGTCGATTTCTGTGGCTTGTTGTGCTTGTTTTCGTGCTGGCGCTCCCCTCGCTGGCACAACTTCCCCCGCTGATTGACCGGGATTTGTTTTTCGGCGATCCCGAAATCTCCGGGGCCCAAATCTCACCTGATGGCAAGTACATTTCGTTCCTCAAACCCTTCATGAATGTACGAAACATCTGGGTGAAAGAGCGTCACGAACCGTTCGAGAAAGCCCGGCCGATTACCGCCGATACGACGAGACCGGTGATGATCTATTTCTGGTCCCATGACAGTCGGTATGTGCTGTATGCCCAGGACAAGGGGGGAGATGAAAACTACAGGGTCTATGCTGTGAATCCCGGGGAAAAGGGAGATCCGGTGCCGCCGGCACGCGATCTCACGCCGTACAAAGGCGTGCGCGCGATGATTATCGCTGTGCCGAAGAAGACCCCCAACACGATCGTCGTCGGATTGAATGACCGTCGGGCGGATTTGCACGATGTGTACACCGTCGATCTTTCGACCGGTGAGCGAACACTGGTCCGGAAAAACGACGACAACATCGCCGGGTGGTCAACCGATCTTGACGGCAAGCTCCGGCTTGGTATCCGCGTCACCGCAGATGGAGGAAACGAGATTCTCCAGATCGAGGGGGAGTCGTTGAAGCAGATCTATGCTGTCTCGCCGTATGAATCTGCCGGACCGTCACGCTTCACGCCGGACGGGAAGAAATTCTATATGGTGACGAACAAGGGAGAAGATCGGGATAAGATCCAGCTTGAGCTCTTTGATCTGGCGACCGGAAGAACAACCCTGGTTGAGAAAGATCCTCTCAATGAAGTTGATTTTGCCGGAGCTCTGTTCTCCGATGTCACAGAAGAAATCCTTGCGACGTATTACATCGGGGAAAGGATTCGGATATATCCGAAGCAGAAGAAGTTTGCCGAAACGTACGAAAAGATGAAGAAGGCTCTGCCCGAGGGAGAGATCTCTTTTGGAAGTACAACGGCCGATGAAACCCTCTGGATGGTTGCCGTGTCCAGCGATGTAGATCCGGGCTCCCGCTACCTCTTTGATGTCAAGACCGGAAAGACAGAGTTTTTGTACAAATCGCGCCCGAAACTCCCGAGCGAGAATCTCGCCCCGATGAAGCCTGTACGCTACACTGCGAGAGACGGAATGACGATCCACGCGTATCTCACTCTTCCGAAAGGCATCGCAGGAAAGAGTCTTCCCACAATCATGCTTATCCATGGAGGCCCCTGGGCACGTGACATTTGGGGATACAATGCCGAGGCCCAATTCCTGGCCAACCGCGGATATGCCGTGCTGCAGCCCAACTTCCGCGGTTCGACCGGCTATGGCAAGAAGTACCTCAACGCGGGGAACAAGCAGTGGGGAACGGGATCCATGCAGCACGACATCTCCGACGCTGTACAGTACTTGATCAAAGAAGGTATCGCAGACCCGAAGAGGGTGGGTATCTATGGCGGTTCCTACGGCGGGTATGCCACGCTCGCGGGGCTCGCGTTCACGCCTGATCTCTATGCCGCGGGGGTCTCCTACGTGGGCCCCTCGAACATCATCACACTGCTGAACTCCATCCCGCCGTACTGGGCGCCGATCAAAAAGATCTTCAACGTCCGCGTTGGCGACATTGACAACTCCGAGGATGTGAAGCGACTCGAGACCCAGTCTCCGCTCAATTCCGCGAAGCAAATCAAAGCACCGCTTCAGGTGGTTCAGGGCGCTAACGATCCGCGCGTCAAGAAGGCGGAATCCGACCAGATCGTTGTCGCGATGCGTGAGTTGAACAGGCCCGTCGAGTATCTCGTTGCGCCTGACGAGGGTCACGGATTTGCAGGGAAAGAAAATCGTCTCGCCTTCTACACGGCCATGGAGACGTTTCTTGCGAAACATCTCAAGGGGCGGTTCCAGGATTCGATGACGCCGGAAGTGAAGAAGAAACTGAATGATCTCACCGTCGACATTAAGACCGTTACTATGCCGGAAAAACCGTCGGCCGAGGAAATGAGTCCGGTCCCGAGCTTCACCGGCACGGGTGTGAAGCCGTTCACGGCCGAATACTCGGCGAAGATGAAAATGATGGGCCAGGAATTCACCGTCACCTCGAAGCGAATCGTCTCGCAAGCGCAATGGAACGGAAAGAAGATCTGGCGGCTCATTGAGGAATCTTCGACGCCGATGGGGGCTGCAGTCGATACGGTCGATCTGGTGTTCGAAACTCTTCAACCCGCACGTCGATCCCTCCGTCAGGGTCCAGCCACGATAAATATGGTGTTTACGGCAGATGCGGTGAAAGGAAAGATCCAAGCGGGTCCGCAGGAAATGCCTCTGGACATCAAGTATACAGGACCGATTGTCCTCGACGGCGCATCGATGGAGCTCTGCGTCGGCACGTTGCCTCTCGCACCCGGCTATTCCGCGACCCTCACGACGGTCGAAATCATGCGCGGGAAGTCCAAACAACTCGGTCTCAAGGTCACCGGCGCCGAGAGTGTGACAGTCGCGGCCGGAACATTCGATGCCTTTGTCGTGGAGGTGAAACCGCTTGATGACAATTCCGGAGGTTCCAAGATCTGGATTGCCAAGAACGACAAGCGCACGGTGAAAACCGAGACCAAACTCCCCGCGACTATGGGAGGTGGCACGGTCGTCAGCGAGCTGTCGAAATAGAAAGGTGAACAAGCCGGGAGAAGCGGTGCCGATTGTTTTGGTACCGCTTTTTCTTTTTGTGAAGAGAGAGGGGATCTCTCCCGAAAAAGGGCGTTGGGGGTTGCATTTCAACGCGAAAAGCCGTTAGATTGAGACGGAGCGTCGAACATCGCTCCATCGTGTCCACAAAACCAGGGGAGTAGGGGATCCTCCAGAATTTCTCATATCAGACAGAAGGAGTCTTGCGATGGCTGTCGAATCCATAGATCTCGCACTTGGGAAACGAATGCCGGCATTCCAACTCAAGGATCCGCTCGGAAAAGTCTATCACAGTGACAAACTCCTCGGCGAAAAAGGTCTCCTGGTCGTGTTCACCTGCAACCACTGCCCCTATGCTCTTGCCGTCTGGCCCCGGGTGATTCGCTTATCGGAGTATGCGAAGGGAATCGGCATCAATACGGTTGCCATCAATCCTAACATCAATCCTGACTATCCCGAAGACGCTCCGGAGCGGATGAAGGAAAAAATCGAGGAATGGGGAATCCCGTTTCCGTATCTCATCGACGAGACGCAGAATGTCGCGCGCGAATTTGACGCGCAGTGTACGCCCGACATCTATCTTTTTGACGCGAATCAGAAGCTCGTCTATCATGGACGGATTGATGATTCGTGGCAGGATGAGAAGAAGGTCACGAGTGAGGAGCTGAAAGCCGCAATAACCAATCTGGCGGACGGCAAGCCGATCGCCGCGCAGCAGTGCCATTCGCTCGGTTGTTCAATCAAATGGAGAAAGAGCTGAGATCTCTTTGGTGCAATGGTTTATCAGTCCGAATTCTCGCTCTCAACTTCCGGTAACGGTGATATGCACGATATCACCGAAAAGGTCGTCTCAATTGTCGGGAAATCAAGAATCAAGACGGGCATTGCACATGTGTTTGCCGTCGGAAGCACGGCCGGCATCGGGGTGATCGAATTCGAGCCGGGTCTGCGGAAGGACCTTCCGACGATGATGAACAGGCTCATTCCGCCGAGTCGGGAGTACGGTCACGAGAAAGCGTGGCACGACGGCAACGGACATTCCCATCTTCAGGCGACGCTCCTCGGTCCAGATCTCACCGTGCCGGTGCGCAACGGGGAGCTGGTGGTGGGAACGTGGCAACAGATTGTCCATCTTGATTTTGATGTGCGGGGGAGAGAGCGTCAGATCGCAGTTACCGTGTACGGAGAGTAGTCACTGATCGACGCAGGTAAACGTAACGGAAATTGAAATCCCGCCGTCACCCTTCGGCTGCGCTCAGGGTGCGGCGGGATTCGAAGTTCTTGTCCCTTCCGCGTTGAATCCTATCCGCGGGGATCAACTACCTTTCCCACGAAGAGAATCGCTCCCGAGGTCCGTTCACGGATCAGGAACACGAAGGGGCGATCGACAACCATCGTGGGCGGCAGTGATACGATGCCAATCCCGATTGATGTCACGGCCGCCGCTTCCGTCCCCTCCTCATTGACTTCAACAAATGCCTTGTGATCGGCCTGGCTGATAAAGAGCTCTCCTCTTTTATTGATTCCCCTGAAATCCGCCCTCAGCTTGTCGAACGCGATCCCCATCCCCAGTGCCGTGAGCGATTCTTTAAGAGAATTCTTGTATTCGAGTTTGAATCGTGGCAACGAGAGGTGGAGTTGGATTTCCCGGAACCCCTTGACGATGGAATCCCATTCGCCGGGCTCCAGACCGGTGACGAACGCGTCAATGTCCATTCCCGGCGAGGGGAGGATGAGCGACATGCTGAAGTACCCGGCACCATAGGGGAGGTCGATTGCCTGATAGTTTTCCGTCTGGTGGTACCGGAATTTCGTG
The DNA here is from genome assembly GCA_016873805.1 of Ignavibacteria bacterium. GTDB lineage: Bacteria > Bacteroidota > Ignavibacteria > UBA10030 > UBA10030 > VGVZ01. The sequence goes on from VGVZ01000025.1 coordinate 7,464, forward strand.
TTCATCGTCATCAGTTTGCATGGGACCTTCGATCCGGAGAGCAGCGTGAATTCCCCATCGCGGGTCTCCTTTGGATCAAACTGTGTGGTCCATTTCCCCTTGAAATAAATGGCGTTGATCAGATACATCACAATTTCTTCCGGGATCGGCTCGTCGAGGATGGTGGGGATTTTTCCCTTTGTTTGGGTCTTGACCCACGAGTTGATTGTCTCAACCGCCGAGGGCTTGGAAAAATCGAGCGTTGCGACCTGAGCGTTGAAGAATGTCTTGTTCGTGTTGATGAAGGGTTCCTCGACGGCAAATCCGAGCCGGGACCAGATGGAGTTGGCGATATTCATCGTTACGCCCGGGTCGACGCCGGTCAGGAGTTCGGTGAGAGATTTGGAGCCCTGATTGATTTCTTCTAGCGAGAGGTTCTGGAATTCGAGCGTGGCCACCATGGAATCGTATGTCGTTCCCTGAGCGCCGTTCAGGGTCATGCCGAGGGCGGTAGAGATGGAGAGGGGAGAGATGAAGATGTTCTTTCGCTGCTCCTCCTTGTTCATTTCCTTGAAGATCTTGAGCCAGAACTTACTGTTGGATTGCGTCAATTTCTTTTCGGCGAGGGTCAATTCCCGCATTTCCTGAGGGATTGGCTCGGTTCCCCGATCGGAACAACTCATGTGCGGAGTCATGAAGAGACAGAGTATTGAGATGAGAATGTGGGATTTCATGTTCGGAATCCTTTGATTGCGACCGCTACTGAAAGCTAGATGGCTTAAGAGAAAGAATCAAGGAGAAAAGAGAGGAGTTGCAGCCGGAATGTCGGTGACCTGGGAAATTGCTTGACAGTAGATGGAGCATTTCGCAGTTTCTTCCTGGAGATGTAGTCGAGTCACCGCTGCGGCGCTTCCTGACGATATCGACAGTTGAACGATCATCCATCCATACCTGAAAGGATCGTGGAGTGTCAATCTTTTATGCCGGCGTGATCGTCATTGTCTTGGGCGCTGCGTCCCTGATCCTTCAACTCTTGATCGATCCGAACAGGCCCGAGTTGCCCGACCGGCGAACGGCGAAACAGGAAAAGAACTGGATGGTGATGGCGGGGATTGTCGGTATTATGATCGGAACGCTTTTGATGATATTGAGCAGGTGATCATGGGCGTTCTGAGACAGAGGTGTCCCTCTTCACAAGGGAGAAAAGCTAATCGAAACCGATGAGAGATCGGGTAGGACAGGTGTCCTCACCTCCGGGAGATCAATGGAGGGAAAAGAAAATGTCCCGAAATCAGAACCCACACGGGACATCTTCGCTCATACCGCGATTTCGGTCAGGAGCTTTCTGAATTTGGTACACACTGAGGGGCTCTTCGGAAACCGAGGTTTCCCCTCCTGTCAAGGAGGAGATCAAGGGGCGGTCGGATCTATAGAGGCACTGTCTGACAGAGTGTTCACGAGGCCTCGACGAGCGCGGCGAGGTTGGTCTCGAGCTTCTGAAGACTCAACTTGAAGTTTTCGAGTTTCTCGCGTTCACGCGCGACGATTTCTTTGGGCGCGCGGTCGGCGAAGCTCGGATTCGAGAGCTTCGCAGTTGTACTCCCCACGGACTGTCGGAGCCGCACGATCTCTTTCTCAATCCTCTTCTTCTCTGCCTCGATGTCGATTAATCCTTCCAGCAGCACAGAGATTTCCGCACCATCCACGATCGAGCTGGCAGAAAGCCGCGGTTTGTAGTCTGAAGGAATCACCTCAATCTTCTCCACGCGACCCAACTTGCGGAGATATCCCTGGTATTGCTCGGCGACGGCCTCCTGATCGGCTATCGCGGGCTTCATGTAGACCCTGATTTCTTTCGACGGCGGGATGTTGTTTTCCCCTCTGATATTCCGCACCGCGTTGATCACGTTCTGGACGAAGGCCATCTCGCTCTCGGTCTGCTCGTTGATCCACTTCGCTTCGCCTGCCGGAAACGCCGCGCGCATGATGCTCGCGCCGTTTCGTTCAGTCAGATGCTGCCACAATTCCTCGGTCACGAAGGGCATATGTGGATGAAGCATTCTCAGAGCGCGGTCGAAGATCCACAACGCGCGTGTAAGAACAGTCTTCTTTGTTTCAGGCGATTCGTCCCCGTAGAATCGGGTCTTCACGAGTTCGACGTACCAGTCGCAGAAATCACGCCAGATGAATTCATAGAGAATCTTGTTGGATTCATTGATCTGGAATTCCGACAGCGCGCGGTTGAAATCCCGCGCGGCATGATTCAGGCGAGAGAGAATCCACCGGTCTGCCAGATCGAGGTGTTCCTCCGGCAATCCCTCAAGATCGAGCGGTTTGCTGCCCGTGATCTCTTTCCTGTTCATCAACAAAAATCGCCCGGCATTCCAGATCTTGTTGGCAAAATTTCGCCCGAGCTCACACTTGTCGGCAGAAAAGAGAACATCCTGTCCGAGAGGCGCTAGATATGTCACCGTAAACCGCAATCCGTCCGCTCCATATTCCTGAATGACGTCAAGCGGATCGGGGGAGTTGCCGAGCGACTTGCTCATCTTGCGTCCCTGCGCGTCACGGATGATGCTCGTGAAGTACACATCGCGGAACGGAACCAGGTCTTCGTCTTTCCGGCGCGGCGAACCGTCGGATCCCTGCATATCCCTCATGAACTCAAGATTTGCCATCACCATCCTTGCCACCCAGAAGAAAATAATATCCGGACCGGTCACGAGTGTGTCGGTTGGATTGAAATAGCGCAGGTCTTCGTTGTTCTCGGGCCACCCGAGAATCGAGAACGGCCAGAGCCACGATGAGAACCAGGTATCCAGAACATGTTCATCCTGGGTGAGGGAGACGTTGCCTCCGATCCCCAGTTTCTGACGCGCCTCTTGTTCATTCCGGGCAGCAACAAACGATCCGTCCGGAGCATAGTAGACAGGAATCCTGTGGCCCCACCAGATCTGCCGCGAGATGCACCAATCACGTATGTTCGTCATCCAATGTTCGTACACTTTCGTCCATCGCTCGGGATGAAACCTGATCTTCCCCTCTTGCACCACCCGAAGCGCCGGTTCAGCCAGAGGCCTCATCTTCACGAACCATTGATCGGAGAGATACGGCTCCACCACGGTGTTACAGCGGTAGCAGCGCCCCACATTGTGAGCGTGCTGTTCGACCTTCACGAGGAATCCCTGTTCTTCCAGGTCTTTAGCGAGCAGCTTGCGGCATTCAAATCGATCCATCCCGACATACTGCGGCGGGACAGAGTCATTGAGCTTCGCCTCTTCAGTGAAGATGTTGACCTGCGGAAGTCCGTGGCGCTGTCCCATAAGGAAATCGTTCGGATCGTGGGCCGGAGTCACCTTCACCATCCCGGTGCCGAATTCTGAATCGACAAAATCATCCGCGATGATCGGTATCTTTCGACCGACGATAGGGAGAATGGCGGTCTCGCCAATCAGATGTTTGTACCTCTCATCGCGGGGATTGACAGCGACGGCAGTATCGCCCAGCATTGTCTCGGGCCTCGTCGTGGCAACAACGGCATGCTGATCAGTTCCCTCGATGGGATAGCGAACGTGCCAGAGGCTTCCCTGAGTTTCCAGATGATCCACCTCGTCGTCACTTAACGCGGTGTGATGGAACGGGCACCAATTGACGATATACTTTCCGCGATAAACCAATCCCTTGTCGAAGAGGCGGATGAATACCTCTTTCACTGCTTCCGATAATCCTTGGTCCATTGTGAACCGTTCGCGCTCCCAGTCGCAGGAGACTCCAAGCTTCCGCAGCTGCCGAACGATCGTATTGCCGTATTCCTTCTTCCATTCCCATACCCGATCGAGGAATTCCTCCCGTCCCAACTGATGCCGGTTCGTTCCCTCTCTTGCAAGCGCTTTTTCGACCGCGTTTTGTGTTGCAATCCCTGCGTGATCTGTTCCGGGAATCCAGCATGCCTCGTACCCCTGCATGCGCTTCCACCGGATGAGGATATCCTGAATGGTGTTGTTGAGCACGTGCCCCATCGTGAGGATGCCGGTGATGTTTGGAGGCGGGATAACGATGGTGTACGGGAGTCGTTGCTTGTTCACCGAGGCGTGAAACAACCTGTGAGATTCCCAATAGGCATACCACTTGTCCTCAACCTCAAGCGGATTGTAGATCTTCGAGAGATCGTTGTGGGACTGCTCTGTCATTCTGGATCCTTTGATCACATCGGGCAGTTGGTAATGAAAAAAGGTAGCTGTGACGAGCTACCCTCAAAGGGAGACATTCCACCTGCGACGAAGATACGGAAAATTAGGGAAGGAATGCAATTGGGGCGGAGCGTTCCATCGTGCTGTCAGGAGTAGGAGTTGTGTTGTCAGGAGTTAACTCCTGACAACACTGTAACCATCGGTTGTCGACCAGACTGGTCGACATGCTCACGTGCTAGCGGGGGATTGAGAACGATCGCTTCACGGCGGCCGCGTTTCCGAGTCGATCGGTCGCGTGGACGGAAAGCTGGTGTGTCCCCGGATCGAGAGAGTGCTTCCCCTCATAATGAACGAGTCGTTTGTACGGATCGTATTCTGCAATGACGACTTCTTCCCCCACGCTGATTCGGAATCCGTTTGGATCGACACCGGCCCGGTCATCCGAAATGCGGAAGCTGAATCGCAAGTGCGATCGGGTTGCGGAAACGCGAAGAGAAGAAAGGGACGGCGGAACGGTATCCCTCATGAGCCAGACATCTCCCAACAGGCGAGTTGATTCGCCTGTGATGAATTCGGGATTACCCGGATCCCAACGTCCGATCAGTCGTTTCTCACCATCATCCCTTAGGAAGAGCCCGGTGTTGTCGGCGCGGCGATCCGCCGGTACCTGGTGATGAACGCGTATGCCCCTTTTGAGCAGAACATCTTTCGGGAAGAGCGAGTAGCTATCGTCGTCCTTGTGAATCTGGAAATAGAGCGTATCGTAAACCGACTCGGGAGCGAAAAAGACGACGATCGTGCTGTCATCGTACGAGATTGTCCGCTCATCGGAGGGGGTCACCCGAAAGAGCGTGAGCCGATCGGTTGTCGACGTGCTTGTGCCGCCCGTCTCTGCTTCTGCGTAGAGCGTCAGGCGATCTCCCGCAAGTTGCGAGAGCGGAAATGTTCCCACAACGCTCCGTTCGTTCAGCGCATACGTCTCCACCTTGTGGCGGCGTCCCGACTCGACGATCGACAGTTCCGGTGACGAGGCGAACGGCTGTGGAGAAAACAATTGCACGATCAGATAGTTTCTGGCGATTTCTCTCTCCAGATCGAGAGACGCGTGTTTTCCCTTGGCAGCGTTTGAAATCAGAAATCGGGGATCGGAAGAGATCCCGTGGCGGTTTCCGGCGATGACCCTGACGTCGACGTCCGCACGGTTGGTGAATGGGAGGCGGTACCCGCCGGCGAAAGGTTCAAGATCTGACAATCGATACGACCTGTCATTCCATTTCGTTTGCAAGGGTGTCCGAGTCGCAACAGTCAGCGTTTCGATTGCCCCCGAGGTGTCGGTGTGCACAACAAGCCCTTGACTGTCCGATGCAAGAGTGATCTCCGGGATGCGCGAGCAGACAACCGGCACATCAAGCTCAGATCTGTTCCCCCGGATATCGAGGGCGACAACGCGCAGCATGTGTTTCCCCTCGGGAAGCGACCGCGTGTCGATGATCCCGAATCCTTCGGGTTGACGATCGTATAACGGGAGCCGGTTCCCCTTTTCCACGAAGAGTTTTTGGAACCGTCCATCTCCCCCCAGGAGAGAGGGCCAATCGTAGTAGAGGGCGATCTGACGCGATTCGATCGCAGAGACCTGATCAAGCCGCGATCGATAGATCAACGAATCGTTGAGATACAGCTCAAGTTGATAAATACCGCTCCGATGATACGATCCGGTGACCCGATCAGATCCTTTGATGACCATCCCGAACGCTCCGTCAAGATGGATGCGCTTCGAGATTGTGAACCTGTCTGAACTGTGCCGCGCGACTGCGCTGTTCCACGGACGAGGACTGCGGTTGACGCGGGAGCGATAATCGAGAGGAATGAATCCCACCCGGTGAAACTCCGGCGCGACGTTATCAGTGATCGCGCGTGATACTGCTGCCAGACGGAATGGATTGATCGGGTTGAGGTGTCTGTCTCTTACTTCAAAATGGAGGTGGGGCGCTCCAATCCCGGTGTCGCCCGTGTACGCGATGACATCCCCTCTTCGAACTGGCAGCAGGTCCCGATCCGGTGCAACATCAATGGCGTATCGTCCCTTGGCATACTGGATTCCCCTGGCGAATGCTTCGATGGCCGTACTGAAGCGTTGGAGATGGGCATACGTTGTGACAAATCCATCCGCGTGCGTCACGTGGAGCATCTTGCCGTAGCCATAGGGATTGGTGTGGATGCGGGAAATGTATCCGTCTCGTGCCGCGTAGACACGGTACCCGCGCTGTCCGTTCGTGCTGATGTCGATGCCGGCGTGAAAGTGCGTGCGCCGATATTCCGCAAATCCGGAACTCATGCGAACGCTCGCATCGGTCGGCCAGAGGTAATCGTCCGGATCGGTGCCCAGTGAATCGAAAGGTGCGTAGACCTCTTCGATCCAATCATGATCGCGGATGGGAAGATCGCCGGGAGTTGTGGGAGTCACAGGGAGGGCCAGAACGACAACCACGCATGCTGTCGCCAGTAATCCGAATAATACCTGCTTTCCTCTCTTCATCAGCTCCTGTTCTTACCGTACTATCGCGTGTGTCGCCTGTTGGGTAGATTCAATGAATACAAAATAACCTCTCGTTTCAAAAAATGCAAAAGGGGGTGAGTGGAATCACGGTATGGAGCCGAGACGTGAAACGCTAGATCAGTTTCCCGAGAATGTATCCGATCGTTACTCCGACAAGCAGGACGATCGTGAGGATGCGGTAGTTCAGGACGTCTCGCGTGAAGCCCTGCCTAATTGCGACGATCGACGCGAGATATCCGATGCCATTGAGTATCCAAAAAAAAGGGAGGGCGAGAACTTTTGCAATGAATGGTCCGATAAGCGGAACGAGTCCGATCCACGCCAGGAGCGCCGCAAATGCCTGACCGAGAAGACCAACCAACACGACGGCAATACCGATCAGCGTCTCGTCGACACCCAGGGACACACCGATTACGATCAGAAGCGCCATGATAATCCATGCAAGGATGGCGTTCCGGTAGTTGTAAAGGAAGTGTTTGATTCGGGACATATCGGTATGCTCAGCGAATGCCGACGCTGAGTGATGTGAGAACCATTCCGTCCGCGGTTCGAAGTTCTGCAGTCAGTCGATCTCCGGGAACGACTCGATTCACCCCTTGCGGTGTTCCTGTCATAATGATGTCGCCCGGCTCCAATGAGAAGTATCGTGAGATCGTCGAGATCAAATCATCAACGAGGAAAATACAATCCTTCGTGTTCCCGAGTTGCCGTAGCTCGTTGTTCACTGTCAATCGAACCTCAATCTGATGCGGATCTTGCACGGCTGACGCGGGGACGAACTCGGACAACGGAGCCGAGGTGTCGAATCCCTTTGCGAGGGCCCATGGCAATCCCTTCTTCTTTGCCTCGTCCTGCACATCACGAAGCGTCATGTCGAGTCCGATTCCGTACCCGGCGACATACTCGGGTGCCCGTTCCCGTGGAATGCCGCTCCCGCCTTTGCCGATCAGTATAGTCATTTCCACTTCATGATGGAGGTTATTCGAGATGTCGGGAATCACTACGGTACCACGGTCACCGATAACGGCCGTCGACGGTTTGAGGAAGAGCACGGGAAAGGTCGGGACCTCGGCACGCATCTCTTTGGCGTGTTCGGCATAATTCCGGCCAACGCAGATGATCTTTCCGACCGCGACGGGAGATGGCGAATTTCTCAGACGAACAAAAACCATGGCAGGGGAGATCCTCGGTCTTGAATTTCAACTTGTTTTATAAATATAGACAAGCGATGCTCGTGAATCAAGAAACGTCGGTACCCTTCCGGCCTCCCTCGATCCATACAGAGGAGGTGCGGCCGACTTCTTGTTCGACCGTACAAAAAAGGGTATCTTCGAGGCAGAGGATGACACGTGACTCCAGAGAAGATGACATATAAGGATTCCGGCGTCGATATCGACGCGGGGGATGAACTCGTACGACGGATCAAGAGGGGTGTCCGATCCACGTTTGATGCCAACGTGCTTGCCGACATCGGAATGTTCGGCGCGTTCTATCGGGCACAGTTCCGTTCGATGAAGAAGCCGGTGCTCGTGAGCAGCGTCGACGGCGTCGGGACCAAGTTGATGATTGCCTTCTTGATGAATCGTCACGACACCATCGGTCAGGATCTTGTGAACCATTGCGCCAATGACATTCTCGCCTGCGGGGCACGTCCTCTCTTCTTTCTCGACTACTTTGCGACGGGAAAACTGAATCCACAGGTCGGGGAATCGATTGTTTCCGGTTTCGTGAAGGCATGCAGGGAAAATTCGTGCGCGTTGATCGGTGGGGAAACCGCCGAAATGCCCGGCATGTATCGGGACAACGAATACGATCTCGCAGGAATGATGGTCGGGGTGGTGGATGAAAAGAAGATCGTCAGCGGAACGACAATCCGAAAGGGAGATATCCTGATCGGTCTTCCTTCAACCGGCCTTCATACAAACGGCTATTCCCTCGCGCGGCGCGTCCTTCTGCAAAAGCATTCCGCAAACGACTATATCGACGACCTTGGGGCGACACTCGGCGATGAACTTCTGAAGATTCATCGGTCGTATGTGAAGAGCATCCTTCCGTTGCTCGGAACGAAGATCGTCAAAGGACTGTCGCACATCACGGGGGGTGGGATCATCGGCAATACGATGCGAATCATTCCGTCCGCACTGGATATCAAGATTGACTGGCAGAGTTGGGATCGTCCGGGAATCTTCGAAATGATCCAGCGGCTCGGTAATGTACCGGAAGACGATATGCGCCGGACATTCAATCTGGGGATCGGCTTGGTTCTTGTTGTCCCCCCTGTGGAGACCGATAGGGTAGTGCGCGCGCTGCGCCACAAGAAAGAGCGTCCGTTCATCATCGGCGAAGTTGTCAGAAGGGCGTCCTCCCGCTAGCGTGATGAGCGGCAGAGGATCTCGATCAGCGGTTGGACATCGAGCCTCACCGGCCGGGGGAACGACCGGAGAACCCCGCACAGCAATCACATGACTCCTCAGCAACCCGACGTTTCAGAGAAAGACCTCGTTACCCTGGCGCTGCGCGCCGTCGATGAGGCACGCCGTGCCGGCGCAGACGAGGCCGAGGCGTACCTCGAATTCGGCAAGACCTTCGAAGTCACCATCCGAGGTGGTGAGATAGAAATCCTCAAACAGGCGCGACCGCGTGGACTGGGATTGCGCGTCGTTTGCGATCAGCGCCTCGGTTTTTCCCACACTAATGATGTCGGAGAACCGACTCTTTGCTCCCTCGCTCGCCAAACCGTTGCCATCGCGAAACATGCGGCGAAAGACGAATTCCTGGGCTTGCCGGACAACAAACAGATTGACCCGACTTCCACGGTCGGCCGGCTCGATCTTGTCGATTACGCGTTAATCGAACTGACGACGGATCGAAAGATCGCCCTGGCCCGCGAGATGGAGCAGGCGTCCCTTTCCGTCGATCCCCGGGTGAAACTCGTCGAGGGAGCAACGGTGGCAGACAGCGATGAATGCGTGGTCATTGCGAATTCTACTGGTCTTGCAGGTTCATATCGCGCAACTGCGAGCATGCTTTCTTGTTCCGTAGTCGCCGAAGCGGACGGCATGAAGCAGGTGAACTACTGGTACTCCAACAAGAGACATTTCGATGAGCATGAGACGGTTGCGGAGGTGGGGAGGAAAGCTGCAGAGAGGGCGCTGCAGATGTTGAATGCCCGAAAGATTGCGTCGGGGAAATTCCCAGTGGTTTTTGATCCTCTCAGTGCATCATCGCTGATCAGTACGCTCGCAGGGGCTCTCAGCGGTGAGTCTGTCTACCGCAATATGTCGTTTCTCACCGACAAACGTCACGAAAGAGTCGGACCCGAACAGTTCACGCTGGTGGACGACGGCTTGTTGCCGCGTGGAAATGCGTCCCGGCCGTTCGACGCAGAGGGGGTGGCGTCAAAGACAACACCGGTTGTTGATCGCGGCATTCTCAAATCCTTTCTCTATGACTCGTACACGGCGCGCAAAGTCAATGGGATATCGACAGCGAATGCCAGTCGCACCTACGCGACGACGCCTCACATTAGCCCATCCAATCTCTATGTCGTGCGGGGAGAGCATGATCCTCAGGCAATCATCCGTTCCATCCACGATGGATTCTATGTGACGGGAATGATAGGATTCGGCGTCGACCTCGTCTCGGGGCAGTTCTCGCGCGGTGCAAGCGGCGTCTGGATCAGTCGCGGAGAACTCGCATTTCCCGTTCAGGAGGTCACGATTGCCGGCACACTGCTGGAGATGCTTTCAAACATCGAAATGATCGGGAACGATTTGTCTTTCCTCGGCGCCATATCGAGTCCAACGCTGAAGATGAGCGAGATGACAATCAGCGGAGAATAGATTCTGCGGGGAGAGGGAGCCCGCAAGGAGGGACATAACGATGCAGACGCGTGATGATGTCGGCTATCAGCCGACAACGGAATCGGATTTCGAGCGGAAGTCGGATTTCATCCGTGCCAATTTCGCAAAGAAAGTCGGGACACTTGATCGGACGATGAGGTTCGTGAGGGATCTTCTGGCGCTCTTCGCCTATATGACGGACGGTAGAGTTCACTGGGGAAAGAAGGCGATCGTCATCGGCGCGCTCCTCTATTTCATCATCCCGATCGACTCGGTACCCGACATCATACCGGTCGTAGGATTCCTCGACGACATGGGAGTCGCGGCCGCCGCGGTCAAGTTTCTGGCTGGGGAGTTGAAGGAGTACTACGGCTAGCCAGCGGGAAGGGGGGATCTACGAGTCGTCACGGTATGGACCGTGACGATCAGCCGGGGAGCGGGGGATCTACGAGTCGTCACGGTATGGACCGTGACGATCAGCCGGGAATGGGGGGATCTACGCGTCGTCACGGTATGGACCGTGACGATCAGCCGGGAATGGAGGGAGATCGAGGTGAAATCTCACCCTGCTGGTCATGGACCAATCCGTAGCCAGCAGGGAGGCACTCCAGGGGAATCAAATGAGTCGACGTGGAAGACTTCGATTCAAATCTGCTCAAACCTTCTTTGTGACCACAACGGTCGTGAATTTCGCTGCCGTCTTCAGAGAAGATCGGTACTGCGAAATCCTTGTTCGCAACATCAAGCACTATCAGCAGCGATATCGATTCAGAATTCTGGCGTATGTCATTATGCCTTCCCATTTTCATTGGGTCGTCCATACAGATCCGAAGATTGGGACGATTTCTGACATCATGAGGGATATCAAGAAGTACAGCGCGTGGGATATCATGAGCGAGTTGGAATCGGCGGGCCAATCGAACTTGATTCGCATGTTCGAGGCGGAGGCGGGCGACATCACTGATCAAAGACGCAAATTCTGGATGCGTCGATTCGACGATCGGATCATCAGGAGTACCCGTATGCTTCGAACGGTGATTGAGTACATTCATCGCAATCCTGTCAAGGCTGGACTCGTGGATGGAGTTACGGACTACAAGTACTCGAGCGCGCGTAACTATCTTCTGAATGATCATTCTATGCTTGAAGTAATCACAGATTGGATCTGATCGAACAGATCGACTCGGTTACGCGTCGTCACGGTATGGACCGTGACGATCAGCCGGGAATGGAGGGATCTACGAGTCGTCACGGTATGGACCGTGACGATCAGCCGGGAATGGAGGGATCTACGCGTCGTCACGGTATGGACCGTGACGATCAGCCGGGAATGGAGGGATCTACGAGTCGTCACGGTATGGACCGTGACGAAGGGGCGAAGCTGGGGATACATCTATCGCTCCTGTGCCTCGATCTGGCGGCGACGAAGTTCACGTATGGCGGCCTCGGTGCTGTCGAAGAGGGGTTTGGCCTTCCGCGGCGATTGAGAAAGCTTCAAAAACTCCCCTTCAAACTCTCTCCACTCGAATCCAAGGCGTGCCAGCACGGAATCAACGCTCCGGGCGTAGATGAGTGAATCATCCATTCCGTTTGTGCGATGGCGCTCGTTCAGAACAAGAACTTCGGCGTATGCCTTGGCAACCCTCTGTTCCTGCTGTGTGAGAGGAACTGACTGCTGGTCTGAACACGATGAGGACGCGAACAGAACCAATATGATGAAGGGTATTGACTGTCGGAATTTCATAGGCAAATCCAAAATACAGAACATCGATAGGGGATGCAACTCGCGCAGGCCGGTTGATAAATGTCGGGGACGCGAGTATATTGAGTCGAACCACGGGGGAACTCGCATAGGACAAACTGGAGCCGGTCAGACAAATCATCCATGCCGTATCAACTTGTGACACATCTGAAGCCGTCGGGAGATCAGCCGCAGGCCATCCGCGAGCTGACGGAGGGCCTCCAGCGCGGCGATTCGCATCAGACGCTGCTCGGCGTAACAGGGAGCGGGAAGACGTTTACGATTTCCAACGTCATCTCAGCGCTGAACAAACCGGTGCTCGTGATGTCGCACAACAAGACGCTCGCGGCTCAGCTCTATGCCGAGTTCAAGGGATTCTTTCCGAAGGACCGCGTCGAGTTCTTCATAAGCTACTACGACTACTACCAACCCGAAGCGTATGTTCCTGTGTCGGATACCTACATCGAAAAAGATTCTTCCATCAACGACGAAATCGATCGGCTTCGACTCCGAGCGACGAGCGCGTTGCTGAGCGGCGATCCAAATGTCATTGTCGTGGCGTCGGTGAGCTGTATCTACGGCATCGGGGCTCCCGAGGAGTGGATTGACCAGACGATTGTCGTGCGCAAGGGGGATCGCCTTCCGCGAAACGATTTGCTGAAGAAGCTCCTCGATCTGTACTATACGCGAAACGATTACGAGTTCACCCGCGGATCGTTTCGGGTTCGTGGTGACGTCATCGAGGTGATCCCCGCCTATGAAAATGAGGAGGCGGTGCGGATCGAACTGTTCGGCGATGAAGTGGAAAAACTTTCCTCCATCCGAAAAACCGACGGACGGATCCTTGGCACAACTGACTTCGAAATCATCTATCCGGCAAAACAGTTCGTCACGTCGCGGCGAACGATCGAACGCGCCGTCAAGGACATCGAAGAAGAACTTCATCAACGTGTCGGAGAATTGCGCGATGCGGGTAAGCTCCTGGAAGCCCAGCGTCTCGACCAGCGAACCCGTTTCGACATCGAAATGATGAAAGAGATCGGCTATTGCTCGGGGATTGAGAACTACTCGCGCCACCTCGCCGGGCGGCTCCCCGGCTCGAGACCGTATTGCCTTCTCGACTATTTCCCCGATGATTTTTTGACAATCGTCGACGAATCGCACGTCACCATTCCCCAGATCGGAGGGATGTTTCATGGTGATCGCTCGCGAAAGCAAACGCTCGTCGAGTACGGTTTCCGTCTTCCCTCTGCGCTCGACAACCGTCCTCTCACGTTTGCGGAATGGGAACAAATGGTCAATCAGGTGATCTTCGTCAGCGCGACGCCGGGAGACTACGAGCTGGAGAAATCGAAAGGGGTCGTCGTCGAGCAGGTCATTCGACCAACGGGCCTGGTTGATCCGGAGGTGGAAGTGCGGCCCAGCAAGCATCAAATCGATGATCTCCTGGTGGAAATTCGCGCGCGTGCCGAACAAAAGGAACGTGTGCTCGTGACCACCCTTACGAAGCGCATGGCTGAAGATCTCACGGAGTATCTCGTCAACATCGGTGTGAAGGTTCGGTATATTCACTCCGAAGTGGATGCGCTCGAGCGCGTGGAGATCCTCCGGGATCTGCGACTGGGAGAATTCGACGTGCTGGTTGGCGTGAATCTTCTTCGCGAAGGACTCGATCTCCCCGAGGTTTCCCTGGTCGCGATTATCGATGCCGACAAGGAGGGATTCCTGAGATCGGAACGGTCGCTCATTCAGACGGCGGGACGAACGGCGCGCAACGTGAATGGAAAGGTCATCCTATATGCCGATGCCGTGACCGGATCGATGCGGCGGATGATCGAAGAGACAAATCGGCGGCGAAGTAAACAGATGCAGTTTAATACCGACCACGATATTACTCCATCGACCATCTACAAATCGGTTGATGAGGTCCTCGCGGCCACTGCAGTTGCCGATGTCAAGATGAAGCGAGATGCACGGGCCGAAATGCAGGCCACGAAACGACTGTCGGATCATGTGGCCAAATACCTGACGAAGGACCAAAAACAGGATCTCATCGAGGAGATGAGACTCGAAATGCGCAAGGCGGCGAAGGATCTGGAATTTGAACGCGCGGCCGAGCTCAGAGACGAAATCAGCCGCGTCGAAAAAGAGCTCGGTCTGCGGTCGAAACCGTAGCCCTGCTGCAAATCAATCCCACAATGCATCGATGGAGAACTCCCCGGCTCCATCGCAGCGACCATGAGCCTACTCTCGGGGAGTGCCCGTCAATGTGTTGCCCTCGTTATTGAACCCCTGCTAGAGTTCCTTTATCCGTCGTGGTGTCTCTTCTGTCGCGTGCGGATTCCTCCGGCTCAGAGGCATCTCTGCCGACCGTGCTGGGACTCCATGCCCCGATTGTCGCCATCCGATTCGCTCTTCGAGGAAACGAGGGGGAAGATCTGCGTCGATGGAATCGTTGATGATCTGGTTAGTGTCTTTGTCTTCGAAGATCAGGGCGTGATTCGATCGCTGGTGCATGCGATGAAGTATCAGAGCCGTGCCTCGGCCGGCGTTATGCTCGGAGCCGAAGTAGGGATGAACATGATCACGCGCGGGATCGACGGAGAGATCATCGTTCCCATCCCGTTGCACCGGATCAAAGAACGCGAACGGGGCTACAACCAGGCCGAGATGATTGCCCGCGGCGTGTCGAAGATGACCGGCATTCCGTGCGTCCCTCGAGCAGTCGTGAGGACGAAACAGACGCAAACACAGACAATGCTCACCATCGACCAGCGACGAGAGAACATGGAGGGGGCGTTCGATATCGGGAGGAAGTACGCCGCATCGATGAAGAACGCAACATGCATACTCGTGGATGATGTGATCACGACGGGATCGACCATTGTGGCATGTGCGTCGGTGTTGAAGGGGGCAGGAGCACAACGGGTGGTTGCCGCCTCGGTCGCGCTGGCTAGGTAAGGCCCGGCCTCTCGGGTCCTCCGCACCTCGTCAGCGTTCCCGCCCAGTTGACGTTCGCACGGTTTCCAGCGGGGGAGCTAATAGCTGTCTTTCGTGAGAACGGTCTTTCCCCGGAAGGAGACATAGAGGATCACCTTCCATAGGATCGCAATCGGCATGCCGATCAGCGCGATCCAGAATATTACCATCAGGGTATATCTGCTGGAAGAGTGCGCAAAGGCCGTGAGACTTTGCGCCGGATCGATGGTTGACGGAACCAGCATGGGGAAGAGACTTGCGGCGGCAACACCGATCATTCCAGCGATCATGATTGAAGAAGCGATAAACGAGAGCAGAAGTCTTCGCTTCACGATCAAGACCGGGATGAACGCCATTGCGAAGATCACCGCGAGAAGCGAAATCCACCAGAACATGTTTCCGTCGACATCCGTGAACAATCCGCGATTGGTGACAACCGTAATCACCGACGCAATCATATAGACGGCTGTGACGACGATCCACATGCGATGCGCGGTCAGGATCATCCTTGCCTGAAGGTCTCCCTCGCACTTGAGCGCAAGCCACAACGCACCATGCAGGGTGAAAAGGAGGACGGTCAGTATCCCGATCAGAACGGCGTAGGGATTGAGGAGGGTCCAGAACGTTCCGGCAAATTCTCCGCGAGCATCGATCGGGATTCCATGCAGGATATTTCCGAATGCCACGCCGAGGAGAAGAGCGATGAGTCCGCTTCCCGCGCCGAAACACCAGTCAAAGAACTGCCTCCAGCGCGCGCGTTCAACTTTTGCGCGGTAGTCAAACGCCACAGCGCGTGCGAGGAGAGCCACGAGGAGGAGGATGAGCGCGACGTAGAATCCGCTCCAGATTGCGGCATACACGGGGGCGAACGCGGCGAATACCGCACCCCCTGCCGCAATCAACCACACTTCATTTCCATCCCAAAACGGTCCGACAGAATTCATCGTGAGGCGCTTTTCTTCCTCACTACGGGCGAAGAGATGCAACATGCCCACTCCAAGATCGAATCCATCCATCACCGCATACCCGATGAAGAGGATCGTCACCAGACCAAACCAGATCGTCTGCAAAAGTTCAAGTTCCATAATTCGCTCCATTATGCGCCTGTAGGTTCCGGACCCTGTTTCACTTTCTTAGCCACCAGATAGAGGTAGGTGAATCCCATGGCCGCGTAAATCACAAAGAACACGATAATCGCAAACAACACGGTTTCAGCCGACACAGTGACGGAGACCGAATGCTCGGTGCGAAGCAACCGGTAGACAGTCCACGGTTGTCTTCCCACCTCTGCGGCGATCCAACCGAGCTGTGAGGCCAGGACGGGCAGGGGAATGGACCACAGGAGGGCCTTGAGCAACCAGTTCCTCTCCCACAGGGTGTCTTTCCAGAGGAAAAACGCGGCAAGGCCCATGACGAGGATGAACCACATACCGAGAACAACCATGTTGTGGTACGACACGAAGGTCAGAAACAGCGGAGGGACCTCATCCCGGTGAAACTCGTCCAGCCCTTTGATGGGCGCGTTGACGTCGCCAAATGCGAGCCAGCTTAACAGTCCGGGGATCTGGATGCGCGCCTTCAGCTCCGGCGGCTTATCAACAGGAACGGCAAAGAGGACGACGGGGGCTTTCGTCTCTGTGGAATAGATGCCCATGATCGCGGCAAATTTCTCGGGTTGTGTTGCGGCGACCTGCTGTCCGTGCCAGTGCCCAAACGGGAACACCTGGATCACCGATGCGAACAAACCAAGAATCACAGCGAGCTTCATCGCTTTCCGGCCGAAGAGATGGGAAGAATTCTTCAGGAGATAGTATGTAGCGATGCCCGCCACGAAGAATGCGCCGGCGATGAGTGTTGCGGTGAGTGTGTGGAAGAAACGCGGGAGAGTAGATGGATTGAAGACCGCGGCCCAGAAATCTACCAGTTCCGCTCTGCCGTTGACAACGATGTGTCCGGCCGGTGTCTGTTGCCAGCTGTTTGCCACGAGGATCCAGAACGCGGAGATCGTCGCGCCCAACGCAACCATGAGATGGAAAACACATGCAAACGTTTGGAGATTCGATTCCGACCAAAGAGATATAGCCCAAGAAACGTCGATTCCATGAAAAACGCGAAGACTGCTTCGGCGGCGAGTGGAGGGCCGAAAACATCGCCAACAAATCGGGAGTACTGCGACCAGTTGGTGCCGAATTGAAACACCATGACCAGTCCGCTCGCGACACCGATCGCGAACGTCAATCCGAACAGCTTCCCGAAAAATCTCCCGATCTGCTCGTAGACAGGATCCTTGCGTTTCCACCCCAATCATTCGGCCGCGACGAGAAGCCACGCGAGGCCGAGCGTGATGGTCGGAAAAACAAAATGAAAGGCGATAGTCATGAAGAACTTGATGCGCGCGAGGAGAATGACGTCCATGGCAGATTCCTATGAGTCGATGTGAGGAGGGAAGACGGTCGAAAAGTAATTGGCAAATTCCTCACAGTCAATCATGGAACAGCGCAGCGTTCCGAGAATTGCGATTCCCCCTTACCTTCTCGACGGCACCATCCGTGCGCGGAACTTGATCCTCCTCCCGCGATTGCAAACCAGTATCGTTTCTTGACATTAGATCGAATTGTGGGTACCTTTGACCGCTTCACATGAGCCCTGAATCATCCACAACGTGACACATCGGAGGTCAGTCATGGCGGTTAGAGTCGGGATTAACGGATTCGGCCGAATCGGACGGAATGTCTTTCGAGCCGGAGTCAACGATCCAGCTATTGAATTTGTGGCGATCAACGACATTACGGATACCAAGACCTTAGGACATCTCCTGAAGTACGATTCAGTCATCGGTAATTACCCGGGGAAGGTTGAGGTGAAGGAGGCCACGCTCGTCGTCGATGGAAAGTCTCTGAAGGTCCTCTCGGAAAAAGACCATACAAAATTGCCGTGGAAAGACCTGGGTGTCGACATCGTCGTGGAATCGACCGGTTTGAAGCACTTCACCGACGGCGAGTCTTCTCAGGACCATCTGAAGAACGGGGCGAAGAAAGTGATTATCAGCGCCCCCGCGAAGAAACCGGACGCCACGTTTGTGCTGGGTGTCAACGATGAGACGTACGATCCGGCCACGCATCATGTGATTTCCAATGCTTCCTGCACGACGAACTGTCTTGCTCCGGTTGCGAAAGTGTTGCTGGAGAATTTCGGCATCAAACGCGGATTGATGACAACCATCCACTCCTACACAAACGATCAGAAACTGCTGGATCTTCCCCACAAGGACCTCCGGCGGGCACGAGCCGCCGCGCTCAACATGATTCCGACTTCCACTGGTGCGGCGAAAGCAATCGGATTGGTGCTCCCGGCCCTTAAAGGAAAGATGGATGGAACGGCGGTGCGCGTCCCAACGCCGAACGTTTCGTTGGTTGATCTCGTGGTCGAGGTCGAAAAGACAGCAACCAAAGATGAGGTGAATGCGGCCTTCAAGGCCGCGTCGGAGGGAAAGCTGAAGAAGTACCTGGAATATGCATCCGAGCCGCTCGTGTCGGGAGACTTCAAAGGAAATTCTCACTCGGCTATTTTCGATCCTGAATTGACGTATGCGATCGATAACATGGTCAAAGTCCTGGCATGGTACGACAATGAGTGGGGATACTCGTGTCGTGTGGTGGATCTGATACACATCATTGCTTCGAAGTTCTAGTTGGATACAAATCAACGACACCGTCTCATCATCCGGGCTGTCGACTGTTCCAGGGTCACAGCCCGTTCTTGTTTCGGAGAATACGACGATGCAAAAAATGAGTATTGACGACGTTCAGATCAAAGGCAAGAATGTTCTCGTTCGCGTCGATTTCAACGTTCCGCTCGACAATCAACAGAGCGTGACGGACGATACGCGCATCGTGGAATCGCTGCCGACCATCAAGAAAATTATTGCCGAGGGGGGACGTGCGATTCTCATGAGCCATCTCGGGCGCCCGAAAGGAAAACCGAAGATGGAATTCAGTCTCAGGCCGGTCGCTGATCGTCTCTCGGCGTTGCTCGGAAAGCCGGTGCATTTCGCTCCTGACTGTATCGGATCCGAAGTTCAGGCGATGGCCGCCGGTCTTCAGGACGGCGAGTGCCTGCTCCTCGAAAATCTTCGCTTCCATGCGGAAGAGGAGGCAAACGATCCGGCATTTGCTCAGGCGCTTGCCTCGCTCGGCAGCGTCTACGTCAATGATGCGTTCGGATCGGCCCATCGGGCGCACGCGTCGACCGAGGGCATCACCAAACACCTCCCGGTATCCGTTGCCGGCTATCTGATGCAGAAGGAGATGAACTATCTCGGAACCGCCGTTGGAAAACCGGCACGACCGTATGTGGCAATTCTCGGCGGCGCGAAGATCTCCGGGAAGATCGATGTCATTCAGAACCTCCTCACCATTGTCGATACGCTTCTGGTCGGCGGCGGAATGATGTTCACCTTCTACAAAGCCCAGGGACTCGAAATCGGTTCTTCGCTTCTTGAGGCGGACAAAGTAGACCTCGCCAAAGAGATTCTTGCCGAGGCCGAGAAGAAGCGGAAGCGATTCATCCTCCCGACCGACTGTGTCATCGCTGCGTCGCTCGATGCCACGGCGGAAACGCAGACCGTTGCTGCAAATGCCATCCCTGCGAAATGGAGCGGCGTCGATATCGGTCCGAAAACGATTGCCGATTTCAAAAAGGAAATCCTCGGGGCAAAGACTATTGTGTGGAACGGTCCGATGGGGATCTTTGAGATCGACAAGTTCGCGCAGGGAACATTCGGCGTCGCACGGGCCCTTGCCGATGCAACCCAACGAGGGGCAGTCACCATTGTGGGAGGCGGCGATTCCGCTGCGGCCATCGTGAAGGCCGGACTCCAGTCAGAAGTTTCCCATGTGTCGACGGGGGGCGGTGCTTCGCTCGAACTCCTCGAGGGGAAGGTGCTCCCGGGGATTGCGGCCCTGACCGACAAGAAGTGAACGATTCAGGCGCCGATGTTGTTACAGGAATAGCTCACTCAACTCACACACGTTACGAAGTTCAATGCCGTATCAAGGCAACTACTATCGCCCGTCCAAATTCGGCGGATTCTCGTTGTTTCCTCCGGTCATCAAGTGGCTCCTGATTACGAATGCCGCGATCTTCGTCCTCGTTCGGTTCTTCGGTTCGTTTTCGCTCGATGGAATCCGCTTAGGGGATGTTCTGCATTTCTATCTGGGTCTCATGCCTCTGGCGCAGGGATTCCTCCCCTGGCAGCTCTTCACCTATCAATTCATGCATGCGGATTTCTGGCACCTCTTCTTCAACATGTTTTTCGGACTCTGGATGTTCGGCATGGAGATCGAAAACCTGTGGGGTCCGAGAAAGTTTCTCTTCTACTACCTGATGTGCGGAGTTGCGGCCGGTGTAGTGCAGCTCGTCCTGGCTCCGGTTTTTGAACCGGGATCGATGATCGATCTGTATGGAAGAGGCATCCCGACAGTCGGGGCGTCGGGAGCGGTGTATGGCGTCCTGATTGCCTTCGGGATGATGTTCCCGGATCGATATATCTATCTCTACTTCCTCATTCCTGTCAAGGCCAAGTATTTGATTGCTGGACTCATCCTGCTGGGCGTGGTGGCGATTGGCGGTCCCGGAAACGTCGCAAATCTCGCGCATCTGGGAGGTGCATTCGCCGGCTACGTATACATCATGATGACTCGCCGGAGAGTTCCGCACTCGGGACTGTTCGATCGGTTGAGCTACTGGATCCACTCCAAGACCGGATCACGCGCTTCGCGGAGGGATGAAGACGTCGTCGATGCGACCGTGTACGACATCCGCGACGGAAAAGAACGACGCGATGAAAAGCGAGATGAAACAATCGCGACACAGAAGCAGGTTGACGAAATTCTTGACAAGATCAGCCGCGGCGGGTATCAAAGTCTGACCGACGAAGAAAAGAAGATCCTCTTTGAGGCAAGCAAGAAGCTCAATTAGCCCGCGATCGAGCCATCGTGGGCAAGCGCTTCGTCGACGTGTGCGAACGAACGGAAAGCATCATGGACGGGAGCGATTCGCGTAACGTGAAGATGGAACCACAAGTGCACAAGACATACCGGGTGGGCGTGAGAAGGCAAACCCGGCAGGTCAATGTCGGCGGCATCATGGTCGGCGGGGATGCGCCCATTTCCGTGCAGACCATGACGAAGACCAAGACGCACGACGTTGCGGGGACGGTTGGACAGATCCGTGCTGCCGCGGAGGCGGGATGCGATATCGTTCGGGTCACGGTCAACGACAAAGAGGCGGCCGAGGCGATGAAGGAAATCGTTCGGCAGTCGCCGATTCCGGTAGTGGCAGATATTCATTTCAACCATGTTCTTGCTCTGCGCGCCATCGAAGCGGGAGTCGCGAAGGTCCGGATCAATCCCGGCAACATCGGTGCCAAAGACCGCATTCGCCAGGTGTTGACGGCGGCAAAGGACCGGGGAATTCCGATCCGTATCGGAGTTAACTCTGGCTCGCTCGAGGAGGATATCCTGGCGAAGCACGGATATCCAACCCCCGAGGCGTTGTTCGAAAGTGCAATGCGTCATGTGGAAATCTGCGACGAGTTCGATTTCAAGGATGTCGTCATCTCGGTCAAGTCGACCGACGTCAAACTCATGATCGAAGCATACCGGCTCGTTGCCCAGCAGACCGACCTTCCGCTTCACCTCGGCGTGACGGAAGCCGGAACGACGAGAGTGGGAACGATCAAGTCGGCAGTCGGGATCGGGACTCTGCTGGCCGAGGGGATCGGCGATACCATTCGCGTCTCTCTGACGGACGATCCTGTCAAGGAAGTCGAAGTGGGGAAGGAAATTCTCCGCTCCCTCGCGCTTGCTTCCCGAAATGTGGAACTCATCGCTTGTCCCACGTGCGGACGGCTGGAAGTCGATTTGTTCGGAATCATGGGCCAGCTCGAAGAGAAGCTCGCCGGCGTCAAGAAACCGGTGAAGGTTGCTGTCCTTGGTTGCGTCGTCAATGGTCCGGGGGAAGCGAGCGAAGCCGATATCGGTATCGCGGCGGGAAAGGGTGTTGCGATTCTCTACCGCAAGGGAGAGATGATCAAGCGGGTGAAGGAAGAGGAAATTGTGAGCACCGTGATCGAGGAGATCGATCGGTTTCAGCCCGAATATTGAGGCGAGCACACGCAGTGTCACTTGGAGAAAGCCGGAGATGTTCCGGCTTTTTTGTTTCTCGCTGATGCATCGATCCGGTCGGCACACGTCGCGGATTCATTCTTACCCGCTCGTTTGAAATTCCCAATCCATTCCGTATCTTACCGTCCCTACCAAACTTCCAGCAGGACTCGAACATGCCTGAAACGATCATTCCCCCGAACAGACTGAAAAAGATCCTGGCGGAGGGCAAGTGTGCCGTTGGCACGATGGTTGTCGAACTGCGTCAACCCGCAGTCACCCAGATGCTCTCGAATGCCGGTTTCGATTTCATTATCATCGACAACGAGCATGGGGCGTTCAACATCGAGACGATTGCGGACTTGAGTCGCGCCGCGAGGCTGGTGAGTGTGACACCGATCGTGCGCGTTCCTGAATCGACGTATACCTCCATCGCACAATCGCTCGATGCGGGGGCTCAAGGGATCATGATCCCTCGCATCACGAAGGCATCGGAAGTCCAGGATGTCGTTCAGATTCTGAAATATCCGCCGCTCGGCCGCCGCGGATGCGTCGTCGCGCGCGGACATACCGATTTCAAGAGCGGTCCGCTCGCCGAGACCTTTGAACGCGCCAACGAGGAATCAATGCTCGTCGTTCAGATCGAAACCGCAGAGGCGCTGGAAAATCTGGAGGAACTACTCTCTGTTCGGGGCGTCGATGTCGCTTTTGTCGGCCCCACCGATCTCTCGATGGCGCTCGGGATCCCCGGGGAAATGGACAATCCGAAGCTCCATGCGGCCATTTTCCAGATGATTGATATTGCCCGTCGACAAGCCATCTATCCTGCGATTCAAATGAACGTTCTTGCGCATGGCCTGTTCTGGGCCGAACGAGGGATGCGCATGGTCAGCTACAATTCCGAAGTCGGAATGCTGATCCGGGCAGGAGCGGATGCAACCGCATCACTCAAAGAGGCATTCAACCGCCGCGAGGCAAAATAAGTGCGACGCGAGCATAGGAAAGATCTCACTCCATGAAGAATAGAAAGCTTCTCATGATTCCGGGCCCTATCGAATTCACCCCGGAAGTCCTTGGGGCGATGGGACTCCCCACAACAAGCCATGTCGCACCCAATTTTATCAACGTGTGCGGGGAAGCGCTGGAGCTGATGCGACAGGTGTTTCTCTCACCCACTGGCCAGCCGTTCATCATGGCCGGTTCGGGTACGCTTGCGATGGATATGGCGGCGGCCAATCTGATCGAAGAAGGAGATGGGGTGCTCGTCGTGAACACCGGATATTTCAGCGACCGCTTTGCAAAGATCGCTCAGCGCTACGGGGCGAAGGTCACCGAGGTCCGGGCATCGGTTGTGGGTGATGTTCCTTCGGCTGACGATGTGGAAAAGGCACTGAAGAGCGGATCGTTCAAGATAATGACGCTGACACATGTCGATACTTCGACGGCGGTCTGCGTTGATATCAAGAAGCTCGCGCACATCGCACGGAGCTACGGTGTGCTGAGCGTTGTCGACGGCGTCTGTTCGGTTGCCGGAGAGGAGTTGCGGCAGGATGAGTGGGGCGTCGACATTGCCCTTACGGCATCTCAGAAAGCGATCGGCGTTCCGCCCGGTCTCGCTCTTGTGATGGCCAGTCCGAAAGCGATGGAGGCATTTCGAAACCGAACATCTCCGGTAAGAAACTTCTACGCTGACTGGAACGAATGGCTCCCAATCATGAAGGCGTACGAAGAGCGGCGGCCCAGTTACTTCGGGACGCCGGCGGTCAATCTCGTGTGGGCGCTCAATGTCAGTTTGAAGCAGATTGGTGAAGAAGGGATGGAGAAGCGAGTGGCGCGGCACAAACGCATCAGCCGGGCCTTCAAGGATGCGATGCGCGCCCTGGGACTGAAACAGGTACCTCTCAGCGATGAGAAATCCGCCACCACACTCAGCGGAGTGTATTATCCCGACGGAACGGACAGCTCTCTGCTCAAGCATATCGGTGATGCCGGCGTCATTGTTGCCGGAGGACTCCATCCGCAGATCAAAGACAAGTATTTTCGCGTGGGTCATATGGGGGCTGTGAACGGCTCCGATATACTCTCAACCATCGGCGCAATTGAGACTGCGCTGGTGAAGAGCAACTACAAATTCGATAAGGGAAGGGGTCTTCAGGCCGCCGCGGCGATTCTCGAGTAGGTCCATTCCGCGGCCGCGCGGTTGAGTTTGGATGGTGAATGAGGTAGATTGAATCGGTTGTTGCGTTTCTTCACATGACACCGCGAACGAAAGGAGGAACGTATGCCGACGTTCGTTCTTGTTACCAAACTTTCCACGCAGGGACTCGGCGAGCCCGACAAGCGCGAGAACGTGGGGCGGAAATGGCTCGAGGCCGTCAAAACGAAATGTCCCGAGGTCAAATGGCTGCATCACTATGCGCTGCTCGGACCGTACGACTTCATCGACATCTATGAGGCGCCAAATGAGGAGGTTGCGGCCAAAGTATCGATGATCACAATGTCGCTCGGCGCGGTGAAGGCCGAGAGCTGGGCCGCGATTCCCTACAAGAGGTTTCTCGAAATTGCAAGAGAATTGTAGCGAACTCTTTCGCGCGCAGATTTCAAACAGGTCGAAGGTGAGAATTTGTTCATCTCCCGCGGCCCGTCTGCATCCCCGTCACATCCTCCCCTTGATTATTTCCTCGAACTGTCTAAATTGTTCGACGAGGAAAGCTCCCATCGGAGAACTTCCGTTCTTCGTCCTTCCTCAATCCTACCCTCGCAGAGGAGGAGATCTGTGGCGACAGTGCGAGATGATTTCTCCCGCGTCCATTTGGATACGGGATGTGCTCGAGATGAGCCACGGTGCTGACCACCCCTCCCGCGGCACCCGCCCTTTCCAATCATATTGATTGTGTGCTGTGCTCGTTATTCACCTTCAAAAGTGGAGTCCATATGAAACGTCTGATAGCGGTTGTTGTGCTGACAGTAGTTCATGTATGTTTCTCACTCGGGCAGGGCTCCTCCCCTGCGACCGCCGCCGCACTGGCGCTCAATTCGAACGGATCAAGCACGATCACGATTACGTCACCAAACCAGTACTGGAAAATCACGACAACGACGAATGGTTATCTCAAAGTTGAAACGAATTCGTCCTCCTCAATCGATGTCGATCTTGCACTCTATGATGTCGATGGAACGTCGGTGATTCACTCAGATGGTCGTCGGGTACGTACTCTGAAGTCTTCGGTTTTCTCAAACCAGGGACATACTACGTACGAGTCAATCCGTGGTCAGGGACTTCGGGCACATATACGATCGTGAACACGTTTCAAACTCCGCCACGGGACGCCGACCAGGAGCCGAACGACAACTATACAACGGCCGTTGCGCTGAGTCCCACTGGCACCTTGACGGGGCACCTCGGGTTCTATGGGAGCGGAGCGACAGATACTCAAGATTTCTGGAAGATTACAACCTCATCCAACGGGTGGCTGCGCGTGCAGGTACGATCCGATTCTCTTGACTTGCGTGGGAGCCTCGCCCTTGACCTCGATGCAGCGCTTCTGGATATCAACGGAAGCTCGACTATCCAAGGTGATGGCAGAGCCGGCACCTTCTCGCAGGTGGCGGCGTTTTTGCGGCCGGGAACGTACTACGTTCGGGTTTATCGTTGGGCCGGGAGGGCAGGAAGCTATGAAATCAAATCCGAATTCTTCGCGCCTCCATTGGGAAATGATGTCGACGGGAACGACACGTACCAAACTGCTTCGACCGCCGTTGTCAACGGGACCGTCACGGGTCATATCGGGTACTACAGCGACGGGACATCAGACACGCAGGACTTCTGGAAGTTTGCGGTTCCCGGGAACGGCAAGGTCGTCGTCCAGGTGACAAGTGATTCCCTGGATCGTTCGGGTACGCCACTTGACCTTGACCTTGCCACGTACGATGCGAACGGAACATCGTCCATGGCCTCGGACGGACGATCAGGGAACTTCTCCGAGGTCACGCTCTATCTTCGACCCGGAACATTCTACATCCGCGTCTACCGCTGGAGCGGCAACGCAGGAAGTTATTCATTGAAGATCACTCATACCTCTCCACCAAGAGCGAACGATGGAGAAGGGAACGATGCATACACCTCGGCCACGATGCTCACCTACGGCGTTCAGAATTCCGGACACATCGGCTACTTCGCGGATGGATTCACGGACACACAAGACTACTGGAGGATAGTCGCACCTTCGTCCGACTCCATTTATGTCCATGTGACGTCGGACTCGACGTTGGAGCTCGACCTTGCTGCATACGGTTCGTCCGGGACGAATCATTTGGCCAGCGACGGCCGGTTGGGAATCTATTCGCGCGTCGGCATCAACGCGGTTTCCGGCACCACCTATTACCTCCGCGTCTATCGTTGGTCGGGATCAGCCGGTTCGTATTCGATCCTCGCGTCGCGATCAAGCGTCGTGAGCGTTGAAACTCAAGACGTTCCTTCCATCCCCCTCGTCTTTGCCGTGCATCAAAACTATCCCAATCCCTTCAATCCCAGCACGACCATCCAATTTGACCTCCCCGGCGTCTCAGATGTCCAGCTGAAGATCTTCAATCTGATGGGACAGGAAATTCGGGGGTACGACTATGGTTCTCTGGGAGCCGGGTTCCATCGAATCGTGTGGGATGGGAGAGATCGGCAGGGGGGTATTGTTCCGAGTGGAGTCTATATCTATCGGCTTGAATCTGCTTTCGGTGTGATGAATCGCCGGATGATCTTGGTACGATAGAACTGACGATTTCGAATGAATTTGCGGTTTTTCGGCATGGAGATGATCTCTGAAAAAAAAGTTCGGCAGAAGGAACTTGTTTGATACTTGACTGCGTTCTAGTCTCAGTCTGCACGACATCGCCTCAGGGTAATGAGCTTCTCCCGAGGAGGAAGTACAAGAGCTGGTGGGAAGGGAGAAAGACGGGTGAGATTGTGGGGATTTCCCCCGAGGGGATGAGGTCAGACTGCGGGCATTGGCTCCTTGGCAGGGTTGAGCGTCGTAAAAAGGAGGCAAACCGCTCACATATCTGCGTGAGGGAGGAATTGTGCAGAGGATGATGCAGATGTGGAGTGAGAACAGATCTTTGCGACCCCTGAAGCGATTCAGGATGTGAAGTTGGTGTGGGGGCAGTCAAGGCCCGCTGAATTCTAGAGGAAGCCCGTTCTGACGATGTTGGAACGGGCTTTTTCTTTGTACCTGCGCGACCCGAAAGATGTCATTTTTGAGACTTCCGCAATCGAAAAGAGTCGAATCGCGACTTTCTAATCGATATATTTGAAATGCATCCAAATCCTCCGAACACAATCTCGCAGGCAGCGCCAACCAAATGAATGCCACTCACCTTAAAGCAAGCAACCAACTGATTAAGCAGCACAAGATCGAGATGATCGATCTCAAGTGCATCGATCTCACCGGGTATCTCCATCACATTTCTCTGCCCGTTGTTCCCGGTATCCTCGAGCGGCTTGTCGCGGAAGGAGTGGGGTTCGACGGCTCGAGCTACGGATTTCGGAAGGTCGAAAACAGCGACATGATTCTTGTCCCCGATCTCTCGACCGCCGTGATCGATCCGTTTCGCGAAACCCGAACGCTCAGCTTCTATGCACACATCTATTTGACCGACGAGCATCGTACCCCCTTTTCTCAGGATGGGCGGTATATTGCACGTCAGGCGCAAAGCCTGCTGAAGGAGCACGTCGGTGCGGATACGTCGTGGTGGGGACCGGAATTTGAATTCTACATCTTCTCGAACGTGGCCTTTGATACGCGCACATCGTCATCCTACTACAAAATCGAGCATGTCGAAGAATTCTTCCGCAATGCCTATCATGCCGCCAATCCGTTCGATATCTATGACGATTTCCGGGACGAAGCATGTAAGCTCCTCAAGAGATTCAACATTGACGTCAAGTACCATCACCACGAGGTCGGGGAACGTGCGCAACAGGAAATCGAAACGTACTTCACGGATCTCCTCACGACCGCGGATCACATCGTCACAACGAAGTATGCGCTGTTCAACCTGGCGCGCTCGAAGAATCTCTTCATCACCTTCATGCCGAAGCCGATGTATCATCAGCCCGGCAACGGCATGCACCTTCACCTCTACCTGACGAAGAACGGGAAGAACGTCTTCTACAAAAAGGGGGAGTACGGCAACATGAGCAAGCTCGCTCAGCATTTCATAGGAGGAGTGCTGAAGCATGGGGCCGCCATCTCGGCGTTCTCGAATCCGAGCACGAATTCGTACAAACGCCTCGTCCCCGGTTTCGAAGCTCCCGTCGCGCTGACCTACGGACAGGCGAATCGTTCATCGGCCATCCGGATCCCGAAATACGTGAACAATCCCGACGAAGCGCGGTTCGAGTTCCGCCCCCCCGACGCGACGGCTAATCCGTACCTCTGCCTGAGCGCGATTCTTCTCGCAGGGATCGATGGAGTGGTCAACCGGATTGATCCGGTCGCGGAGGGATTCGGTCCGTTCGATCGGAATGTTCATGATGAGTCGATGAAGAACAACATCCATTTCCTCCCTCGAAATCTCGAAGAAGCGCTCGACGCCCTGACGGCGGACAACGAGTTTCTCCGACGCGGAAGGATCTTCACGGATGAGCTGATCGAGCAGTGGATCACGATCAAGAAGCGGGAAATCAGCTCGATTATGACTATGCCCCATCCCTATGAGTACAAACTCTACTTCAATCTCTAGAAGCGGAGGGGAGGAATGGGACGATGCTCCGCAAGATGATCGTAGCCGCCATTGGGGGAACGTTTCTGGTGGTGGGCGTCTTGATGGTTCTGCTTCCCGGTCCGGCGCTGATCTTCATTCCGCTCGGTATTGGGATTCTGGCGATAGAGTTTGAATGGGCGCGGAGGTTGTGGAAGTGGGCGAAGGAGAAAATCCGAGGCAAATAGGAGGCTGAACGTCCAAGCAACGGTTGAACGGCGACCCGTGGTGAGGTGCATTCCCGCTATGTGGCTGCCGTATTTTTTTCGCTGTGTGTCATTCGGATTGTTTTTTCGAAGCCATCAGATAGAACTGCACGAGGGCCAGACCGCCGAAAATACGCATGCTTCCGAAGTAGAGAGGCTCTTCGAGCATGAAGATCTGATCGAGCAGTATCGCGACGACGAGCCCAATTCCCACAAACATCGTGAGCAATCGCCACTTCAAGTTGTTCAGCGGACTCGACTTGAAGAACTCGCCGATCGATATCCCTTTGAGGTCGGCCGCGTTCAAGCCTTTTTCGATCATCGCCATCCGCAAATATCCTACCGCGTCGAAGCAACGCGAATCGCGCATCTCCATGGTGCTTCGGGCGATCGGTATTGTTCTGCCGATGATCCTCGTCATCGCCGGCGCACTCTACATCTTCTCCGCAATTTCTCCGCAGGAAATCCGTGATACGAAAACTCGCGCCGTCGGGAGTGTCTCCGCATTGTCGGAACCGTACGCCGACACCATGGAACTGATCCGGAAAGGGTTTGATGCATTCGACCGCGGTGTTATTCGCGCGATCGCCGAGAAGGTTCCGTCCAGCGTCCTTCTGGTGCTCGCGGCGTTCGGCTTTCTCCTGGCATTCAATCGACTCTTTCTTGTGCGCTTCTCACGGATGAAACTATACGACCGACGAAATCGCACGCCATCCCGACCGGCATCCGATCCTCCCCGCCGAGATTTTCGCGCGGTGCTCTCGTCCCATTCTCGACCTTGGGGAGAGCGGTTCACAGCAGGCTTTTCTTTCCCCCCAATTTCCCATATATTCCCTCTGCATTTTCAAACAGCTTCGGCGGATCGTCGTGTCAGACTTGATCAATATTCTCTTTGTTGGCGATGTCGTGGGACGCCCCGGATTGTCGCTCGTCGAAAAACTCCTCAAGCAGTATATCCAGAAGTACCACGTTGATCTCTGTATCGTCAACGGCGAAAACGTCACCGAGGGAAAGGGCGTGTCGCAGGACGATGCAAGAATGCTCTTCGAGCTCGGCGTGCATGTGATTACGACGGGAAATCATCTCTGGGACCGGTGGCAGACGAAACAACTTCTCGCAAAAGAACGGAATATCCTGCGACCCCTCAACTATCCGAAGGACAATCCCGGCTACGGATTTACTTTGTACGACCTCAAAGAAAAAGGAGAGGTCGGAATCATCAACCTGCAGGGTCGGACATACATGCAGCCGATCGACGATCCATTCCGAGCAGCCGATTGGGCAATCAGCAAAATCGCGAACGACACGAAGGTGATCTTCATCGACATGCATGCCGAGACGACATCGGAAAAACTCGCGCTCGCGTGGTATCTTGACGGCCGCGTCAGCGCGGTTGTCGGGACACATACGCACGTCCCCACATCCGATGCGCGTATTCTGACAAATGGAACGGCCTATATCAGCGATGTGGGAATGACGGGACCGTACGATTCGGTCATCGGCATGAAGAAAGAGATCGCGATCAAGCGATTTCTGACGCAAACGCCGCACAAGTTCGAAATGGCATCGGACGACGTCCATTTCTGTGCGGTCCACATTCAGGTGAATCGCGAAACGGGAAAAGCCAAAAAGATCGAGCAAATCATTTTTCCGGGTTTCGCCTGATCGAAGTCGAACATCCTTCCACGCACCCGAAAAACGTATGCCCGCACAGCTCATCGACGGCAAACTGATCGCATCCGACATCATACGGGAAGTCACGGACCAGACCCGCACGTTCATCGGCCGTCACGGCTTTCCTCCCGGGTTGGCGTTCATCCTCGTCGGGAGCAATCCGGGCTCCGAGATCTACGTGAAGATGAAAGGAAAGGCGTGTGAGGAGGTTGGATTTCATTCGGTGACCGATACCTATCCGGAAAGCGTGGACCAGCGAACGATTGTCGAGAGAATTCGCGTCCTGAATGCCGATCGTCGGATTCACGGGATTCTTGTTCAGCTTCCTTTGCCGAAGCAGATCGATGAGCCGAGCGTGATCGAATCGATCGATCCGGCAAAAGATGTCGATGGTTTTCATCCCTACAACGTTGGCCGACTGGTGATCGGGTTGCCGACGCTTCGTCCCTGCACGCCGGCCGGTGTGCAGGAACTCCTGATCCGGAGCGGATACGATCCTTCGGGAAAACACGTTGTGGTCGTGGGGCGAAGCAACATCGTCGGAAAACCTGTTGCGAACATCCTCCTTCAGAAACAGGCCGGCGCGAACGGCATCGTGACCGTTGTGCACACCGGCGCCAGCGATCTCGAACGATACATTGCGACCGCGGATATCCTGATTGCATCGATGGGGAAGGCGGGTTCGATCAACGGCGGGATGCTCAAACCCGGGGCCGTGGTGATCGACGTGGGGATCAATAGGGTGGAAGATCCGTCTGCGAAGAACGGCTACCGCATCGTGGGAGATGTCGATTTTGAATCGGCTTCAGAAGTTGCATCGGCGATCACTCCGGTACCGGGGGGAGTCGGGCCGATGACGATCGCGATGCTTCTCCGGAATACCCTTCAGGCCGCTCGGTCGATTGCGCGGGCGTAAGTTGCACGTTCGCTTCCCAATTCCATTTTTCCCTCCTCACTCCGCTCGATCCTCCTTCCTTTGGACGAAGATCTGTGGCGTCATGACAGCGCCGTGTTCTGTGAAGGCATACGGAAGTGTGCGTTGGCCGCCACGACCTTTGTTTGATGTCGCAATTTGCGATGTCAAAACTCGGTGTTGTCCTGAGTGGATCGGATCCCGACTCTCGTCGGGATGACATTTCCCTTGTTGCGCATTCCTGCGTATCTCCGCGATCTGGGCGGTTATTTCTCTTTTTGCTGGGGTGGTGTTTGTTCTGGTTGACGTGTTGGACGGGAGAGGACTCCCGTCCTACCG
The DNA here is from genome assembly GCA_016873805.1 of Ignavibacteria bacterium. Taxonomy (GTDB): domain Bacteria; phylum Bacteroidota; class Ignavibacteria; order UBA10030; family UBA10030; genus VGVZ01. Next base: position 39,806 of record VGVZ01000025.1, read on the forward strand.
GAATTGTTTTCAATGACGTGTCGGCGAAGTGCGGATAGATCCGGGTACGTAATCCGCGTTCATCCGCTTCTTCTCTACCTATCCGCGGCTATTGCTCTTGGTTTACATTCGGACGGGAGAGGACTCCCGTCCCACCGGAATTGTTTTCAACGACGTGTCGGCGAAGTGCGGATAGATCCGGGTACGTAATCCGCGTTCATCCGCTTCTTCTGTGCCTATCCGCGGCTATTGCTCGTGGTTCACATTCGGACGGGAGAGGACTCCGTACTACCGGAGTTGTTCAGGAACCTCCCGAGGGCTTCCATCGATTCTTCCCTGAATCATTCGGAAGGTTGCGCAGAGTTTGGAACAATCTTCGGTAGGACGCTTCGCGGAAGGGATTCACTTCCAGAACACTTCGATTGCCTGAGGAAGACATTCTACATCGACGGGCGTGATGCCGAGAAGCTCGCCGTCGGGTGTGAGGATCTTCGAGAGGTCGCTTTCGATCGAAATCTTCCTGACCTGAAACGTCTCCACTTCCTTCAGGAGAATATGCTCTCCGGTGAAGATCTTGGGAAAGCTCTGTAGGAGCCGGCGTCTGCTCATGTCTCCGACGAGCGTCACGTCGAGCAGACCATCGTCGATCTTTGCACCGGGGGCCATGAGGAAGTTCGACGTGTAGCGGGTGTTCGAGATTTCGATGAAGATACTGTCGCGCTCGATGGTTGCTCCATCGATCGTGATTCGCAGAGGCGTTGGTTTAAGGAAAACCGTGCGGTAGAGGACGCCAAGCGTGTACGAAAAATTGCCGAACATCTTCAGCTTGTGCGCGATTTCACCGACATCAGCCACGAATCCCAACCCGAGGATGTTGAGATAATAGTACGTCTGGCCGTGTGTACGAAAAAGACCGACATCGACTTTCCTTGGCTTGTTCTGTCCGATGATTCCTACCGCCTCTTGCCATCGGGAGTTCTCCAGATCGAGATCGCGCGCGAACGCGTTGCCGGTGCCGACCGGAACAACGCCGATCGGGATTCGCTTCGGGGACCGATTCGCGAAGTAACCGTTGACGACTTCGAAGAGCGTCCCGTCTCCGCCGTCGGCAATGACGCCGTCGTATCCTGTGAGATCGGCTTGGCGAACGAGTTCCGTCGCATGACCGCGGTAGTCGGTGAGGGGAAGATCGAATGCAACGCTCAACCTATTGAATTCAGACTCGATGGCCGGCAGAAGTTTTGCGGCACGTTTGTGTCCCGCGTTTGGATTGTAGACAAGGAGAATCTTCATTGATTGTCGTTCCGGATCGTAACGTTGGATGCATTTGGGACCGGGGCATGCGTCAGAAAAACCAAGATCGGAAAAAAGAGGTGATTCCCTCAATAGAGACCTTCCCCTGAAGCGCCTGTGAACGAAGGTCGGCTCGCGTGAGTCATGATCTCAACGAAGCTGACCGCCCCTCCATCCCGTCCTTCAGTAAAGAGGGGACACCCTGGATTCGATTCCGAATCCTCGGGAGGTTGCTGAGGAAGTTCCGACCAGTTACGTTTGCGGAGGTCGTCCTCCGGTCGCGAAGAGCTTCACCGTCTCATCCTGGATGAGTACCCAGAACGTGTAAATTGCCAGAGCGGTCCCAAAAGGAATGTTGAACAGGTCGAAGACCGAAAGGATGAGAATCATGATCCTTGCCCAGTTGCGGTAGGCAAGAAGTCCAAACGCGCCCACGATGCTAAGGACCGAGAGGAGGAGCACCAAACCCCCTGTGAAGATGGCGATGCCGGTGAGGAGAATGGCGACGTCGGGCTCGTCGATCAGCGCAACAACCCAGCCAAGTCCGAACAGGATGAGCAGTCCGAGCAGGATGCCGAGAATGCTGAACCCGATTTGGAGGGCAGCGACGGCGGTGATGTGTTTCTGCATGTGGGTTCCTTTCAAGTAGATGGAGAGAAGACCTATCGTTGTTCAAGCATCATCGCATAGACGTGCTCAAACCGATCTCGTGTTGGAAATGTTGCCACCACATAGGCGACCATCACGAGCGTACTGAGGCCGTTGATCCACACCCAATCAAGCGCATGAAGTGCGCCCGAAACGGCGGCAATCATGATGATGGCCAGTCCGAAAAACGCTGCCCCCTCAAAGAGGGCAACGCGGACAATGAGCGATTCACGAATGCGAGCCACAACGGCTTCTACGTCGGAATTGGTCTGAGGTTGCTCCGCTGGGGTCTCTGTTTCTGCGAGACGCGCCCCAAGCCGCTTTCGCGCCAGCAGTGGTCCTGCTACGAGTGTGGTGATGAAAAACAGAAGATGGAAAAGGCTCAGGATTTCAAGCAACTCCGCGTCGTCCGGAGTTGAGAGGCGCGGTTCGGATCCCGAATAGATCAAAAGAACGACAGCCAGGAAGACGAGCGGGCCGGCGGCGAGCGCACCATGGATGATCTTCTGCGTCATCACATGCTGGGAGGTGAGCCCGGCTTTGAATGCTTCGAGTGGAAGTGGTGTTGTCATAGGTTTTCCTTTTCGATTCACCGCGGATGCACGCGAAGAGACACAGATTTACGTGGATCGAAAATCCGCGATCATTCGCGTTGTTTCTCTCGCCCCCGCCGTGAAGCATGATCACAAGAGGAACCGGATGAGCGGCATCATAGTCCCGCGGGATGTGGACGAGGTAATCCCGATCTGTCGATCGAATCGTCAGCTGGAACTTGTGCAGACCGGGTCCGGGATCGTTCGCTCCGCCACTCGCGGGAAGAAGAACAGCGAAGAGCAGAATCGCGATGCACACCGTCCCGGTCAATCGACCCATATCATTTTTCGTCAAAGCTCTTTTCACTTGGCCAGATCGTCCACGAATTTCTCAAATCGTCCTTCCGTCATCAATTCGTGCAGTTTCAATTCTCCGTTGTAATAGATGCCGAGTGTGCCGAAGGGACTCCCCATCTTCTGTGCTTCTTTGCAGCTCTTGAGTTTCTGAATCGTGCACGGGACCTTCTTCTTCCTCGCAATCCCGGCCATCAGTTCCACATATTCATCCATAAACGGGCACTGGTTCGAGTAGATGAAGGTTAATCCTTTTTTCCTTTCACACGTTCCTTTCTTCGCGTGATCGGCAAATCGGGGATTCGGCGCGTTCTTGTTGAATTTCATCACCAGCAATTCGAAATACGGGGGCGCCGTGTCGATGCTCTCGAACCCGTTCTTCAGAAAAAAATTCTTGTCGGTCAGAAATGGTCTCACCTTCGTGCTCGTCACCACCGCGATTCCATCTTTCTTCTCCTTCTTCGCGTCTTGAATGCATTCTTCCAGCAGACGCGTCGACAATCCCTTCCCCTTAAACTGTCCCGACACCCAGAGGCAATTGATCACCAAAAAATTCTTCCCCACAACCGGTTTCCACGCCGTCTCGATCGGCATGTACTCGATCAGCACTTTCCCGCGCTGGTCGAGACGCTTGAAGACCAATCCCTCCTCAAACCTCTTCTTCATCCACTCCTTCTTCGAAAGAGATCTCCGCTGATTCTTTTTGTCGCTCCCGATGGCACAGCAGATATGCTCGCTGTCGAGATTGTGCCGATCAATCGTGATGATCTTCATGTGAATCGTTCAATGTGAGGAAGGAGCGGGGGTGTTCTGAGAACATCTTCTCAAAGATGGGAGAACGCGGTTAAGGAATCAAGTTGCATCTTAATGCCGCCGGCTATCTCCCCAGTGCTTTTTCGAGTACCGAGACAATCCACTCTGCTTCGTTTCGGTCGCGGACCCCTGTTCCAAGCGTGATCCGCGTTCCTCTCTTCGTTTCAAGACGCACGACGTGGTAGATGCTCGAACCGACCTGCATCCCTCTGTCGACGACGATCTTTGCGACATCCGGATTTGAGACACTCTTCGTACGGGTGATGCCCAAGATCCACCGGGTGGATGTGAGCTGATGCGATTCGATGAGAAGGTGCGACGTGCCGAACGTGATCTGCAGAAGTCCGGCGATCATCGCGAGATCGATTGCTCCCCAAACAATCTGAAAAAACAGCGGGGCGTCGGACTTCACCATCAAAACAAGAAAGAAGGACCAGAAGAGGATGAAGAGGAAGAGTCCCAGGGATGCCGTCGGATTTCTCATCGGAGGGAACACGATTTCCGTTGCCCCCGAGGGGGTCGATGTGACGGTCACTTTGTATTCGCCGGATGGTTGTGCCGGACGCTGTGTGAGGGGTGATGCCGACGCTTCTTCCAATCGTCCATAGACCGGTATCTCGAACGACGTGGAAAAATCGACGCCGGGAATATCTGCACGCGCGTTGACTGTCCAGTGAATTGTCCGATAGCCGCCGGCGATATCCGATTCGTCTCCTTCGTGCGGCAAAGCAAGCTCGACGGGAATCATGATGCCGTCGTGCGTGTGGCTAAACGAGGAGCGATCGATGCGCGTTTCCCGCTGGAAGAGGATCGCTGTGGTGTTGTGCTTTCCACTGCGAGTGACGCTCGTGCAGTTGAGTGTCAAGCGAACCGTCGAGGCCTCGCCGACGGGGGATGGGACGACAAGGGAACCGGTGAGCGATCCGCCGAGAGGAATCGGGGCGGATGAAAGTCGGAGTACGGAGTTCCCGAATGTCATCCAGTGGAGCGTCTTTCGAATTGCCCAAACAAGGAGAACGATGCCGACCGCGGGAAAGAGGAGTACTGCCAGGACTTCCATGCCGAGCGGCATTCCGGTGATCTGATCCCACATGACGATGAAGAGAATCGTGACGAGGCCGTTCCAGAAAAGCGCAAAGGCCCAGATTCCGACGAGGTCGGATTTGCCGCTCGATGGAATCTCGCGCGTGACCCATTCTTCGCGCCACATCCATTGCTGATCGGGGTACGTTTCTTTTGCCCTCGCCTGCGAACGGACCGCGTCGCGGATGCGCGGGAGATTCAGGAGCCCGGCGAGGCCGATGGCGGTAAGAACCGTTCCGATAAATGCTGTGATGATCAGCGGCTCGTTCTCTCCCGATTCATAGAATTTGTACGCGACGACGAGAAAGAAAAGACCGCCCGCGAGACATGCGAGTCCGGCAATCACGATGATGATGAGGGGGATGCGCTGGCGGAAGTTCATATCGGTCTCATCCGTTTCTGATGTTACGCGGGAGCGAAGAATTCATCGAGCTTCTCGCTCAGGGCGTCGACGATCCGCTCTTCGGGAATGAAAGTGGTGACGATGGGAGGCAGATCGGATTCGAGTGTGACGGTGTGATCATCGACGAAGATTTTTCCGGTGATCGTTGTCCCGAAAATTCCTTTCCGGGCTCTGAACGAGAGGTGGAGCCATTCGTGTTCCCATTCGGTCGAGACGTTATCGATTTCGACTCCCGAGGGGAGGGGGAGGGTGTGGAGATTCTCGATGAATCGGTTGAGGCGGGCGATGGCCTCTTCTTTTCCGAGTGTGTGGTTGCGTGTGATGCGCATGGGGCGTTCCTTTGTGACGCTCAGAAAACCTTCCGAAGGGTTCGCAGAATGATCTCAGGAACCTTCGGAAAGTTGGCCGGCTAGAAATACCGCGCGAGGAGAATGGGAAGGATGAAGTACACGAAGCTCACCGCCGAAAAGATGAATCCCCCCATCCCGAGAATCGTCCAGCTGATCATCTTCATTTCCTGATCTCCCTTGCGCGCGTGCTTCATGGCAATCCGGAACGAGAGGGCCCCCAGGGTCAATCCACCGATCGACAGAATCCCCACGACCAGAAGAATAATGTCATCGAGCATACGGACTCATTCCGACGACGCCTCGGTGTTGGTGGATGATGGCGTGCCGTCCGAATCCGCGCGTGCTTTCGGCCGAACAAGGGAGGCAATAACCGAGACGGTCAGAATTGCGATCACGACCCCAAGTGCGATCCCGGTGGGGAGATGATAAATGTCGATGAGCAACATCTTCACGCCGATGAACGCGAGAATGATCGAGAGTCCCAGCTTCAGATAGCGGAAAAGTCCCATCATCCCGGCCAGCGCAAAGTAGAGGGCACGGAGTCCAAGAATGGCAAAGACGTTTGAGGTGTAGACGATAAACGGATCGAGCGTGATGGCGAAAATAGCCGGAATCGAATCGATCGCGAAAACGAGATCGGTCGTCTCGACGACGATCAGCACAATGAACATCAGCGTCGCGTACAGTTTGCCATCCACCTTCACGAAGAACTTTCCTTCATGATAGCCGGCAGTGACGGGAAGAACGATTTTCGCGAGACGCACAAGGAAGTTCCGCTCCGGCTGAATCTGCGCGTCGTGCCGCTGAAACGCCATCTTGATGCCGGTGAAGACGAGGAAGAGGCCGAAGACATAGAGAATCCAGTGGAACTCCTGGATCAATGCGACACCGACAAAGATCATGAGCCCGCGCATGACGAGTGCCCCGAGAATTCCGTAAAAGAGAACGCGGTGCTGGTACTTTGCCGGAACCTTGAAGTACGAGAAGATCATGAGGAAAACGAAGAGATTGTCGACGCTCAGCGACTTCTCGATGAGATAGCCGGTGAAGAACTCGAGGGCAACTTTTGACCCCTCGTAGTAATAGATCCCTACGTTGAACACAAGAGCCAGGAGAATCCAGAACGCACTCCAGAGGAGCGCTTCCTTGATTTTGACTTCATGCGCCTTTCGATGGAAGACGAGGAGGTCCAGCACGAGCATGAGGACCACAAATCCATTGAAGGCGATCCAGAGCCAGGTCGAGTGTTCAGGGATGTTCATGGTTGATGAAATGGGAAGTGGGAATGTGGAACAGGCCGAAACATTGTTCCCAAGATACATATTTTTCCAATGGAATCACTGTGGATCAGAGATGGCCGGTTACGGTCATAAAAAACAGTTGAGGTCGACAAGAATGCCTGCCTGATGGAAGGCAGGTCTGACCCACTAGTGTTATGTGTCATAAATACGTTTACTAAGGCTAGGGTATTTCGTATCTTGGGTTTATCACCTATTATGGAGGAAACCCATGATAACCGGACGCCCCAAGAAGCCCATAGTTTTGAATGACGAA
>VGVZ01000026.1 GCA_016873805.1 Ignavibacteria bacterium
GGGGGTCCGAAGAATGGGCAACAGTCGCTTGCCCCCAACTTCTGCATTGACGATGGCGTGATAGATTTTCTGCGCTGCCTGATTTGCAAACTCGATGAGCAAGAGAAGCTGGATGAATGTGTTGTCCTTGAGCGTGACGCACTGTTCCCGCCAATCTCGTGCGATCTTCAAGAGTTGTGGGAAAAGCCAGGGTTTGAGGCTGTTGTCCGCATCGCGCAGATAGCGCTCAGACACAAACTTCGCAAGGAGGAAGATGACCTCCTGTTCACGTCTGAGTTTCAGCTCATCAAGCGTGTGAATGCTCATTTCTCCGACAATGGGAGCGTTCTCGACCTTTGTAGGAATATCGGCAGTAGAGAGCGCCATCCTGGAATCATCTGTGAACTTGGCTGATAGTCGTTCTGCCGGAAGCTCGTATCGGTAACCGGTGAGACGAGGGAAGGTGATTTCACAGGAGATTCGCTCTTCGAGGGCACGAACTCGTGTCGGCATCGGTCCGGGTTGCGGATCAACGGCAGACCCCGCTGATGGAATGAACGAGAAGGGAACGCCATACACTTCGGCATATTCGGGTCGGAACATGCCCTCATCGATTGCAACGTAGCTCATGCGCCGCAAGCCGCGCCCGACAACCTGTTCGCACAATAACTGCGTCCCGAATGCACGAACGCCGAGGATATGTGTGACAGTGTTTGCATCCCATCCCTCGGTCAGCATCGAAACGCTGACGACGCACTTGATTTGCTCGCCGAGTTTACCGGGCTTTCCGACGGTGTTCATAACTTCCCGGAGGATGTCTTCGTCGGTAAGACTGTCAACGTCGCGGCCCGGAAACCGGAGCCGATATTCCGATTTGAACTCTTCGATCTCGGCAGCAGCGATTCTCTTGAAGTCATCGCTCATTGCTTCGCCGGATTCCAACTGCTGGCTGTCCACAAGAATTGTGTTTGGTCGAGAGCTCCATCGGCCCTTCTCTTCGTTACTGAAGAGGGGAAGCTTTCCGGGCACGACAATGGCTTCTTCTTCCGAAAGTTGTTTTTCCCATCCTGCGATGTAGTCGTACACCATCTTCGAGACATTTGTGTTGTTACAGACTACGATGAAGACGGGTGGCGTGAGACCGCGAGATCGTGCCTCGGTGTTCTCTTCCCACTTCTTGTAGTACTTCGCATAGTTCAGGTAGAGACTTTGCAGGGCGCCTTCAAGTTCGGCTGGGAGATTAGGTTCACCTGACAGCGCTTGAGTCTTACGCCCCTTCTTTGGCAGATGTTCCCTGATGCGGAGCCAGAGGTCGCGATACGTCGGCTGCTGGCCGACCATCGAGTCATCAGCGACAGGAACGCGTGGTACTTTGACGATGCCGCATTCGATAGCATCAATAAGTGAGAAATCGGACACTACCCACGGAAACAGAGTGCCTTCCGGATAACCTGATCCACGGAGAAAGAACGGCGTTGCGGAAAGGTCGTAGACTACTTTGAGTCCGATCTTCGCTTTGACGGCTTCGAGACCGGAAATCCAAATCCGCGCTTCTTCCTCACGCCTCTCGGCTTCTTTGCGGTCATCTCCTTTGAGGACTTCCTCCTCGCCGTCTGTTTTTCGCCTGTAACAGTGGTGAGCCTCATCGTTGATGACAATGATGTTCTTCTTGTTCCCAAGCTCTCGACAGACACGGCGGACCATTTGATCGGGAGTTTCCGTGAACGCTGAACCGTTCCCCTCGCTAAGAATGCTCTTGGTCAGTTTGCCAGCCGAGATTTTTTCACGCTGTTTGAATGCGTGGAAATTCGTGATGATGATCTTCGCTTTGCCGAGCTCTTCCCGCAAATCGGCAGGAACGATGTCCATCTCGCGGTAGTAATTCTGGGGATCATTGGGCAGTAACACTCTCAGCCGATCCCGAATGGTAATGCCTGGCGTGACAATCAGAAACGAGTCAGAGAAAAGAGGATCCTGCGCATTTGCAATCTTGTTCAGGGCGTGCCACGCGATGATCATTGCCATGACTACTGTCTTGCCTGAACCGGTAGCCATTTTGAAGGCGATGCGATACAGCAGCGGATTTGCCTCAGCGTTGGCAGCATGAATCTTGTTTTCAATCCAGCTGTCACCCAACTTTTTGGCCACTTCTGTGACATAGATGGCGGTCTCGACTGCTTCGATCTGGCAGAAGAACAGCTTACGGGCACGATCATCCCGTTGCCAATGATCGAGCAAAAGCTTTGTGGTTTTGGTAATCGTCGAAGGAGGATAGCCCTGCTTTCGCCATTGGGCCACGCGCTCGCGGATCTGGTTGATGAACTTGTTCTCCTCGATCCGGTCTTCGGTCCATTCTGTCTCGAAGGTCAGCTGGTTCTTTGTCTTTTTTCGCGGCTGAGCGATCGGGACAAAATAGGAACTAACCCTTCGCTCCCCGTCGGCGACCTCGTTTGTGATTCCCGCATCATTGAAGCGAAAGTGACGCGTAGGTTCACGGAAGGGAGAATTCAGGATTGGGTTTTCTATGACCACTTCTTTCATCTTCTTGCCTCGTCTACACGTGAGTCTTTAGGACACTGCCAATATATAAAAGTTCCGTTTGAATGTCGCCAGCGACAACTCTACAAAACAGTCGATTGCGCACGATGGCCATGTACAATCGAAAATCCCCGGAGCAAGGGATGCTACGGGGATTTGTCGACTCGAGAGACAAAACATTTTTCGAGATCGAGAAATCGTCCTTGTTGCTGTCGTATCGTCCGCGCTCGCGTGAAGAACACGCGGCACAGAAGAGAAGAGTGACAGGTTCCGGCAACGGAAATCTTTTTTTTGTTGTCACATGTTCTTTCATATGGATGAGTGGATTTGATATGGAGGCCTTCGTATCCTCTATGATCATGCGCCCTTCGTGTCCTCTGGCGGAGTGCGGAGGGTGTTAAGTCGTGTTTCTATTCGCTCATAGATCGAATCGGCGAGCACTTGAACTCGTCTCTTACAGTAAGGATGATGGACAATCAGGGACTTCGTGTGCTGATCGTCGGTGTCTATAGGGCTTGGCATGTCTTGCACACGAAGAGGGGCAGCGTACTTTCCCCAGTACAGGTATCTCGTGACAACATTCATGAGGTCTTGTTCGTCATCTGAGAGAGCGATGCTACAGTTTATACATAGCTGTGAGAGGTCGTGAGTGGCAACGTGTTTCCTAAGTTGTTCTTTGTTCTCAGCTAGTCCAGGCTCGATCGCGAGCAAGCATCCCTTCAGAAGACACTCAAGAGCATAGCCAAGCAGGAGAAGGTAGTCTTCGAATAACTCAGTGTCCAAGAAATCGTAGAGTTCCTCTCCCTCAAGAGGTCCCGATTTACCCGAGAGGTGCGAAGGAGACTTAAGCTTCTCACGAAATCTCGCCGTGTCTCGCTCATTTGCACGATATGCAATCTCGTACAAGATGTCAGCAGCACGCTTGTGCCGGCGCGCAGGTCGAGCCCAACTTATCGGCCATTGCCACGCGGCGAGAAAGGCGAATGTGCGCCGTTCCTCGATAAATGATTGTTCTTGTTCGGAGGTAGCATCGTCAAAAATTCTTCCCATTGTAGTTCCTCTACTGGTGCTACATGTATCCTGAAATCAATGTACGCCCAATGCTATAGTACTCGCAAGTATACGGACATGAAACGCTTTACACATCGGCTTGTCTGACAATAAACAAAAACCCCCAGAGTCGTGTCGACTCCGGGGATCTCGCATTTGAAATAGAACCCGCCCCCTAGTCGCCAAACGGATTGGTCCAGAATCCCCTGTCCTATCTGTTTAGACAGTTTTCGTTCCTCATTTCAGGAGCACCATCGATTTTGTGTCGACATAGTCGCCGGCGCGGAGACGGGAGTAGTAGACGCCGCTCGGCATCATTCCAGGATTCCATTGAACGGAATAGTTCCCTGGAACAAAATCGGCATCGACCAACTCGGCAACTTCCTGCCCGATTGCGTTGTAGATCTTGAGTTCAACGTGGCATGAACGAGGCAGAGCGAAACGAATCGTTGTTGCCGGATTGAATGGATTCGGATAGTTCTGCTCGAGAGCGAAGACTTTCGGAATCGCGCTCGCCTCGGTATCCACCACGTCCGTGACTTGACCAACACGAACGTAGTTGTTCTTGATCTCGTGAGCCATACCCCCGGGGCCGATTACCGTGAGAGACACAGCATATGCGCCGTCGGCCGTATAGGTATGGGTAGGATTGCGCTGAGTGCTGGTAAAGCCATCACCAAAACTCCACAAGTAGCTGAGGATGGTCCCTGTCGACTGCGAAGTGAAGCTGACTGCGAGGGGTCTATTTCCCGAGACGGGTGTTGCGACAAATTGAGCCGCAGGTGAGCTTACCACTTCGCTAACGACTGCCCTGATGTAGTACGTGCGATCTCGCAACGTCCACGCAGCCGTGCTACTCGATCGGCTCCAGCTCCGACCGTTGGATCCCTCGATGTAACCAAGATAGGGTCTGTTCGTGCCGTCATACTCGATGCCAACGTAGAAGTCGCCGTTCACGACCGTGTGGTACGAGGCAATATAGTTTGAGAGATCGACGGTGTACCAACCACCAATCCCTGGATAGATGCGGAACCTGGGGATAAGATCACTCCCGGGGATTCCGCTTGAATCCTTGAAGATATGGACATAGCATTGATAGCTGGTCGTATATCCTGTGAAGTAGAACTCCACTTTTTGGACTGTCGCAGGAATCGCTGGAGGGGTCATGCGGACTGCATACATTCCCCCGGATCCGGTCCATGAAGATCCGCCGGTCGGAGATCCATCGTCGTAGACGAGCTCGCGTGATGCATCCGGGGTGATCCCGACGGCAGTGAAGCCGCTTTCCACAGCAACGTACTCTGGAGAGTTCAATCCGTAGAGGTCCGCCGCGGCCCGAAGTGAAGAATTTCGAGCATCGAGGAACTGAGAGGTGTTTGTGAGATATACTGCGAGCGTGCGGAAGTAGATCTTCTCGGTTTTTGAGATGCCGATGAGGGAGGCAATCAGATAGCAGGCCCGGTTCGGGATGCCGCTGTTGATGTGCACGCCTCCGAGATCGTTGCTGCTATTGTTGATGAGATTGACGTATTCAGTCATGTGAGCGGGCTGCCAGTTGGCCCCCAGATGCGGATCCCTGAGGTCCCTCAGCGCATCGCCGGCAACTCCAGGAGTATAGACGTTCTCTCCCATCTGCCAATTCCCACCGCCGCCGCGGGCGTAGAATTCCACAAACGTCCCAAGCACATCGGCGTATGATTCGTTGAGTGCGCCCATCTGGTTCTCGTACATCAAGTCTGCAGAAGATTCGATCACGCCATGCGTGATTTCGTGCGCGATGATATCTAACCCGCCGGCCAGGTTTCCAAAGAGAACGCCGTCTCCATCCCCATACGTCATGAAGCGGCCGTTCCAAAATGCATTATTGTAGTTGGAACCATAGTGGACAATGCTACGCATGGTTCCCCCTTTTCCATCCCAACTCTCCCGATTGTGCACCGTTTTGAAGTAATCGTACACAAGCCCTGTGTAGTGATGCGCATCCACAGCCGCGCGCAATTTCTCATTGTCGTCGAACACGTTGTTGGCGTTTGGATCTTTCACTCTTGTGACACTGCCGAATGCATACCCGAGAGTGTCATTCCGTGCATCCCAAGTTGTGATGACGCCTTGTTCCTTCATTGCGGGAGCGACGAACATGGAACGCGAAATATCCACGAGATAGTAATCCGTCCCTGCACGGGTTGTTTTTAGTGTCTTCATGATGCCGTCGAGTCCGCGCCCGGTTCCCTGGGCCGCCGTGCCCGCGAGTTCCGCCTCCTTAGCCAGCCAAACATCATCGAGGAACGTTCCTCGATAGTTGATCGAACCATCGCTCGTGAAGGAGAAAGCGATCCACACCTGCTTTGTACCTCTGAGATCGTCGGACCCCAAAACCGTGAGGTTGAGTTGGTCCTGCTGCCAGCCGTTCTGATCAGCCCCGGCAGTAGTAGTCCAGTTACCGCTGTAACGAATTCCCGAAAAATTGACGGTGTCCTTTCCAACAAGAACCCAGAAGTAGTCAGCGTTCATTTCCGTAATCGTCCAGTGATAGTATTCCAGCACCACATCGGTGGCATCCTCGAGGGTGAACGGACCGAACCGGACCATCGTGTTCATGTATGTCGGGTAGTATGATGATACGAACGGATTGACACCGGATGTCCCACTTCGGGAGCAGTAAAGGCTTTTTGAACCGCTGCGTGCTTTGAAACTCGTTGTATCCCACAATACGTTCGTACTTCCCGAGTATTTGCGTGTCCAATCTGTTCCCGGGAATTGTTGCTCGAATCCTTCTCTCAGGATGTCTTGCCAGCTCTGACCTCCCACGGCACCGGTGAGGTTCGATGGATGATCTGGCACTCCTGATTCACCGCCGGACGGAACTGCAATGACCCTCGTTTGTGCCGGGTCGACGGTGTAAGAAACATATTCCCTTTTTGCAGTCAGTCTGTCTTCCTGAACGCCTCGATTCTGTTTGTCACGAATTTGCCGTTGGTGACGGAGACCGTCGTCCTTTTTCAGAATGGCTCCAGTCGATGCATCGATGAAAACGTTCATGTTGGGAAACTTGAATGAGGGAAGCCGCACTCGCCAGGCAAGTACAAATACACCATCCTTCGGATACACATACAACTCAGCGGAAGCTTCGCTTGTGTGATCACGAACCTCCAATTGCGCAATGCGGATAGCCTCCTGGTCGCCAATGGAAGGATTGGTATTCAGTTCGATCGACGGATGGTAACGGCCGTTAACGGTCTGGAGGATTCCCTCCTTGCTGAAATGAGCGATGAGCTGACTTCCCCATATGGGAACTCCTTTATGGACTCGATTGAACTTCAAATGCGCCATTCCGAGTTCGTCTATCTGTGAGTGTAGAAGCTTCAATTCATTCTGAGGATCGTCGATCTTGAAGATGATCTTCTGGTCTTTGAGGAATTCAAAAACAACCCGCTGCAATTCTTCGGTGGATCTTCCAGTGACCCTTGCTAGTGTGAGAATGCCGGAAAAGAAAGTGGGCGTTCCGTTCTGTTCATTCCAGCTCACCGAAATGTGGCCACCACCCTGTCTGGCAAGGGCTTCGATGGCAAGAAGTTGCTCGGGCATAACCCTTGATTCCCGAGATGACTGGGTCTGGTGTTGCTGCACCTGCTCCTGTGACCAGAGAGAGGCAGTGAAAACGAGCAACACACAGGAAAGAAGTCTGGTTTTCATCGTTAGTACCTCCACATGTGTTGGTCTTGTCGATCGGACAAGAGATTGTTTGTGTAAGAGTTGCTGTGAGGCGAATGGACGTTGATGCCACGTTCTTGATACAGAGTGAGATCTTCTTCCAACGAGGTTCTCTTCTTTTTCCGCGAGAAACCTAGGTGACTGGAGGGACACATATCACGCGTTGGCCAGACTCAATCGAGTATGATGTTCGCGGTGTGATGGAGCCGGTGGGGCGAGGGGACTGATCAATGCTTGTCGACTTGTTGGCTCTTCAACCGAGCTCACTCGTCGTTCGGCACTATTGCGGCGGGAGCTGTGTTTCTATCGGAGACTCCGGCCAGTCCATTTGAGCACATCCAGATTTCCTGGATGACCTCCCGAGCGCGCAGGAATTATCCCGACGGTTCGGAGTTATCGAAGCCATCAATCGTGCCTGGAGGACGGAGACAAAACACGTATGATTGATCTTGTTGAATCCTTCGATGCCTCAGCGTGATGGATGATAGGGGAGTTCTGGAAACTTTGTCTGCTCGATTAGATTGGGGAAGAATGTGGTCTCGTCGCTGACACGTCCGGCCGGTTCTGCAATCTGATTGTCGTCCGTCAGCATTGAAATAAGGGATATGATACTCACGCAAATGTACCTTGTTCGCCTCGTTGTGTCAAATGAAAGCATATTAACTATCAGTCAGGGCGGAGGATCATGCGTGACATATGGGAAGAAAGGTCAGCCGGGGGGCAAAACAAAACCCCCGCGATGCAGATCATCACGGGGGTTCGACGTGTCGAAGACCAGTGTTTCGTCAGTCCCCAAACGGATTCGTCAAGAGTCCGTTGTCGTATCTGTTGAGGTAGTCGTTTGTCACTTTGCGTACCAATCCGCCCAGCAACACGAGGCCGATCAGATTCGGAATTGCCATCAACGCATTTCCGATGTCGCCGAAATTCCAGACGATCTGCAAGTAGTCTCCCTGCAGCACCGCACCGAAAAACACGAAGATGCAGAAGATGTATCGGTAGGGCAGAACGCTCCGCGTTCCCCACATGTACTTTGCTCCTTGTTCGCCGTAGTAGGACCAGCCGATCAACGTCGTGTATCCAAACAACAGACTACTCAGGCTCACAATCCATCCGCCGAGGTCGGCGCCTAATCCGACCGCGAACGCGGATTTCGTCAATTGTGTACTCGTCAGCTTTTCGGTCGCTTCGGGATGGAGCAGACCGGACGACAAGATCACAAAGGTGGTCATACTGCATACGATAATGGTGTCGATGAAGGTTCCCATCATGGCAACGAGACCCTGCGCGGCCGATTCATTTCCCTTTGCCGCGGCGGCAGGAATCGAACATGATCCGATTCCCGATTCGTTTGAAAGTGTCCCTCGTGCAACACCATAACGAATCGCCTCCTTCACGGTATGGCCGAGGAATCCCCCCACGATTGCCTCGTTGGTCAGAGCAGATCCGAGGACGACCATCAGCATATCCGGCACCACAACGATGTTCGTGATGATGACGTATATTCCCGCTCCCATATAGAGAACGATCATTCCCGGGACAAGTCGTTCGGCAACGGCCGCAATCCGTTTCACCCCGCCGATGATCACCAGTCCCACAATGATCGCGAGTCCGAGTCCGGTCCAGATAAACGGAACGCTGAAATCGCTGTGGAGAGCGAGTGCGATTGAGTTCGATTGCGCCATGTTGCCGCTCCCAACGGTTGCCATCAGCACGACGGCAATGGAAAACCACAATGCAAGGAACTTCCCGAGACCCTTCCACCGCAGGCCGTCACGGAGATAGTACATCGCTCCTCCGCTGAAGGTCCCGTCGGCTGTCTTGATGCGGAACTTGAGTCCGAGCATTCCCTCCGCATACTTGGTCGCCATACCAAATACAGCAGTCATCCACATCCAGAAGGGGGCCCCGGGTCCGCCGCTCGCGATCGCTGTTGCGACACCGGCGATGTTTCCGTTTCCGACCGTTGCGGCCAGCGCAGTCATCAATGCCTGAAACGGCGTGATGTCTCCCGTTCGAGCTTCCATCTCCGCTTTGTTCCGGCTGCGAAGCATAAACCGGATTGCCATGCCCAGTCGGCGAACTTGGATGAACCGGGTCTGAATCGAAAGATAGATCCCCGTGATGGCCAGGAGGACGACGACACCGGGGAAGAACGGAACACCGGGAATCTCGGGCCACCAGATGTGGTCCGCGATGAGTGTGGTGATTTCAAGAAGTTGATCGAGGAACTGGTTCATATTGCCTCTTTCGGAGACTGATGATTAAAAGCCGAATAGTTTCTGGCCAAGGACTACCAGGATAACGACGGGACAAACGAATCGGAGGAGCACGCCCCATATCGCAAGAAGGAACTTGCTCGAGGATTCCGCTCCGAGGGAGAGTTCCTCGCTCGCCTTCCGTGTCGTCCAGACCCAACCGACAAAGATCGAAAAGAAGAACCCTCCGAGCGGGAGTGAGACATCGCCGAACAGGAAATTCATCATGTTGAGAAAGCCGGTTTGCCCGAAAATCTCGAACGACGTGAGTCCCGCGGACGCGCCAAGAGAGAGTGCAGACGGGATGCCGACGACAAAGACAAGAGCGCTGATGATCCAGACCGCCTTCGCGCGGGACCAGCCTTTCTGATCCACGAGGAACGCGACAGGAACTTCGAGAAGAGAAACCGTCGAGGTCAATGCGGCAATCGCAAGCAGAACAAAGAAGAGAACTCCAACGAACGTGCCGGCCGGCATCTGTTCGAAGATTGTCGGAAGAACATTAAAGACGAGTCCGGGACCCTGAGACGGCTCGAGGCCGGCGGAAAAAAGGGCAGGAAAGATAACCAGGCCGGCCAGGACGGCAATCAACGTGTCCGAAAATCCCACCGCGACGGCACTCGTGACCACGTTATCTTTCTTTGAAAGATAGCTTCCGTAGGTGATCATCGTCCCCATTCCGAGACTCAGCGAGAAGAATGCTTGTCCGAGGGCCGCGAGAATCGTCGAACCGGTAATCTTACTGAAATCGGGATTCAGATAGAATTGCACTCCCACCGATGCACCCGGAAGCGTGAGTGCGAACGCAATGAGACCGAGCAGGATGACGAGGAGCATCGGCATGAGGATCTTCGACCAACGCTCAATCCCCTTTTCCACTCCCCCCAGCACGACGAAGAGTGTGAGTCCGAGAAACACTGCGAAATAGAACAACTGGCTGTACGGATCCGCGAGAAAATCGCTGAAGCTCGTCGTCGAATGAAGAAGGGTTCGGAAAATGAACGCGATGGTCCAGCCGGCAATGACAGCATAGAACGAGAGGATAAAGACCCCGGTCGCAACGCCGAGATACCCGACGACCGGCCAGGAACGCGAACGGGAGAGCTTTTTGAATGCGCCGACGGGATTGAGAGTGGTGTGGCGTCCCATCGAAAGCTCGGCGATGAGAACAGGAATCCCAATGGCAAGCACGCACGCAAGATACATGAGGACAAATGCCGCTCCTCCATTTTGTCCTGTCACGTACGGATATCGCCAGATGTTCCCCAGACCGATTGCCGATCCGGTCGCGGCGAGAATGAATCCGAGCTTTGAGCCCCAGGTCCCTCGCGTAGTTGGTTCCATCGTGCAGTCATCTCCTCGATCGCGGTGATATCGACACAAGTGCGCTTATTATACTTAACGGGGTTGAAAGAAGCAATGGAAAGAGCGGAGTGGGGGACACGATCCTGTTTGGTTTGCATGTCCCCTGGGGAAGGTTGGGCGACGGCAGGACTTACTTCCTCTTGCGCTTGACAGGTTTGTAGACGGGATCAACCCCGAATTCGCTTGAGGCCCACAGGGTGAGGATCGATGCGATTCCAGCGATGGCCCGTTTCACATCTTCCTCGTGAATTACCAGACCATACGTATCGGCGACAACGTGCATGTTGTCGAGGATCTTCTCGGCGGCGCGACGATCGATGTTGCCGTGCCAGTATTCGACCTGGTCGAGAATCATCAGCTCGTGCCGGCGGAAAAACTCTCCCAGCGAGATGACGTTTTCGCTGAGCGCCGTGCGGGGTTTACAAATCTTCAGGAGATCTTCGACGAATTCGTCCCACAACTGTGCGAAGGATTGGTTGGCCGAGCGCCGGAGGTACCTGGCTCGCGCAAGAGAAAACCTCGCCTTGGTCTTGACACGAAACAAGGGGATCACCGGATGGAAGTCATAGAACTTGTGGATCGCCTCTTCGTCGTACTCATCCTGCTGCTTGAAGACCCACATGTGCTTGAGCTGACCCCACGTCGCGATTTTCACGACGGCCGGTTCCTGACTATCAAGAAGAATGAACTGTCCCTTCTCTTCTTTGACGACCGTGACCCAGTGACTCCAATCCTGGATGCACAAGAGCGAAGGAATTCCACGTCGAAGGTACGAGGTGAGTTCGCGTCGTGCTTTTTCGGGATCATATTTCCGGACCATTTGAAGTTCGCAATCGTACGCGCGCGCTGCGCGGCCGAGCTTGATCTCGTCGGTTCCGTTCCACCAGTGAGTGCCGGCACGCCGAGAGATTTCGTTTTCGTTCACAAGAATGCCGTGCATGATGAGGGCATGCTTCAGGGCGAACGGTCCACACTGCCAATCATTGGGTTGAGGATAGATACCCATAATACGCGCGATCACCTTCAATTTGTCAGACCGAAACTACCCAAAGATTGAGCCAATATCAACGGCGTCCTCTTGCCGATCATTAGAAAGTTGCGGATATTCGCTCAACATCGGAGTCGAGGGAATGGGTGATTTGAAACCATCGGTCGTTGTGCTGGTGAACCAGATCGGGGAGGATGAATACGAGCAGATGCGGCAGGTCGATCCGGCCACGCTGGGATTCAAGCCGGAGTACGATATTCATGTCTTGACCGTCCGCGAGGAGTACTCAGCCATCGTGAAAGCGCTTCGCAGGGAAGGGTTTCGGGTGCGTCTGGTGAACCTGGAGGAGAATCTGAGGAAGCTGGAACGAGTCCTTCATCGGAATCCGCCGGATGTGATCTTCAACCTTGTGGAGCATTTCAGGGACCGTTCGGAACTGGAATTCGCGGTCGCGGGCCTCTTCGAGCTTCACGGGATTGCCTATACGGGCGGGGGGCCGTTTTCGCTCGCGCTCTGTCAGCGCAAGGGCTTGACGAAACAGGTGTTGCTCGCAAACGACGTCCCGACGCCGCGCTTTCGTATCCATCTGACGCCGGACATCCTGCGTCGCCACGGTCTGCATTATCCCCTTATCATCAAGCCCGCCCGGGAGGATGCCAGTTCAGGGGTCGATCGCGATTCGGTTGTGTACGACTATGAAGAGCTCAAGAAAAAGCTCGCGCAGGTTTTCACGGAGTATTCCCCTCCGATTCTCGTCGAGGAATTCATCGAAGGGAAAGAACTGCATGTGAGCGTCTTCGGGAATGATCCCCCCGTCGTTCTGCCGATGATCGAATTCGATTTCTCCGAACTTCCGGAAGATCATCCTCGAATCATCAGCTACGATGCGAAATGGAACCCGCTCGACGAGATCTATCATCGGGTGCACTCGGTGTGCCCTGCGCGGATTTCCAAACGCGCGCACAAGAAGGTAACCGAAATCGCGACCGACGCGTACAAGATTACGGGCTGCCGCGATTATGCCCGTCTCGACATCCGCCTGGACAAGCACGATCACCCCTTTGTCCTCGAAGTGAACCAGAATCCCGACCTCACCGAGGGGGTCTCGTTGATGGAATCGGCGGAGCAGGCCGGTTACTCGTTCTCGACTGCACTCCGCATGATCGTGGAATTCGCCCTCGCCCGAAAGCGATCTCGGTAGGTATTTGTCTCCTCCCGCAACTTTGCGTATCTTTGCATAGCCGTACGGCCGACCTTGTTCGGTTCCTATCCAATGGAAATGTGACTGCCTCTCCATGTCAACACCGCTGATGCGTCAGTACCAACAGGTGAAATCCCGCTATCCGGGAACGATTCTGTTGTTCCGGATGGGTGATTTCTATGAAACGTTTGAAGAGGACGCGAAGATCACCGCAAGGGTGTTGGGCATCACTCTGACCAAGCGGGGGAACGGTGCGGCTGGGGAAGTACCGCTTGCCGGATTCCCTCACCATGCGTTGGAAGCATACCTTCCGCGTCTCCTTAAAGCCGGTCATCGCGTCGCAATCTGTGAACAGCTCGAAGATCCGAAATTCGCCAAAGGGATTGTGAAGCGTGATGTCATCGAGGTGGTGACGCCCGGCGTTGCGTTCTCGGAAAAAGTCCTCGATCATCGCCGCAACAACTATCTTGCCGCTGTCGCGCTTCCGTCGGCGATTGCGAATGGAGAAGAACTGATCGGCTTCGCGTTTGTCGATGTTTCCACCGGTGAATTCCGCGCGAGCGAGCTTCCGATGAAACACCTGGCCGAGCAGGTTGGAAATCTCCGCCCTGCGGAAATCCTTCTGCAGAAGAGAGATGCAGAGACCGTCGAATCGCTTCTCCGTCGCTCCTTTGACGGCATCTACACAAAGATCGATGATTGGGTGTTCAACTTTGAATATGCCTACGATTCACTGATCAATCACTTCAAAACTCATTCGCTGAAGGGTTTTGGGATCGAGACGTTCCGCATCGGGATTGTCGCGGCGGGTTCGGCGATGCATTACCTCCAGGAAACGCAGAAAGCCAACATTCCTCACATCCGAAAGATTCTTCCGCATGATGTGAGCGATCACATGGTGCTCGATCCCTCGACCAAACGGAATCTTGAGATTACCTCCACCCTCGAGGGAGCCGAAGAGGGATCCCTCTTTTCGGTCATCGATCGAACCGTCACCCCGATGGGAAGCCGCCGTCTCAAACGGTGGATCAATCACCCGTTGAAGAATCTCGGTCCCATCAACGCACGACTCGACGCGGTCCGGGAGTTGATCACGGACGAATCAAGGAGGAATGTGCTCCGAGGTGTGTTGCACCAATTCGGCGATCTGGAGCGGTTGATCGCGAAGATCGCCACCGCACGGGCAAATCCCCGCGAAGTCAACCAGATGCGCGTGTATCTCTCGCTGATTCCGGAACTGATCACGACGATCGGATCGCTCGAATCCACGATGATCAATTCGCTCCGAGAGGCACTGGATCCCCTTGAAGGCGTGGTGCAGACGATCGCATCGGCTCTCGACAACGACCCGCCACTTGCGTTGGCCGACGGGGGAGTGATCAAGAGGGGATACAACACGGAGCTGGACGAACTTCGGTCGCTCGCATATTCGGGAAAGGATTGGATTGCCAAGCTTCAGCAATCGGAGCGCGAACGAACCGGTATTCCGTCGCTGAAGGTGGGATTCAACAATGTCTTCGGATACTATATTGAAGTGACGAACACCCACAAAGAAAAGGTTCCGGACAACTACATCCGCAAACAGACGCTGACGAATGCGGAACGTTTTGTCACGCCGGAGCTTAAAGAGTATGAACAGAAGGTGCTCAGCGCCGAGGAGAAAATCGTTGCCCTGGAAACGCGGCTCTTTAACGAACTTCGCGTTGTGATCGCGGAACATTCGGAATCGGTCCAAAAGAACGCGTCGGCGATCGCATCGCTCGACTGCCTGGCATCGCTGGCTGATATGGCGGTTGCGAACAAATTCGTGTGTCCCCAGGTCGATGATTCACATGTGATTGAGGTCGTCGAAGGGAGACATCCCGTCATCGAGGTACTCTTGCCCCCGGGCGAACAGTTTACGCCAAATGACGCCTCGCTAGATCCCGAGTCAAGCCAGATACTCATCATCACCGGCCCGAATATGAGCGGGAAGTCGAGCTACCTGCGTCAGGTCGGATTGATTGTCCTCCTGGCACAGATCGGCAGCTTCGTTCCTGCGGCGTCGGCGCGGATCGGGATCGTCGACAAGATCTTCACGCGCGTCGGTGCGAGTGACAACATCACGTCGGGAGAGAGTACGTTTCTTGTGGAGATGCATGAAGCGGCGCACATCGTCAACACGGCAACGAAGCGAAGCTTGATCCTTCTGGACGAGGTGGGACGAGGAACGAGCACGTTTGACGGGATCAGCATCGCGTGGGCGCTTTCCGAGTATCTGCATGATCGGGTCGGAGCGAAGACCCTTTTCGCCACCCACTACCATGAGCTGAACGAACTCGCCGAATACTTCCCGCGGATCCGCAACTTCAAAGTCGATGTCAAAGAGTATGGCGACAAGGTCATCTTTCTTCATAAAGTGCTTCCGGGTTCGGCTGATCATTCTTACGGGATTCAGGTCGCCCAAATGGCAGGTCTCCCGGACGAGATCACCGATCGGGCAAAACATATTCTTCGAAACCTCGAAGGATCGGAATTGAGTCCGCACACCCAGGGATCGGCGCAGCGGCGTCCCTCCACGGGAAGAATGCGAGAGCCGGATGTTCAAATGACACTGTTCGAAATGAGCGACGAGGAGATTCGCGCCGAACTGCGCGCGATCGATCCGGATGCGCTCACGCCTCTCGATGCCCTGAAGAAACTTTCCGAGTTGAAAAAGAAATACACGTGATGGAGTGAAGAAAAATCCCGTATGAACACAGAAAGGCCGAAGTCTCGATGTCCCGGAGCGATTTTCTTGTGCTGAGGAACCATGGCATGTTTCATTTCAAAGACGTGAAGGTCCCGAGAAGCCTCATTGACCGGAAATTCCAGAGCGGTTGCAGTATTCAGAATTGTGATGCCACATGTTGCGCCCAGGGAGTGTTGGTTGATCCCGTCGAGAAGGCGAGGATCCTCTCCCACGCCCTGTTAATTCTCAAGCACATGGAACCACATCAGGAAAAGAATCCGGCAAAGTGGTTCGAAGGTGAAGAAGAAATCGATTCGGATTTTCCTTCGGGGAGGGGAGAGGGAACACAGACACGGGAGTACGGTTGCGTCTTCCTCAAGCGAAACGGCCATTGTGTGCTGCAAGCCGCCGCGACAGCCGAGGGGAAGCACAGGTTCATGCTGAAACCATTCTTCTGCATCGCGTATCCAATCACTATCCACCAGGGTATGGTGGAACTCGAGGACCTCGAGTACGCCGATCGTAAATCATGCTGTAACGCGGATGACACGGGAGCCCTGAGCGCCATCGAGGTCCTCGCCGCGGAATTCGAATTCGTGCTGGGCGCCGAAGGTTTCGAGGAATTGAAACGCCTTTCCAGTAAGTCCTGATTGTCTCATTCTCAATTGGAATCGCAGTGGATCAACGCCGTCTTTACCGTACAATCGAAAGTTTTGCCACCGGAAACGTCCGCAACGAGCGGGATCTCCTCAAGCACGTTCTGAACCAGATCGTCAGCAGTGACAAGATCCATCTGCAGGGGGGAAGGGTCTGGCAGTACGAAGCGGTTTCCCGATCGTACCGGCTCGTCTACCAAACCGGTGTGATCGAGCGCTTGGACCACGGGTACAGAATTCCTGTCACCTCATATCCGACGTTTCTCCGCGTCGGGAAAGAGCGATCGATCATTGCCAAGGAAACCGACCGGTATCTCAAGAAGAAAGGGATAACAATCTATTCGGTCACCGGTGTCGGCGACCGTATCCCCTTCGGCAAGACGTTCCTGTATCAGTACCTCCTTGCGTTCAATTCGGAATCGCTGGATACCGAACTTCTTTCGGAATTGAACATCATCAGTCTCGCGGTGTCGTCTCTCTTGTCGAGGATGAAGATGGAACGTCGGGCGAAACTTCTCGCGAAAGATATCGATCGAGCGAGGGAAATCCAGCAGAGCATTCTGCCCGAATCGTCGCTGCAATTCCACCACTACGATGTCTATGGGATTTCGATTCCCGATCGGATTGTAGGGGGAGATTTCTTCGACTACCTCTTCAGCGAGTTCGATCAAGATCGCCTGTCGATTGCCGTGGGAGATGCGGCGAGCAAAGGGCTGAAGGCGGCGGCGCAGGCAATGTATGTCGCAGGAGCGCTTCGGATGGGAGTGACGCTTGCCCTGAAGATTCCGTCGCTGATGTCGCGCGTGAATACGCTCCTTCAGCAAACGTTCTCCGAGGAGCACTTCATCTCCATGTTCTATGCCGAATTCCTGAACGATCGAAAAGGGTTGATGCTATACGCGAACGCCGGACACAACAGTCCGATGCTGTACCGATCGAAGGATCGTGGCGTGGAGTTCCTCGAAGCCACGGGGCAAATTCTTGGTCCGTTTCCGAATGAACGATATCGAGTGGAAAATACGTATATTCATCCCGATGACGTGCTCGTCATCTATACTGACGGAATTACCGAGGCGCGTAACAGCTCGGGGGATCAATACGGAGAACGACGCCTCGCTCATCGGATTGAACAGTTGCACGGAAAGTCCGCCGAAGAGATCTGCAGAGGCCTTCTCGCGCACGTTGAAGGATTCTCCAAGGGTGTTGAAGATGGTGACGACAAGACCATCGTTGTGGTGAAACGAATTCGATAACGTTCTGGAGGATTTGGCTCAATGTTTGAACAGAAACGTATCGGCATGGTGTGGGGAGTCAAGGCCGGAATGCTCTCCGTTGTCCTTGACGAGGAGATTACCTCGCTCAAGCGCCCGGTGAATGGGAAGGAAATCATTCTCGGGCAGATCGGGAGTTATGTGTTGGTGCCAGTGGGAAAGCTGATCATCGTTGCGATGGTGGGTGAGATTGAAAAGATGGACATTCCGATCAACGGGAAAGACGTTCAGCGCTACGTCATGAGGGTAATCCTCGTGGGTACCGTCAAAGCCGGGCGCTACGAGCGCGGCGTCTCGGTTCTTCCTCCGGTCGACGCACCGGTGTACTATACGGAAGATGCCGACCTTTCCGCGGTCTTTTCCATCTTTCAGAAATTCGGCTATTCGATTGGCGCGCTCTCGCTCTTCGAGAAAGAACGTGCCTTCCTCGATCCCAATCGCTTTTTCGGGAAACACATCGCCGTCCTCGGTTCCAGCGGATCGGGGAAATCGTGTACGGTGGCATCGATGCTCCAGAAGGTGTCGGACTTTCCCGATACGAATATCATCATGCTCGATCTCCACAACGAATACAAGAAAGCATTCGAGGGATCCTCAAACCATCTTCCGGTTGCTGAACTTGAACTTCCGTACTGGTTCATGAACTTCGAGGAAATCAGGGAGATGTTCATCGATGAGAGGGATGAGAACGCCGCCACGCAGATCACGGTGCTGAAGGATCTCATCGTCGCGTCGAAAAAGGGGAAGAATCCGGATCTTGCGGAATTCATCACCGTCGACACGCCGGTCTATTACGATATCTCCGAAATCAAAGCAAAGATTCAGTTCCTCGACACGGAGAAGATCTCGGGTCTGGGATCGGCGCCGAAAGAGGGGCCCCTGTACGGAAAGTTCAGCCGCTTCATCGTGCGCCTGGACAGCCGGTTGAACGACAGTCGATACGCGTTCATGTTCAAATTGAGAAAGTACGTTTCGACGGATACCATCAAGGAATTTCTGCAGAAGGTGTACGGAGCTGAGGGAAGCGCAAAGGTCACCATCATGGACCTGAGCGGGGTTCCGTTCGACATCGTCAACACAATCGTCTCGTTGCTCGCAAGAATGGTGTTCGACTTCAATTTCTGGAATCAGAATCGACGTGAGTTTCCGGTCTTGCTCGTCTTCGAGGAGGCGCACAACTATCTGCCAGCCGGCGGCGAAGGGACAAAAGCCGCGCGACGGACAGTAGAACGTATTGCCAAGGAGGGACGGAAATACGGTGTCAGTTGCATGATCGTCAGCCAGCGCCCGGCTGAGGTCTCGGAAACCATCCTGTCGCAGTGCACCAATTTCATCATTCTGAGAATCACCAACCCCATCGACCAGGGCTATATCAAGGGTCTCATGCCGGACAATTTCGCGGGAGTGGCGGAAATCCTCCCCTCGCTGAGACAAGGAGAGGCGCTGGTGGTTGGAGATGCGATTTCCATGCCGCTGCGCGTCCAGGTCGATTTCCCGAACCCCGAACCGGAGAGCGGCGATATCCGTTTCTTCGACAAATGGAAACAAAGCGGAGTGAAAACGAGCGTCAGTGAGGTTGTGGACAGGTGGTGGAAGCAGGAACGAACCTGACAGCAGTGTGAGAACCAGTCATGAAGGGGCTGACACAGCGATGCGTCAGCCCCTTTGTCGTTTACTGCGAGACCAGCGATCGGAGAACGTACTGCAGGATGCCGTCGTGATGGTAGTAGTCGACCTCGTTCGGCGTGTCCAGACGCGCCGTCGCCGTGAACGAGATCACCTTTCCCGTGGAGTCACTCGCCCTCACCGTCAACATCTTGCCGGGATGAAGGTCGTCCGCGATTCCATCGATATCATACTCCTCAAATCCGGTAAGACCGAGCGACTTCCAGTTTTCTCCTGCGTTGAATTGGAGGGGAAGAATTCCCATCCCGATGAGATTTGAACGGTGGATCCGCTCGAAACTTTCCGCAATGACCGCATTGATGCCGAGCAGTCTGGGCCCCTTCGCTGCCCAATCCCGTGATGATCCGGAACCGTATTCTTTTCCTGCGATGATGATCAGGGGTCTCTTTTCCTCTTTGTACTTCATCGCCGCATCATAGATCGTGATAGGATCGCTTGACGAGGGATGGATCGTCCAGCCCCCCTCCGTGCCGGGGGCAAGGAGATTGCGAAGTCTGATGTTGGCAAAAGTTCCTCGCATCATCACTTCATGGTTCCCACGACGGGATCCGTAGGAGTTGAAGTCCTTGGGATCAACTCCGTGCGCGATCAGGTATCTTCCGGCGGGGCTTTTCGCAGAAATCGAACCGGCAGGAGAGATGTGATCGGTGGTGACGGAATCGCCGAGGAGGGCGAGAACGCGCGCACCGCGTATGTTCTTCAGAGGATCCGGTTGCGCAGGCATTCCCTCAAAGAACGGTGCTTGTTTGATGTAGGTGGAGTCTCTTTCCCATGCAAACCTGTTGCCCGTTGGTACCGGGAGCACTCGCCACGGCTCATCACCGTGAAAGACATTCTTGTACTCGCGATCGAAAAGCTCCGGTCGAACGGACTGTCGGGTCGATTCGCGCACCTCCTCCGGCGAGGGCCAGATGTCTTTGAGGTACACCGGTGATCCATCCTTCCCGATTCCCAGCGGCTCGGTAGTGAGATCGATGTCCATGGTGCCGGCGATCGCGTAGGCGACGACCAGTGGAGGAGATGCCAGGTAGTTGGCTCTCACATGAGGATTCACTCTTCCCTCGAAATTTCTGTTCCCGGAAAGGACGGCGGCGGCGATCAGATCATGTTGCTCGATCGCTTTGGCAATGGGCTCGGGGAGAGGTCCGCTGTTGCCGATGCATGTCGTGCATCCATAACCGACGAGATGAAATCCAAGTCCTTCCAACGCGGGCGTTAATCCGGCCGCTTCGAGATAGCCGGTCACGACTTTCGATCCGGGGGCGAGGCTGGTTTTCACCCATGGTTGGGTCTTCAGTCCCCGTTCAACCGCCTTCTTTGCGAGGAGTCCTGCGGCAATCATAACAGAGGGATTCGATGTATTGGTGCAGCTCGTGATCGCGGAAATCACGACTGAGCCGTGCGTCAATGAAAACTCCGTACCGTTTTTTTTCACCGTCGCGACAGGAAGAAGGGAAACACGGGTTGAAGAGTCGGGTGCACCGTGCTGTCCTTGAACCCAATCGTTGAGAGCCGTCAGGTCAACGTCCTGTTGTTTGCTCTTGACTGTCTCCGAGATGCTCGTGCGGAAGGCGCGCTTCGAGGTAGCAAGAGAAATTCTATCCTGCGGTCGCTTTGGCCCCGCGAGGCTTGGTTCCACTGTGGCGAGATCGAGCTCCAGGGTATCGGAGTATGTGGGATCCGTTGTCCCGTCCGTCCTTAGCAGTCCCTGTTCCGCGCAATACGATTCGACAAGCTCCGTGAGTTCGTCGCCGCGTCCGGAAAAACGGAGGTAGCGGAGAGTTTCGGAATCGACAGGAGAAAAACCGACCGTCGCTCCGTACTCGGGAGACATATTTCCGATTGTTGCGCGGTCCGCGAGGCTCAGGGCAGAGAGGCCCGGCCCAAAGAACTCGACGAACTTCCCTACGACCCCCTTCTTTCTTAGCATCTGCGTGACAGTCAAAACAAGGTCGGTGGCTGTTGCTCCCGGCGGCAATGTACCCCTGAGCTTGAATCCGACGACCTGAGGGATCAACATCGAGATGGGCTGGCCGAGCATGGCGGCCTCTGCCTCAATCCCTCCCACTCCCCAGCCAACGACGCCGAGTCCGTTGATCATCGGCGTGTGCGAATCGGTGCCGACGAGCGTATCGGGGAATGCCATCCATTCGCCGTTCTTCTCCGACGTGAAGATGACACGCGCGAGGTATTCGAGGTTGACTTGATGAACGATGCCCGTGTTGGGTGGAACAACGCGGAAATTCTGGAATGCCTGCTGACCCCACCGGAGAAATGTATAGCGTTCTCTGTTGCGTTCGAATTCGAGACGGCTGTTGAGGGCGAACGCGTGCTCGGAACCGTATTCATCGACCTGGACGGAATGGTCGATGACAAGATCGACGGGCTGGAGAGGATTGATACGAGTCGGATCCCCCCCCATCTTGACGATGGCATCACGCATCACCGCAAGATCGACCACGCATGGGACGCCGGTGAAATCCTGCAACAGGACTCGCGCGGGCATGAAGGAAATCTCCGTATCCGGTTCTTTCTTGGGATCCCAGTTCACGATGGCCATGATATCCTCCTTGCGCACGGTCCGGCCATCTTCATGCCGGAGGAGGTTCTCAAGCAAGATCCTGAGCGTAAACGGGAGACGGGCCAGAGGACGATCGAGGTTTGCCTCGAGCCGTTTGAGAGAAAAGAAGGAATAGGTCTTCTTTCCCACCGTGAGTTGTGATTTTGTATTGAAAGAATTCGGGTGTGTCATCTTCAACTCCTTGCAGGTTCGCCGATCAGCATTGGCAAAGGATCGGGCTGGGTCAAGTTGTGATTGAACAAACGCGCATCAATAAATATATGAAAAAAGCATTCATTTCGCACCAATGAATCGACCCACGCTTGAACCGATGGGGAGGTTTTGCATGAGGGAAAAATTTGCTTAATTAGATGTTTAGGATCAGGAATAGAGAAGAATGAATTCAACCGACCCGAGAGGATTGCGACCGTCGAAGACAAAACCGAGTCATCGCTCGCGCGAACTTCAGCTCGTCGAAAGTCTCGCGAAAGAGACGATTACGGAACTGAATGTCGGCGCGGTGATGCAGAGGTTTGCAGATGAGCTTGCGAAGATGTTCGAGTTTCGTACGGTCATCGTCACACAGTACGTTCCGCACAAGAAGATATTCCGCGTGCTGGGGCTGGCACCTCAGAGTGGTTTGATCCGGTCTGCGCAGAAGCTCATGCGCGTCGACCTGATGAGGTTCGACTATCCCTTTGATCCGGAACGATCGCCAATCCATGCCGGCTTGATCAAGGGCCAGCGCTGGATCGGATCGGATTTCGCGCCCTTTGTGGAATTGACGGTACCGGCAAAATTGGCGCGAGCGGCCCAGCGCGTCGCTGGGGTGAAGACGTTGTGCAACTTCCCCCTTCTGGTGGGCAAGACTCTCGTCGGAACATTTATTATCGGGCTTCGGGACCCTGAGTTTTCCGAAGAGGTGCTCGAGTTCCTCAATACCGTCACCCCCTACGTGTCGATGGCGGTGCTCCAAGCACGATTGCTCGAAGAAAACAGAATTCTGGCCGAGCGGTACAAACTCCTCACCCAGGTCGACAGCCAGATCTTGGAAGAGCGCGATCTTCAGAAAGTCCTCCAGGCGATCGTGCACACGGTCCCGGAACTCGTCAAATGTGACCTGTCCGGCATCCACCTGTATGACGACGCGCGCGCGATGCTCGTGCCGTCGCTCTGTCGGAGCGAATCGAAGTCGGCGCGAAAATCATTTGAAGTCGAGGTGGCTCTGGGGGCCGGTATGCTTGGCAAAATCGCGGAGAAGAAAAAACCTGAGATTATCAACAACGCTCAAGACGATCTCCACACGGATCACCCTTCGGAACAGCAATTGCCCATCGAACACCGGATCGTTGTCCCTCTCCTTTCGAAGCATACGCTCCTCGGGACGCTGCTCATCACACGCTCTTCCGATGAACCGTTCCAGCCGGAGGATCTGGAAATTGCAAAAAGAATCGCGGAGAAATCCGCCCTCGCCATTCAAAACGCTCAGTTGTTTACAGAGCGCGTCGAACGGGAACAGGAACTGAGCCAGCTCCACAAGAGCGGTTTTGCGATCGGGGGTTCGCTGGATCCGATGGCCGTGTTGTTTACGCTCGTGGCAGAATCGCTGAGAGTCATTCCAGCCGCCGAGCGCGTAGCGGTGTTTCGCCTTCACGAAGACGGGAGACAGATCTCCGTTGTGACGGCGACCGGTTTCGGCATCGACAAGAAGCGCGTCAAGGCGTTACACATCGCCGAACGGATCGCCCACCTGGTTGTGCGCGATCGGCGAGGCATTGCGATCCACGATCCGTCCGATCTGAACACGCTCGGCCTCAGCATGCTTCTCAAGGGGGGTGTCGGCTTCCAATCCGCGCTCGCGGCGCCTATCCTCTTGAAGGGGGAGCTCTATGGTGCGCTCTATCTCGACAGTCCGAGTTCTTCGAAACTTCTGAGCCAGCGTGATCTGGCCCGGCTGGAGCTGTTTCTTCTTCATACGTCGCTCTCGCTGAGCAACGCCCAGCTTCACGCGGCCACGCAGCTTGAAGTGAAAAAGGTTCAGCTCCTCTTTCAGATCAAGAAACTCGCCCATGAGCGTCCGGATATGGGCGAACTCCTCCAGCGCATCGCACGAATGGTGTACGAGACCCATCGCTATAGCTTTGTCTCAATCTTCCTGTATGAGAAGCGCAGGAATATTCTCCGGATGATCGCGAAGGACGGTCCGGAAGCCGACCGTGTCCCTCTCCGCTACGAGCAATCCGTCGATGAGGGGATCCTGGGGTGGGTTGCGCGCAACAAATCTACCAAGGTTGTTCAGGATGTGGAACGGGAGGAGGCGTACATCAGGAAGCACGACTTGACGACAAAGTCGGAACTTTGTGTGCCGATTCTCGATGCAGAAGCCGAATTGCTGGGTGTGATCAATGTCGAATCAGATGAGCGGTATGGATTCTCCGATTCGGATGTTGACGCTCTCCTCGCGATCGCCGCGGAAATCTCGGGCGTCTTCGAGGAGCGTCGCCTTCTTGAGGCATTGAGTAAGTCCGAAAAGCAGTATCGCAGTCTCGTCGAGTACGCGAACGATTCCGTCGTTTTGATCGACAGATCGGGAAAATTCCAATTTGTGAACAAGCGATTCACCGTCGTCACCGGGTACACGCTCGAGGAAGTGCAGGGAAGAGATTTCGGGTTCATGATTCTCCCCGATGATCTGCCGAACGTGAAGAGTTGGTTCCTGTCCAGTCTCCGCCGCCAGGCAGAGAGTGCACGGAATCGGCTGAGGATTATCAGCAAGTCGGGTGAGATCAAGATGGCCGAGTTCAACGGCCGACTGATTCGCGAAGGGGGAGAAATCGTTGGAATCATGGGGATTGGCCGCGATATCACGGAAGAGGTCCGACTCAAAGAACGGCTTGCGGAAGCAGAATCGAGATATTCGAGGTACGTCTCGAGTACCAGCGAAGGAATCTGGCGTAAGGAATTCGTCCCGCCGATTGATCTGAATCAGAAATTCGAAAAGATCCTGGAAGCGTACAGGGAGTGCGGCCGGATCGTCGAGGTCAATCCGGCGTTCGTGCGGATGTACGGCGCGCAAGAAGAATCGCAGATTCTCGGCAGAAGTTTCCTCGATGCCGTCGTGGATTGGGAGCTTTACTGCAAAGGGCTCAAGCGGTTTCTCGACAACGGCTGCCGCCTATCGAACTGGGAAACCAAAGAACGCCATTTCGACGGGAGCATCAAGTATTTCAGCAATGTCTATGTGGGCGAGGTGATCGACGGAAAACTGCATCAGATGTGGGGAGCGCAGACCGATGTGACAGAAGCCAAATTTGTGGAGGAGGCGCTGTATGACTCCGAGAAGAAGTACCGGAATCTGTTCGAGCAGTCGAAGGACGCGATCTTCATCAGCACACCCGATGGACGCCTCATCGAAGTGAACCAAGCGGCGGTGGAACTCTTCGGGTTCGAATCAAAGAGGGAACTTCTGGCAGTGGACATCCCTCGAGACCTCTATGTGAATCCGCAAGATCGTCAGAAATCGATGGAAATGATGAATCGTGAGGGATTCCTTCGCGACTCCATGCTGAGGCTGAGGAAGAAGCACGGTGAACACATCGATGTTCTTGAGACGACCACGTCCATCGTCGATGGGACCGGCACCACGATCGCGTACCAGGGAATTCTCAGGGACGTCACGTCGGAAATGCAGGCGCAGCAGGAACTGGCGAAATCGGAAGAGAGCTATCGCCGACTCGTCCGTGAGGCGGCAGATGCCATCCTGGTCTCTGACTCGGAAGGGCAGCTTATCGAGGTGAATGATCAGGCATGCGGACTTCTCGGATACTCCCGGGAAGAGCTCACTCGAATGAACGTCTCGGTTGTCCTTGCACGTTCAATCATCAATTCCAGCGCTGATTTCAAGAAATTCTATTCAAACATCGTGCGGGAGGGGAGAACAATCATCTCCGATGCCACGATGCAGCGCAAAGACGGCTCACAGTTTCCTGCCGAAATCAATGCAGTCCTCCTCGGAAATGGCGTGCTTCAGGCCATCGTTCGTGATCTTTCCGAGCGAAAGCATGCAGAAGAAGAGCTGGACCGCGTGTACTCGGTTGCCTCGACTCTCCACGGTCAGGAGCTGTTTGATCACGCCGTTCTGACTGCCGCTCAATTGCTGAAAGTGAAAAGCGTGCTTGTTGGCCGGCTCTCCCCCGACGCAAAATCGTTGACCGTCACCTCTCTTGTTCAGAATTCCGTTCATCGACGCGATATGACGATACGTGTCGAAAACACACCGCTGGAGGATATTGTCCGGAGGAAAGCACTCTACGAAATCTCGGGGGGAGCGGGAATGCTCCTTGCCGACAACGAGAGTGTGCTGAAAACAAGTATCGAGTCGCTCCTGGGGGTTCCCCTCCTCGATAGTCGGGTGAATGTGGCCGGACTGATCTGCGCCTTTGACGACGCGCGGAGAACGTTTACGGAGCACGAAAAGAAGTTGCTGTCGGTTGTCGCCCAACGCCTCTCGTCTGAACTCGAAATGCTCGAACAACGGAAACGCGAGGAACAACTTTCGCGCGAACTCCTGCAATCCCAGAAGATGGAGAGCCTCGGAACTCTGGCCGGCGGAATTGCGCATGACTTCAACAACATCCTCGGGGCAATCATGGGATACACGAAGTTGCTCCAGCCTTCGATCGATCGCTTTTCACCGCAAGCGAGATATCTCGAGGCCATCGACAAGTCGTCGCAACGGGCAGCGACGTTTGCGAAACAGCTTCTGAGCTTTGCTCATAGCTCGCGCGCCGAGATCTCGCCGGTTTCGATCAACGAAGTACTTCGGGAGACGCTCCAAATTGTCGGCGGCTCGTTTCCGAAATCGATCATTCTTGAAACACACCTGACAACGGACACACTGATTGTCGACGGGGATCAAGGCCAGCTCTCGCAGGTGCTGATGAACCTCTTTATCAATGCACGTGATGCAATTCTGGATCACGTCGACCGGACCGAGCGCGGCAAACTCAACGCGGCGATCTCCGTGTTTGTTCCGCCGGATAGCTTTATCGAAACGCACCTCGCGGCAGAGGCGCGGCCGTATGTCTGCATCAGTATCTCCGACAACGGCATCGGCATGCCTCCCGATGTCCAGCAACGGATCTTTGAACCGTTCTACACGACCAAAGAGAAGGGGAAGGGGACGGGACTCGGTCTCTCGACCGTCTACAGCATTGTCAAGAACCACAAAGGGGTGCTGGAAGTCGAGAGCGAAGTCGGGAAAGGCTCGACATTCAGAGTATTCCTTCCTCTGTCTGCGCGGAGTCTGGAGAAGGCTGAACAGGTTTCCTTCAAATCCGCTACACCGCGAGGATATGGTGAGACGATCCTCGTCGTCGACGATGAGACGCTCCTGCTCTCACTCTTGGCCGAAGTGCTGACTGCCCACGGGTACCACGTCTTGTCGGCCCGCAACGGCGTTGAGGCAGTGGAAATCTATCGGCGCGAACATGATCGAATCCAGCTCGTTCTTCTCGATGTGGTGATGCCGGAAATGGGAGGAGTCGAGGCCTTTGAGAAAATGCGAGCGATTAATCCGGAAGTCAGAGTGGTGGTCTGCAGTGGGTTTGCCCAGGATTCGGCAGTGCGGGAAATTGTTCGCAAGGGAGCTCTTGGGTTCATGGCGAAACCGTATCTGACCGAGGATATCTTAGAGTTCGTCGCAAAGAGTCTGCGGCGAGATGTTCCTCGTGTCGAACCGAATGCTCAACCGGAGGCGTAACGTGCGCGATATTTCCCACAAGCCATCCTCACTGCGAACTGCTCTCGCCACCGCGTCCATCTCGATGAGCGCCGAGACGGTCAAGAGTCTTAAAACCGGCGCACTCCCCAAAGGGGACCCGCTTCCGGTCGCGAAAGTCGCCGCTATTCAAGCCGCGAAGAACACGAGTGCGATTATTCCGTATTGCCATCCGTTGCCCATTGAATTCGCAGACTGCCGCTTCGACATCCTCGAGACCAAGGTCCGTGTGACGACAGAAGTGAAAGCGATCTACAAAACGGGAGTGGAAATGGAGGCGCTGACCGCCGCTGCCGTCGCTGCGCTGACCATTTATGATATGGTGAAGATGGTGGATGAGTCGGCGGAGATTTCAGATGTTCGATTGCTCAGGAAGACGGGGGGGAAGAGCGACTTTGCCCGTCAATCTGCCGGCGCCATCCGATCGGCGGTTTTAGTTCTTTCTGATTCCAGATCCGCAGGGAAGAAACGGGATCGTTCCGGCACGTTACTCTGCGAACGCCTCAAAGAGTTCGGAGTTTCGGTAGAAGCATTTCAAGTGATTCCGGACGAGGAAAATATGATTGTCGATACGCTGAGACACTATGCCGATGAGTTGAAGGTCGATCTCGTTTTGACGACGGGGGGAACCGGGTTGGGCCCCCGC
Source organism: Ignavibacteria bacterium (assembly GCA_016873805.1). GTDB lineage: Bacteria > Bacteroidota > Ignavibacteria > UBA10030 > UBA10030 > VGVZ01. The sequence continues at coordinate 28,399 of VGVZ01000026.1, forward strand.
GATCACACGCCGGAAGCGGTCGGGCAGGTTCTCGAGCGCGAAGTTCCGGGCATCAACGAGGCACTTCGCATGTACGGACTGAACCGCAATCCGTTTTCGATGTTGTCTCGGGGAAAGGCCGGTACACGCGGAAAGACCCTCATCGTGTGTCTCCCAGGATCCGTCGGCGGAGTCGGAGACGCAGTGAACGCCCTCATGCCTGCGCTGCTTCATGCGATCGCCATGATGAGAGGGGGAGAGCACGACGAAGAGCCAACCTGACGCAGAGATGAAGAAACCGCTTTTCTGCGACTGAACCTTTCGGTATATTGTGAAAATTTCTTGGAGTCGCTGGGACTCCACGTGCCGCGTCGGATACACCCGGAATCTGCTCTAGCATACCTTGCCCAAGAGAACAGACATTACGTCCATCCTGATCATCGGATCGGGGCCGATCGTGATCGGTCAGGCCTGCGAATTCGACTACTCGGGTACTCAGGCGTGCAGAGTCCTTCGCGAAGAGGGATATCGAATCATCCTCGTCAACAGCAATCCCGCGACGATTATGACCGATCCCGATCTCGCCGATGCGACGTACGTTGAGCCCATCACGCCGCATTTTGTTGAGAAGATCATCGAGAAGGAACGGCCAGACGTCATCCTTCCGACGATGGGGGGCCAGACCGCGTTGAACACGGCAGTTGCGCTCGCCGAATCTGGAGTACTCGAGAAGTACGGCGTCGAGCTGATCGGCGCGAAACTTGAAGCCATCAAAAAGGCGGAAGATCGTGAGCTCTTTCAGCGCGCGATGGATCGCATTGGACTGGCGACGGCGCGCGGAGGATTCGTCCGGTCGAGAGATGAGGCCGTGAAGATCGCGGCAGCGATTGGATTTCCAATCATTATTCGTCCGTCATTCACGCTCGGGGGAACGGGAGGCGGTATCGCATACAACTTCGAGGAGTTCGAGGAAAAAGTCGAGCATGGTCTCTCGAGCAGTCCGATTCATGAAGTCCTGATCGAAGAGTCGGTTATCGGATGGAAAGAATACGAGCTCGAGGTGATGCGAGATCTGAAGGACAACGTTGTCATCATTTGTTCGATCGAAAACTTCGATCCGATGGGCGTTCATACGGGAGATTCCATCACCGTTGCGCCGGCCCAGACGCTTTCCGACAAAGAGTATCAACATATGCGGGATGCGGCTCGCAAAGTGATCCGGGAAATCGGCGTGGAAACGGGGGGGTCGAACATCCAGTTCGCCGTGAATCCCGACAATGGCCGGATGATCGTCATTGAGATGAATCCTCGTGTTTCCCGCTCCTCGGCCCTCGCATCGAAGGCAACGGGGTTTCCGATCGCCAAGATGGCCGCCAAACTTGCCGTCGGCTATACGCTGGACGAGATTCCCAACGATATTACGAAGCAGACGCCGGCGTCCTTTGAACCGACAATCGACTATTGTGTGGTGAAGATCCCGCGGTGGGATTTCGAGAAGTTCAAAGGAGTGGATGATACCCTCGGTGTGCAGATGAAATCAGTCGGGGAAGTGATGGCCATTGGTCGGACATTCAAAGAGTCGCTGCAGAAAGCGCTTCGTTCGTTGGAGCAGGGATACGGCGGCCTCGGTGCCGACGGGAAGGATCTGGTCGACGTCCGGTCGCTTTCCGCCGATCAGCTTCCCGAATGGAAGAAAAGGGTTGTGGATCGGCTCCGAATGCCGAAACCGCTGAACGTTCTCTATCTTCGATACGCTCTTCAATTGGGACTGACCATCGAGGATCTTTTCGAGATTACGAAGGTCGATCGTTGGTTTCTTCATAACCTCAAACAGATCGTCGATTTTGAAGAGGAGCTCAGGACCTACAGCCTGAGCTGACCGTGTTCGGACAGACGCATCCGTATGGGATCAAAACCGAAACATAAACCAGTCGCGAAACCGGTGTCGGAACAGATACTCCGCCGGGCAAAGGAGTATGGATTCTCCGATCGTCAGCTCGCACACCTCTGGAGATCGACCGAAAGTACCGTCCGTCAGTTGCGTCTCAACCTCGGCGTCGTACCGGTATTCAAGACCGTCGATACGTGCGCGGCGGAGTTCGAGGCATTCACACCCTATCACTATTCGACCTACGAACGCGAAAATGAATCGCATGTTTCGTCTCGGAAGAAGGTGATGATCCTTGGAGGGGGGCCCAATAGAATTGGTCAGGGGATTGAGTTTGACTATTGCTGCGTGCATGGCGTGATGGCGCTCAAGGAGGAGGGTGTCGAGGCGCTGATGGTGAACTGCAACCCCGAGACGGTTTCGACGGATTACGATGTGGTGGACAAGCTCTATTTCGAGCCCTTGACGCTCGAGGACGTGTTGAACATTTGCGATCACGAGCAGCCGTATGGCGTGATCATCAGTTTCGGCGGTCAGACACCGCTCAAGCTGGCAAAGCCCCTCGAGAAACACGGCGTGCGGATCCTTGGGACATCGCCCGAGGGAATCGATCTGGCGGAAGATCGCGAGCGATTTGGATCGCTGTTGCAGCAGCTCGGTATTCCGCATCCGGAATTTGGCACGGCATATTCCGTTGACGATGCGGTTCGCGCCGCAGAGTCGATTGGGTTCCCTGTCCTCGTGCGGCCTTCCTATGTTCTCGGCGGACGGGCGATGGAAATCTGCTACAACCGCGAAGCTGTGCAGACGTACATGAAGAAAGCAGTCGATGTCTCGCCTGAACATCCGGTGCTGATCGATCGCTTCCTCGAGGACGCATTCGAATTCGATGTCGATGCGGTGTGTGACGGGAAGGATGTCCTCATCGGCGGCGTGATGGAACATATCGAGGAGGCGGGTATTCATTCGGGCGACAGTTCATGCGTTATTCCCCCCTATATGATCTCCGCCGCCAATATCGAGATCATCAAACGCCACGCCGTCAAACTCGCTCACGCGCTCAACGTCATCGGTCTGATCAATATCCAGTTTGCCATGAAGGATGATGTCGTGTATGTCCTCGAAGTGAATCCAAGAGCATCGCGCACGGTTCCTTTCGTCAGCAAGGCAACAGGCATTCCTCTCGCGAAGATCGCGGCAAAAGTCATGATCGGCCGTACGTTGGAAGACTTGGGCGTGAAGGACTTCGACTTCCGGACGGTCAAGCACATCTCCGTGAAGGAATCGGTATTTCCGTTTTCGAAATTTCCGAAGGCCCCGATCTTCCTCGGACCGGAAATGCGATCGACCGGTGAAGTGATGGGGATCTCACCCGAGTTCGGCGGGGCGGTGGCGAAGGCCCAAATCAGCGCGGGAAACGCGTTGCCGGTCGAGGGGAGACTATTCATCAGCGTCAACAACAGCGACAAGAACGATATCACTCTCAAAATCGTGCGTGACTACGTGCGTCTCGGATTCTCAATCGTTGCGACTGAAGGGACGGCCCGATTCCTCAGGGAAAACGGCATCGAAAGCGACAGAGTATTCAAGGTCAACGAAGGACGTCCGAACGTTGTTGATCTGGTGAAGAATGGCGAGATTCAGGTTGTGATCAATACTCCGCTCGGAGAAGAATCGCGGTACGACGAGTATGCGATCGGATGGGCCGCGATCCAACACAAAATTCCCTTCATGACGACGCTTTCGGCCAGCGCAGCTGCGGTCCGCGCCATCGAGGCCCAGCGATCGGAGAGCCTGCAGGTCAGAAGTCTTCAGGAGTACCAAAAAGAGCCCCTCTGAGGCCCCCTGAGGTCCATTTTCGAACATTTCTCTCGATGCTGCGTCTAACCCGCCAAACCCGATATATCTTGACTTCTGCGGCTCTTTGATTTAAATTGATAGCGTTAAATTGCTTACCTCACATGCAACTTTAAAGGTTCATCCTATTTCTTTGTGACGGCATATGAGGTGCGTATCATGGTCATCGGGAATCGACTGATGAAATTTCCCCGTGTTTTGCTTGCGTCGCTCATTCTGACCGCCGGGGTCAATCACTTGACGAGCTACGGCCAGGTTGATGTGATCCGATCGGCGAGTGTTGCGGAGGAACAGGATTACGCGTTCGCATACGGATTGTTCCGTGACAGTCTTTACCAATTTGCCTTCCAGCAGTTCTCCCGTTTTCTCGAAAACTACCCAACCAGCGCACGAATACTCGATGCGCAGTACCTTCGAATCGAATCTCTCTTCCAACAGGCCGAATATGAGTCGGCGACCAACGCATATGTGACATTCGTCAAGGAGAACCCAAACTCGCGCCTCACAGACGACGCATATTTTCGGATGGGTGAGTCCCATCTGAAAACGAAGAAAAACTCGGCAGCAATTGATGCATTCAAGACCGTAGTCGACAAATTCGGTTCGAGCGACCTGGCCGGCGAGGCGGCGTACTGGATCGGCGAGTCATACGCCCGAGCGGACGAGCACGACAATGCGCTGAAGTATTACCTGCTGGCGTACGAACATTTTCCGAACAATCGACTCCGCGACTACTCGCTCTATTCCATCGGTTGGACGTATCAGATCAAACGGGACTACGCAAAAGCGATTGAGGCGTATCAGAAGTTGTTCCGAGAGTTCCCGGAGAGCGATCTCGCGTCGGCATCGCTCGTTCGCATCGGCGAGTGCTTCTACTATACGAAGGACTATCGAAAGGCGATTGAGGAACTCAGCAACGCTCAGTCGATGATCAAGACCGAGCAGGAAAAGGGGGAGGCGGAATACCTCATCGGAGAAGCATACTATCATCTGGGTGACTATGCCAAGGCGCAGACACACTATGAGACGTTCCTGCGCGTCTATCCGAATCACTCCCTTGCCCGTGATGTGACCTATGCTCTCGGATGGAGCTACCTCCGGACATCGGAGTTTGGGAAGGCGATCGAGGTATTTGATCGGCTTGTGGAGGGGAATGATCCAACGGCACAGGCCGCTCTGTTTCGGAAAGGAATGGCTCAGAAACTCGCCGGTCAGCGCGACGTGGCGCTGAAAACGTGGAATTCAGTGACCACCCGCTGGCCGGTTGGGGACTACACCGATAACGCGCTCTATGAATCGGGAATTGCGCTGTATGAGCACAATAAGCCGGGAGCGGCGAAAGTCTACTTTGACCGTGTGATCGAAGGATTCTCGCGGAGCGACGTGTTGGCCGATGCATACCGCATGCAGGGAGAGTGCCTGATAGCGGATTCCAAATTTGAGCCCGCGAGAGCGTCGTTCGAGAAAGCGATGGCTCTCGCCGATGCCCCATACGATGTAAAACTCGGCGCGCATTTTCAGTTTGGGTGGTCGTTGTTCAAACTGAAGCGCTTCGCCGATGCGTCAGCCGCGTTGACGAGATTTGTCTCGACGTATGACAAGCACCCGAAAACGCTGGACGCCCGTTACTGGCTCGGGGAATCGGAATACCAGCGGGGGAACTACGCCGCAGCGCTCAGGGAGTATCAGCTGGTCGCGCAGTCCGCTCAGGCAGAGAAGCGTGAGGATGCCATGTACGGCGCCGGCTGGTCCCTCTACAAGCAAAACGAGTTCGGCAAGGCGCTGGAGTTCTTTGAACGATTGGTGGCGACCTATCCGACCGGGAAGTTCACGTTTGATGCCCGGCTGAGGATCGGTGACTGCCATTATTTCCTCAAGGACTATTCGAAAGCGGCGGGATCGTACAGAGCGACGATCCGGATGTTCCCGAAACAGGAGTCGGTTGACTACGCATACTATCAGCTTGGTCAAACGTATTACCGGAGCGGTGACCAGAACGAGGCAGTCCAGCAGTTCACCACGCTGATTCGGTCCTTCCCGAAGTCCAACCTCGCCGATGATGCACAGTATTCGATCGGCTGGATCTCCTTTCAAAACAAAAAGTTCTCCGAGGCAATTCTCGAGTTTCAAAAACTCATCCAGCTCTATCCCTCCAGCGAACTCGTCCCTCGTGCCCACTATAGCATCGGCGATTCTTATTTCAACCAGCAGAAGTATGCGGCGGCTGAGAAGGCGTATCGGGAGACGATCAATCGATTTCCCGCGAGTACTTATGTGCTGGATGCAATAACGGGAATCCAGTACTGCCTTATCGCACAGGGAAAGCAGAGCGAGGCGCTGGATGCCGTCGATTCGTTTATCCGGCAACATCCGTCCCTCGCATCATCGGAGGCGCTCATTCTTAAAAAGGCGGAACTGTTCTATGCCCAGCGCGAATACCAGCAAGCTGCTCGTGAGTATCAAGCGTTTGCCGAGAGATTCCCCAAATCAGCCAACGCCCCTTCGGCGTGGTACTGGGCAGGGAAAAGCCAGCGAGCCCTGGGACGGATGAACGAGGCCGCTGGGACACTCGAGAACGCAGGTGCACATCCACTGGTGAAGGAGAATATTGCGATTCAGGCCCTCCTGGAGGCCGCGGAAGTCTATATCGAAGCGAAGCGATACGACCGGGCGATTGTCGTTCTCTCGGATCTGGAAAAGAAGTACCCCCGATCCGACGGCGCTGCGGAGGCAATCTACCTGCGAGGCGTGGTGTTCCGGATTAACGGAGATATGATGGAAGCCCGGAACCAATTCACCTATACGATCGAACGATATTCCTCGACGAGCGGCGCGGACAAAGCGCGGGTCACCCTCGCGAAGATAGATCTCGAGGCGGGAGATCTGACCTCGGCTCTCACACGCGTCGAACGTGTGTCGACGTCGCGAACCGACGAGGTCGGTGCAGAAGCTCAATATCTCGTTGGCTCGATCCATGCACAGAAAAAGGACTGGCCCAACGCGATCACCGCATTCCTGCGAGTCCGGTACGTGTTTCCACGGTACGAACAGTGGCTGGCGAAAGCGTATCTTTCGCTCGGCAACGTGTATGAGCAAACACAGGATGTGCGGAAAGCACGGGAGATCTATCAGAATGTGCTGAAGATCGAGAGAGAGAAAGATGCGGTGCGCGAAGCCGAATTGCGACTCAAAAATCTCGAGAGGATGTAAGAAGAGCCATGACACGTCACAACGTACATCTCTTCCGGCTCGCGACTCTTTACATTCTCTTTGCGGCAACGGCCTCGGCGCAAACAAAACCCGTTCCTCCGCCGCGCCCAACAGAGGCGGGAGCGGATGCAAAAGTACCGACGGTTCAAGAAAGGGAAGAGGCGAAAGAAGAACCAAAGTTGCCGCGGATCGATCTTCCTGAATTCGTCATCACGGGTGTTGCGCGTTTCGATCCTCCAGACATCCAGAAAGTCTCGGTCGAAGAGGACGGCATCTATCGCCGAACAGGCATGGCGCAGCCGGGAGTGAGAGATGTCGCGACCGTCGAGCTGGGAACTCGCCCGAAGGAACGATTCTTCAGACCACCGGGTCGCTCATTCTTCGGCGTTGCAACGGCAAGCTACGGCTCGTTTGTCAGTCCCTTTGCGTTTGCACGTTTCGGTCAGGATCTCGGGACCCTCGAATACGCACTCGAGGCCCAATACCATCGGACCAAAGGGTTTCAGAAGTATGCCGATCGCTCCGGGGGGAAGTTCGCGGCAACGAGCGCGGTGAATCTGAATTCGGCCTCTTCGTGGCTCGATGAGGCGGAATTGTCCGGCCGTCTCGGACTGGGGAGCGAGAAATATCGGTTCTATGGGTCGATTGATCCTACGTTCACTCGGACATTGGGTCATTTCGACATTGGGGGATCGTTTGTGTCGGGAAAGGAGAGTCCGATCGGGTACAAGTTGAGGACTTCATTCAAGAATTTTTCTATTCAGGACTCATCGGAAAAATCCCGGGAAAACGCGTTTTATCTTGGGATTCAGGGAGAGAAGTCGATCGGCTCAATCGGTATTCGATCTGGAGTCGATTTCACGCTCACCTCTGTGGGAAGTGCAACCGATCATACCCTCTCCATGACGTCGCTCTATCTCGGAACCTCGCGCACGTGGCTGAAGAATCTTTTTGTGGAAATCGGCGCGCGATATGTTGCTGCCCGGGGGATGGAGAATCAACGCATTTCGCGCCTTGCACCACGTGCGGCCATCGGGTATTGGTTTTCCGGGATGCATACTGTCTCGGTCACATATGAATCGGCCGTACGCTTCATCTCGCTGCAGAATCAGATCGCACGCAGCCCGTTCCTGAATGCTCAGTCGGTATTGAAACACGCGACCGATCGCTATGTGGTGGAAGGGGCGCTCGACTCCGACTGGAATCGATGGTTGAGTTCGCGATTCTCTGTCCGGAGGAGCCGAATCGATCATGTTCCGATACTTCGGGATTCCGCCCGCACAGGAGTATGGAGTCTCTCGTATAGAGGATTAACGGATCTGACGACGGCTCGGGTCGGAGCATTTGCAAACATTTCTGCAAATGATTATTTTGCCGTAGTCGTGGAGGGAAATCATTCGCGGAATCCGAGCACAAACGGAAAGATCCCTTACCTGCCGGAAGTCGAAGCCACGGTTCGTTATTCACATCGATTCTCGTTTGGCCTGAGTGTGACTCCGGCGCTGCAGTATGTGCACCATCGACCCGTATCGGCTGATTCGTCGGGTCGGCTACCCGGATTCCTTCTCACGTCATTTGCCCTTGAGTTATCGGGAATTCGATCGCTGACGATTTTCGCTCGGGCAGACAATGTTCTTGACAAACAGTACGAAGTGTGGCAGAGGTATCGCGGACTTCCGTTTGCGGCGACGTTCGGACTGAGCTATCGATGGTGAGGAATTCCGAATCGTATGCGTTTACTTTTCATAATAGAGGAGAGTGATCAATGCCTAATGTGAACCTGATTGAGGATGAGGGTGCAGAAGAATCGATGGAATCAGTATCGACTCCGATGCCAAGGAGAGGCACCCGAGGCGGGGGTATGGGTCGAGTCATCATCATCCTTATGGCGTTCGTGGTTATCGTAGGTGGCGTTTTTCTCCTGAACCGTTATGGAATCATCAACCTGTGGGGAAAGAAACCGGCCCCGATCGTAACTCAAGTTGAACAGCCGCCCTTTGCCGATCAACCCTATCCGGCTGAAGGTGCCCAACCCTCTGGTACCCAAAGTGGAGTCGAGCTTGTCGAGACGCCTCCGATTGAAGGCGGCAAGAAGCCGGCCGGAACCGTTCCTGCAGGGAGTGCATCGAAGCAACTGGCCGAGATGAAAGGAAGCTACACGATTCAGGTCTTTGCCCATCGCGACAAAGCCACGGCAGATGGCCAGGTTGCTAAGCTGGAGCAGGCCGGGTATCCTGCGTTCGTCGAACTGAAAGAGTTCAAATCGGAGCCCTGGTACACCGTTCGCATCGGCAAGTACCAATCTGCCAAAGATGCAGCTCAGGCGGTCCAGAGCTTTGCCTATGAGCTTCGGTCGAATTATTGGATCGACAAAGTCCGATCCCAGTAGCTCCCGATCGCGCTGAATGCGGTTGGGTGATCGTCGTCGTTGAAAAACAACCGAGACCACTACCAATGGCTTATGTATGACCCTCTTTGAGCTGTTCATAAAGGGTGGGGTTCTGATGTATCCCATCCTGTTGAGTTCTGTCCTGGCGTTTGTCGTCATTATCGAGCGCATCGTCGTTTTGCGACGGGCGAACACGGACGCCGGTCAATTCATGCTTCGCTTGCGAAGCGTCCTGCAGCGCGGGGATATTCTCGCAGGCGTGAATTTCTGTGCAAAGTCGCAAGCTCCGGTTGCTCATATTCTTCGCAAGGGACTGACGGTGTTTCCTGAAGGCCACGAGAGAGTCCGGGAAGCCATCGAGAGCGCCGGAAAGGAAGAGACCTTCAAGCTCGAACACCGGCTCGGGATCCTCGCCAGCATCGCAGGTCTTGCCCCCTTGATGGGATTTCTCGGAACGGTCACGGGAATGATCGGCGCGTTTCGGACGGTGCAAAGTCTTGGCGGCGCGGTGAATCCAAGCGACCTTGCCGGAGGAATCTGGGAAGCATTGATCACGACCGCATTTGGCCTGACCGTTGGGATCATTTCGTACGGCTTCTACAACTACTTCGTCACGCGGGTGGGGCGTTTGGTCAACGAAATGGAAATGACGTCGGAGGAATTTATCGATTTGGTTCGATCCGGAAAGCTGGACGATATCGACGAGGATGTTCGCCAGGAATCCAAGCCGGCTCGCGTCGAGGAAGAGTACTTTCGGAAAAAGGGGTGAGTCATGAAGTTTCAGACAGAACAAAAACTCCTCTCGGTGTTCGCCTATTCGTCCCTCACCGATATCGTGTTCCTCCTGATCATCTTCTTTCTTCTCACCTCCTCATTCGTTGTTCAGCCCGGAATCCGTGTCCAGCTGCCGAAGTCGGAGCAGGCAGAACAGGAAACTCAGCGGCATATTGTGATTACGGTAACCGATAAGGGTTCGATCTATCTCAACGACGAATCGGTAACGATGGAGACGCTGGGCGGAAGACTCGCGCAGGCACTCGCCGGTGCACAGGACGGCATGGTGGTGATCAAGGCCGATCAGAACGTCAGCCTGCAGAGTGCCGTTCAGGTGATGGACATCGCCAAGGGGGTTGGCGCCAGCAGGATGCTCATCGCCACTCAGCCCGCGATGTGAGGATGACATGAAAGCAAAAAGCGAAACGATCCAGGGATGGGCAGGGTCACTCATCATTCATGCAATCTTGATCGTGATCCTGTTGATTCTGACCGTCCCGGAAATCGTCCCGAAAGATGAATTCATCGAGCTCTCGTGGGGAGCAACGGCGGCCGTGGCTAGTCAAACAGCCCCGCAAGCTTCCGCCACGCCTGATCGCGCGCAGATTGTTGCCTCCTCGGCCAACAGACCTTCCGGCGCGGCCGTTTCATCCCAACGCGTGATGTTGCCCGACCGGCGGATCCCGGACCCCTCGAGCGACGTGCTGCGTGTCCCGAAATCGGAGAAGCTCGAGACAGCGGAACGCATCTCAGGGACGCAAAAGCTCGACGCGGTCGGTGTCGGGGAACGGGAACAGCTGGCCAGTCGTACGCTCGGCGAACGCGAATCTCGTGGCGTCTCCGATCCTCGAAGCGGCATCCCCTCGGATGTCGCAGGAGCGGGTTCAGGGGCACTGACGGGAGATATCGATACGGGGGTTCTCTATTCGATTCAATGGATGGAGGGGGGAACACGACGGAAAATATCCGGTGAGCTGCCGAAGTATCCGCCGGGCGTCAATGTTGAGGCCCAGGTGAAGATCCTGACAACCGTGCAACCCGATGGGACCGTCAAGTCCGTCCAGCCGGCCCAAAAAGCCAACACGAGACTTGAGGATGCCGCGATGACCGAGATTCGTCATTGGCGCTTTGAATCTCTGAGGCCGAGCCTTCCGCAAGTCGACCAAACCTGTGTCATTACTTTCCTATTCAAACTGCGATAACCGCCGAGGCGATTCATTGTTGGGTGGAATCGTTCGGCGCGTGTTGTGACACTCCCTTTCGTCCCAGCAACAGCGTGTAGAAGACGATTTCAGCCAGCGTGACGAAACTGAGAGAGATTACATCGCGGTTGAACCATTCTGCCAATCCCTCCGGTTCAAAGAAAACGTTCGCGATCATTGTGGCAATAGTCCATCCCACCGAAAAGATGATCGTGATGAACGCGACCGCGAGGAGCCCCTCGCTCAACCCGGTTCTCTTCCATCGCGAGACGAACGCATAGATCGCGGCGATGATGTGAAGGACAAAGATGATGGCGGCTATCATGGGACCAGGGGGAACCTCGGGCTAGTACGCGTTCTCGCCAAAGAAGACTGCTCTAATGGTCTTCAATATGATTTTGAGGTCGAGCACGAGCGACCAATTTTCGACGTAGTAGATATCGTATTTCGTTCGCTCGTCGATGGGAGTGTTTCCGCGCAGACCGTTGACCTGCGCCCACCCGGTTATACCGGTCTTCACGCGGTGCCGATCGAGATACTTCGGGATTTCTTTCTGGAATTGCGCAACAAAGTGGGGACGTTCCGGGCGCGGTCCAACGATGCTCATATCTCCCCTCAAGACGTTGATGAACTGTGGGATTTCGTCCAGACTCCATCGTCTCAGGAATTTTCCCACCGACGTCGTGCGTGGGTCATCTTTCTGCGCCCAGACCGGACCGGTCGTCGTTTCCGCATCGATCCTCATCGAACGGAATTTCATGACGCGAAACGATGTTCCATCGAGACCGACACGTTCCTGGTGGTAGAACACAGGACCCTTTGAGGTAAGCTTGATGAGGAGCATGATCAGGAGGATGAACGGACTTGCCACCCCGAGGATCAGTCCGGACACGGCGATGTCGAAGACCCGCTTGGTGATCTGATTCCAGGTAGAGAGGGGAACATCTTTGATCGGGATGAACGGAATCCCTTCGAGCTCGCGGATACGAACGCGGCTTGTCATCATCTCGAGCATGTCGGGAACCATCATGATTTCCGCGTTCAACCCTTCACATTGGCGCACGAGATCGAACAGAACCTGATGCTCGCTCGATGGAAGCGCCACCATCACAACATCGATCCGATGGGTGCGGAGATACTCGGAGGCCTGGGAGATCGTCCCGAGGTATGTCGCGTCCGCGGACGTCAGGGATCCGTCCGAGCTGTTCGCAAAGAATCCGATGACGCGGTACCCGAGGGAGGGGAGCGCGGCGATCCGTTCGAGGATTCGTTTCGCCGTCTGGTTGCTGCCGATGAGCACGACGTTTTTGGTATCGTTGCCTCGGGCGTACCAGTGCTGTTCGAATTTCATCACTCCAAATCGGCCCAGCGAAATGAGCACGATGGCATTGAAGCCAAGCAACGCGAAGACGAGTCGCGAATACGAAAATTCGCGATAGAAAAATGCCCCGGCCATCACGAGCAACATGCCCACAAAGACGACGCGCACGATTGCAAAGAACTCGTCCGAGAAATACAGAATCCGTCTTGAGCTGTACATCCGTCGCGCATTGAACAGGAAAAGCCACGCAGGAATGACAAACAACGAGCCGATGATGTAGGCGGAGAGGGGAGGGAAGCCCTTCGTGACCGGATAAAGTTCGGTCAGCGGAGAATAGAATCGAAGCCAGTACGAAAAGAGGAACGCGCCTTCAATCGCCGCAACGTCGGCCAGTACGGTGAGGAATGGGATCAGAAAGTCTTTGCGGTGCTGCATCGTGTGTGCCGAATACGAGAGTCGGGCTTATCCAAACATCTCCTGCTCGATCTCCTGGAGAATGATGTGCCCGATGGTGATATGCCCTTCCTGAATCCGTTGGGTGTCCTCGGAAGGTACCACGATCGCCAGATCCACGAGGTCTTTGGATTGACCGCCATCCTTGCCCAGGAGCGCGATCGTGATCATCTGTTTTTCTTTGGCTTTCCGGAAAGCGCGATTCACGTTTTCCGAATTCCCGCTCGTGGAGATGCCGATGAGGATATCCCCTTCGTTCCCAAGCGCCTCGACGGAGCGGGCGAACACATTGTCAAAGCCGAGATCATTCGCTCCGGCTGTGAGATTGGAGGAATCGGTTGTGAGCGCGATCGCAGGGAGCCCTGGTCGTTTGATATCGGGACTAAGACGAATCACGCATTCGGTCGCGAGATGCTGGGCGTCGGCCGCGCTTCCTCCATTCCCGCAAAGAAGGAGTTTCTTCTTCTTGTTGAGTGCATCGATGATGAGGTCTATGGCTTTGGAAATCTGCGGTGTGCACGACTCGAGGATGCTACGCTTGACCGCCGCACTTGCCTCAAGCGAATCCCTGATGAATTTCTCGCGAAACGTTAGGGTGAGCGGACGATGAGCCATCTATGATCTCACGTGTGATTGTTTGTGAACGGCGTCAACGATCTCTCTCATCAATTCTCTGTGAGCCTGTTCCTCGTGGATAGTCCCTGTGACGATGAAGGAAGCACCTGCCGCCACTTTCCGGGCCGCTTCCTCCGGCGTCCTGATGCCGCCTCCAATGGCGATCGGGAGCGAACAATGACGCGCAATAGCGGCAATCATCGTCTCCGGGATCGTTCCGTCGGCGCCGCTGCCGGCATCGAGGTAGAGGAGTTTCATGCCGATGGTTTCCGCGGCGATCGCATGAGCCACGGCGATATCCGGCTTGTGCGCCGGAATCGGTTTGGTATTGCTCATGAATTCCGCCGATGTCATCTTGCCGGTCCCGATCAACATATAGCCGGTCGAGATGGCTTCCAATTGCATCTTCTTGATGATCGGGGCGGCAACGACCTGATTCCCGATGAGGTGATCAGGATTGCGGCCGCTGATCAGCACAAGGAAAAGAATCGCGTCGGCGCTCGAAGAGATCTGAAAGAGGCTCCCCGGAAAAATCATCACCGGCAGCGAGGTGTTCTGCTTGATCTCCCGGATCCGCTCGTCGAATCCGTCAGAGAGTATCAAACTTCCACCCACGAGAAATCCATCGACACTCGCTTCGGTCGCGGATCGAACAAAGTCGGCAAGGTTACCACCTTCCACTTTGTCGGGATCAATGAGGATGAAGTACCCCGCACCCCGGTCCTGTCTGATCTTCAACAGTCTCTGCCAGGTACTCATGGCCAGTATCTCCTCAGATGTTCAGCATTGATTTGACCACCGGGAGCGTCGCCCGCAAGGCCTCCCGGAGTTTCGAGACATCCTTTCCCCCGGCCGTGGCCATGTGAGGTCTTCCGCCGCCACCGCCTCCCGCGATTTTTGCCACCGCTCCAATGACTCTTCCGGCCTCGATGCGACGTGATGAAACAAGATCATCGGTCACGACGCACACGAATGAAATCTTTTCATCGATGACCGCGGCAAGAACTCCAACTCCACTGCCGAGTTTGGCACGGAGAGTATCGCCGAGCGATTTGAGCGCGTCCGCGGAAGGAGCCGACAGCTCTGCAGAAACGACCCGAATGGAATCCACAACGACAGCTGACTTCACAAGTTCCTCGATTGTCGCAGAGAGATCCTTGATCTGAGATCGCGAGAGTTCCCGTTCAAGGGACTTCTTCCTTTCGGCGATCCTCGATATCAACGACTCAATCCCTCTCGAGTTCTCGACCTGTGCCGCGAAGTCATGACTGAGACCCAACCCCCGAAACAACGATCGATTTGCGGCAGTCTGAAGAGCCTCCAACTCCCTTTCGAAGCTCAGACCAACCTCGGGGGCGGCAGTGTGTGCGAGTTGTGCCTCAAGTCGACGACACTCCTCGATTTCGCGGGAGGCGAGTTGGATTCTGTCGACCAGTGATTGTTCCTGAATTCGGTACAGTTCGAGGGCGAAGTCGGACGTGACCGCTTCGATGCGCCGAACGCCGCTGGCAATACTCCCTTCCGATCGAAATTTGAAATAGCCGATATCAGACGTTGAGGGAACGTGCGTTCCTCCGCAGAATTCCCTGCTGAATTCGCTGAATTCGACAACATTCACCCGATCACCGTACTTGTCGCCAAAGAACATGAGCGCCCCCATCTTCTTCGCCTCGTCGAAGGGAATATTTCGATAGTGAACCAGTTCGATCCCCTCGGCGATCTTGTTGTTCACCATTTCTTCGATGGCTTCGAGCTCTGCTTCGGTGACTCTGGAAAAGTGGGAAAAGTCAAATCGCAGATGAGTCGGTGCGACGAGTGATCCCGCCTGGTGCACATGTGATCCAAGAACCTTCCGCAGCGCCGCGTGCACCAGATGCGTCGCTGTGTGGTTCCGCATGATGGAAAGCCGTCGTTCGCTGTCGACCCTGGCTGAAACGTCTAGTCCCACAAGGTCCGGCGTTGGATGTTCGATCCGGTGCGCGATGACATCGGCATCCCTCTGAGTGTCGTTCACGCGGATTGGGTGTTCCCGGATACGGAGTTCGCCCGTGTCGCCGACCTGACCTCCGGCCTCTGCATAGAACGGTGTCCGATCGAGGACGACGAAGTTTCCGTCGACCGCGAGAATATGAGCGCGCGGTTCGTCCAGACGATCGTATCCGGTGAATTCGGTGTCGGCCAGCGACGAATCGTGGAGCCTGAACGGGATACGCGCGGAAGTTTCAACCTGTCGTCCTGCCTCACGCGAGCGCTCGCGCTGTTCTTCGAGAAGTTTATTGAATGTCTCCTCGTCGATCGCGAATCCCTGCTCCCGAGCCATCAACTGGGTCAAGTCGAGAGGGAAACCGTACGTATCATAGAGTCTGAACGCCTCCTCGCCGGCGAGCATTGTGCGATTCTGTGATTTTGCTTTCTGGGCAATCTCCTCGAATATTTCGAGACCGCGGTCGAGCGTGGCGTTGAACGCCTCTTCTTCTCCCTTGATGATTCTCTCGATCTGCGATTGTCTCTCGCGAATCTCCGGAAAGATATAACTCATCGTGTCGACAAGGGTGGGAACGAGCCTGAAGATGATAGGATCGTGGACGTCGAGTTTCCGCGCAAAGCGCGAGGCGCGACGGAGAATGCGTCGAAGAACATACCCGCGACCTTCATTGGAGGGGACGGCGCCGTCGGCAATCGCGAACGTGAGGGTCCGCACATGGTCGGCAAGTACCCGCATCGCAATATCCGAAACGGCGGTCGTCGAGCCGGTATACTCCCGTCCCGTGATCTCCGAGATTCTCTCAATCAGCGGAGTGAATACATCGGTGTCATAGTTGGATGATTTGCCCTGAAGGACTGCGCAGACGCGCTCAAATCCCATCCCCGTGTCGACGTGCTTGGCAGGGAGGGGATGGAGAACGCCGTCCGCATCCCTGTTGTACTGGATGAACACGAGGTTCCAAATTTCGATGAGCTCCGGCGAGCCGGCATTCACGAGCGATGCGGGAGCATTGCCGTCGACAGTTCGATCAAAATGAATCTCGGAACACGGGCCGCATGGACCGGTTTCACCCATCTCCCAGAAGTTGTCTTTTTCGTCGAACCGAAGAACGTGCGCTGGATTGATGTCGGTGACCCGCTTCCACAGTTCTTCCGCTTCCGAATCGTCTCGATACACGGTGGCCCAGAGCCGCTCTTTCGGGAGTCCCCAGACAGAAGTGAGCAGTTCCCACGCCCATGCGATCGCTTCCTTCTTGTAGTAGTCCCCAAACGACCAGTTCCCGAGCATCTCAAAGAATGTGTGGTGATGACCATCGACCCCCACTTCCTCGAGATCATTGTGTTTCCCGCTCACACGGATGCACTTCTGGGTGTCCGCGACGCGCACATACGAGCGCTTGCCGGTGCCGAGGAACACATCCTTGAATTGGTTCATCCCGGCGTTGGCGAAGAGCAATGTTGGATCATCAAAGGGAACGACCGGAGAGCTTGGTACGATGGTGTGACCGCGCGCCTTGAAGAAATCGAGGAAGCTGTTTCTGATTTCCGTTGATGTCATGATGATCGTTAGTTGCTCCGGACTGTGCGGGTTGAACACAGCCAATCGATGGGTGCTTCAGATCTCAACCTGCGTATGAAGCGCGATCTCTTCGAGTACCGCCGAGACCCTGAGGCAGTCATTCATCGGACCTTCATACACGACAGCTTTCCCGTTGTTGTGCACTTCCCACGTCAGCGTCTCCGCCCGCTGTGTATCGCAGCGAATGGCCTTGATGATCTGTCCGATCACTTCGTCAAATGTGTGAAATTCATCGTTGAACAGAATGACCTTCGCCGGTTCCTGGGTTCGAACGTCAACATCATCCTGCTGTTCAAGAATGGGCTTTTGGGTGCTGAGTTCCATGAGAAGACCGGCTCATACCGCAATGAAATTCCCCGACGGGACAGCTACATGTTCTTTGCGACCGCATCGCCGAATTCTGAACACTTGACTTCCTTCGCACCCTCCATAAGTCGGGCAAAGTCATACGTCACGACTTTATCGCCGATAGTTTTTTCCAATCCTCCGATAATGAGATCGGCCGCCTCTTTCCAGCCAAGATAACGGAACATCATTTCGCCGGAGAGAATCACCGATCCCGGATTCACCTTGTCCAGGTTGGCGTACTTTGGAGCGGTGCCATGCGTTGCTTCGAAGACGGCGAAACCCGATTCGTAGTTGATGTTTCCCCCGGGGGCAATCCCAATACCCCCTACTTGAGCGGCAAGTGCGTCCGAAATATAGTCGCCGTTGAGGTTCATCGTCGCAATGACATCATACTCGGTAGGGCGGGTGAGGATCTGCTGAAGGAACGCATCAGCAATCACGTCCTTGATGATGATTCCGTTCGGGAGTTGAACCCACGGACCACCATCGAGAAGCCGGCCGTTGAATTCCTTGAGGGCCAACTCGTATCCCCAATCCCGGAAGGCCCCTTCCGTGAATTTCATGATGTTGCCCTTGTGGACAAGAGTCACCGGGG